>NZ_JCAFSQ010000011.1:0-176419 GCF_059369375.1 Stenotrophomonas sp. YJH_SMC_48-3 | reverse complement strand
CGAGCAACGGCTTTGACTGATGTGGAGGTCTTGCAGGCCTCTTTGGCGACCTGCAGTTTGAAACGAGCGTCGTATCTGTGCATGTATTCCTCGGGGTTGGATCTGGCGTCCAACTCCCGGGGGTCACTTCATGGATGGGTTTACGGCGTGTCCTGCACGCCCCACCCAACCGGCCCATCACCCGCATCCATCAGTGCGCGCGCCGCAGAGGGGGCAGCGCCCGGTGGAGTGGAATACCTCAGTACCGCTTGATCCCCGGCACCGTGCAACCTTCAATCTGCGCATGCGCCGACACCGCATTCTCCTTCTCGCCACGCGCCAGGCGTGACTGTTCGATCGTCGCCCAGTGCCGGCGGCACAGCGGCCCCGTCTTCGAGCCCAGATCCACCGCCTTGCGCGCGAACGTCTGCGCCTGTTCCCACTGCCCCTGCAGCAGTGCCAGTTCGGCACGCTCCTGCAGCACCGCCGGGTCGCTGGCCACGATTTCCAGCGCATGGTCCAAGCTGCTGGCGGCACCGGCCAGGTCGTTCGCCTGCCGCTGCGCCTGCGCGGTCACCCGCAGGTCTTCCACCTGCGAATCACGCAGCGGCTGCACCGACAGCTCCTTGTCGTCGGGACCTGCGGCCGCATCGACTGCCGCCAGGCGCTGTGCCGGCGTAGTGGTATCGACTGGCTTGACCACCGGCGGCGCGCTGGTCACACAGGCGGCCAGGGCCAGGCTGAGGCCGGTCAGGGCCAGGGGCTGCAGCAGGGATCGCATGTTCATCGGCTTCATCGGCTCGGGGGAGGAGTAGCGGCGGCGGGCGCTGCGGCAGGTTCGGCGGGCGCTTCCGGCTTGCGGTCCAGGCCGAACCAGCTACGCCAGCCACCGCCCTCCCCTTCAGCTTCGCCCGGCTCGCCCGGCGGCACTGCCGGCGCGCACGGCGCATACGCCGGTGCATAGCCCACCACGAACGGGAAGCGGCGTGCGCCCGGGCAGCCTTCATCGGTTGTGTTCAGACCCGTGGCCGCGACCGACTGCCAGTCCAGGCCTTTGTTGCTGACCCGCAATGGCGCACTCGGCAGGCGCTGGAAGATGCCCGACCAGACCCGCATCGCGCCGGTAGCGCCATACAGGCCGGCCTGCTGGTTCTGGTCGTTGCCGATCCAGATCACCGCCAGATGATCGCCGGTGTAGCCGGCATACCAGCTGTCACGGCCATCGTTGGTGGTGCCGGTCTTGCCGGCCGGCTGCAGGCGGCCGAGGCCATCGGCATTGAGCCGCTGCGCGGTACCACTGGAGACCACCTGCTGCAGGCCGACGCTGATCAGGTTGGCGGCAATTGAATCGCCTTCCTGTGCCGGCGCCGGGGTCTTGTCGTAGCGCTTGAGCAGCTTGCCCTGCGGATCGAGCACGCCACGCACCGCGTGCAGCGGCTGGATCTCACCGCCCGAGGCGAGGAACTGGTACAGCTGTGCCATCGCGTACGGGCTCTGGTCGGTCGAGCCAAGGATCACCGCCGGATTGGCCTCGGCCTTGATGCCCGCCAGCACATGGATCAGCTGGGTCACGCGCTCGGGACCGACCTGCATGCCCACGCGCACCGTGGCCTGGTTGTAGGAGTGTGCCAGCGCGTCGATCAGGCGCACCGTGCCGTGGCTGCGGTTGTCCGCATTGCCCGGGCTCCAGTTGCGGCCGCGGCCGAGCTGCACCGTCACCGGTGAATCGTCGACCCAGCTGGCCAGCGAGTAACGGTCCGGCTGCGCCAGCGCGAGCAGGTACACGAATGGCTTGAGCAGCGAACCGACCGGACGCTGCGCCTCGATCGCGCGGTTGAAGCCGACCTCGGACACTTCACGGCTGCCGATCACCGCCAGCACGTCACCGTTGTGCACGTCGGTCAGCACCATGCCGGCCTGCAGTTCGGGCCGGCGCTTGCTTTCCAGCGACTTGATGGTGCGGGTCACCGCGCCTTCGGCATAGGCCTGCGCGGACGGCGACATGCCGGTCATGACGCTCAGGCCAGCGCCCTGCAGGGCAGATTCCGGGTAGTCATGGCCGAGCTGGCGACGGACCAGGTCAACATAGGCGGGGAAGCGGTTGGCCGCCACCAGTCCCGGCGTCTTCGGCACGCCCAAGGGGGCCTTCAGTGCGCGCTGGTACTCGGCGTCGTCGATCAGCGTGGCTTCGTGCAGTTTGCCCAGCACGAAGTTGCGACGGTCCAACGCACGTTCCGGATTGCGCCGCGGGTCGTAGAAGGACGGGCCCTTGACCAGGCCGATCAGCAGCGCGATCTGCTCGGTCTCCAGCGACTGCAGGTCACGGCCGAACCAGAACTCGGCACCGGACGACATGCCATGGATCGCCTGGCTGCCGCGCTGGCCCAGGTACACCTGGTTGAGATAGGCCTCGAAGATGGTGCGCTTGTCATAGCGCGCTTCCATGATCAGGGCGTAGAGCACTTCGTTGAATTTGCGGGTGAGCGTCTGTTCCTTGCCGATGCCGAGCAGGCCGCTGCGGGCCAGCTGCTGGGTCAGCGTGGAAGCGCCCTGACGGCTCTGGCCACCGGAGCGGATGGTCACCCACACCGCGCGCGCGATACCGGACAGGTCGATGCCGTGGTGGCGGTTGAAGTCCTTGTCCTCCACTGCCTGCAGGCCGGTCACCAGCAGGTCCGGCGCCTCGTCCATGCGGATCAGGCGGCGTTCTTCCTGCTTCTGGCCGTACAGGGTGGCGATACGCGCCGGATCCAGCCGCGCCGCCTTCAGGGCCTTGCGGCTGTCGGCATCGCGCAGCGAGGCGACCGCACCATCGGCCAGCGACAACTCGAGCCGACGCGGGGCAACCCGGCCATCGACGTCGTTGTAGCCGCGGCTGGAGATGACAAAGCGCCCGCCATTCACCGCATAGGTGGCCGGCTCCTTGCCCTGGCCATCATCCCGGTAGGCGGAGGCGGCCAGCTCGGTCTTCAGCGTGGACGCATCCATCGCCTTGCCGGGAGTGAGCACCAGCGGCCGCGCATACACCCGCGTCGGGATCTGCCAGCGCAGCTCGCCGAAACGTTGGGTCACCTGCTGGTTCAGGTACAGCGTATAGGGAATGAGGAAACCCAATCCCAACGCGACCGCAGCCATGCTCCAGGTGATCAGCCGGCGCCGCCACAGCGGGCCGTTGTCCTGCTGGTCGTCGTCGTCGAAATCGTCGATGTCGTCGGAATCGTAGCGTCGGGGCACGGGAATGCGAGAATGTAGAGTCTGGCGAGTCTACCCCAGCCGCTGCGGCTGGCGAATTCTCCCGGGTTCCCCTGCTTAAGCTGGAGTTGCAACCGGATGGCGATGTCCCTGGCCGAGATCCGATACCTGATCAACCGCCTGTCGGGCCTGGCCCGCCGGAGCCTGGCCAGCCTGCGTACCCGTGGCTGGCGGGCGACCTGGCAGCGCATCCGCGTGCATGCCCAGCGCGCCGTGCCCGCGCCACGCACGCCGCTGTTCCTGCCGCCGGCACAGGAGTTCGCTCCCTTCACGGTGCCGTTCAGCGAAACACCGGAAGCGAGCATTGTCATCCCCGTCTACAACCACGTCGATCACACCCTGGCCTGCCTGCGCGCCTTGGCGGCGCATCCACCGCAGGCCACGTGCGAGATCCTGGTAGTGGATGACGGCAGCACCGACGCCACCGTGCAGTGGATGCCGCAGGTTGCCGGACTGCGCTATGAAGTGCGCGAGTACAACGGCGGCTTCATCGAGGCCTGCAACGATGGCGTATCGCGCGCACGCGGTCGCTACGTGGTGCTGCTCAACAACGATACGGTGCCGCAGCCGGGCTGGCTCGACGCGCTGCTGGACACGTTCTCCAGCACGCCCGGCGCCGGCCTGGTCGGTAGCCAGCTGCTCTACCCGGACGGCCGGCTGCAGGAATCGGGCGGGGTGATTTTCGCTGATGGCAGTGGGTGGAGTTACGGCCGTTTCGAGGCAGCGGACGACCCGCGTTTTGCCAGCCTGCGCGACGTCGACTACTGCTCCGGCGCAGCGCTGATGCTGCCGCGCGACCTCTGGCGACAGCTGGGCGGCTTCGATACCCGCTACAAGCCGGCCTACTACGAGGACACCGACCTGGCCTTCCGCGTGCGTGCGCAGGGCCTGCGCGTCCTGGTTCAGCCGGCCAGCCGGGTGGTCCATGACGAAGGCACCAGCAACGGCACCGACACCGGCAGCGGCGTGAAGGCCTACCAGGTGCGCAACCAGGCCATCTTCGCCGACCGCTGGGCCACCGAGCTGGCCCGCCGCCCGGCGGTGGGCGAAGTGCCGTCACCGGCGCTGCTGCTGCGTGGCCGGCGCCAGGTGCTGATCCTGGACGAGGCTGTGCCGCAGCCGGATCGCGATTCCGCGTCGCTGCGCCAGGTGAACCTGATCCGCCTCCTGCTGCAGGGCGGGGCCCATGTGGTGTTCGTTCCCACCCGTCGCGAACACGGCGGCGCCGCCACCGACGCGCTGCAGCGGATGGGTGTGGAAGTCTGGTATGCACCGTTCCTCGATGGCGTCGCCAGCTGGCTGCGCACGCATGGTGGACGCTTCCACGTAGCGCTGCTGGTCCGCCACCATGTTGCCCACGAGTGCCTGCCGCTGCTGAAGCGCTATGCGCCGCAGGCGCGCACCGTGTTCGACACGGTGGACCTGCACTACCTGCGCGAACGTCGTGGTGCCGAAGTGGCCGGCGATGCGGGACTGCTGCGCGCTGCCGAGCGTACCCGCGCCAGCGAACTGGCGGTGATGGAGCAGTGCGACGTCACCGTGCTGGTCAGTTCCGCCGAGCGCGAGCAGCTGCAGGCCGACGCGCCAACGGTGCGGGTGGAGCTGATCTCCAACCTCCATGACATCGCCGGTGCCGGCAAACCGTTCGAGCAGCGTCATGACCTGGTGTTCGTCGGCGGCTTCCGCCACCCGCCGAACCTGGACGCGATGGAATGGTTCATCGGCGAAGTCTTCGCCGGCATCCGCGCCCGCCTGCCCGATGTGCGCCTGCACTGCATCGGCGCTGCCGCGCCGGAATCCCTGCTGGCCCTGGCCGCGCGCCAGCCCGGCGTGCAGATGCACGGCTTCGTCGAGGACATCACTCCCTACATGGATGGCGCACGCATTTCCATCGCGCCACTACGTTTCGGTGCCGGCGTGAAAGGCAAGATCAACCTGAGCATGGCCCATGGCCAGCCGGTGGTAGGTACCCCCTGCGCGGTGGAAGGGATGCACCTGCGCCCGGGCGAGGACGTGCTGGTGGCCGATGATGCGGCCGGCTTCGCCGATGCGGTGGTCCGCCTGTACCAGGATCCGCAGCTGTGGCGGCAACTGTCCGAAGCCGGCCTGGCCAACATCGCAGAGCACTTCTCCCTCGACGCTGCGCGCGCAACCGTGCAGCGGGTGTTTTTCACCTAATCAGGGAGACCGCCGGCACGGCGCAGGCGCTCTTCGAACGCCGGCAGCTCGGCCAGGTCCGGTTGCAGCAAGCGGGCTTGTTCGGCGGCATGCGCTGCGAAAGCCAGGTCGCCGCTGCCGAGTCGCTCGCTGCCGATGGCCAGCCAGCGCTGGGCCAGGCGCAGGCGTGCCGAGGGGAGCCCGGCCGCAGTCGGCGACAGGGTCTGCCACGCCTGCAGGCAGGCCCCTGCCGCCTGTACGCGGTTCTGCCGGAGGTTGTCGTCGAAGCAGCCGCGACTGGCGGGCAGCAGCCGCGCCGCAGCAGCCTTCACCCGTGCATCGCGCGGCGCCAGTGACTGCGCTTCGCGCAATGCGTCGAATGCACTGTGGCCGGGGGGACTGATCCATTGCCCGGAACGTTCGGCGCGCTCGATGCTGCGCAGGTGGTCGCGCAGTTGGCGCTCGCGCTGCGTGTTGCTGCCCGCCGGCTGCTGCAGCGCCTTCTGCGCCTGTTGTGCGCGCTGCAGGCGTTGCGCGAGCTGCTGTTGCGCGGCCGGCGAAGCGCCCAGCTCCTCCGCCAGCGCGGCATCGGCCCGCGCCGCCTCGAACCGGAAGTCGTCGGCCTGCGTCTGGCTGCGTGCCAGCACCGCCTGCAACGTCTGTTCACGGCCGCGCTGGGCGCTGGCATCATCGGCCGCCACTGCCAGAACGGCGAGAAATCCCTTTGCTGCGGACTCCAGCTGCCCGCGCTGCAGGGCGCGCTGGGCCTGGCGCAGGCGCCGCTCGACGGCCTGCGCCAATGCTTCCTGGCTGGCGGGCAGATCAGCATGGCCGGCATCGAACTGGCGCGCACGCTGCAGTAGTGCGGCGGCCTCGGCCAGCTCGCCGCGTCCCGCCAGCGCGCGCGCCTGCTGCAGCAGATCGCTCAGTGCATCTTCGCGACCTTCCAGCGCCGGCAGATTGTCCGGCTGCAGCGACAGGATGCGCTGGAACAGGGGCAGCGCGCTGCTGTCACCTTCATCCAGCCGGCCCGCAGCGAAGGCGTTGCGTGCCTGCGCCAGCAGTGCACCGATGCCGGCACCTGCGCTGCGCCGGGCCCGCAGCTGGCGCGCCACGGCGTCCGCCTCGCCCTGTGGTACCTGCAGTTCCCGGGCCAGTGCCAGCGCCTGCGCGCTGCCGTCGAGATCGTTGGCCTGCATCTTTTCGCGGGCCTGCTGCAGGGCCGCCGCGCCGGTACGGGCCAGGCCTTCGCGGGCCTGCGGACGATCTCCATCCAGCGCCAGCACGGCCTGGTAGCGCTCGCGCGCACCACTGCCATCGGCGGCACTCAGCCGCCCGGCCGCCAGTGCGCCATCACCTTCGGCCAGCAGCTGCTCGATCCGAGGCTCATCCCAGAACCAGTCGGCCAGCGGCTTGCGCAGCAGCACCAGCAGCACAAACACCGCCAGCGCCGCGACCAGCGCCCAGCGCCACACCCGGCGCGCGTGGCGTGCCTGCAGCCACCACCAACGGCCTTCGCGGCGGACGCGGTCCAGCGCAGGAAGTTCAGCGCCATGCGGGCGATGCGGGGGCTCGCGTTCCATGCGTGCAGGGTAGCCGGGGCAGCGTGAAGCTCAGCCGAGGCGACGCGCCTCGCTCACGCCGGGCAGCGCGTCCAGCTTGCCCAGCAGGGTCGACAGCTGGCCGTAGTCACTCACCTTCAGCCGCAGGCGCAGGTGGGCACGGCCACTGTTGCGCACGTTGTCACTGTGGATGTCCAGCACGTAGGCGTCTTCCTGGGCGATCAGGTTGGTGATGTCCTTCAGCAGCCAGCGGCGATCGACCGCATCGACCACGACGTCCACCTCGTAGCCGCCCCCGGCCTGGCCCCACTCCACCGGCAGGATGCGCTGCGGGCTGGTGGCCGCCAGACGGGCCAGCGCAGCGCAGTCTGCACGATGCACGGTAACACCGCGGCTACGGGTCAGGTAGCCGACGATGGGTTCGCCGGCCACCGGCTGGCAGCAGCGCGCCAGTTGCACCAGCAGGTTGCCCACGCCCTGTACGGTGAACTTGGACTTGCCCAGGTTCTCGCGGCGCGCGGTCGGCCGCGGCAGGCTCGGCGCGGGCGCCGGTTGGCTTGCTGCACGTTCGGCTTCCAGCAGGGCACGGCTGACCTGGTTCGGCCCGGTATCGCCCAGCGCCACCTGGATGTAGAGGTCGTCAACGCTGTCGGCATGGAACTTCTTCGCCGCGATGGCCAGGTCCGAGTGCTGCAGCCCCAGGCGCTTCAGCTCGCGCTCGAGCAGTTCGCGCCCGGCCTGCACGTTGCGCGCGCGGTCCAGCTTGTGGAACCAGCTGCGCACCTTCTCGCGCGAACGGTTGCTGGCCAGGAAGCCGTTGGCCGGCATCAGCCAGTCGCGGCGCGGGTCGGCCTCCTTGCCGGTCAGTATCTCGACCCGGTCGCCACTGCGCAGACGGTAAGTCAGCGGTACGATGCGGCCATTGACCTTCGCGCCACGGCAGCGGTGGCCAACCATGGTGTGCACCTGATAGGCGAAATCGAGCGGCGTGGCGCCCTGCGGCAGGTCCAGCACCTCGTCCTTCGGGCTCAGCGCATAGACCCGGTCCTCGGTCAGTTCGGCATCGAGCGCCCCGGCCAGTTCGTTGCCCTGCCCGTCCTGGGCCTGCTCCAGCAGCTGGCGCATCCAGGTGATCTTGCGGTCGAAGGACTTCTCCGCGCCCTTGCCGCCTTCCTTGTACTTCCAGTGCGCGGCCACGCCCAGCTCGGCCTGCGAATGCATCTCGTGGGTACGGATCTGCACTTCAATGGTGCGCCCTTCCGGACCAACCACGGCGGTATGCAGCGAGCGATAGTCGTTGGCCTTGGGCCGGGCGATGTAATCGTCGAACTCGCTCGGCACCGGTGCCCACAGTGCATGCACCACGCCCAGCGCGGCATAGCAGGCGGCGACATCGTCGACCATTACCCGCACCGCACGGATGTCGTACAGCTGGTCGAACGCCAGCCGCTTCTTCTGCATCTTCCGCCAGATGCTGTAGATGTGCTTCGGGCGGCCACTGACCTCGGCCTTGATGCCCTGTGCAACCAGCTCGCGCGACAGCACCTTCTTGACATTCTCGACGTAGCGCTCGCGGGCGATGCGGGTTTCGTCGACTTCCCGCGCAATGCGCCGGTAGGTCTCCGGCTCCAGGTGGCGGAACGCCAGGTCCTCCAGCTCCCACTTCAGCTGCCAGATGCCCAGGCGGTTGGCCAGGGGCGCGTGGATGTCGCGGGTCAGCTGGGCCAGCGCGCGGCGCTGCTCGTCGTCCAGCTTGTCGGCCGCGCGCATCCTCGCGAGCTGGCGCGCCAGCAGGATCGGCACCACGCGCAGGTCGCGGATGATCGCCAGCAGCAGCCGGCGCAGGCCCTCGCTGTTGCGTCCGGCCTCACGGCCGGCGTGCAGTGCCCACACCGGGTCGGCCGCATCCTGGCCGTCGAGCAGGCCGATCACCGCCGCCTTGTGGTTGCCCAGCGGCAGCTGGTCCAGGCTGGTACGCAGGCCCGGCAGGTCAAACAGCAATGCGGCCACCACCGCGCCTTCGTCGGCCGAGAGCATCGCCAGCGCATCGAGGGTATCGCCCAGCACCGACCAGGTGGTACGCATCTGGTGGTCGCAATCCGGCGCTTCCCAATGCTCGCGCAGGGCCTGGCGCAGCGGAGCAGGCAGCACCGCTGCCGAGGGACGGTTCAACAAGGCATCCAGGCCGGGGACGGAAGCGCGGTTCACAGCATCAAGCAGGCAAGACAGAGGCCTCTACACTAGCGCCGGCGCCGTTCAGGGACAATGACCGTGGCCACCATCCCCCGGCATGAAGACATGCCGCTACACTCGCGGGCAAACCCAGGAGAGTCCCGTCATGTCCCCGATCGTCCCGCGTTTCCGCCTACGGCTGCTGGCTTGTGCCGCACTGTTGCTGTCCCTGTCGGCGCCTGCGCTGGCCCAGCGCGTGGTAGAGGGTGACCTGCAGCAGCAGATGTCACCGGCCGAATTCAAGGCTGCTGGCCTGGAAAAGCTCAGTGCGCAGGAACTGGCCACGCTCAACCGCTGGCTGCAGGGCAAGGTCGAGGCGGCCACGACCCAGGCAGTTGCAGCGGTACGGGAATCGGCGCGCGAGGAAGGCCGCCAGGAAGTGATCGTGAAGAATCGCGGCTTCTTCGATTTCGGCAGCAGTGAGCCGATCGTCGGCGTGCTGCAGGGTGAGTTCCGCGGGTTCGGCAAGGGCCGCGTCTACGTGCTGGACAACGGCCAGGAATGGGAGCAGATCGATGCAACCACCCTGGCAGGCGTGCGCAGGCAGTCGCCCGCCGTCAGCATCAAGCCCGGTGTGATGGGCGTCTGGTACCTGAAGGTTGACGGTGTGAACACCCAGCCGAAGGTGCGTCGTACCAAGTAACGACGCCCATCGTGTAGAGCCGAGCCCACGCTCGGCTGCGATCTGCACGGGAAGATGACGAGGCATCAAAAAAGCAGCCGAGCATGGGCTCGGCTCTACGTCATCACATCATCGGAGTCACGCCTGGCGCAGTGCGGCTACCCGCTGCGCCAGCTTCTTCGCCGAGATGCCGGTCCGCGCGCCCAGCTCCTGCGCGAACAGCGACACCCGCAGCTCTTCCAGATCCCAGCGCAGCGCCTGCCATTGCGGGTGCTCGCGCAGGCCCTGCTGCTCAGCCACTTCCAGCGCTTCCAGGAACGGATGCAGTTCCAGCATGCGCGCCTGATCGCGCGGCGGATCACGCTTGGCGCGCTCGGTGCGCAGGATCATCGCTTTCAGATAGCGCGGATACTGCGCCAATGCGTCGGCCGGTGTATCGCGCAGGAAGCCTGGATGGATCAGCCCGGCCAGCTGCGCCTCCATGTCGTCCAGGTTGCCGCGCGCCCAGCCCATCAGCGGCGCTTCCAGCATCGGCTTCAGTTCGGCCACCAGCGCCAGGATGGTCTCGGCCAGCTTCAGCCGCGACATGGCCTCACCGAACAGCGCCTTGGCCGCATGCTCGCGGCGCTGCTCGAAGGCCGCCGCGTCGCGTATGTCTTCCAGGCCTTCAGCCAGTACGGCGTTCATCGCCGCATCGACCAGGTCGCCACGAAGGCGTTCCTGCGATTCGATCGCCGCATACAGCAGGCCCGTCTTGGCACCCACCGGCAACTGCTTGCGTGCCTGCTTCATCTTCTCGGCCAGCGCGATCTCCAGCAGGCGGCGCACACCCAGCGGATGAGCCGCCTGCGCCTGCTGCCGATCAGCGAAGATGCGCAGCGCCACGCTGTCGCCCTCGTCCAGCAGCGCAGGATAGGCCGGCACGCCGGCTTCGCCGGGCACCTGCAGCGGAATCGGCGTGGCCGGGAAGGTACGCAGGCCATCAGCCGCCATTTCACGTCCGGCGCGTGCAGCGAAGGCGTCGCCCGCGCGCCCACCGAACTTCGCGCGCAATGCGTCCAGGTCGCGCGAGGTGGCCAGCACCCTGCCCTGCTCGTCGCGCAGGCGCAGGTTCATGTGCAGGTGCGGTTCGATCGAGCCGGGCTCGAAATCGAGCGCGGTCACCGTGGCGCCTGTCGCGCGTGAGAGGAAACGCGCCAGTTCGCCGGTGATGGCATCGGCACTGGGTTGCGGGAACGCCTCGTAGAACGCGCGACCAAAGTCCGGCGCCGGCACGTAGTTGCGGCGCATCGCCTTGGGCAGGCTGCGAATCAGCGCCGCAGCCTTGTCGGCAACGAAGCCGGGCGCCAGCCAGCCCAGCTGCACCGGATCCAATGCGTTGAGCAGGTGCAGCGGTACGTCAAGGGTTACGCCGTCATCCTCGGCACCCGGCTCGAAGCGGTAATGCAGCGGCAATCGTGCCTGGCCCAGCGCGAGGTACTTCGGGTAGCGCTCCTGCTCACTGCCTTCGCCCGGCAACAGGTCGGCCAGCGACCAGTGCAGGGTCTTGCGCTGTTCCGGCGCAAGACCCTTCCACCAGGCATCCAGGCCGGAGGCCGAATGGATCTGCGGCGGCACCCGGTCCAGGTACCAGCGTGCCTGCCAGTCTTCGTCGGCAACGATGCCGGCGCGGCGCAGCTTGGCTTCTTCCTCGCGCGCGACCTCCAGCACCTTCTGGTTGTCGGCGACGAAACTGGCGCGGGTATTGATCTCGCCGGTCACCAGTGCCTGGCGCACGAAGATGTCATGCGCCTCGCCCGGCGCGATGCGGCCGTAGTGGACCGGTTTCTTCGGTGCCAGCACCAGGCCGAACAGGCTGATCTGCTCGGACGCCAGCACCTGGCCCTGCGCGCGCGACCAGTGCGGGTCGAAGTGCTTGCGCAGCAGCAGGTGCGGCAGTTCGGCGATCACCCAGTCCGGCTCGATCGCGGCCAGGGTCATGCCCCATACCTTCTGCGTATCCAGCAGGTTGGCCACCAGCAGCCACGGCGGTGGCCGCTTGGCCAGCGCCGAACCGGGGAACGGCAGGAAGCGGCGCTGGCGCGGCGCCTGGAAATCGCCCTTCTCGGTGCGGTGGCCGATCTGCGTCGGCAGGCCCGCCACCAACGCACGGTGCAGGGTCTGGTAGGCAGCGCCACGCACACGTTCGCTGAAGCCGCCGCCGGCGGGCGCCTGTTCCTTCTGCGCGCGCACGGCCACCGGTGCCGGTGCGGCCTCGGCCTTGCCTTCGCGGGCCAGGCGCGCGGCACGATGCAACTGGCCGCGGGTGGCCTTTACTGCGGCCGCGTCATCACGCGCCGGGGCCGGCGCACTGCTGCCGGCCAGCAACGGTGCCATCGACGCCTCGCTGGCCTCTTCCTTCCAGCCCAGCTCCTCGCACAGCAGGCGCAGCTGGCGATGCAGCTCTCGCCATTCGCGCATGCGCAGGAAACCGAGGAAATGACGGCCACACCAGTCGCGCAGCTTGGACTGGGTCAGGTCTTCATGTGCCTGCCGGTAGGCATCCCACAGGCGCAGCACGCCGACGAACTCGGATCGGCCGTCGGCAAACTGCGCATGCGCGCTGTCGGCCGCACCGCGCGCCTCGGGCGGGCGTTCGCGCGGATCCTGGATGCCCAGGAACGAGGCGATCACCAGCATCGGCCGCAGGCAGCCGGCGGCCTGCGCGGCCACCAGCATGCGCGCCAGCTTCACGTCCACCGGCAGGCGCGCCATCTGCTTGCCGATGGTGGTCAGGCGCCGTTCGGCATCGATCGCCCCCAGTTCGGTCAGCTGCTGCCAGCCATCGGCAACCGCGCGCTCGTCCGGTGCTTCCAGGAACGGGAACTCCTCGATGCGGCCCAGGCCCAACTGCAGCATGCGCAGGATCACCCCGGCCAGGCTGGAGCGGCGGATTTCCGGATCGGTGAACTCCGGCCGCGCCTGGAAATCGGCCTCAGCATACAGGCGGTAACAGATGCCCTCGGCGATACGGCCGCAGCGCCCCTTGCGCTGGTTGGCGCTGGCCTGCGAGATCGGCTCGATGTGCAGGCGGTCCAGCTTGTTGCGCGGGCTGTAGCGCTTGACGCGGGCAAGGCCCGGATCGACCACGTAACGGATGCGCGGCACCGTCAGCGAGGTTTCCGCCACATTGGTGGCCAGCACGATGCGCCGGTTCGGCCCGGGATTGAACACCCGGTCCTGGTCCTGGTTGGACAGCCGCGCATACAGTGGCAGTACCTCGGTGTTGCGGTACTTTCGCCGTTCCAGCGACTGGTGCGCATCGCGGATCTCGCGCTCGCCCGGCAGGAAGATCAGCACGTCGCCGCGTGCATCCAGGCGGGTAATCTCGTCGACAGCCGACACGATGGCATCGTTGACGGTACGTTCGCCCTGGTCTTCACCCTCGCCTTCCAGCGCGCGGTAGCGCACCTCCACCGGGTAGGTGCGGCCCTCAACGCTGATCACCGGCGCATTGTCGAAATGCTGGGCGAAGCGTCCGGTGTCGATGGTGGCCGAAGTGACGATCAGCTTCAGGTCGGGGCGCTTGCGCAGCAGCTGCTTCAGGTAGCCCAGCAGGAAGTCGATGTTGAGGCTGCGCTCGTGCGCCTCGTCGACGATGATCGTGTCGTAGTTCGACAACCAGCGGTCGCTGGCAATCTCCGCCAGCAGGATGCCGTCGGTCATGAACTTGATGCGGCTGTCTTCGCTGACCTTGTCGTTGAAGCGCACCTGGTAGCCCACCAGCTGGCCCAGTTCACTCTGCAGTTCCTGTGCGACACGGCTGGCTACCGCACGTGCGGCAATCCGTCGCGGCTGGGTGCAGCCGATCATGCCGGCCTGGCCACGGCCGGCGGCCAGGCACAGTTTCGGCAGCTGGGTGGTCTTGCCCGAACCGGTTTCACCAGCGATCACCACGACCTGGTGGTCGCGGATCAGCCCGATGATGGCGTCGGCTTCACGCGCAATCGGCAGCTGCGGGTCCAGAGTAATGGACGGCTGCTGCTGCGCCCGCACCTGCCGGCGCTGCACCGACGCCTGCAAGGCCTGCTCGAAGGTGGCGGCCAGTGCCGCATCCTGTGGCTTGGCCTGGCAACGCGAGAGCATCCCCAGCAAACGGCCCCGGTCGCGGCTCATGGCGCCGTCGATGGCGGCGCGCTGTTGGCGCAGGCGGGGCGATGGATTTTTATCGATAGAGTTCATCAATCGGTTCGTTCAAAACTTTGAAAGCGACCAGTCATCACGACCGGTTTATTGTGAAGGCCAACGATTCCACAAGGAGGAACCCCATGGCGAAGACCAAGAGCACGACCAAGGCCAAGACCGGCAAGCAGAAGCTTGCGGCGGCGGCACCGTCGGCGCCGAACATCGATATCGGGATCACCCAGGGCGACCGCAAGAAGATCGCCGACGGTCTGTCGCGCTTCCAGGCCGATGCGTTCACGCTCTACCTGAAGACGCACAACTTCCACTGGAACGTGACCGGGTCGATGTTCAACTCGCTGCACACCATGTTCGAGACGCAGTACACCGAGCAGTGGGCGGCACTGGACGATGTGGCCGAGCGCATCCGCGCGCTGGGCTTCAATGCCCCGGGCTCCTACCGGGAATTTGCTGCGCTGACCTCGATCGCCGAGGAACCGGGCCTGACCGACAGTGCGGACTGGCGTGAAATGGTACGCCAGTTGGTGGTCGCCAACGAAGCGGTATGCCGTACGGCCCGTGAAGTGCTGGACGTGGCGGCCAAGGGTGACGATGCCCCGACCGAGGATCTGATGACCCAGCGGCTGCAGACCCACGAGAAGTACGCCTGGATGCTGCGTTCCCTGCTCCAGTAAGGGTTTTGGGGGTCTCGGTAGGGCTACGCCCTGCACCCGCAGAGGCCGAAGCAACAGCAACTACCAGAGCAAGAGCAAGAGCTGGTTTCCTGTGGGTTGGCGGGGTGGGTCCGGTGGCAGGGGACGCCGTAAACCCGTCCTTGGGGGCTTGGCCGCGGCATCCATGCCGCGGACACCCCTGCCACCGGACCCACCCCGCCTTCGACAGATTTCCGCGATCTGCCGGCAAAGCCATTGGGGTCAGATCCGTTTTCCGCAGGAAAACGGATCTGACCCCATTTTGTTTGTCGATATCTGACAGATGTGTCGACCAAGGTCGACACCCACCAACGGCCGCGGGAAACTGTCGAAGGTGGGGCGGTGTCGGATTGCGGGGTGTCAGCCGCATGGATGCGGCTGCCAAGCCTACAGGGACGTACTTGCGGCGTCCCCGCAATCCGACACCGCCCCACCAAACCACGAATCACCCCAGAGCCGGCTGTTGCCTTTGACGTTGCACTGGCTTGCAGCGGGTGCAGGGCGCAGCCCTGCCGACTCCCCCGCCGGGGTAAACTAGCCGGATGGCTTCCCGTCCCGCGCACGACCTGCTTCAACGCGTCTTTGGTTACGACGATTTCCGTGGTCCGCAGCAGGACATCGTGGAGCATGTCGCTGCCGGTCACGATGCCCTGGTGCTGATGCCCACCGGCGGTGGCAAGTCGCTGTGCTACCAGGTGCCGGCCCTGCTGCGTGACGGATGTGGCATCGTCATCTCGCCGCTGATCGCGCTGATGCAGGACCAGGTCGAAGCCCTGCGCCAGCTCGGCGTTCATGCCGAGTACCTGAATTCCACCCTGGATGCCGAGACCGCCGGCCGCGTCGAACGCGAGCTGCTGGCCGGCGAGCTGGACATGCTCTATGTCGCCCCCGAGCGGCTGCTGACCGGCCGCTTCCTGTCGCTGCTGTCACGCAGCCAGATTGCCCTGTTCGCCATCGACGAAGCACACTGCGTGTCGCAGTGGGGCCACGACTTCCGCCCGGAATACCGCCAGCTGACCGTGCTGCACGAGCGCTGGCCGCAGATTCCGCGGATCGCGCTCACCGCCACCGCCGACCCGCCGACCCAGCGCGAGATCGCCGAGCGTCTGGATCTGCAGGAAGCGCGCCACTTCGTCAGCTCCTTCGACCGCCCCAACATCCGCTACACCGTGGTGCAGAAGGACAACGCCCGCAAGCAGCTGACCGATTTCCTGCGCGGCCACCGTGGCGAGGCCGGCATCGTCTACTGCATGTCGCGGCGCAAGGTCGAGGAGACCGCTGAATTCCTGTGCGGCCAGGGCTTCAACGCCCTGCCCTACCACGCCGGCCTGCCGCCGGAAGTGCGCGCGAACAACCAGCGCCGCTTCCTGCGCGAGGACGGCATCGTCATGTGCGCCACCATCGCCTTCGGCATGGGCATCGACAAGCCGGACGTGCGCTTCGTGGCGCATACCGACCTGCCCAAGTCGATGGAAGGCTACTACCAGGAAACCGGCCGCGCTGGTCGTGATGGCGAAGCCGCCGAAGCCTGGCTGTGCTACGGCCTGGGCGATGTGGTGCTGCTCAAGCAGATGATCGAGCAGTCCGAGGCCGGCGAAGAACGCAAGCAGCTGGAGCGGGGCAAGCTCGACCACCTGCTGGGCTACTGCGAATCCATGCAATGCCGCCGCCAGGTGCTGCTGGCCGGTTTCGGCGAGACCTATCCCCAGCCCTGCGGCAACTGCGACAACTGCCTGACGCCGCCGGCCTCGTGGGATGCGACCATTCCGGCGCAGAAGGCGCTGAGCTGTGTCTACCGCAGTGGCCAGCGCTTCGGCGTCGGCCACCTGATCGACATTCTGCGCGGCAGCGAGAACGAGAAGGTAAAGCAGCAGGGCCACGACAAGCTCAGTACCTATGCGATCGGCCGCGACCTGGATGCGCGCACCTGGCGCAGCGTGTTCCGCCAGCTGGTGGCCGCCAGCCTGCTGGAAGTGGACAGCGAGGGCCACGGTGGCCTGCGCCTGACCGATGCCAGCCGCGACGTGCTGACCGGTCGCCGCCAGATCAGCATGCGCCGCGACCCGGCCAGCAACGCCAGCGGGCGCGAGCGCAGCGCGCAGCGCACCGGCCTGTCTGTGCTGCCGCAGGATCTGGCGCTGTTCAACGCGCTGCGCGGTCTGCGCGCCGAACTGGCCCGCGAACAGAACGTGCCGGCCTTCGTGATCTTCCACGACAGCACCCTGCGCAACATCGCCGAGCAGCGCCCGACCAGCCTGGATGAACTGGCACGGGTCGGCGGCATCGGCGGCACCAAGCTGAGCCGCTACGGCCCGCGCCTGGTCGAGATCGTGCGCGAAGAGGGGTAGCGCCGGGCGCCTGGCCGGGCGCCTGGCCAGGCGCCTCCCCATCGCCAACCGTGCGCTCGTCCCCCTGTAGAGCCGAGCCCACGCTCGGCTGCTTCTGCGTGAACGGCAGCCGAGCGTGGGCCGGCTCTACACTGGTGCAGGTCCAACCTTGAACCGCCCATTCAGCCGGAAGTGCATCCACGGCCGCTTGCGGCTAGATTAGCGCCATGTCCCTCGCCTCGACCCTGCTCCGTGTCGTGCTCATGCTCAGCCTGTTGCTCAACGGGCTGAACGCGGCCATGGCCAGTGGTCACGAGGAAATGGGCCGGATGGCCCACGCGGTAGCCGCCCTTGATGGCGGCGATGCCGACTGCCACCACCACGCCGCCATGCAGGCCGACGAGGCCCCGCAGGCCAAGGCCCCCGCCCACGACGCCCACTGCCAGATCAAGGACTGCGTGCGCAGTTGCGCCCAGCACCCGCTGCTGGTCGTGCAGCCGTTGCCGTACCTGGCGGGCCCGGCACTGTCGCTGGCGCCGCAGCCGATTCCGTCCACTGGCCGGCCGGCGCCGCCGCTGCCGCCCATCTCACGCCCTCCCATCGGCTGATTCCACACGCAACGTGCGCCCTGCGCACCGTAGCCGGCCCCCTGCCGGCGCCTTTACGTGTCTGGAGTCACCACCATGAATACCCGCATTCCCCCCGGTCCGGGCGCTGTGCCCATGCCGTCACGCCGCCTGTTCGTGCAGGGCCTGGCCGCCGGTGGCGTGGTTGCCGGCATCGCCGCTGTCGGCGTGCCGCAGCGCGCGCTTGCCGCCGCCCGCGCCACGCCTCGCCTGGCCGGCGCCCCGGCCGTGCTCAGCGATACCCGCATCGAACTGGCCATCGGCGAATCGCTGGCCAACTTCACCGGCCGCACCCGCCCGGCGATCACCGTCAACGGATCGCTGCCGGCACCGATCCTGCGCTGGCGCGAAGGCCAGACCGTGGACCTGTTCGTGCGCAACACGCTGGAGCGCCACCCGACCTCGATCCACTGGCACGGCATCCTGCTGCCGGCCAACATGGACGGCGTGCCCGGCCTGAGCTTCAACGGCATCGGCCCCGGCGACACCTACCACTACCACTTCCAGCTGAAGCAGTCGGGCACCTACTGGTACCACAGCCATTCGATGTTCCAGGAGCAGGCTGGCCTGTACGGTGCACTGATCATCGATCCGGCCGAGCCAGCGCCGTACCACCACGACCGCGAGCACGTGATCCTGCTGTCCGACTGGACCGACATGGACCCGGGTGCGTTGTTCCGCCGCATGAAGAAGCTTGCCGAGCACGACAACTACTACAAGCGCACCCTGCCCGACTTCCTGCGCGATGCGAAGCGTGACGGCTGGTCGGCCGCGCTGTCCGACCGCGGCATGTGGGGCCGGATGCGGATGACGCCCACCGACATCTCCGACATCAACGCGCATACCTACACCTACCTGATGAACGGTACGGCGCCAGCCGGCAACTGGACCGGGCTGTTCCGCAGCGGGGAAAAGGTACTGCTGCGCTTCATCAATGGCGCCTCGATGACCTACTTCGATGTGCGCATTCCCGGCCTGAAGATGACCGTGGTCGCCGCCGATGGCCAGTACATCCATCCGGTCAGCATCGATGAGTTCCGCATCGCTCCCGCCGAAACCTACGATGTGCTGGTCGAGCCCACCGGCCAGGACGCATTTACCATCTTCTGCCAGGACATGGGCCGCACCGGCTTCGCTGCCGGCACGCTGGCGGTACGCCATGGCCTGCAGGCGCCGATCCCTGCACGCGACCCGCGCCCGTTGCTGACCATGAGCGACATGGGGCATGACATGGGCGGTGGCGGTCATGGCGGGCACGACATGACCGCGATGAAGGGCATGGAAGGCGGCTGTGGCGCCAGCATGGGCCACGGTGCGCATGGCGGCGGTGATCCCGCCAGCAAGGCGCCAAAGCACCCGCCCAGCGAGCGCAACAACCCGCTGGTGGACATGCAGAGTTCGGCTACCGAACCGAAGCTGGACGACCCCGGCATCGGCCTGCGCGACAACGGCCGCAAGGTCCTGACCTACAGCGCGATGCGCAGCCTGTTCGAAGACCCCGATGGCCGCGAGCCCAGTCGTGAAGTCGAGCTGCACCTGACCGGCCACATGGAGAAATTCTCCTGGTCGTTCGACGGCATCCCGTTCGCCAGCGCCGAGCCGCTGCGGCTGAACTACGGCGAGCGCATGCGCATCGTGCTGGTCAACGACACCATGATGCAGCACCCGATCCATCTGCACGGCGTGTGGAGCGATCTGGAAAACGCACAAGGCGAATTCCAGGTGCGCAAGCACACCATCGACATGCCACCCGGTACACGCCGCAGCTACCGAGTGCGCGCCGACGCGCTCGGCCGCTGGGCCTATCACTGCCATCTGCTGTACCACATGGAAGCGGGCATGATGCGCGAAGTGAGGATCGAAGAATGAGCCGCTCACTGCTTTCCCCCAGCCTGCTGGCGCTGGGCCTGGCTGCTGCAATGCCGGTGTTCGCGCAGTCGCACGCGGGCCATGACATGGGCACGATGAACGTGCCTGCGAAGAGCGCGAAGACCCCGGCCGAAACGGTCGATCATTCAAAGATGGATCATTCGGAGATGGACATGGGTGCGGCGGATCACGCCGGCATGGACCACTCCACGATGGACCACTCGAAGATGGACCATGGCGCGATGCAGCCAGCGGCGATGGACCATTCGCAGATGGACCACGGGGCGATGGGCCACGGCACGCCTGCACCCACCGAACCGCGCGAACCGATCCCGGTCCCGACTGATGCCGACCGCGCCGCCGCCTTCCCGCCGATCGCGCATGGCGCGATGGAACACGCGCCGGAGATCAACAGCCTGCTGCTGATCGACCGGCTTGAGCATTGGGATGGCAAGAGCAGCAACGGCCAGGCCTGGGAAGCCACCGGCTGGATCGGCGGCAACATCAACCGCCTGTGGCTGCGCACCGATGGCGAACGCAGCCGCGGCCGCACCGAATCGTCGTCACTGGAAGCACTGTATGGTCGCAGCGTGTCGCCGTGGTGGGACGTGCTGGTCGGCGTGCGCCAGGACTTCCGCCCGTCCGACTCGCGCACATGGGCGGCCATCGGCATCCAGGGTCTGGCGCCGTACAAGTTCGAAAGCTCGGCCACGCTGTACATGGGCTCCGGCGGCCAGGTGCTGGCCAAGGCCGAGGTCGAGTACGACGTGCTGTTGACCAACCGATTGATCCTGCAGCCGCTGCTGGAAGCTACTGTTGCGGCCAAGGACGAGCAGGAGTACGGCATCGGCCGTGGCCTGAACAAGGTCGAAGCCGGGCTGCGCCTGCGCTATGAGTTCAGCCGTCGCTTCGCGCCGTACATCGGCATCAGCCACGAACGTACGTTTGGCGACACCGCCGACTATGCCGGTGACCACGCGCGCGACACGCGTTGGGTGGCGGGCGTGCGCATGTGGTTCTGAGCAGCGGTTCGTGAGCAGTGGCCAGCCCCGGCAGCCGCCGGGGCCGGCTACACTGCGCCACGTTCCAATGCAGGCACCGCCATGTCGTTGCAGATCCGCCGCGCCACCCTTGCCGATGTCGACGCGCTGTCGGCCATCGCAATTGCCACCTACAACGAAACCTGGGGCGATTCCTATCCGCCGCAGGAGCTGCACGATTTCCTGCAGGCGCACTACAGCAGCGAACCGCAGCGCATCGAACTGTCCGACCCACGCAGCGCGATCTGGCTGCTGATGGACGGTGATGCCGTGGTCGGCTATCTGGCCGCCGGTGCCAACACCCTGCCGCACACGGATGCACGCGAAGGCGACATCGAACTGAAGCGGTTCTACATCCTGGCCGCGCACCAGAACGGCGGCCATGGTGCACGCATGATGGACGCGTTCATGGCGTGGCTGGACCAGCCGCAGCGCCGCACCCTGTGGGTGGGCGTATGGGAAGAAAACTTCGGCGCGCAGCGCTTCTACGCGCGCTATGGCTGCAGCAAGGTTGGCGAGTACGACTTCATCGTGGGCGATACCCACGACCGCGAGTTCATCCTTCGGCGGCCGTGATCACGTCTTTGTAGAGTCGAGCCATGCTCGACTATTGGCGGCAACAGCCAGTCGAGCATGGCTCGACTCTACAGAGAGCGAAGCGCCTAGAAGTCGAACAACTCGGAGAGGAAGCTCTCCTTCTTCTTTTTCTTGTAGCCGTGGCCACGGTTGTCCTCGTAGCGCTGGCCGAGGTGGCGGGTATCACGGTGCATCACTGGTGGCGGCGCGGACGCCGGCTGAGCCTGCACGGGCGCTGGCGGCGGTACGGCCGCACCGGCGCCCGCACGTTCGATGATCTTGTCCAGCTCGCCACGATCCAGCCACACACCTCGGCAGCCAGGACAATAGTCGATTTCGATGCCATGGCGTTCGGCCATCTGCAGGGTCTGGGTCTTGCACACGGGGCACAGCATCGGCATTGCTCCTGTCGGTCTGGTAACGACTGTACCTGCGCTGTGATGACTGTGCGGCAACACATGACCGATGGCACAGGGACTTCCGGCGCGTGCCAGCGTCCCTCGCCATCTTCCACACTGCAAGCTGGTTCCGCAGGGAGTGCGTGCATGACCGTCCTGTCCCGCCTGCCCAGCGCCGCGCGCCTGCTGCTGGTGCTGTTCGGCGTTGGCGTTGGCCTGAATCTGCGCGACATCGCAGCCGCCGCAGGCACGCCGATTCCCGCCTTGCCCATTGCTTACGGCGGCAGCCTGGTCGACAACGCGCTGGCCGTACTCGTGGCACTTCTGCTGGCCGCGCTGCTGCGGCCACGCGGGATGGGCCTGATGGCCAGCCTGGGGCTGCGCGGCAACGGCTGGAGCGGCCCGATGTGGGTACTGCTGGCCAGCCTGCCCTGCTGGCTGGGCCTGGCGCTGCTCGGTACACCGAACAAGGCACTGACCGTACTGGATGCCACCATGCTGGCGGTGCTGTTCCCGCTGGCCGAGGAAGTACTCTTCCGCGGCCTGGGCTTCGTGCTGCTGGTGAAGATCGTGCGCGGCCCCTGGCCATGGCTTGCACTGCCGCAGGCGCTGCTGTTCGGCATGGTGCACTGGCTCGGCTTCGGCGGGTTCGACGGTGGCGGCATCGCGCTGTTCGTCGGCGCAGTGATCGCCCTCGGTGGCTTCATCTTCGCTTGGCTCGACCACCTCGACGGCGACACGCTGTGGTGCGGCCTGGCCCTGCACGTTTCGATGAACCTGGCCTGGAATGTGTTCAGCCTCGACGACGCCGTCGCTTTGGGCTGGCAGGCCACCGGTCTGCGCATCGGCACCGCCCTGCTCGCGGCCGCGGTACTGGCCTGGCACGTGCGGCTCCGGCGCCAGAGAAGCCTGTAACGCCCGCTTAGCCTGCCGTGCACGTCGGGATCACTACTGGCTTGCGCATACTTGCGCGCCATTTCACCGTTGCTGTCCGGAGTTGTCGCGTCATGTTGCTGTCCAAGCGCCACGTCGAACCCCGCGTCCTGCTCATCGAGGACGCCGAGGAAACCCGCGAACTGAGTCGGCTGGCGCTGGAAAGCCAGGCCTGCCACGTGGCGGGCGTGAGCTCTGCCGAAGCGGCATTGGGCCTACTGGCCGCCGGTGAGCGTTTCGATCTGCTGTTCACCGACGTGAATCTGGGTGCAATCAGTGGCATTGAAGCCGCCAACCGGGTCCGCGGCCTGTATCCCCAGCTGCCGATCCTGGTGACGTCGGGCATGGACCAGCACCAAGTGCTGCCGCAGCTGCGCGACGGCATCCATTTCCTGCCCAAGCCGTACAACATGAGCGAGCTGCTCGACGCCATCCGGCTGTGCTTCCGGCATGCCGATGTGGGCGTATTGACCGGGCCGGATTCACAGGCGGCCTGAGGCGTTCATCCGCGCATGGCGTGGACCTACTGCAATGGCCCTGTAGATCCACGCCATGCGTGGATGCCGCCCATCATCAACCGCTGCTGTACGGTCCGGTACCCGGGAACACCTTCAGCAGTGCGCGGGTGATCATGTCCGGGTAGACGGTGAAGTGATCCTCGTCATCGATCACCATGTTCTCCACCTTCAATGATCGCCCGCTGCTGCGCAGCTGCTCGGCGAATTATGCGTTGTGGCGCAGCATGTCGTTGCGGGTGAAATAACGCGGTTCGGGCTTGACCGTTTCAAAGCTGCCCACCGACAGCACCACCGTGGTCGGCTGCGCCGGCGCCTTGGCTTCGGCCTGCATGCGCGGCACCCGATGGTAGTCGAACCACAGTGATGGGCTGGACAGGATGTAGGTGCGGAACATATCCGGGCGCGTGGTCAGCACGTAGGCGCCGAACAGGCCACCATAGGAATGACCCGCATAGGCACGCCGCGCCGGATCGGTGCGGTAGCGCGCATCGATCATCGGCAGTACCTGCCCAGCTAGGAAATCGCGGTAGTGCGCCGCGCCGCCGTAGCTGACGTCATCGCTGTAATCACGCGGATCGATACGCGCCGGGTCGCTGGGCGTGTAATCGCGCGAGCGGCTCTGCTTGGAGGTCAGCCCTTCCTGCGGCGGCAGCCCAACCAGATGAAATCCTCCAGGTTGACACCCTTCTGGCCCACCAGGTTGCGCACGCTGCGCACCAGCGGGAAGCTGTACAGCGCGTCGGTCACGTACAGCACCGGATAGTGCTTTTCCGGATGTGCGGCGTAGTCGGCCGGCAACGCCACCCACACCGGATAATCGCGGCCGATCGGATCGTGCACGCGCAGCGCTTCGGTATCCGGCAGCACCACGCCCGACAAAGCGGCGGCCGGGGTCTCCTTCGCTTCACTCTGCGCTGCCGGCGGCGCCACCGACATCGCACAGCCACTCACGGCCAGGCAAGCCGCCACACTCCATCCACGCACACGCTGCATCCACACGCTCCCATTGCGGGCGGCGCACCGGATGGCGCCGCTGCCGCATCCTTGCATGGTGCGCAACCCGCTGCCAGTGCGGTCAGGGCGAGGCCGGCGGCGCCGGGAACAGTGTGCGCAGCGCCTGCAACGCGGCCGGATGATAGATCGTGGCGTGGGTTTCCTCGGGCAGCGGCAGGTACTTCACCAGCGGCGACGGCGAAGCCTGCTGCAGCAACTCGGCCAGTCGTGCAGTGGATGCGGCCAGCTCCGGCTGCCCACTGCTGGCCAGGAAAACGCGCGGCTGCGCACGCGTTACCGCCGGCAGCTGTTTGGCTGCGCCGGCCAGCATTGCGCCACGGTTCCACCACAGGCTGGGGTCCAGCGCGATGTAGCTGTTGAACAACGTTGGCTCCTGCAGCAGCGTCTCGACCACGAACAGGCCGGCCAGCGATTCACCGATCAGCGCGCGTTCGTCGGTAGTCGGGTAGCGCTGGCGCACCTGCGGCATCAGCTCTTCGCGCAGGAACGCGCGGTAGGCCGCCGAACCACCAATGCGCGGCGCGATCTTCCGGTCCTGCGGGTCGTTGCTGGGGCCGGTCATGTCGCGGCGGCGCTCGGTGTTCTCGATGCCAACCAGCAGGAACGGACGCATGCTGCCGTTGCCGCTCAGCACCTGCACCAGCCCGGCCACATGCAGGAAGTCCTCACCGATGCCGCCATCGGCCATGTACAGCACCGGCAGCGGCGCCTTCGGATCCAGGCCCCACGGCTGCGGGCGGTAAACATTGATGCGGCGGGTTTCGCCCAGCGCCTTCGACTCGATGGTGAAGGTCTCACCGATGACCAAAGGCGAGGCGGCAGCGGACGGCGCGGTTTCTGCAGCCATCAGCGGCGCGGCGGAGACAGCGGACAACAACAGCGACAGCGACAGCGACAGCGACAGCACGATCAGACGCATGGGGCGGTCCATATTGGGTAAGCGCTGAGAATAGACCGCCGGAGGCACTGTCGTTCGCGGCACTTTGCCGATCGACCGGAACTGGAGCACCATGGAGTCGGTGATGGTCATGCAACGCGCACCATGGCTCACGGACTGGTCACCGCCACGCTCATATCCACAAGGAGGTTCCCATGTTGAGTGTATTGATCGCCACCGCCCTTGCCGCCGCCTCACCTCAGGCCAGCAGCACTCCGCCAGCATCCGCAGCATATGCGGACTGCCTGCTCGCCCACCTCCAACCGGGATTGTCCGACCACGCGATCCCGCTGCTGCAGCAGGCCTGCGTCGCGAAGCATCCGGAGAGCTACGTCGCATATTCAGAACTGGAACGCCGGATCAGCGCGCAGCGCCGGGCTGACTTTGACGCGGCTCAAGCGGAAGCCGTGCGTTCCGCGAATGCGGCAGCGACGGCTGCACAAGAAGCTGCCGACGCGGCGGCCGCGAAAGCCAAGGGAATGCGGACGAAGTAGAGGCCCTGGACCAGGCAACAAAGAAGGCACCGCATTGCGATGCCTTTCTGAATGACCTGGGTCATGGGATGCAATGGTGGGCCGCGAAGGATTCGAACCTTCGACCAAAAGATTAAGAGTAACTGGGTAATTTCATTACTTTCAATGGTTTACGCCGCCACTCGTTCCACTTCAATCTTTAAAGCGGGCGCTTGTAAGCCTTGAGCCACAACGGGCGCAGGAATTTTGCGGAACGGATTTCCTCCCCCTCCAGTTGCCTCAACAAGGCCTACCCCATCCCCCCGAATGACGGATCCTGGTCGGCCTTGGCCAGCCGGTTGCCCCGGACCCTCTCCTGCCATTCCAGAATCTTGGCGACGTCCCGACGCCCCCCCCGCCGTGACCGATGACCCAATGTCGGAAGTGGCTGAGGTGGGCCACGATCGCACCGTCATCAACCTCAAGAGCGAATGGTTGGACACCTGGCTCAACTCCCGACCCTAACCATATGGATGAGCTGCAAATGGCGATGGACGATCCGCAGCGCCCCTACTACTAACACGCGCTTGAAAAGGCGGCGCAAGAACGCAATGGGCCCTGCAATGCAGGGCCATTTGCAACCTAACATCGGTGTTGACCAGCGCGGCTACTACCCACCGCACGGAAGAGTCCTTTCAGCGCGCTGCAACAAGTGCCTCAGCTTTACGAGAGGGCGACATCCGCCCTTTATATGCTCTTTCTTTCGGGCGGCTCAGATATCCCAATTCGCGACGGGGTGCCAGCCGCCCTCCACGTAGCAATGCACGTGCGGGCCGCGCTGACCGAATTCGTGGGCATAGAAGAAGCAATGAATAACGCAGGACACGCCTATAGGATTACGAGCAGCACAAGTCCACTTCTTCATTTCATGCGGATGCTTCGCAACTATCAAATCCACATTGGTAGCCAGCCAATGGCAAGAAAGACCGTGGATATAATCTTCGGCGGCAAGGATGCCGTCATCGAAGTCGCCACTATCGACAACCTGCACGCCGACGACTTCATGCAGCTGGACACTATGAGGAAGTACAACTCATACAGCCGGAATGAAGTGGAGCGAATGATTGACTTGTTTCGCGAGCAGCAGGAGCGGCTGGGTGTGTACGAAATTCTTAGGCAAGGGACCAATCGCCTAATCTATGAAGTGCTTCAGCACATCTAAAGACGCGTATACGAACACCCCCACAGTACAGACATCAGGGTGCACAATCATTCCACTGAAGCTTGTGAGTTACGTCTCAGTGCCCGAGGGGAGACAGTGCTAGGCTCGCGCATCGAGAAGCGTGAAAGCCTCCATGATTTGTTACAAACTCTGGAGATGTCGCATGAAAAGGAAGGTTCTAGGATGCTCCGCAGCACTTCTTGTATCCACCTGTGCTTTGGCGCAGGTGCCTGACGCTGACACGCAGGAAGGCAAGGAGATGCGGATTCAAATTCACAGCTACATGAGTGAACACCCTACGGTCTCGATAGACGAAGCAATCACGCGCCTAGCGGTTCAAGGTGAGGTGATGTCGGATATTGAAGCGTTGCGTATCGAGTTCGCAGATCGTCTAACGGAACTGTCGATCAAAGACGCGCCAGATCAACACATCCTGGTGCAGCTCAAGGGGCCAGATCCAGTCGCGGATCGAACGATCAACACCGAGAGCGCGACGACCCGCGTGGTGTTCGAGGTTGGTCACAAGTACACCCAGGACGAGTTTTACGCGCTCCTTGCTAAGCACAGACCTCTTCTTCACAGCGCCATACCAGGCATCACGGGGACGACTGGGTTCCCAGGCGAAGAACGGGTGCTGATTGACATAAACGGCGACAGCCGCCAAGCAGAAGAGTTGAAGGATACAATCAAGAAGCTTGAAAGAGTCACCGGTCTCAAGATTGAAGTCCGCCCCAACATGCCGAAGTCAGTCAACGCGGAGTATGTTGTTGGCGGCGCCCCCCCCTCCAATCCAACAATAGCTACTGCACCTCAGGATTTAACGTTGCGATCCTCGCGCCGGACATAGCGCAGCGCGCTGGCACTCATCCCAATGATCGCCAGGGCACGGCGCTCGCTTGCCCCGCGCTGCACCCACTGCCGCACCAGCGCACCCCGCACCGGCGGGTCCGCTACCTTTCTCGCAGCGCGTCCTTGATCAGATCGTTCTCGAACAGCTGCTCGGCCAGCAACTTCTTCAGCCGGACGTTCTCGGCTTCCAGGTCCTTCAACCGCTTGGCGTCGGGCACGCTCATGCCACCGAACTTGCTGCGCCACAGTTGGTACGAGGCCTCGCTGAAGCCATGTCGACGGCACAGGTCCTTCACCGCCATGCCGGCCTCTGCCTCGCGTGGGAAGCCGATGATCTGTTCTTCGGAAAAGCGTTCTTCATGTCCAATCTCCGGCTTGTCGGGGATTGAACTCCAAATCGCCGTGCTACTCAAAACCTGAGGGACGTCGGGGGCACAAGAGCGCCGCCATGCGCGATAGATACGATCATCGCTTGCCTGTCGTGAAACCCGCATCTCTCCCGAAGTGTTCGGTAGGGTTTTCAGGAGCAAAAGAAAAAGGCGCCCAAAAGGACGCCTAAGTCGCTGATGCAATTGGTGGGCCGTGAAGGATTCGAACCTTCGACCAAAAGATTAAAAGTCTTCTGCTCTACCGACTGAGCTAACGGCCCATTGCACTGCCCCAGCCTTTCGGCGGGGTGGGCATTCTACCCTACTTTGGCGGGCCGGGTGAAACCCCAGCGTGTCGAGGATGCCGGCCAGCGGCCGGCACTACCCGATCTGGCGAACCCGCTTAAACCTTCCGGGCCTCACGCGCATCCCAGCTGTGATTCCTGCCCGGAGCCACGGATGCGCCTGCCCCTCTGCCTCGTTGCCGCCCTGCTGCTGCCCTGTACGGCACTGGCCACCCCATCCCAGGTCGTCACCGACGACATCGGCCGCTTCTGGGCCACCTATGACGCGGTGCGCGCCGAGCCCGACGTTGAACGCCAGGTCGCACTCGTGCAGGAGCGCTACATCGATCCAGGCAGCCCCGGCCTGCATGCGCTGACGCATGTCCGCAACTATACCGCCCGCGAATACGCCGAGGCCATGCGCGCGTGGCCGCGCTTCTGGACGTCGGTACGCCCATTGACCGCCAACGCGCAGCAGGCCAGCGCCACTCTGGAGCGGGACCTGGCCGCCTTCCGCACGCTCTACCCCGCCCTGCGTCCGGCCACCATCACCTACGCAGTCGGTGTGCTGCGCACCGGCGGCACCACGCTGGGTGACAAGGTGCTGATCGGTGCCGAGATGGCGCTGGGCGATGAGCGCGTGGACGTGAGCGAACTGCCCGAAAAGATGCGCGACCGGCTACGGATCTTCTACGACAGCCGTCCGGGGGCGAACAACGCGCAGAACAACCTGCACGAGTACGTGCATACCCAGCAGCGCGAGACCACCGGCAGCCTGGCGCAGTACGTGGTGCGCGAGGGTGTGGCCGAGTACGTGGGCGAGCGGCTGAGCGGGCGTCGGCCGGCGTTGCCGCTGTATGCCTACGGGCCCGCGCACGAGCCGGAAATCCGCACGCGCTTCATTGCCGAGATGGACGGGGGTAACCTCGACAACTGGCTCTACAACAGCGCCCGCAATCCATTCGGGGTGAGTGATTTGGGGTACTACGCTGGGTATCGCATCGCGCAGGAGTACATGCGCCAGCAGGCCGACGAGAAGGCCGGTATCGCGCGGATGATCGAGTTGGACTATGCCGATCCGAAGGCGGTGCGGGCGTTCATCGAGGCATCGGGGTGGTTGCCTGATGAGGCTGCCGGCCAGCGGCCGGCACTACCAGACTCCAACCGCCGGTAGCGCCGGGACAGAGAGTGCGAACCAACGGTTCGCACCCACCATTGGGGCATCAGCCCCATCACCTCAGACGTACAGCGTGGGGTCCGGCACGCCGGCTTCGGCGAAACCCTGCGCGCGCAGGCGGCAGGCATCGCAGTGGCCGCAGGCGGCGCCGTTGGCGTCGGCGTTGTAGCAGGACACGGTCAGGCCGAAGTCCACGCCCAGGCGCACGCCTTCGCTGACGATCTGGCCCTTGCTGAGGAACTGCAGCGGTGCGTGCACCTTGATGCCCGCGCCCTCCACCCCTGACTTGGTGGCCAGGTTGGCCAACGCCTGGAACGCGGCCACGAACTCGGGGCGGCAGTCCGGATAGCCGGAATAATCCACCGCGTTGACGCCGCAGAAGATGTCGTTGGCGCCGAGCACTTCGGCCCAGCCCAGGGCGAGCGACAGCATGATGGTGTTGCGCGCCGGCACGTAGGTGACCGGGATGCCGGCACCGCCGGCCTCGGGCACGTCGATGTCGTCGGTCAGCGCCGAGCCGCCAATGCTGCGCAGGTCCACGTCCACGGTCTTGTGCGCGACCACGCCCTGGGCCTTGGCCACGCGGGCGGCGGCGTCCAGTTCGGAGGTGTGGCGCTGGCCGTAGCGCACGCTCAGGGCATGCACGGCGAAGCCCTGTTCCTGGGCCATGGCGATGACGGCGGCTGAATCCATGCCGCCGGAGAGAAGCACGACTGCCTTCTTCATGGGTAAAACATCCGGTTGGGAGGGGAAAGCCAGCACGCTGTCCCGCGCCGGAGTTACATCAGGGAACGTTGCCTGGGCTCATCGGCCCGGCTCGTCGTTCCACAGGATTTTATGCAACTGCATCTGGAAGCGCACCGGCAGGCGGTCTTCGACGATCCAGTCGGCCAGCTGGCGCGCGGTGATCTCGCCCTTGCTGGGCGAGAAGAACACGGTGCAGCGCTTCACCAGCTCGTGCTCGGCGACCAGGGCCTTGGCCCAGTCGTAGTCCTCGCGGCTGCAGATGACGAACTTGATCTGGTCGCGTGCGGTCAGCAGCGGCAGGTTCTCCCAGCGGTTGCGCGCCACTTCGGCCGACCCCGGGGTCTTGATGTCGACCACGCGCGATACACGCGGGTCCACCGCGCTGACGTCCAGCGCGCCGGAGGTTTCCAGCGAGACGTCCATGCCGGCGTCGCACAGCTTCTGCAGCAGCACCAGGCAGCGTTTCTGCGCCAGCGGCTCGCCGCCGGTCACGCAGACGTGGCGCACGCCCTGGGCCAGCACCTCGGCCACGATGTCGTCGATGTCCCACCAGGTGCCGCCATGGAAGGCATAGGCCGTATCGCAGTACTGGCAGCGCAGCGGGCAGCCGGTCAGGCGCACGAACACAGTCGGCCAGCCGGCGGTATCGGCTTCGCCCTGCAGCGAGGTGAAGATCTCGGTGATCTTCAGGCGTGGCAGGGGCGACTGCACAATCTCACTGGGCGTGGCGGCGGCGCTGGACGGGGTAACGGCGGTCATGGCGGGCACTTCTTGGTGGGACACGTGGCGGGTGGGCTACCGTGGCCGGTAACGAAAGCAGCCGAGCGTGGGCTCGGCTCTACAACAACAACCGGGCGGGCATGGCCCAGCCGGTAACGAAAGCAGCCGAGCGTGGGCTCGGCTCTACAACAGCAACCAAACGGGCATATCCCTGCCGGTGACGCGAGCCGTCGGGCATGGCCCGGCGCTACCGGATCCGGGCGGGTTTGCCGGTCCGGAAACGAAAGCAGCCGAGCATGGGCTCGGCTCTACAGGGCACACATTGTACGCCCGGTCAGCGGATCAGCGGATCTGCTTGCCCAGGCGGATGGACTGCAGACGGTCCTGCGCGGTGCGCGCGGCGTCCGAGCCGGGGTACTGCGCCACGACGGTCTCCAGCGTCTGCTGGGCCTGGTCTACCTTGCCCTCGCCGTACTGCGAGAGGCCGATCTTGAGCAGGCCGCCCGCGGCTTTGTCGTGGGTCGGATAGCGCGAGAGCAGTTCACGGAACTGGGTCTCGGCCATCGGGAAATTGCGGGTGGCGTAGTAGCTCTCGCCCAGCCAGTACAGCGCGTTCGGCGCGTAGACGCCATTCGGGTACAACTCCAGGAAGCTCAGGAACAGCTGAGCCGAATCGTCGTACCTGCCGGCCTTCAAGGCATCGAAGGCAACGTTGTAGGAGGTGCGCTCGTCACCGGTGGCGGCGAGGCTGCCGGCATCACCATGGACGGAAGGCGGCCGCTCGGAAGTGGCCGCCGCTGCGGGTTTTGCCGGGGCCGGTGCGGCCTTGGGCGCGCTCGCCGGAACGGGCGGCAGGGCCGGGGCGGCGTTGCCCCCTTCCAACCGGTTCAGGCGGCTGTCCAGATCCAGGTACTGGTCCTGGGCGGACTGCTTGAGCTGGGCGTTGTCGTGCTGCAACTGCTCGATCGAGGCCTGCAGGCTGGTGACCTGCTGCCGCAGCTGATTGATCTGGTTCAACAGGTCCTGGTTGGCACTGTTGTTGTACATCTGCTGCTCGAGCGCGCCGACACGGTCAGCCAGGCTCTGTCGCTGTGCGTGCGCCGGTGCGGCAGCCACGAGGGCTGCCGCAACGACCAGCATCAGTTTGATGCCAATGCGCATGGATTACTGCGCGGTGTAGACGATTTCGACGCGACGGTTCTGCGACCAGCAGGACTCGTTCGACTCGGTGCAGACCGGACGCTCTTCACCGTAGGACACGACGGTCAGCTGCGAAGCCGAACCACCGTTGGCCTGCAGGGCCGAGCTGACGCCGTTGCCACGACGCTCACCCAGGGCCTGGTTGTACGCGCGCGAACCGCGCTCGTCGGTGTGGCCCTGCAGGGTGATGCGCGAGGACGGACGGTCACGCAGGTACTTGGCGTGGCACGCCATGATGGCCTGGAATTCCGGCTTCACGTCTTCCTTGTCCAGGTCGAAGTAGACCACGCGCTGGCGCAGGCAGGCGTCGGTGTCCAGGTCGCCCGGGCCGTACAGGCCGGAGGTCGACGGACCGGTCGGGGTGGTGGTCGAGGTGCCGGTGTCGACCGGGGCTGCCGGCTCTTCCTTCACCTTCTTCGAGCAACCGGCCAGGACGGCCACAGACAGCAGGGAAACAAGCAGAACGCGGGTGGACTTGTTCATGGCGATACCTTTGTGGCTCCTAAGCCGATGAGGGGTTCAAGACAACGAAAATATTAACACTCTTTTAGCGCTGGGTACGGTATGGGGACCATGCCGGTTCGCGCACATCACCGTCAGCCAGGACCAGGCGCTGGCGAACCCGCGCATCGGCCGAAACGGCATACAACACACCACGGCCACCTTCGCGGGCGGCGTACAGCACCATGCTTGCGTTGGGCGCAAAGCTCGGCGATTCATCGAGCGAACCCGGGGACAGCGTGCTCCAGCGGGGCGACCCCAGCGAGCTGTCCATCATCGCGATCTTGTAGCTGTTGCCAGAACCCTGGGCGACGACGATCTTCTTGCCGTCGTAGGACACCGACGGCTTGGCATTGTAGTTGCCCTGGAAGGTCACGCGCTCGGCGCTGCCGCCACCGGCACCGACCTTGTAGACCTGCGGACGGCCGCCGCGGTCGGAGGTGAAGTACACCGCGCTGCCGTCCGGTGCCCAGGTCGGCTCGGTATCGATGGCGAAGTGGTTGGTCAGCTGGGTCAGCTGCTTGCTGCCCAGGTCCATGACGTAGATTTCCGGGTTGCCCGAACGCGACAGGGTCAGGGCCAGCTTGCGGCCGTCCGGCGAGAACGCCGGGGCGCTGTTGATGCCACGGAAGCTGGTGACCAGCTCGCGCGCGCCAGTGCCGATGTTCTGGATGTAGATGGCCGAATTGCCACGCTCGAAGCTGACGTAGGCCAGCTTGCTGCCATCCGGGCTCCACGACGGCGACAGCAGCGGCTCGGCCGAACGCACGATGGTCTGCGGGTTGAAGCCGTCGGAGTCGGCCACCATCAGCGCATAGCGCATGGCGTCGCCCTTGCCGCTGGCAGTCACGTAGGCGATGCGGGTCCAGAAGGCGCCGCGGATGCCGGTGATCTTCTCGTAGATGGCGTCGGCCATCTGGTGGGCGACGTCGCGCATGGCGTTGCCGCGGGCAGTCATCGCCAGGCCCAGCAGGCGCTCGCCCTTGGGCACGTCGAACAGTTCGTATTCGACGCGGTAGGCACCGGCACCGGCGTCGAGTACGCGGCCGACCACGATGTAGTTCTGCTTCAGCGCGCGCCAGGTGGCGAACTGGATGTCGCCGCCACGCACCGGCTTTTCGACGATCTGCGCTTCCGGCAGCGTGCGGAACTGGCCCGAACGCTCCAGGTCGGCACGGACCACGCCGGCGACGTCGGTCTGCGGAGCGGCCGACGAACCCTGGTAGGGCATCGGCACGATGGTGATCGGCAGCGCGGAGGCATTGCCGCCGATGATGTCGATATCCAGCCCCTTCTGCTGCGCGACGGCAGCAAAGGGCAGCAACAGGGCCGCAAACACGGCAAGCCAGCGAGGCATCTTTTTCATGGAGCGCTCAATAGGGGAAACCGGAACGAGGGATAGCAAAGCAGGAGTGAACCGCTTCGCAATCATGAACCAAGGGTACGTGAATTCCGGGTCAGTTCCAGCCCGTCCTCTCACGCACCGTTAACGTCGTGGCTAACATCGCACCTGCCTGCCCCGGTCACTCCGCCCAGCGGGGCGGTGTTCGACAGAAGCCTAAAGCCTGCCCGGCCGAAACCGAGCACACCAGAGGCAAGCGCGACATCCATGGGCAGGAGTGGCCCGAGCCCCCCCCCTGCCCTGCCCGCCTCAGCGATCCTGGGCGGTAAAAGTGAAGTTGAGCGTGCGCGCGAACACCGACTCGAAGCCGCGGTACGGCAACGGCTGCGCATTGAGCACGGCGGCCTCGATCGAACGCTTGCCGGCCTCGTCGTACGGGCAGTTCGGGCTGACCTTGGCCTGCATCACTGTGCCACCCGGAATCTGGGTGATGGTGATCTGGCAGCGCTGGCCCAACGGCACCGTGTCCGGCCGCACCCACTGCGACAGCACCTTGGCCTGGATCGCCGCAGCGTACTTGGCCGAAAGATCATCGCTGTTGCCACCACCACCGGCAGCCGGCTGGGACGCACCGCTGGAACCGGCGGCGGCACTGCCGGCGGCATTGCGCGCAGCAGCCACCTGGCGCAGCTTCTGCTCGGCCAGCTTGGCTTCCTTCTCGGCCTGCTCACGACGGGCACGGATCTCGGCGATCTTCTTCTGCTTCTCGGCCTCGGCCTTGTCCGCGGCCTGACGCGCCTGATCGGCCAGCTTCTTCTTCGCGTCTTCTTCCTGCTGCTTGGCCAGGCGCAGCTTCTGCTCGGCCTCTTCCTGGCGCTTGCGTTCGGTCAGGTCGATCTGCTCCTGGCGGCGCTTGGCTTCCTGCTCCTGCCTGGCCTTCTCCTGCGAGATGGCCAGCGCACTCACCGCTTCCTGGTCCTTGGTATCCGGCTGCGCGACACGCTCCTGTGCCTGTTGCTGCTGCGGCGTGGGGGCGTCCTGTGGGCGCGGCTCGGGAATCGGCTGTGGCGGCGGAATGGTGTCTTCCGGCACCGGAACCGGCTCGGCCACCGGCGGCGGCAGGTCTTCCAGCTTTTCCGACTGGCGCAGGGCCTGGCGCGCGGCGGACGCCTCAGACGCTGACAGCGCCAGGCTGGCCTCCACCGAAGGGTCACCGGCGGCGGCATCGGTGTTGCGCTCGGGTGACCAGAACCAGGCCACGATGAAGACCAGCGCGACCAGCAGGTGCACCAGAAGTGCCAGTGCCAGGGGCAGGCCCCAGCCGGGTTCGCGCTGATGCGAAGGTGGCAGGGCGTCAGCGTGCATCGGTGGCCAGGCCTACCTTGTCTACCTTGGCGCGCTTGATCACATCCATCGCGGCGATGACCTTCTCATAGGCCACGGCACGGTCGGCGGCGACGATCACGCGCACGCCCTTGTCCTGGGCGGCAATGCCAGCCAAGCGGCCTTCCAGTTCCTCGGCCGACACGGCGGCCGGTTCCTTGGCGTCGGGCAGCTTCAGGCTGAGCTGGCCGTCCTGGCGCACCGAGACGATCACCGGGTCCTGCTTGCTTTCCAGCGCCTTGGCGTTGGATTGCGGCAGGTCGACGTCGAAGCTCAGGGTGAGCAGCGGCGCGGTGACCATGAAGATGATCAGCAGCACCAGCATGACGTCGATGTAGGGGACGACGTTGATTTCCGATTTCAGCTTGCGGCGCTTTCGGCGGCCGATGGCAGCGGACATGGCTTGGACTCCCGGGTCAGGCGCTTACTCGTCGCCAGCGCTCTGGCGCTGCAGGATGGAGCTGAACTCTTCGGCAAAGGTCTCGAACCGCACCGACATGCGCTCTACGCGGGTGGTGAAGCGGTTGTAGGCCCACACTGCCGGGATCGCCACGAACAGGCCGATGGCGGTGGCGAACAGCGCTTCGGAGATGCCCGGCGCGACGGCGGCGATACCGGCCTGCGCACCGCTGCTGATCATGTCGTGCATGGTCACCATGATGCCGAACACGGTACCGACCAGGCCCACGTACGGGGCGGTCGAGCCGATATTGGCCAGCAGTTCCAGGTTGCGCTCAAGCTGGTCCACTTCGCGGGTGTAGGTGGTACGCATGGCACGCTGCGCGCCTTCCAGCTGCGCACGGCCGTCCAGGCGGCGCTTGTCGCGCAGGCGGGTGTACTCGCGGAAACCGGCTTCGAAGATGGCTTCCAGGCCGGTCACGCTGCGGCTGCGGTCGGTGGCGGCGCTGTACAGCTTGCCCAGGTCGGCGCCGGACCAGAAGCGGTTCTCGAACTCGTCGGCTTCGCGGGTGGCCTGCTTGAACACGCGTGCCTTGCGGAAAATGATCACCCAGCTGACGAACGAGCCGACCAGCAGGAGCAGCACGATGATCTTCACCGGCAGGCTGGCCTTGGCCATCAGTTCGAGGTAGTTGATGCCGCCGCCGGTGGTGGCCTGGGCAAGGGTCTGTGTCGCGGCGTTGCTGACGTCGGCCGGCAGTGCCTCGGTGACCGTGGCCTGCAGGGCCAGGAGCGTTGCGATCATCCGTTGTTCCTCAGTGTTCGGATTCGGGGTGGAGGTGGGGTTGCAGCACGGCAAGGACGGCCTCGTCCATGCCACGCGGGCGGAAACTGGCCGCGTCCAGTGCGGCGATGCGGACCTGGGCCGACAGCAGCAATTCGCCGTCGCGCAGGATCTGCTGGTCGAAGACCATGCTGGCCTTCTTCAGCTGGACCAGACGGGCGCTCACCTGCAGGGTGTCATCCAGCCGTGCCGGCCTGATGAAATCCATCTGCATCGAGCGCACCGCGAAGACCATCCCATGCTCGGCGCGCATGCGCTCCTGGCCGTAGCCGAGCGCACGCATCCATTCGGTCCGGGCCCGTTCCATGAAGGCCACGTAGCGGGCGTGGTAGACCACGCCGCCTGCGTCGGTATCTTCCCAGTAAATGCGTGTCGGCCAACTGAATAGTGGCTCAACCAACATCGGGAACCTCCGCGAACAGGTCCTGCGGCGGGTTCTTCGGCTTCAGGCCCATGTGCCGGTAAGCCTTGTGGGTGGCCATGCGGCCACGCGCGGTACGCACCAGGAAGCCCTGCTGGATCAGGTAGGGCTCGACCACGTCTTCCAGCGTGCCACGCTCCTCGGACAGGGCCGCGGCCAGCGATTCGATGCCGACCGGGCCGCCATCGAAGTAGTCGACCATGGTCCTGAGCAGGCGCCGGTCGAGCTCATCAAAGCCCTCCGGGTCGACCTTCAGCATCTGCATCGCAGCCTGTGCCACGGCCTCGTCGATGTGGCCGCCCGCCTTTACCTGCGCGTAGTCGCGCACGCGGCGCAGCAGGCGGTTGGCGATACGCGGGGTGCCACGCGCGCGGCGCGCGATCTCCCCTGCCCCATCGGCGGTGCAGTCGATGGCCAGGATCGCCGCCGAACGGCGCACGATGCGGGTCAGCTCTTCGACGCTGTAGAACTCCAGCCGCTGGACGATGCCGAAGCGGTCACGCAGCGGTGCGGTCAACAGGCCGGCACGGGTGGTGGCACCGATCAGGGTGAACGGCGGCAGGTCGATCTTGATCGAGCGGGCAGCGGGGCCCTCGCCGATCATGATGTCGATCTGGAAATCTTCCATCGCCGGGTACAGCACTTCCTCCACCACCGGCGACAGGCGATGGATCTCGTCGATGAAAAGCACGTCGTGCGGCTGCAGGTTGGTCAGCAGCGCAGCCAGGTCGCCAGCCTTCTCGATCACCGGGCCGGAGGTCACGCGCAGGGCCACGCCCAGTTCGTTGGCGATGACGTGGCTGAGCGTGGTCTTGCCCAGGCCGGGCGGCCCGAAGATCAGCACGTGGTCGAGCGCGTCGCCGCGCCCCTTGGCCGCTTCGATGTAGATCTCCATCTGCTCGCGCACCGGGGCCTGGCCGAGATAGTCGGCCAGGCGCTTGGGGCGGATGCTGGCGTCGGCGGCGTCATCCTCGCGGGTGGCGCCGGCGCCGATGATGCGGTCGTCGGTCATGTGCTGATTATGCGGCAAAAGTGCGGGGTTCGGCCGGGCTGCGCCCGGCGCCCGCAGAGGCAACGGCAACATCCAGAGCAACAGCCGAAGCGGGCTTCCTGGGGAATGGCGGGGTGGGTCCGGTTGCGGGGGACGCCGTAAATACGTCCATGTAGGCTCGGTCGCGCCATCCATGGCGCTCACACCCCCGCAACCGGATCCACCCCGCCTTCGACAGTTTCCTGCGGCCTGTCGGAACGGCGTTCTGCTTTGGTGGGGGCCGACCGTTGGTCGGCACGGTAGATCCACGCCATGCGTGGACGGATCTCTGGAGGAATCGACGGTGGAGATTAAATCTCCACCTGCGCGCCGAGTTCCACCAGCCGGTTACCCGGAATCCGGAAGAAGCCGGTCGCCGGCGCGGCATTCCGGTGCATCAGCGCGAACAGCTTGTCGCGCCAGATCGGCATGCCGCGGTTGGCGGTGGCCACGATGGTCTCGCGGCTGGCGAAGAAGGTGGTGTCCATCGGGTCGAAGTAGATGCCGCCGTGGTCGCACGAGCGCATCAGCGCCAGTGGGACGTCCGGGGTCTCCATGAAGCCGAAGCGCACATAGACCCGGTAGAACTCGTCGCCCACCGATTCGATCTTCAGCCGCTGCCCTTCCATCGCATACGGGATCGGCAGGGTTTCCACATGCAGGAACACGTTGCGTTCGTGCAGCACTTTGTTGTGCTTGAGGTTGTGCATCAGTGCGTGCGGGGCCACGGTCGGATCCGCAGTGAGGAACACGGCGGTGCCCGGCACGCGTACCGGCGGCGCCAGCATCAGGCCCGGCAGGAAGGTATCCAGGCGGATGCCGTCCTTGCGGATCTCATCGCGCAGCAGCTCGCGGCCCCGGCGCCAGGTACGCATCATGGTGAACAGGAAGATGCCCAGCACTACCGGGAACCAGGCGCCCTGCAGCAGCTTGGCGCCGTTGGCGATGACAAAGCCGAGGTCGATGATGAAGAACACCACGCACAGGGGCAGCAGCCAGGCGCGTGCCTTCGGCCACAACGAGCGGGCCACCAGGGCCAGCAGCAGGGTATCGATCAGCATGGTGGCCGACACCGAGATGCCGTAGGCCACCGCCAGGTTGGACGAGCTGCGGAAGGCCAGCACCAGGCCGATCACCATCACCGCGATGCCCCAGTTGATGCCCGGGATGTAGATCTGGCCGATGGTGTCGTGCGAGGTGTGCTTGATGCGCATGCGCGGGATGTAGCCCAGCTGCATCGCCTGACGCGAGACCGAGAACGCACCGGTGATGACCGACTGCGAGGCAATCACCGCCGCCATGGTGGCCAGGATGATCATCGGGTACAGCGCCCACGACGGCACTGCCTCAAAGAACGGGTTCTTCAGCGCCTCGGGATGGTTGAGCACCAGTGCGCCCTGCCCCAGGTAGTTCAGCACCAGGCACGGCAGCACGAAGAAGTACCAGGCATGGCGGATCGGCTTGGCACCGAAGTGGCCCATGTCGGCGTACAGCGCTTCGCCGCCGGTCACCGCCAGTACCACCGCACCGAGGATGAAGATGCCGTGCCAGCTGTGCTCCGTGAAGAAGCGGATCGCCCACCACGGGTTGAAGGCTTTCAGCACTTCCGGCGCATCCACGATGTTGTAGATGCCGATCGCCGCCAGCGAAATGAACCAGACCGACGTGATCGGGCCGAACGCCTTGCCGATCTTCTCGGTGCCGAAGCGCTGCGCCGCGAACACCATCAGCAGCACCACCACCGTGATCGGCACGATGAAGGCATGCAGGCCGGGCGCGGCCACCTCCAGGCCTTCGACCGCGCCAAGCACCGAGATCGCCGGGGTGATCACGCCGTCGCCGAAGAACAGCGAGGCGCCGAAGATGCCAAGGATGCCCACCACGTAGGCCGAGCGCGACCCGTTGCGCAGCGTGCGCTGGGTCAGCGCCATCAGCGCCATGATGCCGCCCTCGCCGTCATTGTCGGCGCGCATGATGATGGTCACGTACTTCAGCGTGACCACGATGTTCAGTGCCCAGAACGCCAGCGAGAGCACGCCCAGTACCGTGTCGTGGTCGCTGTTGAGCCCGTAGTGCGGCGAGAACGCCTCCTTCAGGGTGTACAGCGGGCTGGTACCGATATCACCGAAGACCACGCCGATCGCACCGATGATCAGCGCCAGGCCTCCGGCGGGAGGAGCGTGACCGTGGCCGCCGGGGGCAGCTGCGTGCGGGGTTTGACTGCTGGACATGGGACTCCTGGCGAGGCTCAGGCTGTTCGTTGAGAGAAAGGAAGCCGACTCAGCGCAGCGCGGACTGCAGCGCCTTGCGGATCACGGTGGCCACTTCATCGCCTTCAGTGAAGGCGTCGCGGGCCATGCGGGCCGCTTCAGCAGGCTTGTAGCCCAGCTGCTGCAGCGCCACGGTGGCATCGGAAAGCGGGTCGGCCGCGGCCGGGCCGCTGCCGGTGGGCAGCGCGCCGCCGGCACCGAACTGGGCGGCGCGGTCGCGCAGTTCCAGCACCATTCGCTCGGCGGTCTTCTTGCCGATGCCCGGAATGCGGGTCAGCGCGGTGATGTCACCGGCCTGGACCATGCGCGCGAATTCCTCGACGGTGACCCCGGACAGCACGGCCAGCGCGATCTTCGCGCCGATGCCACTGACCTTCTGCACGTCGCGGAACAGCCGCCGTTCGCCCTCGCGCAGGAAGCCGTACAGCGAGACGCTGTCTTCCTTCTGCGCGTAATGGGTGTACAGGGTGACCTCGCGGCCGAGTTCGGGCAGGTCATAGAAGGTGCTCATCGGCGCCTCCAGCTCGTAGCCCACTCCGTTCACGTCCAACACCAGCCACGGCGGCGCCTTGTAGGCGACGATGCCGCGCAGTCGACCGATCATTGCGTGCAGCTCCTCATTTGCGGCCCCACGCCTGGCGGGCACTGAGTCCCAGGCGGTTGGCCGTTGCCCTTACGTGGGCATGGGTGATCGCCACCGCCAACGCGTCGGCCGCGTCGGCCTGCAGCTTGGTTTTCAGGTTGAGCATGAGCCCGACCATGTGTTGAACCTGTTGCTTTTCGGCACCACCACGACCGACCACCGCCAGCTTGATCTCGCTGGCGGCATATTCATGCACCGGCAGGTCACGCAGCACAACGGCGGAAATCGCCGCGCCCCGGGCCTGGCCCAGCTTCAGCGCCGAATCGGGGTTGCGGGCCATGAACACGCGTTCGATGGCCACTTCCTGCGGCTGGAACTCGCGGCACAGGTCGGCCAGGCCGAGCACCAGCAGCTTCATGCGCTGCGGGAAATCGTCCGCGCCCAGCAGCACCAGCGGCTGGTGGTGCACGTAGGTGACGCGCCCGGCGGCGTCGACATCGATGATGCCGACCCCGGTCCGCTGTGAACCGGGGTCGATGCCGAGGATGCGGGTCATGCTGCGCTCCTGGCAGGGTGGAACGGGGTGCGCTGGCAGGCGTATGGGCTCATGACTGTCCGCGGTGACCGTTCAACGGCCCGCGCCCAGGCCGTCGAGGACGGCTCAGGCGTAGGCGTCGGCGCCCAGTTCGGCGTTGGAGTACACGTCCTGCACGTCGTCCAGATCTTCCAGCATGTCCAGCAGCTTCTTGACCTGCAGGGCGACCTCGCCCTCGACCTTGATGTCGTTGTCCGCGCGGAACGTGATTTCCGCGTGATCGGCGACATGGCCGGCGGCGGTCATCGCGTCCTTGACCGCGTTGAAGGCGTCAGGGCTGGTGACCACGTCGATCGAGCCGTCGTCCGGATAGACCACGATGTCATCGGCGCCGGCCTCGATGGCGGCTTCGGTGATGGCCTCCTCGTCGGCGCCCGGGGCGAAGCTGAGCACGCCCAGGCGCTTGAACATGAAGGCCACCGAGCCTTCGGTGCCCATGTTGCCGCCGCACTTGCTGAACGCATGGCGGACATCGGCCACGGTGCGCACGCGGTTGTCGGTCAGGCAGTCGACGATCACGGCCACGCCACCGGGGGCGTAGCCCTCGTAGCGGACTTCCTCGTAATCGACGCCTTCCAGTTCACCGGTGGCCTTCTTGATGGCGCGCTCGATCACGTCCTTGGACATGTTCACGGCCAGGCCCTTGTCCACCGCCACGCGCAGGCGCGGGTTGTTGTTGGGGTCGCCTCCACCGCCGCGCGCGGCGACGCCGATCTCGCGGATGATCTTGGTGAAAATCTTGCCGCGCTTCGCGTCGGACGCGTTCTTGCGGGCTTCGATGGAGGGGCCTCTACCCATGGGTGCTACCGTCTGGCTGCTTCAGGATCAAGGCGCGGATTCTACCTGATCGGGCGCTGCAACCGTGTCTAGGCCCGATGGATGCCGCTGCGCTCGCCGGGCATGGCCCGGCGCTACCGCTGGCGATCTGGTGGTGCTTTTCCCGGTAGCGCCGGGCCATGCCCGGCGAAGAGCGTGCGAACGGCACCCACCCTGGTGCCGTTCGCACGCACCCTGGCAGGCCGTTCGCTCCCACCAACTTACGCGGCGACGGCGTCGCGGCTGTGGTCGAAACGGCCATGACGCAGGAAATGCGCGGTCTGCCGCGCGGCGTCGGGCGATACCACCAGGCCGCTGTGGCTGGTGCGCACCACGCAATGGTCGGCCAGCCCCGGCAGGCGGGTCTCGGCCAGTGCCACGGTGCCGTCGGAGGCATCGTCGATGGCACCCAGCAGGCTGCCCAGCCCATGCGGTACCGAGCCGGCGATCAGGCCAACCTCCGCCCGGCCCTGCCAGTCCGGCAGGCCATCGAGCAGCAGCTCGCTGCTGCGGCCCAGCGCCAGGCCCCAGCCGTGCTCGGACAACGAGCGTGCGGTACCACTGCCGCGCAGCGGCGAACCCAGGCAGACCACGCGCTGCACCGGCAGCTGCGGATTGCGCCGCAGCGCTTCCAGCGCCAGCAGCCCGCCCAGGCTGTGGCCGACCAAACTCAGCGGGCCGGCGTCGGCCAGCCACTCCAGCAGCTGCGGTACGGCCACGTCCGGGCCACCGAACACCGAGGAATAACCAAACGCGTGCACCTGGAAGCCGCGCGCGCGCAGGCGCCAGGCCAGCGGCCCGACCCAGGCGCGGGCATTCCAGATGCCATGCAGCAGCAATACGGGGGGAGTCATGCAAACAGCCTGGCGGTCAGCGGGGCAGGAACGTACGGTGATTGAACACGCGCGCGCAGCAAGCGGCAGTGAACATCAGGCCGCGCGCGGTGCGCGGCGCAGGATGAATTCGAGATCGTTCGTGTCGCCCACCGGGAACAGGTATTCGCCGGCCTTCTCGAAACCGTAGCGGGCGTAGAAGCGCTGTGCGCCGAAGTTCTCCGACCACACGCCCAACCACAGGGTGCGCGGGCCCTCGTGTTCCAGCCAGGCCAGCGCGGTTTCCAGCAGGCGGCTGCCCCAGCCGCAGCTCTGCTGCGTCTTGATCAGGTACAGGCGCTTGAGTTCGCCGTCACCGGGCTTCACGTCCGGGTGCGGCAGGCCGCAGGGGCCGGCGGCGGCATGGCCGACCGCCTCCCCATCCAGTTCCAGCAGCCACACCGCGTAATCGGGGTGGGCCAGGATCACGCTCTGGCGCTCGACCGCGTAGGCCTCCTCCAGGAAGGCCTGCAGGTCCTGCGGCGGGTACAGATGGCCGAAGGTTTCAGTGAACGTGCGGGCGGCCAGCGCCGACAGGGTCGGCGCGTCGTCCACAGTGGCGCGGCGGATCGAATACATGCAGGAAGTTGACGCCAGGGCGAAGCAGGGGTCAAGCCTTTTCAGGCGACTCCGCTTCTTCTTCCCCGTCCTCTTCCTCGTACTCCTCTTCGTCCTCTTCTTCCTCGCCTTCCTCGTCCTCGTCGTACTCTTCCTCTTCGTCGTCCTCGTAATCCTCGACGCCGAAGTCTTCACCGTCCCAACGGCCTTCGCCGTCGGCGACGAAGGTCAGGGCCATCGCCGCCGGGTTGGTACCGACGCGGACCAGCCAACCACCGAACACCCGTGCACGCTCGGTGACCAGGTTGGCCTCGGAGCCTTCATTGCCCAGCTTTTCCCACTCCAGCGAAAACGCAAACTCGGTCATTGCCTGGATCTCCTGATCAGTTGGTCTTGGGGCGAACCTGGATGTGCACTTCGGCCAGCTGCGCGTCGACGATCGGCGACGGCGCGTCGGTCATCAGATCCTGTGCACCGGTAGTCTTCGGGAACGGGATGACGTCGCGGATCGATTCGGTGCCGGCCATCAGCGCGGCGATGCGGTCGATGCCGAAGGCGATGCCACCGTGCGGCGGCGCGCCGTAGTTCAGCGCGTCGAGCAGGAAGCCGAACTTGGCGCGGGCCTCTTCGGCACCGATGCCGAGCAGCTCGAACACCGCGCTCTGCATGTCCGGACGGTGGATACGGATCGAACCACCGCCGATCTCATTGCCGTTGAGCACCATGTCGTAGCCGCGCGAAACGGCGGTACGGGCGTTGGCGCGCAGGTCGGCGATGTCGTCCACGGCCGGTGCGGTGAAGGGGTGATGCAGGGCGACGTAACGCTGTTCTTCCTCGTCCCATTCGAACATCGGGAAGTCGGTGACCCACAGCGGCGCCCAGCCGTCGGCGACCAGGCCGAAGTCCTTGCCGGCCTTCAGGCGCAGCGCGCCCATGAAGTCGGAGACCTTGTTGTAGCCACCGGCACCGAAGAACACGATGTCGCCGTTGCCGGCGCCAACATGGGCCACCAGCGCAGCGAAGGAGGCCTCGCTGAAGAACTTCTGGATCGGCGAGCTGATTTCGCCGTTGTCGGCGATCTTGATGTAGGCCAGGCCCTTGGCGCCGTACTTGGCGGCGTGCGCGGCGTACTCGTCGATCTGCTTGCGGCTCAGCGCTGCGCCGCCCGGGATCCGCAGCGCGGCGACGCGGCCTTCGGCATCGTTGGCCGGGCCGGTGAACACTGCGAACTCGCTGTCCTTGACCAGTTCAGCCACGTCGACCAGCTCCAGCGCGATGCGCAGGTCCGGCTTGTCCGAACCGTAGCGACGCATCGCCTCGGCCCAGGTCATGCGCGGGAAGCTGGCATCCAGCTGGACGTCGACCACTTCCTTGAAGATGGCGCGGATCATGTCTTCGACGAAGTCCTGCACGTCGCGCTCGCGCACGAAGGCGAATTCCATGTCCAGCTGGGTGAACTCCAGCTGGCGGTCGGCACGCAGTGCTTCATCGCGGAAGCAGCGCGCGATCTGGTAGTAACGGTCGAAGCCGGCCACCATCAGGATCTGCTTGAACAGCTGCGGGCTCTGCGGCAGGGCATAGAACTCGCCCGGGTGCATGCGCGCCGGCACCAGGAAGTCGCGCGCGCCTTCCGGGGTGGCCTTGGTCAGGATCGGGGTCTCGATGTCCTGGAAGCCCTTCTCGTCCAGGTGGCGGCGCAGGGCCTGCACCAGCTTGATGCGGGTGCGCTGCATGCGCTGCATTTCCGGACGGCGCAGGTCCAGGTAGCGGTACTTCAGGCGGGTTTCCTCGCCCGGGTTCTCGTGCGCGTGGAACGGCAGCGGCGCGGCCTTGTTCAGCACGGTGATGGCGGTGGCGATCACTTCCACCTTGCCGGTGCGCATCTTGTCGTTCACCGCGTGGCGTGCACGCACCACGCCTTCCACCTGCAGCACATCCTCATAGCCCAGCGACGCGGCCACGGCGAACACGTCGGCGTTGTCGACTTCCACGGTCACCTGCACGATGCCTTCATGATCGCGGAGATCGATGAAGCAGACGCCGCCCTGGTTACGGGCCACGTCGGTCCAGCCGGCGAGGGTGACAGTCTGGCCAATCAGGGTCTCATCGACCAGGCCGCAGAAGTGGGTACGCATGGGGGGAAGCTCCGCTGGAGAACGCCGGCACCGGATGGGGGCCGGAAAGCCTCGTATTCTGCGGCCGAGGCCCCGGCCGGGGCAAATCCGGCCAGTCACACCGGCTTGATCGCCTCCCTCCCTATAGTCGGGCACCTACCACCGTATGGGATGCCACCATGAAACCGCTGTCCCTGGCCAGCCTGGCCGTAACCCTCAGCCTGGGTGCGCTGGGCACCCTGGCCCTGCCCACCCCTTCCGCGCATGCGCAGAGCGGCGTGGTCCGCTGCGAAAGCCAGAACAACCGCGAACGGGTCTGCAACACCGGTTGGCGCAATGCGCAGCTGGTCCGCCAGCTGTCCGGCAGCGCCTGCGACGAAGGCCGCACCTGGGGCAGCCGTAACGGCAGCATCTGGGTCAGCAACGGCTGCCGCGCGGAGTTCGTCGAGGCCCGTGGCGGCTGGGGCGGCGGCAACGGGGGCGGCTGGGGCGGCAACAACGGCCGGCCCGGCGAGACCATCCGCTGCGAGAGTCAGAACAACCGCGAGCGCAGCTGCCCGGTCGGCTGGCGCAATGCCCGCCTGGTCCGCCAGCTGTCCGGCAGCCCTTGCGACGAGGGCCGTACCTGGGGCGTGCGCAATGGCGCGGTGTGGGTCAGCAACGGCTGCCGTGCCGAATTCGCCGAGGCCCGCGGCTGGGGCGGCGGCGGCTGGGGCGGCGGCAACAGCAACTATTCCGTCACCTGCAGCAGCAACAACAACCGCTCGCAGACCTGCGACTGGGATGAGCGCCAGGGCCGGCCGGTGCTGCAGCAGCAGTTGTCGGGCAGCGCCTGCCAGGAAGGCCGCAGCTGGGGTTACTCGCGTGGCCAGGTGTGGGTGAGCAACGGCTGCCGGGCGCGCTTCGGCACGCGGTGAGGGGTAGCGCCGGGCCATGCCCGGCGAGCGCAGTGGCGCGGACAACTGCAGAAAACCCGCCGGGCACGGCCCGGCGCTACCGGGCTGGCTGCGCGGCCTCATCACCCCAAGGTGGCGGTGGCAGGTCGACCGGCTTGCTCAGGTCGAACTGCACGCGGAAGCGGCGGCCGTCCGGGCGCGTCAGTTCGTAGACGAACGTCTGGTCCGGATCGATCTCCATCGCCCAGGTGTTGTGGGTCGACGCCAGCATGTCGGCGCGGCGGAACATCGCCACCGAATCGGCATCGGCCGGGAACTGCTGGCGCTCGGCGGTACCGGGCGGCGTGCTGTCGCCACCGTAGAGGGTGATCGCGTCGGGGCTGCCATCTTCGTGGCGGTGGTCGTGCTTCAGCCGCAGCCCGTTCGGCGTGCGGGTCAGCACCCAGGTCCGCGAGTGGTCATCACCCACGTGGAACGGGATGCGCAGCTCATGCGCCGGGTCGGCGCAGCCACGCACATGCATGACCAGGCGCTGCCCGGCGAACGGATCCTTGCCGGTCGGTCCCGGCGTGTCCTCCACCACCTTGCCGGCGTAGGCCTGGCCGCAATGTGCAGCGATGGCGGCCATGAAGGCGTCGGCCGGTGCGGTCGCCAGATCATGGGCGACCGTATCGGAGCGCTGCGTGCACGCAGCGAGGCTGAGCAGGAGGGCGGCGGTAGTGGCAACGGCAATCGATCTCATGCCCCAACCCTAACGGCCATGGACGATGGGCGCAAACCGCGCGCCAGTCCTGCTCAGCGCTCGGCAGACGGTGCTGTCGGCAGTGCTTCGGTCGCCGCCACCGGTGCGGCCTCGCCCTGACCGGCCGGCTCCTGCTCCACCGGATCAACGTCAAACGGGGTACGGAACACCAGCGAAGGCAGCAGCGTAGTCAGCGCCGCGTACAGCAACAGCGCACCGAACAGCACCGCCGGGATCTGGAAGCGCTCGCGCATGATCGCCGCCAGCACCAGGGTGAAGATCAGCGTCGGTGCCAGCGCCAGCGAGACCCGCAGGCTGCTGCGGAAGCTCTCGCCGAACATCACCCGGCGCTGCAGCCAGACCACGCCGATGCGCAGCGGCAGCACCACCAGGGTGATCACGATGCCCAGCCCCAGCGCCTCGAAGCTGAGCGCTTCGCTGGGAACTTTGGTGCCGGCGTTGAAGAAGTAGAACGGCACGAAGAACGAGGCGAACAAGCGCAGCGCGTGCAGGTTCTCGTGCGAGGCCAGCAGCGGCATGCGCTGGTGCAGCAGGCGCGCGACCAGGCCGGCGATGAACGCGCCAACCAGGTAGTACACGCCCAGCAGGTAGGTGATGTAGGCCGCGACCATGCCGACCATCACCAGCAGCGAGAACTCCGAGCCGGGCGCATGCGGTGCCACCCAGCGACCCAGCGCGATGAACAGCAACGGCAGGCCGACCATCATCGCCAGCAGCGCCAGGCTGGACAGCGCCATATGCCCCGGATCGCCGGCCTGCAGCACGATGAACAACGCCGCCAGCGCCAGCAGTTCGCCGGCGATGGCCTTGCTGGTCACCCAGAACCGCTCGTCCTCGCTCAGGCCCAGCCGCGACAGCGAATCCATGATGAAGCCCGTGGACGGCGTCAGCAGCGCCAACGCCAACAGGCCAGCGGCCTGCCACGGCAGCCCCGCATAGCGCCAAGCCAGCCAGCCCACGCCGAACAGCGTGCCGGTACGGATCACCAGGTGCGCCAGCAGCGGCCACATGCCACGGCGCAGCGCCTGCAGGTCCACTTCCAGGCCGGCGAACAGGAACAGCGAGGAAATGCCCAGGGTGGCCAGCAGTCCGATCACCGCATCATGTGCCTGATCCCCCAGCCAGAGCATGCCGATGATGCCGAACAGCAGGCAGGTCAGTGGTGCGGGCAGGCTGAAGCGCTGCAGCGCGCGCGGGATCACCAGCAGCGCGAAGATCAGCAGCAGGTAGATCAACTCATGGCTCATCGGGGTCTTCCGTGGGGTTCGAACGCGCGCAGGATGCGCGCGCCGAACCGATCCGGCAACCCACGTTTGAATGACCCCGGTTACCTCATCCGATCAACCGGTCGGCAATCCGCCCCACCTGTGCCAGCACGCTAGCGCGTTGCTCGTAGCTGATCGCGCCCGCCTGCAGATAAGCCGTCAACACCCACGGGGCGCCTCCGGCTACGGGCCACAGCACGGCGATGTCGTTGCGCGCGTCTTCACCATTGCTGCCGGTCTTGTCACCCACGCGCCAACGCTTGCCCAGGCCCGCGCGCAGGCAGGCGTCGCCGGTTTCGTTGTCGATCAGCCAGTCGGCCAGCTGCTGCCGCGAAGCCGGTTGCAGTACCTCGCCCAACACCACGCGCTGCAGGGTCGCGGCCATCGCCGCCGGCGTGGTGGTGTCGCGCGGGTCGCCCTTGGCAAAGCTGTTCAGCTCCGGCTCCAGGCGGTCACTGCGGCTCACCGTATCGCCACTGGCGCGCAGGAACGCGGTCACTGCGGGCGGGCCACCGACCACGCCGAACAGCAGGTTGGCGGCGGTGTTGTCGCTGGTGATGATCGTGGCACGGCACAGATCGCGCACCGTCATGTCCTTGCCTGCATGGCGGCGGGTAACCGGTGCGTGCGAGAGCAGATCGGCCTCGCGCACCGGCACGCGGGTGTCCAGCAATGCCGGCGTGCGCTCGGCCTGGCTGAGCACGGTAGCCGCCAGCATGCTCTTGAAGGTGCTGCACATCGGGAAGCGCTCGTCCTGGTGATGACCGATGCGGCGACCGCTGGCAGTGTCCAGCAGGGTCACGCCGAGGCGTCCGGCGCAGGCCTTTTCCAGCGCGGCGAAGTCAGTGGCGGCGGTAATGGCGGCATCGGTGGGTGCGTTGGCGGTGGTCTTGCCCGCAGCACGTGCCAGCAGCGGCAGGGCAAGCGGGAAAGCCACGGCGGCACCACTGAACTGCAGGAATCGGCGACGGGCGAGCATACGGGTTCTCCTGGGGACCGCTCGATTATTGAAGCCGCTATCGGGGGCGACCAGCGCAAAAAATCAACAGGAGGCATGAAGTGAATTAATGCCTGACGCATTCAACCCCTTAATTTTCCGAAATCCATGGTTGAAGCGTTAGGATCAGACATCACTCCAGCTCACGACTGCGCGATGTTGCACCCTACCCTGCCCCTGAACGCGCTGCGCGCCTTCGAGGCCGCCGCCCGCCACCAGAACTTCACCCGTGCCGCGCTGGAGCTGTGTGTCAGCCAGGCCGCGCTGAGCCACCAGATTCGCGGGCTTGAGGACCGGCTCGGCATCCGCCTGTTCCATCGCCTGCCGCGCGGCGTGGCGCTCACCGAAGAAGGCGCGGCGCTGTATCCGGTGCTCAACGAATCGTTTGAACGCATCTCGGCCAGCATCGCGCGTTACACCGGCGGACCTGCGCGTGAAGTGCTGACCCTGGGCGTGGTCGGCACCTTCGCCACCGGCTGGCTGCTGCCACGGCTGGCCGCGTTCGAGGCAGCGCACCCGGACATCGAGCTGCGCCTGCAGACCCACAACAACCGCATCGACCTGGCCGGCGAAGGCCTGGACCTGGCCATCCGGTTTGGTGATGGCGACTGGCAGGGCCAGGCCTGCACGGCGATCCTCGACGCGCCGTTCGCGCCGCTGTGCGCGCCGGCACTGGCGCGGCGGCTGAAACAGCCGCGCGACCTGGGCACGCTGCCGCTGCTGCGCTCCTACCGCAGCGACGAATGGCCGCGCTGGTTGCAGGCGGCAGGAGTGAGTGGCGTGGAAGCCCGCGGGCCGGTGTTTGATTCGTCATTGACAGTGGCGATGGCCGCGGTCGGCGGCGCCGGCGTGGCGCTGCTGCCGCTGCGCATGTTCGAGCAGGAGCTGGCCGAAGGCCGCCTGCTGCAGCCGTTCGGCACCACACTGGAGCTGGGACGCTACTGGCTGACGCGGCTGCGCTCGCGTGCAGAGCGCGAGCCGGCAAAGCGGTTCCGCGAGTGGCTGCAGGCGCAGGGATGAAACGCAGGGGACGTGGGTAGCGCCGGGCCATGCCCGGCGGCTTTTGCGATCCGTTGCGCTCGCCGGGCATGGCCCGGCGCTACCGATGGCATCAGGACTCGAGCAGTTCCATCCAGGCGGCTTCGGCCTTTTCCAGCTGCGCGGCGGCGGTTTCGCGGTCACGGCCAAGTACCGCCATGCGCGTGGCATCGGCGTAGTTGGCCGGGTCGGCCAGCTGCCGGTCCAGCTCGGCCAGTGCACCCTCCAGCTCGGCCACCTTGGCCTCGGCCGCGGCCAGCTTGTGCGGGTTCACCGGCTTCTTCTGCACCACCTGCGCCACCGGGGCGGTCTTGACCACCACCGGCTCTTCCACCTGTTCCATGCGCGCCTTGGTGCCCTGCGCCTGCGGGCGGGTCCGCAGCCACGCGGCGTAGGCATCCAGGTCGCCATCGAACGGCTCGACCACGCCATCGGCCACGCGCCAGTAGGTATCGCAGACCAGGCCGATCAGATGGCGGTCGTGCGAGACCATCACGATCGCGCCTTCGAAGGTGGCCAATGCTTCGGCCAGCGCTTCGCGCATTTCCAGATCAAGGTGGTTGGTCGGTTCGTCCAGCAGCAGCACGTTCGGCTGCTGCCAGGCGATCAGCGCCAGCGCCAGGCGTGCGCGCTCGCCACCGGAGAAGCCATCGACCGGCTCGAACGCGCGGTCACCCGGGAAGTTCCACTTGCCGAGGAAGTCGCGGAACGACTGGTTCGGTGCGTCCGGGGCGATCTCGCGGAAGTGCTCCATCGGCGACTGGCCTTCGTGCAGCGACTCCACCGTGTGCTGGGCGAAGTAGCCGATCTTCAGGTCCGGGTGCGCCATGCGCTCACCGACGATCGGCGCCAGCTCGCCCACCAGGGTCTTCACCAACGTGGTCTTGCCGGCGCCGTTCGGGCCGAGCAGGCCAATGCGCTGGCCCGCTTCCAGGCCGAAGCCGACGTTGTGCAGGATCACCGCGTCCTGGCCATAGCCGGCCTCGACGTGATTCAGGCGGATCAGCGAGAACGGCAGCTTGGCCGGCGGCGCGAACTCGATGCGGAACTCGCGTTCGGCGCGCACCGCTTCGGTGCCGGCCAGCTTGGCCAGGCGCTTCATGCGGCTCTGCGCCTGCGCGGCCTTGCTGGCCTGCGCCTTGAAGCGGTCGATGAAACTCTGCAGGTGGGCACGCTCGGCCTGCTCCTTCTCGTGCGCGATCTGCTGCTGGCGCAGCTGTTCGGCGCGCTGGCGCTCGAAATCGGTGTAGCCGCCCGGGTAGAGCTTGGCGCCGCCGCCGTGCAGGTGCAGGGTGTGGGTGGCCACGTTGTCGAGGAACTCGCGGTCATGCGAGATCAGCAGCAGGGTGCCCGGGTACTTCAGCAGCCACTGTTCCAGCCAGTACACCGCGTCCAGATCGAGGTGGTTGGTCGGTTCGTCGAGCAGCAGCAGGTCGCTGGGCATCATCAGCGCGCGGGCCAGGTTCAGGCGCACGCGCCAGCCACCGGAGAACGAGGACACCGCGCGGTGGTGGGTCTCGGCCGGGAAACCAAGGCCGTGCAACAGCTTGCCGGCGCGCGCTTCGGCGTCGTAGGCGCCCATCTCGGCCATCTTCGTGTGTGCGTTGGCCACCGCCTCCCAGTCTTCGCGGGCGGTCGCCTCGGCCTCTTCGGCCAGCACCGCGGCCACCTCGGTATCGCCGCCCAGCACGAAGCTCAGCGCCGGGTCCGGCAGCGACGGGGTTTCCTGGGCCACGCTGGCGATACGGACCTTGCCGGGCAGGTCGACGTCACCCTTGTCGGCCTCCAGTTCGCCCTTCACCGCCGCGAACAGGCTGGATTTGCCAGCACCGTTGCGGCCGACCACACCTACCCGGTAACCGGCGTGCAGGGTCAGGTCGACATTGGACAACAGCAGCCGCTCGCCGCGGCGCAAGGCGAAATTACGAAGGGAGATCATCGGGGAAGGGGTCCATATAACCGGATGGAATGTGCTGGTGAGCACTGTTCCTGCGACGCAATTCTAGCGTTAACGAATACTTGACGCGTCCCGGGATGCGCAGTGGCCGACGTTCCTCTCTCCCACGTCCTCGCCGCGCGCGTCCCGGGTCTCCTCCCCGCCGATGCCTGCCCGGGCTAAATGGTTGCTGCTGCAACGTTTTTTCCGATGACCGGCATTTGACAGGCACTGAATATCCCGTTAATTGCTGTATTGCGCACCGCAACAACCGCCGTCCGCCTCACCCCCGTGATGTCGATTCCGGTGCCGCCCCCGCCAACCGGAGCCCATCCCGATGACCCGCACGACCAGCCTGATCGCCGCCGCCGTCGCTGTCGCACTCGGTGGCTCTCCGTTCGTCGCCGCCGCCCAGCAGGCCGGCACCGCCGCCAACACCCTGGACACCGTGATCGTCACCGGCACCCGCGTGGCCGACCGCACCGTCGCCGAATCGCAGTCGCCGATCGACATCATCACCCCCGAAGCGCTGCAGTCCACCGGCACCAGCGAACTGGCCACCGCCCTTTCACGCGCCCTGCCCTCGCTGAACTTCCCGCGCCCGGCACTGACCGACGGCACCAGCGGCGTGCGCCCGGCGCAACTGCGCGGCCTGTCGCCGGACCAGGTGCTGGTGCTGGTCAACGGCAAGCGCCGCCACACCTCAGCGATGATCAACGTCAACGGCAGCATCGGTCGTGGCTCGTCTGCGGTGGACATCAACGCGATCCCGATCGCCGCGATCGAGCGCGTGGAAGTGCTGCGCGACGGCGCGTCGGCGCAGTACGGCTCGGACGCCATTGCCGGCGTCATCAACATCGTGCTCAAGGGCAGCGGCAGTGGCGGCAGCCTGGCCGTGGACTACGGCCAGTACTCCGCCGGCGACGGCAACAAGTACCAGCTTTCCGGCGATACCGGCGTCGAGTTCGGCAACGGCCGAGGCCGCGTGCACGTGGCCGGCCAGATCAGCCAGCAGGATGAAAGCAACCGCGCCGGCCCGTACCGCGGCACCACGCCGAACACCGGCAACTTCCCCAGCATCGGCCAGAAGACCTTCATCGTCGGCGACCCGCGCGTGGATGCCACTGCTGCGTCGGCCAACGCCAGCTTCGACTTCAGCGACCACGTGACCGGCTACGCCAGCGCGCTGCTCAGCAATCGCGACATCACCTCGTTTGCGTTCTACCGTTCGCGCAACCACAGCGGGCAGAGCGCGCTGCTGGCGCAGACCTATCCGGACGGCTACGTGCCGGAGATCAACCAGTATTCCAAGGACCGCTCGCTGGTGGCCGGGGTCAAGGGCAACACCGACAGCGGCTGGACCTGGGACCTGAGCCTGAACCACGGCGAGAACACCCTCGATTTCCACACCCGCAACAGCATCAACTACAGCCTCGGTGCGACCAGCCCGCGCTCGTTCTACGACGGCACGCTGAAGTACCAGCAGGACATCTTCAACGCCGACCTGACCAAGTCGCTGGACTGGGGCCTTGCCTACCCGGTCACGCTGTCCTTCGGCGGTGAGTACCGCAAGGAGAAGTGGGACCAGAACCCGGGCGAACTGAACTCGTACACCGGCAGCGGCGCGCAGGGCTTCGCCGGCTTCACCCCGACCAATGAAGTGCATGCCGACCGCCACAACTACGCGGTCTATGCGGGCCTGGAAGCGGACCTGACCGAGAAGTTCTCGGCCGGCATCACCGGCCGCTACGAGGACTACTCGGACTTCGGCGACCGCTTCTCCGGCAAGCTGTCGGCACGCTATGCGTTCACCGACAAGGTCGCGGTGCGTGCCACCGCCTCCAGCGGCTTCCGTGCACCGTCGCTGGCGCAGCAGGGCTACCAGGCGGTCACCAGCCAGTTCCTCAACGGCGTGTTCGTCGAGCGCGGCACCTTCCCGACCACCAGCCCGGCCGCGCAGGCACTGGGCGCCTCGCCGCTGAAGGCCGAGACGTCCACCTCCTACAGCCTGGGCCTGGTACTGCAGCCGGTCGACCGCCTGTACATCACCGTCGATGCGTACCAGATCGACATCGATGACCGCATCGCGCTGTCGTCCAGCATCACTACCAACGCGGCCTCCAGTGCCCTGCTGGCCGGGTTGGGCCTGCCGCAGGTGACTGCGTTCTCGTACTTCACCAACGGCCTGGATACGCGCACCCGTGGCGTCGACTTCGTGTCCAGCTACACGGTGCCGTTCAGCGCCAGCAGCCTGGAGCTGACCGCCGCCTACAGCTACAACGACACCGAAGTGCGCCGTGTCGGCGGCACTCCGGCGGTGTTCGGCACCCTGGGCCTGACCCAGTCGCTGATCGGCCGTGATGAGATCGGTCGCATCGAGGACAGCTACCCGCGCGACAAGGCGATCCTGAGTGGCACCTGGCGTTCGGATCACTGGGAACTGGGCCTGGCCGCAACCCGCTACGGCAAGTTCACCGTGCGCAACTCGGCCACCGCGCTGCGCGACCAGACCTACGGCGATGCCTGGGTGGTGGATGCCTCGGCCAGCTACAAGCCGAGCAGCAACTGGACCCTGACCGTGGGCGCCGACAACCTGCTGGACAAGTACCCGGACCGCACCGAAGACCTGCAGAACTCCACCTTCGGCATGCTGCCCTACAGCAACTACTCGCCGTTCGGCTTCAACGGCGCGTATGTGTACGGGCGGATCAAGTACACCTGGTAAGGGGTAGTGCCGGCCGCTGGCCGGCATACCCTGTGGGGTCAGAGCCCTTTTCCTGCTGGAAAAAGGGCTCTGACCCCATTTTCCTGCAGGGTTTGCTGCATCTGGCCCATTAGGTGAAAATCGGGACATCCCCCCGATTTCCTGCGAGTGCCGATGCACCATGACACCGACCTGATCAACATCGTGGCCGTTGGCCTGGGGCTCGCCTTCATCTTCGGCGCGCTGGCCAACAAGCTCCGCTTGTCCCCTCTGGTCGGTTACCTGGTTGCTGGCATCTGCGTAGGCCCGTTCACCCCCGGCTTCGTCGCCGACCAGGCGCTGGCCAACCAGCTGGCCGAACTGGGCGTGATGCTGCTGATGTTCGGCGTCGGCCTACACTTCTCGCTGAAGGACCTGATGGCGGTCAAGGCCATCGCCATCCCCGGTGCCATCGGCCAGATCGCGGTGGCCACCCTGCTCGGCTGGGGCGTGGCCTCGCTGATGGGCTGGCCGGCCATCCACGGCGTCATCTTCGGTTTCTCGCTGGCCACCGCCAGTACCGTGGTGCTGCTGCGGGCGATGGAGGAACGCCGTCTGCTGGAGACCATGCGCGGCAAGATCGCGGTCGGCTGGCTGATCGTGGAAGACCTGGCCTGCGTGCTGGCACTGGTGATGATGCCGGTGATGGCCGGTGTGTTCGGCCCCGACGCGGCCAAGGAATCGCACTCGCTGGGCAGCGTGCTGGCCGACATCGGCTGGACGTTCGTGCAGCTGGGCCTGTTCGTGGCGGTGATGCTGGTGGTCGGGCGCCGGGTCATCCCGTGGATCCTCGAACGTATCGCCGGTACCGGTTCGCGCGAGCTGTTCACTCTGTCGGTGCTGGCGATCGCGCTGGGCGTGGCGTTCGGTTCGGCCATGTTGTTCGGTGTCTCGTTCGCGCTGGGCGCGTTCTTCGCCGGCATGCTGCTCAACGAATCGGAGCTGAGCCACAAGGCCGCGCATGATTCGTTGCCGCTGCGCGATGCGTTCGCGGTGCTGTTCTTCGTCTCGGTCGGCATGCTGTTTGACCCCAACATCCTCGTCCAGCATCCGTGGCAGGTGCTGGCCACCGTCGCCATCATCATGTTCGGCAAGTCGGCGGCGGCATTTTTCATCGTGCGTGCGTTCGGCCACCCGACCAGCACCGCGCTGACCATCTCGGCCAGCCTGGCACAGATCGGCGAGTTCGCCTTCATCATCGCCGGCCTGGGCGTGGCGCTGCAGATCCTGCCGAAGGAAGGCCAGTCGCTGGTGCTGGCCGGTGCGCTGGTGTCGATCATGCTCAACCCACTGGTGTTCGGCCTGCTCGACCGTTGGCAGGCCAAGCAGGAGCAGTCCCCGCAGGCACCCGAGCCGCCTGAAGCCATCGGCCCGTCACGGGACCTGCATGACCACGCCATCGTGATCGGCTATGGCCGGGTCGGCAGCGAACTGGCGCAGGTGCTGAGCGACCGTGGCGTGCCGGTGCTGGTGATCGATGACAACAAAGAGCACGTCGAGCAGGCGCACGCCAGGGGCCTGGCAGCGATCCGTGGAAGCGCCGCCGCCGACCGGGTGCTGGCCGAGGCCCATCCGGAGCGGGCCAAGATCGCAGTGCTGGCGATCCCACAGCCGCTGGAAGCCGGCGAGGCACTGGCCAAGCTGCGTGCGATCAACCCGGACCTGACCCTGCTGGCGCGCGCGCACAGCGATGCGGAAGTGAAGCATCTGCTGGAACACGGTGCCGATGGCACGGTGATGGCCGAACGTGAGCTGGCGTACTCGCTGGCGGAGATGATCATGTCCACACCGCCGTACCGGAATCTGGGGCAGCACAGTATCCCGGTGGTGTGAGAAGTGTGCTTGCGGCAGGGCTTGCAGCCCGGCACCTGCTGAAGCAACTTCAACTGCAACGGCAAAAGCAAAAGCAGGCATTCCGTGGGATGGCGGGGTGGGTCCGCCTTCGACAGTTCCCCGCTGCTGTTGGTGCATTGGGTCAAATCCGTTTTCCGCAGGAAAACGGATCTGACCCCGGAAACAAAAAAATCCCCGGTCGACCCGCATCGACCGGGGATCTGGATCGCCACGTTGCCACGCCTTGGAGAGGCAGTTCCACCGTAGCGCATCGCGCCACCGGTGGTGATCGCCTGTGGCGATATGCACCAAGCGCGCGGCTATCAGGCTGCGGCCAGGGCCTGCTCCAGGTCGGCGCGCAGGTCGCCGATGTGCTCGATGCCGATCGACAGCCGCACGGTGTCTTCACTGACGCCGGCCTTGGCCAGTTCCGCCGCATCCAACTGGCGGTGGGTGGTCGAGGCCGGATGGGTGGCCAGTGACTTCGCATCGCCCAGGTTGACCAGGCGGGTGAACAATTTCAGCGCGTCAAGGAAACGTGCGCCTGCCTCGCGCCCGCCCGGCAGGCCGAAGGTCAGCACGCCCGAGCCGTGCCCACCCAGATAGCGCTGCGCGGCGGCGTGCTCGGGGTCGTCGGCCAGTCCGGCGTAGCGCACCCACGCTACCTTGGCGTGCGCCTTCAGGTACTGCGCGACGGCCAGTGCATTGGCGTTGATGCGTTCCATGCGCAGGGCCAGGGTCTCGATGCCCTGCAGGATCAGGAACGCATTGAACGGCGACAACGCAGCGCCGGTATTGCGCAGCGGGACCACCCGCGCGCGGCCGATGTAGGCCGCTGGCCCCAGGGCTTCGGTATAGACCACGCCATGGTAGCTGGGGTCGGGCTGGTTGAGCCGCGCGAAGCGTTGGGGCTGTGCGGTCCAGTCGAAGCGGCCCGAATCGATGATCGCGCCGCCCAGGCTGGTGCCGTGGCCGCCCAGGTACTTGGTCAGCGAGTGCACCACGATGTCGGCGCCGTGCTCGAACGGGCGCAGCAGGAAGGGCGTGGCCACCGTATTGTCGACGATCAGCGGCACCCCGGCGGCATGCGCGACCTCCGCAATCGCAGCGATGTCGGTGACGTTGCCACGCGGGTTGCCGATGGATTCGACGAACACCGCCTTGGTGCGCTCGTCGATCAGCGCGGCGAACGCAGAAGGATCAGCCGGATCAGCAAAGCGCGCCTGGATGCCGTACTGCGGCAGCGTGTGCGCCAGCAGGTTGAGGCTGCCGCCATACAGCGCGCTGGAGGCGACGATGTTGTCCCCGGCCTCTGCAATGGTCTGGATGGCATAGGTGATCGCGGCCTGCCCCGAGGCCAGCGCCAGCGCACCGATGCCGCCTTCCAGCGCAGCCAGGCGCTGCTCCAGTACGTCGGTGGTGGGGTTCATGATGCGCGTATAGATATTGCCCGGCACCTTCAGGTCGAACAGGTCGGCACCGTGCTGGGTGTCATCGAAGGCATACGCCACCGTCTGGTAGATCGGCACCGCCACCGCGCGGGTAGTCGGGTCGGGACGGTAGCCGCCGTGCACGGCCAGGGTTTCCAGTTGCCACTGCGGATCGCTCATTGCGCCAGGCTCCATCCGGGGAAGCCGCCACCATAGGCCAGCCGACATCCGCCGCTGAAAGCTGCTGGCGATGACGCCCATACCGGGGGTTATCAGGTTGGCCGCGATTCAGGCAGCGGTCACGGGGCGTTGATAGGCTTCGCCGCCGGGCGCTCCTGCCCGGGCACGGAGGCCCCACGCGCATGCAGCCATCCCCCTGGACACCCACCGCCAACGGTACTCCGACGCAGGTCCTGCTGGTGGAGGACGACCGTCGCCTGGCCGAACTGGTCAGCGACTATCTCCACGAACATGGTTTCGCCGTGCAGCATGTGGCGCGCGGTGACCTTGCCGGCGCGGCCTGCCGACAGCATGCGCCCGAGCTGGTGGTACTGGACCTGATGCTGCCCGGCCTCGGCGGCATCGACGTGTGCCGGCAGATCCGCAGCTTCTCCGACGTGCCGATCCTGATGCTGACCGCGTGCGAGGACGACATCGAGCAGGTGCTGGGCCTGGAATCCGGCGCCGACGACTATGTGCACAAGCCGATCGAACCGCGCCTGCTGCTGGCGCGCCTGCGCGCGCTGCTGCGCCGCCGCCACGGCAGCAGCAACACTGGCACGCCCTGCCGGCTGATGCATGGTGAACTGCTGATCGACCGCATGCAGCGCGAGGTGCATCTGCATGGCCAGCCGGTAGACATGGGCACCACCGAATTCGAGATCCTGTGGCTGCTGGCCAGCCAGCCGGGGCAGATCCTGTCGCGCGACCAGATCCTGCAGGCGGTGCGCGGCATCGGCTTCGACGGCCTGGACCGTAGTGTCGATGTCAGCATCGGCAAGCTGCGCCGCAAGCTGGGCGATGACGCGCGCGAACCGCGGCGGATCAAGACCGTGTGGGGCCGCGGCTACCAGTTCAACCCGTCGGCCTGGACCGCATGAAGCGGCTGTTCCTGTGGCTGTGGTTCGTCACTGGTGCCTGCTTCCTGGTGTCGGTGTTCTTCCTCAACCACATCCTGGATGGCATCTACACGCCCGTGCAGGATCGCGTCTTCGTCCAGCAGGTGCGTGGTCAGGTGTACGCCCTGCGCAGTGGCCTGGCCGGCCTGGATGCCGACCAGCAGCGTGAGCGCCTGCAGCAGTGGCAGCCACACTACGGCATCGCCCTGACCCTGCTCGACAAACCTCCAGCACTCGACGCGCAGGAACAGGTGGCCGTGAAGGCCGATGGTTTCATCGTGCGCGATCAATACCAGCAGGTCCTGCTGCCCATCGAGGGCAGCGATGGCCGCTGGCTGCACCTGCGCCTGCCTGGCGCGGTGCAGATGACGACGTACATGACCATCGCCGCCTACCTCAGCATCCTGCTGCTGGTGGGCGCCAGCCTGTACGCGTGGGTGCGCCTGCTCTGGCGCGACCTGGAAGCGCTGCGCCTGCACGCCGACCGCATCGGCGCTGGCGATCTGCAGGCACGCGCGCAGGTCTCGCCACGCTCGCAGATCCGGGTCATAGTGGACCATTCCAACCGCATGGCGGCACGCGTGGCCGAACTGGTGCAGCGCCAGCGCGACCTGACCCATGCGATCTCGCATGAGCTGCGCACGCCGATCGCGCGCGTGGCCTTCGGCCTGGACCTGATGCAGGACAGCGACGATCACGAACGCCGTGCACGGCTGGCACAGGGGCTGCACGGCGATCTGGCCGAACTCAACCGGCTGGTCAGCGAACTGCTGGCGTATGAGCGCCTGGAGCACCCCAGCGAAGGCGAACCGATGCAGCGTATCGAAGCCAATGACTGGCTGCAGGCCTGCCTGGCCGATGCGCGCCGTGATGCCGAACGTGCCGGGGTGGTACTGCGCGTGCAACCCAGTGCATTGCCACGGGTGGATGCCGAGCCGCGCCTGCTGCAGCTGGCACTGAGCAACCTGGTCGGCAATGCGCTGCGCCATGCGCGCTCGCAGGTGGAAGTCTCGCTGGTCGGTGTCAGCGGCCGCGCCTGCCTGCGCGTGGATGATGACGGTCCCGGCATTGCCGAACCCGATCGCGAGAAGGTGATGCGCCCGTTCACCCGCCTGGATGACAGCCGCAGCCGCGATACCGGGGGCTTCGGCCTGGGCCTGGCCATCGTCAGCCGCATTGCCGTCCGCCACGGCGGCGAGCTTCGCATCAGCCGCGCCACATTGGGCGGCGCGCGCCTGGAGATGCACTGGCCGCTGGCTGCCAGCTGAACGCCCTTGGGTGCAATTACAGTTGATTACAACTCCCGCACAACTGCGGACGGATCGGTCGCCGGCGTATCGCCACGCTAGCGACCCTGCAGCACTCGCCGGATGCGCGCGCTGCCTTCCTCCCATTGTCGAGAGTTTCCATGTCCCAGCTTCGCCGTTCCCCCGCCCTGCTCTGCCTGGCCCTGTTGCCGCTGTTCGCCGCACCGATCGCCCACGCCAGGGATGACCACTGGACCTTCGAGCTCGCTGCCGGCGGTGGCGTGGCGCCGCGCTACAGCGGCAGCGAGGAGTATCGTGCGACGCCGTCGTTGTCCTTTGATGTCACCTCGCCGGGTGGATGGTTTCTGGGCACCAGTGGCATTGGCTGGGGCACCTCCATCGGCGAGCACACCCGCGTGCGCGCGTATGTCGGCGCCAGCGGCATCCGCAAGGAAAAGGACTCGCTGCTCGGCGGTTCCGACTTCCTGCGCGGCATGGGTGATATCGATACCCGTCCCCTGGTCGGCGTCTCGGCTGGTTATACGCTGGGCGAAGCCGTGCTGAGCGGCTCCTGGCAGTTCACCCGCAAAGACGAGGACAAGGCCGAGAACGGCCTGGCCACCCAGCAGGTGCACTTGAACCTGAGCATGCCGCTGTTCGACCTGGCCGGCGGCGTGGTCAGCGGCAGCGTGTCCACCGACTACGGCAACCGCGGTTACATGCAGACCTGGTACGGCGTCAGCCCGGAACAGGCGGCGCGTACCGGCTTTGCCGAGCACAAGCCAAAGGCCGGCCTGGTCAGTGCCGGTGTCGGCCTGAAGTGGAGCCACCGCGTGGGCCGCAACGGCAACTGGTACATCTCGGCCGAAGGCACGCGCCTGCTCGGTGATGCCGCCGACAGCCCGATCGTGCAGAAGGCGAACCAGTTCGGCGTGATGAGCGGCTATACGCACCGCTTCTGATGCATGAAGGGCGCCGCTGGGCGCCCTCTTCTGCTGCGATCAGCGGCAGGCCGGGGCGTCGCCGCTGCCGCACAAGCCAACCTCGCGCAGCCAGCCGATCCACTGCACGACGTCGTCCTTCTCCGGTTCGGCGCGGAACGACTTCTGCACGGTGTGGAAGCCCTGCCTGCCCTGCATGCCCTTGATCCAGGTGAACTCCGGTTTGCCGGTGCCGGGGTTCAGCGGGCAACTGAGCATCAGCAGCGCGAATGGCCGTCCGCCCTCCTCGCCTTCGCGGATCCAGTGGCTCTGCGCAGCCGGACAGGCCATGCGCCACCCCGCCTCGATGATGCCGAGGAACTCGCGCGGACTCACATGGCCACTGTTCGGCGCATCGTTGACGGTGACCATGTCGGTCCAGTCCTGCACGGTCTGGCCCTGCGGCACGTACTCGGTGATGCGGTTGCCTTGTGCGTCGGTGCTCTGGTGGGCCTGCTGGTAACCCTTCATCGGCGGCAGCTGGACCTGTTCGACGGCTGCGGCGTGTCCAGCAACTGCAGCGAGCGCCAGCGCCACGCAGAGTGAAACCCTGCGGGTAACGTCCATGCGGTTCTCCTCGTCCTTGCGAAAGTAAAACGGGATCATTGTGCCTTGCTGAGGCTTTGGTGGCGCGCCAGCCATGGCAGGCGCGCCACCGGTTCAGGCCTTGGCGAACACCAGGCGGCCGCCGTCGTTTCCGACTTCGATGGTGTCGCCGTTGACGAAAGCACCCGACAGGATCTGCTGTGCCAGCGGATTCTCCAGCTGCGACTGGATTGCACGCTTCAACGGGCGCGCGCCATACACCGGATCGAAGCCGACGTTGCCGAGCAGGTCGAACGCCGCATCGGAGACCGCCAGCTTCAACCCACGCTCGGCCAGCCGCTTCTCCAGCCCTCGCATCTGGATGCGCGCGATCTGCTTGATCTGCTGCTTGTCCAGCGGGTGGAACACCACGATGTCGTCCAGGCGGTTGATGAACTCCGGCCGGAAGTGCGCCTGTACCACGCCCATCACCGCCGCCTTCATCTGCGTGTAGGCCTCCGGACTGTCGTCGGCGCTCATGTCCTGGATCTGGTGCGAGCCCAGGTTCGAGGTCATCACGATGACGGTGTTGCGGAAGTCCACGGTGCGGCCCTGGCCGTCGGTCAGGCGGCCATCGTCCAGCACCTGCAGCAGGATGTTGAACACATCCGGATGCGCCTTCTCCACCTCATCGAGCAGGATCAGCGAATACGGGCGACGACGCACGGCCTCGGTCAGGTAACCGCCTTCCTCGTAGCCGACGTAGCCCGGGGGCGCACCGATCAGGCGGGCGACGCTGTGCTTTTCCATGAACTCGCTCATGTCGATGCGGATCATCGCGTCGGCACTGTCGAACAGGAACTCGGCCAGCGACTTGCACAGCTCGGTCTTGCCGACGCCGGTCGGGCCGAGGAACAGGAACGAGCCGGCCGGACGATTCGGATCGGACAGGCCGGCACGCGAGCGGCGTACCGCATCGGAGACGACCTTGATCGCTTCTTCCTGGCCGACCACGCGGTTGTGCAGCACCTCTTCCATGCGCAACAGCTTGTCGCGCTCGCCTTCGAGCATCTTGTTGACCGGGATGCCGGTCCAGCGCGACACGACTTCGGCAATCTCCTCGTCGGTCACGCGGTCCTGCACCAGCTTGAAGTCCTTGTGCTCGGCTTCCTGGGCCGCAGCCAGCTGCTTTTCCAGTTGTGGCAACAGGCCGTACTGGATCTCGCTCATCTTGGCGAAATCCTGGCGGCGCTGCGCGGCTTCCAGCTCCAGCTTGGCCTGCTCGACCTGTTCCTTGATCTTGGTTGCGCCCTGCAGCGCGGCCTTCTCCGACTTCCAGATTTCATTGAGATCGGAGAACTCGCGCTCCAGCGCATCGATGTCCTTCTCCAGATCGGCCAGGCGCTGCCGCGAGGCTTCGTCCTTCTCCTTCTTCAGCATCTCGCGCTGGATCTTCAGCTGGATCACCCGGCGTTCCAGGCGATCCAGCTCCTCCGGCTTGGAGTCGATCTCCATGCGCAGGCGTGAGGCGGCTTCGTCCATCAGGTCGATGGCCTTGTCCGGCAGCTGGCGGTCGGTGATGTAGCGGTTGGACAGCGTGGCTGCAGCCACGATGGCCGGGTCGGTGATTTCCACACCGTGGTGCACGGCGTACTTTTCCTTCAGCCCGCGCAGGATCGCGATGGTGTCCTCCACCGTGGGTTCGCCGACGAACACCTTCTGGAAGCGGCGCTCCAGCGCAGCGTCCTTCTCGATGTACTTGCGGTATTCGTCCAGCGTGGTGGCGCCGATGCAGTGCAGCTCGCCGCGCGCCAGCGCTGGCTTCAGCATGTTGCCGGCATCCATCGCGCCATCGGCCTTTCCGGCACCGACCATGGTGTGCAGTTCGTCGATGAACAGGATGATCTGGCCTTCGTTCTTGGCCAGGTCGTTGAGCACGCCCTTCAGGCGTTCCTCGAATTCACCGCGGAACTTGGCACCGGCGATCAGCGCACCCATGTCCAGCGACAGCACGCGCTTGCCGCGCAGGCCTTCGGGCACCTCGTCGTTGATGATGCGCTGGGCCAGCCCTTCGACGATCGCGGTCTTGCCCACGCCGGGCTCGCCGATGAGCACCGGGTTGTTCTTGGTCCGGCGCTGCAGCACCTGGATGGTGCGGCGGATTTCCTCGTCGCGGCCGATCACCGGGTCGAGCTTGCCGCTCTCGGCGCGCGCGGTCAGGTCGATGGTGTACTTCTCCAGCGCCTGCCGCTGCTCCTCGGCATTCTCCGACTGCACGTTCTCGCCGCCGCGCAGCTTGTCGATGGCCGCCTGCAGGCGGGTCTTGTCGGCACCGGTGGCGCGCAGCGCCATGCCCAGCGTGCCACCATCCTCCAGCGCCGCCAGCACGAACCACTCGCTGGCGATGAAGGCGTCACCATGCTGCTGGGCCAGCTTGTCGGTCTGGTTCAGCAGGCGCCCCAGATCGTTGCCCATCGAGACGTTGCCGGCCTGGCCGGATACCTTGGGCAGTGCGTCCAGCGCCTCGGTCAGGCGCTCGCGCAGGACCGGTACGTTCACCCCGGCCTGGGCCAGCAGCGGGCGCGTGCTGCCGCCCTGCTGGTCCAGCAGCGCGCTGAACAGGTGAACCGGTTCGATGATGCTGTTGTCGCGGCCCACGGCCAGCGACTGTGCGTCTGCCAGCGCCTGCTGGAAACGCGAGGTGAGCTTGTCCATCCGCATTGCGAATCCTCATCGGTCATCAGGGCCGGCCTAGGCCGGCAATGCTGGAAAGATGCGGTTGCCCCACCCCGTTTCAAGGGTGGCTGCGACTGCACCCCGGGGCCAGTCAGCCTGCGGCCAGCATGCCGGAACGGGTGTGGTCGGCGCGTTGATCCCGATCAGTTCGGCACGGTGGACGGGCTCAGCGGGTGATCGCGCTGCGGATCGCCCGCAGCTGCTGCTTGATCGCCCGCGCCTGTGCAGGATCCATGCGTAGCAGGGCCTTCTGCCCGATCGAGCGTGACTGCAGGGTGGGATCGACGAAGCGGTAACGGCCGCGCTCATCGCGCTGCACCAGAGGCGCCTGGGCCAGTTCCGGGGTATCAAGCAGATGGTCGATCACCGCGACCAGGCGATCATTGAAATATCCGTCGGGCCGGCCCAGGTCGACGTAGGCCTGCTGGATCAACGGATAGAAGCGCTTGTAGGCCGTTGCCGTTGCTGCCGGATCCAGCGCGGTGAAGGCCTGCACATAGGGCGCATAGCGCGCCGCGTTGCTGGCGGCGGTGCGATCACCGCCTTCGCCGGGCTCGACCTGGAGGTTGCCCGGCAGCGGCCGTGCGGCCAGCGCAGTGGGCGGCACGCTGGGCCTGTCCAGGTTGTCGACCTGGGTGACCAGGCGCTGGATCAGGTGATCGCGCAGCAGCAGGGTCAGCGGCCCTTCGCCCTGGAACAGCTGGCTCAATGCACCCCAGGCAGCCGTATCGCTGTCAGCCAGCTTCGGCAGTGCCGGATCAGCGGCGGCCTCGGTATCCAGCGGATGCCTGATCGTCGGTGGCGCTGGCGCGGGTTCCGCGGCCGCCTGCGGTTGTGGCGCTGCGCTGGTACTGACGGCAGTTGACTGCACCGGCACCGAAACACCATCTGCCAAGTGCTTCAGCTGATCCCGGAACAACCAACCGCCCGCGCCGCCGATCACCACCACACCCAGCACCCAGGGCCATACCGCCTTTGCACTCTGCATGATGCAGCACCTCGTTTCACACGCATGGAGAAGGTGTGACCCCACCGGTTCCAGCCGGTTCCCCACCGGTTCCGCTGCCGTTCGGGTTCGCCCTGCACCAGAACCGCGCTCACGCCTGCTTTGCATGCCGCGCGCGAGGCTGGGGCCTTGTCCTGCGGAGACACTGCCATGCAGTACGCGCTGTATTACTGGACCGGCATCCAGGGCCGGGGCGAGTTCGTGCGACTGGCGCTGGAAGATGCCGGCGCCGACTACATCGACATGGCGCGGGTGCACGGCGATGCGGTGATGCAGCCATTCCTGGATGGCAGCAGTGACGGGCCACAGCCCTTTGCACCGCCGTTCCTGAAGGCCGGCCGCCAGGTCATCGCGCAGGTCGCGGCGATCCTGGATTTCCTCGGCCCGACGCTGGACCTGGTGCCACAGGCGGCCTCGCGGCGGATGCAGGCGCTGCAACTGCAGCTGACCATCGCCGACCTGGTGGCCGAGGTGCACGACACCCACCATCCGATTGCCGCATCGAAGTACTACGAAGCGCAGAAGACCGAGGCCAAGGCACGTGCCGCGTCGCTGCGCAGCGAGCGCCTGCCGAAGTTCCTGGGCTACTTCGAACGGGTGCTGGCCGCCAACGGTGGCCGCCATGCACTGCGCGAGCATTCGTACGTGGATCTGTCGCTGTTCCAGCTACTGAGTGGGCTGGACTACATGTTTCCACGCCGCATGCAGGCACTGGCGTCCACCCTGCCCCTGCTGCGCGCGCTGCAGGCGCGGGTGGCGAAGCGGCCGAACATCGCCGCCTATCTGGCCTCGGAACGACGTCTGGCGTTCAACACGAATGGCATCTTCCGCCACTACCCGGAGCTGGACGCCGAACGGTAGTGCCGGCCCTGGCCGGCAGAGCGCGCTGTGATCATTCGCCGCCTGCAACACGCCCCTGTAGAGCCGAGCCATGCTCGGCTCAGAGCAGCCGAGCGCAGGCTCGGCTCAACAGAGCACCAGAAGTGGAAGGAGCGGTAACGCCGGGCCATGCCCGGCGTCACCAGTCAAGGATCGGTGCGATCAGCCAGCGGTTTCACCGGCTGCTTCTGCAGCGACAGCAGGCCCAGCAGCAGCGCCAATGCCACGTAGGCGCCGGCGAACTGCAAGCTGATGATGCGTGCCAGCCCGTCCAGATCCCACGGCAGGTAGATGCCGCCACGCGGGTCCACCGAATGGATCAGGCCGAACAGGGTCAGCACCGCCGCCACCAGCAGGAAGCCGCAGGCACGGCGCAGGCGGCCATCGACCATCGCGGCTACCGCCGAGATCCACAGCATCGAGGTGATGATGAAGCCGTTGCCGAGGGTGAAAATCACCGCCAGCTCGGGCAGGCCATGGCCGTCGAGCTTGGTCAGCAGCTGCGGCAGCTGGTCCGGTGCGATCCAGCCGGGCGCCTTGATCGCCAGCAGGTAGGCCACCGACGGCAGGAAACCGAACACCATCGCGCCGGTATGGTGGCGCGGCGTGGCCTGGAAGGCCTGGGTGGTGATGTCGATGGCCACGTACACGATGATCGGTGCCAGCACCGCCAGCGGCAGCCATTGCACCAACCCGGAGATGATGCCGAGCATGCCGCCAATGCCGACGAACAGGCCGGTCAGCAGCGTGTAGCCGCTGCGCGCGCCCATGTGCTTGTAGGCAGGCTGGCCGATGTAGGGCGTGGTCTGCGCGACACCGCCACAGACACCCGCCACCAGCGTGGCCACCGCTTCCACCAGCAGGATGTCGCGGGTGCGGTAGTCATCGCCAGCCGCGCGTGCGCTTTCAGACACATTGATGCCGCCCACCACCATCAGCAGGCCGAACGGCAGCAGCAGCGGCAGGTAGGTCATCGCGGTGGGCAGGCCATCGAGGAAGCCCAGCGTCGGCAGCGGCAGCACCACCTGCGGCGGCACCCACGCCGGCACATGGAAGCCCGGCGCGCCCAGCCCGGCCAGGCCGAGGCCGTAATACAGCACGGTGCCGAACACGAAGGCCAGCAGCACGCCCGGGCCACGCACCGGCAGTTTGCCCTTGGCGATCAGCACGTACAGCAGCAGGCCCAGCGTGGTGAAGCCGACCAGCGGCGAGCGCAGCGTTTCCAGCAGCGGCAACAGGCCCATCAGCACCAGCGCGATGCCGGCGATGGAACCCAGCAGCGCGGCACGCGGCAGCGCACGGGTGACCGCTTCACCGAAGAACGACAGCACGAACTTGAGCACGCCCATGATGACCAGCGCGGCCATGCCCAGCTGCCAGGTGGCGATGCCCGCCGCGTGCGGGTCCATGCCCTGCTGCTTGAAAGCGATGAAGGCCGGGCCAAGCACCAGCAGGGCCATGCCGATGCTGGTCGGGGCATCCAGGCCGAGCGGCATGGCGGTGACGTCGTCACGGCCGGTACGCGCGGCGAGCCGGCGTGCCATCAGGGTGTACAGCAGGTTGCCGATCAGCACGCCGAAGGCGGTGCCGGGGAACATGCGGCCGAACACCACGTCGGCGGGGAACTGGAAGATCCCGACCAGAGCCATGGCGATGAAGCCGAGGATGGAGAGGTTGTCGACGACTAGGCCGAAGAAGCCGTTGAAGTCGCCGGCGACGAACCAGCGACGCGGTACGGCGGAAGCGGGAGCGGACATGGAAGGGGCGGTGGGGGTGGGGACCGCCGATGGTAGGCCCAGCGGGGCTGGCGCGCCAATTCCGTCGTGGAATGATGGGTTCCAGCCAACGGCGGGGCCCCTCGTGGCTGGGTTGGTCGCGGACAGCGGACCTCAGGGGGTGGGCCGGGCGGGTAGGCTGCGCAGGGGTCGCTGCAAGTACGTCCCTGTAAGCTCGGTCGCCGCTTGCTCGTGTGCGCAATCCTGCGCACACGAGCAAGCGGCGACCGAGCTTACATGGGTGAGGGCGCTTTGCTTGCGAAGCACTGCTTCGCAAGCGCCCGAACGCACAGCCGCCAGCGGCTGGGCCGGGCCCCGGAGGGGGACTTGCAGCGCCCCCCGCAACCGGACCCACCCCGCCATCCCACGGATACCCAGCTGTTGCTGTTGCTTCGGCTGTTGCTTTGGCCTCTGCAGGTGCAGGGCGCAGCCCTGCATCGCCCCCCCTACTTCTTCAGGAAGTTGTCCACCAGCAGATGCTTCACATCATCGAAGCGACCGTTCAACACTGCCTTGGCCGCATACAGCGCCGTGCCGGCGACCTGCTTGGCCTCGATCTGCGGCGGCATCACCAGCTCGGCGCGGCTGGTGTGCACGTCCAGCAGTGCCGGGCCGCGCTGCGACAGGAAATCCTGCACCGCTTCCTCCAGATCCTCACTACGGGTCACCGTGCGGCCGTGGAAGCCGATCACCTCGGCCAGGCGCCCGAAGTCCGGGTTCTTCAGGTCGGTGTAGTTGTCCAGCAGGCCTTCCACCTTCTGCTCCAGCTCGACGAAGTTCAGCGAGCCATTGTTGAACACCACCACCTTGATCGGCAGGTTTTCCTGCACCGCGGTCAGCAGGTCACCCAACAGCATCGCCAGGCCACCATCGCCGGACAGCGAAATCACCTGCCGGCCGGGGAACGCCTTCTGCAGGCCCAGGGCCTGCGGCATTGCATTGGCCATCGTGCCGTGCAGCAGGCTGGTCAGCGTGCGGCGGCGACCGTTGACGCGGATATGGCGCAGCACCCAGACCATCGGCGAGCCGCCGTCAGCGGTGAACAGCGCATCGTCGCTGGCATGCTTCGACAGCAGCGCGGTCAGATGCTGCGGGTGGATAAGCTTGCCCTCGCCCGGCTGTTCTTCCTGTTCGCGCTTCTTCAGCGCCTTGTCGCGACGTTCGATACATTCGTCCAGGAAACTGCTGTCCTCGCGCGGCGGCAACATCGGCAGCAAGGCATCCAGCGTCGGTGCGATGTCACCGACCACGCCCAGGTTCACCGGGTGGCGGCGGCCAAGGTGGCTGCCATCACGGTCGACCTGGATGATCGTGGCCTTGTCGGGGTAGAACTGGCCCCAGGCGAAGTCGGCGCCGAGCAGCAGCAGCGTGTCGCACTCCATCAGCGTGTGGAAGCCAGACTCGATGCCGAAGATTCCGGTCATGCCCATGTTGTACGGGTTGTCCGGCTCGACGAAATCCTTGGCGCGCGAAGTGTGCGCAACCGGCGCCTGCAGGTGCCGGGCCAGTTCCAGCAGCTGCGCGTGCGCGCCCTGGCAACCGGCACCGGCATAGATGCCGATACGCTTGCCCTGCCCCAGCAGCTCGGCAATGCGCTGCAGTTCGGCGTCGGACGGGCGCAGCACCGGCTGGGTGTAGTGCACCGAGAACGGCACATCGTGCTTCACCTCAGCCTGGCTGATGTCGGCCGGCAGGATCACTACCGCCACGCCACGCCGGCTGATCGCCGCCTGGCAGGCCAGGGCCACCACGCGTCGCGCCTGCTCCGGGCTGTGCACCTGCTCGCAGAACACCGTGCAGCTGCCATAGACCGCCTTGAAATCCACTTCCTGCGGGAATTCCATGCCCAGCTCGCTGGTCACCACCTGGCTGGCGATCAGCACCATCGGTGCACGGTTGCGGTTGGTCTCGAACACACCGTTGATGAAGTGCAGGCCACCGGGACCACAGGAGCCCGCACAGGCGGTCAACTCGCCGCTCACCAGCGAATCGGCGCCGGCGGCGAACGCTGCCACTTCTTCATGGCGCACGTGCACCCAGGCGATCTCGCTGCCATGCATCGCATCGGTCACATGGTTGAGCGTATCGCCCACGATGCCGTAGCAACGGCGGACACCAGCCTGCTGCAGGGCGTCCACCACGATTTCGGCCACGCGCTTGCTCATCGGATACATCCTCGAACGGGGGAACGTCCGAGGCTAGACCCGATGAAGTGATGCCCCCGTGGGCAAGTTGCCCATTGCCTCGATGTGCAAACTGCGGGTAGACGTCTCGTCAATCATTGACGTTGATCCAACCCTCCACTGCACCGCTTTTCGGGTTGCGGTAGCGCAGCTTCACCCAGCCGTCCTGTTCATCCAGCAGTTCCACGCGATCCCCCTGCACCAGGTAACGCTTGGTGCTGGACGCGCCGGGTCGGTCGAAGAGGAACAGGCGCGCGGGCACCACGGTGGCCTGCTGCCCCTGCAACGGCCCGTCCGGCGGTGCTCCCAGGCCATCGGCGATGGCACTTTCCAACACACGGCCGGCGGGGTCATAGGTGCGCCAGACCGCCAACGGGCCCTGCTCTTCGGTCTGTTCCCACTGCAGCGCGGCGTTCAACGTATCGGCCAGCATCAGCACGCTCTCAGAGCGGTACAGATGGAGCTTCGCGCCTGCAAACCGGTACTGGTCGGTGTACCACATCGGGCCGCTGCGGCAACTGCTGGTGAGGGTGCGGGTGGCAACGTCCACGCTCAGCCCCATCAGGTCACCACAACTGTCCTTGCCGTGGGTACCGGCCTGCAGCGCGCGGAAACCGGCACTGGTCGGATCGAAGCGGTACACCGCCACCGCCTCGTTGACCATGCCGACCGGGGCGCGCGCGACCAGTTCCGGGTAGCCATCGAAATCGACGTCTTCCAGACCCCAGCGCGAATTGCCGTCGGCATCGGCCGCGCCCGCCAGCGTCTGGCGCTTGCCCGACGGTGACAGCTGCACCACGATGCTTCCGTCCTGCTGGGGATCGGCATGCGCCTGCACATGAGCGGCCACCTGGAAGCGTAGCGTTTCGCCGTCGTCCCCACCCGCCTGCGCCGGCGGTGCCAGCACGCCCACCAATACCAGGCCCAGCAGGCATTCCCTGTAGTTCATCATTGCTCCCTGCGGCACCGCGGCGGCGCCTTCAACTCAGAACGATACCTCGACCGGCTGCCGCGACCACAGCACCGACTGATGCCTGGTCTGCTGCTTCCACGCCAGGCGGATCGCTTCGATATCGGCGCGGCGCTGCGGGGTGTCCTCATGCAGCACCACCAGCACCTTCGTGCGCAGGCGGTTGGGCGCGGCATCGCCGCGGAACAGCCACTGGCCATAGGCATCGAACACGGTCAGGCCATCCGGGAAGCGCGGGGTCACCTCCTTGTCCAGGAAGGTGCGCCACTGCGCGTCGCTGATGGTGTCGGCCTGCGGGCGGTTGCCGGCGCCCTGCTCCTCGCCGACGCCAAAATACAGCTCGCTGCGCACCCAGCCGTGCGCGGAAGACGGGCGGGCGGCATCGCCCTTCAGTTCGGCGGTAGTGGCCGTGGCATAGGCGCTGGGCGCCTGCGAAGAAAGGCTGGCGCAGCCGCTGGTGGCCAGCAGCACGGCAAAGACGAGGCCAAGGTGTTTCATCGGTACAGCTCCGGGGAAGGGGGGACAAGGCGAGCCGGCAGCGTACAGCGCCACCGGCCCGGCGTGCTGATGCCAGCAGGGCATCAACTCATGCCAGGCCGGCAGGGGCTTGCATCGGCACCGGCCATCACGCGAAGATAATATATCGCTTCATCCGGATGGATGTAAGTGAAACTATCTCCCCTTCCCCGTCGTCGTTGTTGCTGGAGCCCCCATGTCCTTCCGCCTGCCCGCGTCGCCGCTCGGCCTCGCCATCGCCATCGCGCTTTCCTCCGCCGCCCCAGCCCTGGCCCAGGACGCCACCAACCTGGACACGGTGATCGTCACCGGCACCCGTGCCGCCGACCGCACCGTGCTCGAATCCACCTCGCCGGTGGACGTGCTCACCGCCGAGGACATCCGCAAGGCCGGCGTGGTCAACGGTGAACTGGGCAGCGCGCTGCAGGCGCTGCTGCCGTCGTTCAACTTCCCGCGCCAGTCCAACTCCGGTGGCGCCGACCATGTGCGCGCCGCGCAGTTGCGCGGCCTGTCGCCGGACCAGGTGCTGGTACTGGTCAACGGCAAGCGCCGCCACCACACCGCGCTGGTCAACACCGACAGCAAGATCGGCAAGGGCACCACCCCGGTCGATTTCAATTCGATCCCGGTCAGCGCGATCAAGCGCATCGAAGTGCTGCGCGACGGTGCCGGTGCGCTGTACGGCTCGGACGCCGTGGCCGGCGTGATCAACGTGATCCTCGACAACGGCGGCGACGGCGGCGAGATCGAGGCCAGCTACGGTGCCAACCACACCGACCTCCAGCCGATCGGCCGCACCCTCACCGATGGCCAGACCGGCAACATCAGCGCCAAGGTCGGCACCTCGCTGGGCGAAGACGGTGGCTTCCTGCGCGTCGGCCTGGAGTACAAGCACCGCAACGGCACCAACCGCGCCGGCTTCGACCAGATTCCGCCGTGGGACCAGACCCCGGGCAACCTGGCACTGCAGGGCAAGCGCAACTACGTCCTGGGTGATGGCAAGAGCAAGGACATCAACCTGTGGCTGAACACCGAGATTCCGGTCGGCCAGACCTCGACGTTCTACGCGTTCGGTACCTTCAACCAGCGCGATACCGAAGGCGCCAACTACTTCCGCTATCCCGATGGCGATGCCAACTGGAAGCAGGTCTATCCGAACGGCTACCGACCGATCTCCGAAGGCGAGAACCGCGACGTACAGGCCGTGGCCGGCGTGCGCGGCCAGTGGGGCGAGTGGAGCTACGACGGCAGCCTGGATTACGGCCAGAACGACTTCACCTACCGCCTGCGTGATTCGCTCAACGCCTCGCTGGGCCCGACCAGCCCGACCCGCTTCAAGACCGCCGACTACGAGTACGCGCAGACCGTGGGCAACCTCGACCTGAGCCGCGTGTTCACCCAGAGCGACAGCATCAGCCACACGCTGGGCCTGGGCGTGGAAGCGCGCCATGAGCGCTACCAGACCCGCCCCGGCGACCCGGCCAGCTATGCGGCGGGCCCGTACACCGACCGCCCGACCGGCTCGCAGGCCGGTGGCGGCCTGACCCCACAGGACGCCGCCACCCTGTCGCGCGACGTGGCCAGCGCCTATGCCAGCCTGTCCAGCCAGTTCGGCGAGAAGTTCTCCACCGATCTGGCCGCGCGCTACGAGCACAACGACGACTTCGGCGGCGAGCTGACCGGCAAGCTCGGCCTGCGCTACGAGTTCACGCCGGCGTTTGCATTGCGCGGTGCTATCTCCAACAACTTCCGCGCACCTTCACTGGCGCAGATCGGCTACGAATCCACCTCCACCGGCTATAACGCTGGTGGCCAGCTGGTGCAGGGCCGACTGCTGTCGGTCAACAATCCGATCGCGCGTGGCCTTGGCGCGCAGGACCTGAAACCGGAAAAATCCCTGAACACGTCGCTGGGCTTCACCAGCCGCATCGGCGAACACTTCGACCTCTCGCTGGACTTCTTCCAGATCGACATCGACGACCGCATCGCACTGTCGGAGAGCATCACCGGTGATGCACTGACCGGCTACGTGGCAGCCAACTACGGTGTCAGCGGCCTGCAGAGCGCCAGCTTCTTCGTCAACGCCGCCGATACCCGCACCCGTGGCGCCGAGCTGGTGACCAACTGGCGCCAGTCGCTGGGCGATGGCCAGCTGCTGTTGACCGGCACCTATGCGTATACCAAGACCACGCTGAAGAACGTGCTGGCCACGCCGGCCCAGCTGCAGGCGCTGGACCCGGATTATGTGCTGTTCGGGATTGAAGAGACCAACACGCTGACCGATGCCACACCGCGTACACGTGGCAGTTTCTCGGCTGCCTGGAGCAACGACCACTGGTCGCTGAGCAGCCGCGTGAACCGCTACGGCAGCGCCACCCGCGTGTTCAACTTCGGTGATGGCTACATCCCGCGCCAGACCTACCAGGCCGAGTGGCAGCTGGACGCGGAAGTCGAATACCGCATCACCCCGCAGTGGAGCGTGGCCATCGGCGGGCAGAACCTGACCGACAACTACCCGGATCGGTCCAACAGCGATATCCACTACTTCGGCAACCTGCCGTATGACGTGCTGTCGCCGATCGGCAGCAATGGCGCGTACTACTACGGCCGCGTCCGCTATACCTTCTGATTGCTCTGGGTGTAATTGCCTTGGGTGGGTGCGGACCGTTGGTCCGCACTGCCCGGGTTCAATGCAGGCTGACCCTTTGTGCCAACCAACGGTTGGCACCCACCGGAAGTGATCGCTCTCGGTGGGTGCGGACCGTTGGTCCGCACTGTCTGGGTTCAATGCAGGCTGACCCTTTGTGCCGACCAACGGTCGGCACCCACCGAAGCTGATCCGTAGCCTGCCCTCGACCCCACGTACACGCCCACGCTGGCAAGGTGGGCGGCATGGCTGAACCGCTCCCCCTGCGTCCGCCACCGCCATTGCTGGACGACGCCTGTGCGTTGTTCCTCGATGTCGATGGCACCCTGATCGAGTTCGCTGCGCGCCCGGATGCCGTGCAGCTGCTGCCGGATGTGCGTGACGCCATCGGCCGCATCAGCGACCGCCTGGAAGGTGCCGTAGCACTGGTCAGTGGTCGCCCGCTTGAGCAGCTCGATCAACTGTTCGCTCCCCTGCAACTGCCTGCCGCGGGCCTGCATGGCCATGAATTGCGCGGCGAGGACGGTCGTGTGCTGCGCGAGGAGCACGACGACGACACCGCCGAGTGGCTGCACGCGCTGCACCAGCAGGCGATGCGCTTCGCCCATGGCCACCCCGGCGTGCTGGTGGAAGACAAGGGTGTCGGCCTGGCGCTGCACTGGCGCGGCGCGCCGCACGCCGCCAGCGATGTGCGCGCCTTCGCCGACCGCCACGTGCGCGGCCGTTCCAGTTACCGCCTGCAACCCGGCGACCACGTGGTCGAGTTCGTCCCGGTTGGCAGCGACAAGGGCCGTGCGGTACGGAGGATGATGCAGTACCTGCCCTTCCGTGGCCGCCTGCCCGTCTTCCTCGGTGACGACCTCACCGACGAATTCGGCTTCGACGCTGCCAACGGCCAGCATGGCTGGAGCGTGCTGGTGGGCGAACGCGAACCCAGCGTGGCCGTGTTCGCGCTGCCCGACATACGCAGCGTGCACGCGTGGCTGCGTGAGAATGCCTATTGACCCGGCCCCCCCACGGCCGCAACCGAGATGTACCGCGTGATGACCCAACCCGATCTTGATCTGGGCGTGGTCGGCAACGGCAGCTTCGGCGCCCTGGTCGACAAACGTGCCCGCGTTGTCTGGAGCTGCCTGCCCACCTTCGACGGCGACCCCACCTTCTGTGCCCTGCTCGGCCCCAACCAGCAGACCGGTGGTGACTTCGCCATCGAGCTGGAAGACTTCGCCAGCAGCGAGCAGGAGTACCTGACCAATACGGCGATCCTGCGCACCGTCCTGCGCGACACGCACGGCGGCGAACTGGAGATCCTCGACTTCGCGCCCCGCTGGCGGCAGAACGACCGCTTCTACCGGCCGGTCAGCCTGATCCGCCAGGTGCGCCCGCTGGCCGGTAGCCCACGCATCACCGTGCGCGCCCGCCCGCTGGCCGATTGGGGCGCGCGCGTGCCGGAGTCCACCTGGGGCAGCAACCATGTGCGCTGGATCCTGCCCGAGCACGTGCTGCGGCTGACCACCGATGTGCCGGTCCGCTTCGTGCGCGACGGCCTGCCCTTCGTGCTCAGCCATCCCGTCCACCTGATCCTGGGCGTGGACGAATCGCTCAACCGCTCGATCAGCGGCTACGTGCAGGAAGCCTTCCAGCGCACCCGCGACTACTGGCGCGAATGGGTGCGCTACCTGTCCATTCCCCTGGAGTGGCAGGACGCGGTGATCCGCAGCGCGATCACGCTGAAGCTGTGCCAGTACGAGGACAGCGGTGCGATCATCGCGGCGATGACCACCTCCATTCCGGAAGCACCCGGCAGCGTGCGCAACTGGGACTACCGCTACTGCTGGCTGCGTGACGCAGCTTTCGTGGTGCGCGCGCTGAACCGTCTCGGCGCAACGCGCACGATGGAACAGTTCCTCGGGTACATCTTCAACCTGGCCACCACCGACGGCACGCTGCAGCCGCTGTATGGCATCGGCTTTGAAGCCAAGCTGGACGAAGACGAAGTGCCCAGCCTGTCCGGCTACCGCGGCATGGGCCCGGTGCGCCGCGGCAACCTGGCCTGGGTGCAGCGCCAGCACGACGTGTACGGCAGCGTGGTGCTGGCGTCCACGCAGCTTTTCTTTGACCGTCGCCTGCAGGATCCCGGCGACGCGCACACGTTTGCCCGCCTGGAACCCCTGGGCGAACAGGCCTTCGCCCTGCACGACGTCCCCGATGCCGGCCTGTGGGAATTCCGCGGCCGCACCGAAGTGCACACCTACACCAGCGCGATGTGCTGGGCTGCGTGCGACCGCCTGTGCAAGATCGCCGTGCGCCTGAAGCGTGATGACCGCGCACACTACTGGCGCGAGCGCGCCGACACCATCCACGCCCGCATCATGGCCGAATCCTGGAGCGAGGAGCTGGGCCACTTCACCGATACCTTCGGCGGCCATCGCCTGGATGCCTCGCTGCTGCTGCTGGCCGACATCGGCTTCATCGACGCGATGGACGCCCGGTTCATTGCCACCGTCGATGCCATCGGCCGCGACCTCAAGCACGGCAATTCGCTGTACCGCTACGTCGCGCCGGATGACTTCGGCGAACCGGAAACCAGCTTCACCATCTGTACGTTCTGGTACATCGATGCGCTGGCGGCGATCGGGCGCATGGATGAAGCACGCGAGATGTTCGAGCTGCTGCTGAAGCAGCGCAACCACCTGGGCCTGCTGTCGGAGGATCTGGCCTTCGACAGCGGCGAGGCCTGGGGCAATTTCCCGCAGACCTATTCGCACGTCGGCCTGATCACCGCCGCGATGCGCCTGTCGCGGTCCTGGCAGGAGGCATCGTGAGTCGTCTGGTCGTGGTTTCAAACCGTGTGGCCGTGCCCGGCGAGAACCGCGCAGGCGGCCTGGCGGTCGGCCTGCTGGCCGCCCTGAAGGAGCGCGGCGGCCTGTGGTTCGGCTGGAGTGGCAAGACCGTAAAGGAAGGCAGCGGCACGCTGCACCGGCAGAAGGACGGTGACATCGACTACGTCACCATGGACCTGAGCAAGCGCGAGGTCGATGGCTACTACAACGGCTTTGCCAACCGCACGCTGTGGCCACTGCTGCACTTCCGCCTGGATCTGGTCGACTATGACCGCGGTACCCGCGAGACCTACCACAAGGTCAATGCGCTGTTCGCCGACAAGCTCGCGCCATTGCTGCGCGAGGATGACATCGTCTGGATCCATGACTATCACCTGATCCCGCTCGGCGCACTGCTGCGCGAGCGCGGTATCGGCTGCCGCATTGGCTTCTTCCTGCATATCCCGATGCCGTCGGCCGACCTGCTGCAGGCGATGCCCGATCACCTGCGGTTGTTCTCCGCGCTGTACGCCTACGACCTGGTCGGCTTCCAGACCCAGCGCGATGCCGATCGCTTCCAGACTTACCTGCGCCTGTTCGGCGGCGGGCGCGTGCTCGACAATGGCGAGCTGGAAGCGCCGGGCGGGCGCCGCTTCCGTGCAGCAGCCTTCCCGATCGGCATCGACACCGAGCTGATCGCACGCCAGGCCGGCACAGCCGCCACCAAGACCGCCGTGAAGAATCTTCGCGCCAGCCTGCGCGACCGCCAGCTGGCAATCGGCGTGGATCGCCTGGACTATTCCAAGGGCCTCCCCGAGCGCTTCCTTGGCTTCGAGCGCTACCTGCAGCGCCACCCTGACCAGCGCGGCTCGTTGACCTACCTGCAGATCGCCCCGGTCTCGCGCGGTGATGTCACCGAGTACCGGCAGTTGCGCAGCCAGCTGGAGCAGATCGCTGGCCACATCAACGGCGGCCATGCCGAGCCGGACTGGACGCCGCTGCGGTACGTCAACCAGAACTTCACACATGCCACGCTCACCGGCTTCTACCGGGCGGCGGCGGTCGGCCTGGTCACGCCGCTGCGCGATGGCATGAACCTGGTGGCCAAGGAATACGTGGCGTCGCAGGACCCGGAGGATCCGGGCGTGCTGGTGCTGTCACTGCTGGCTGGCGCCGCCGACGAACTGAAGCAGGCACTGCTGGTGAACCCGCATGATCTGGACGGCGTGGCCGATGCGATCGCCACCGCAGCCACGATGTCGCTGAGCAGGCGCAAGGAGCGCTGGCACGCGATGATGGAGCACCTGCGCACCTACGACATCAACCACTGGCGCCGCAGCTACCTGGACGCGCTGGAGGGTTGAAGCACGCGTTCCTGTAGAGCCGAGCCATGCTCGGCTGCGTTTTGTAGAGCCGAGCCATGCTCGGCTGCTATTGGCAGGAGAAAAAAGCAAGTCGAGCATGGCTCGACTCTACAAAAGACAGGCGATCAATCCAGGAACCGCGCGGCCTGCTCCGGTGCGGGCAGGTAACAGGCCTCATGCCGACCGAACAAGCGGTAGCGGTTGCGTGCCAGCGCGCGATACGCCGCATCACGCCAGCCGCGCGGCACGAGCCGCAGCACGCCGGCCAGGCGCCAGGCGCCGCCCAGCCCCTCAAGTACGCGCAGCATCGCATCGGTATCGGTCCAGGCACCCTGTGCGTCCAGCAGCAGGAACGACATCGGGTCCTGCGGGTCCAGCCCGTACGCACGCAGCATCGCGCTGCCCTGTGCGCCCTGCATCGCCGCAAAGCGATAGCGCCCCCTGCGGTCGAAGCGCAGCAGGAAGCGCACCCAGCGGTTGCACAGCGCGCATACGCCATCGAATACGATCACCGCGGTCCCAGCCTCGGCGGCGGCCTCACCGCGGTTCGAGCCAGCCTTCATAGCGGATCAGGGCTCCCACCCAGGGCAGCGTCACATCGACCAGGAAAGTGTAACGCTCGCCCTGCCAGGCTTCGCGGCAACGCGCGCCATCAAACCAGCGCCTTGGCAGCGGCAGCAGCCCGAACGCCCAGACCCGCCGCACCGACCAGTCGATGCCACCCTCGCGGGCCTGCAGATCAAATTCGAAGCGCACCGCGCCCAACTGCTCGCGCAGGCATCCCTCGTACACCCACAGCCGCGACACCATCGGCCAGCGGCCGAACCGCCGCGCCCACTGCTCGCCCTGCCGGTAGCGGTTGAACGCCACCTCGGTGGGCAGCGCGTCACCGTCCTGTCGCAACCGCGCCAACGCAGCCAGCAGCGGCACCAGCCAGTGCCGCCCCCTCACGATGCAGGCCTGCCCCACGTAGCGGCACGGCAACGGCGCGGCATGCAGCGCCTGCACCGGTCCTGCCAGGGTGGCGAAGGCCGGCCCCAGCACACGCGCGAACAGCGGCGGAGTCAGGGCGCGATCCAGGCCAGGGTCGCCATGCGCCCGGTGCGACGATCGCGCCGATGCGAATACAGGTCCGGGTCGGCCATGGTCGACACCGTGCCGCCATACACCTGTGCCGGGTCCATCCCCACAGACTGCAGACGCTGCCGCGCCAGCGCGAACAGGTCCACCTTCCAGTGACCGGGACGGGTCGCGACGAACGCTGCTTCGGCGGCCGGATCGTGTCCGACGAAGGCGTGGTAGACCTCTTCACCGATCTCGTAATCGGCCGGCCCGGCTGCCGGTCCCAGCCAGGCGCGCAACTGCGCCGGCGGCGTCTGCATGGCCGCCACGGTGGCCTCCAGCATGCCGTCGGCCAGGCCACGCCAGCCGGCATGCGCCGCGCCCACCTCACTGCCATCAGCGGCGGCGAACACCACCGGCAGGCAGTCGGCGGTCAGGATCGCCAGCACCACGCCGGGCACCGAGGTCACCGCGGCGTCGGCCACCGGCTCGGCGGCACCCGGCACCGGCGGCGCGTTGAATCGCAGCACGGTGCTGCTGTGCACCTGGCGCAGCCAGTGCGGGGCCGACGGCAGCGCCAACCCCTGCTGCAGCAGCTGGCGGTTGTGCTCGACGTTGGCGGGGGTATCACCATCGGCCGCGTGCCGGTTGCCCAGGTTGAACTGCGCGAACGGCGCCGGCGAGATGCCCGCACCGTGCCGGCGCGTGGTCAGCGCATGGACGCCCGGAGGCGCCGGCCAGTCCGCCTGCAGCAAGGGCAGCGCGGCGGCCATCACCAGCGGTCCCGCTCGCGTGCGGCGAAGGCTTCGCTGTCTTCGCGCAGCACCTTCATCAGGTGCAGCATGTCCTCCGGCACCGGCGCAGTGTTGCGCACCGGCTCACCGGTGATCGGGTGCGTGAACTCCAGCGTCTCGGCGTGCAGGGCCTGGCGCTTGAAGCCGCGCAGCGCGGCCACCAGCTCGTCGCTGGCGCCCTTGGGCAGCTTCAGCGCGCCGCCATACAGCGGGTCGCCGATGATCGGATGGCGCACGTGCGCCATGTGCACGCGGATCTGGTGGGTACGACCGGTTTCCAGGCGGCACTCCAGCGCGGTGTGTGCCCGGAAGCGCTCGCGCAGGCGGTAGTGGGTCACCGCTTCCTTGCCGTCCTCACGCACCGCCATCTTCAGGCGATCGCGCGGGTGGCGGTCGATCGGGGCATCGGCAGTACCACCGGCCACCAGCGCGCCCATCACGATGGCCAGGTACTGGCGGTGCACGTCACGTGCCGCCAGCTGCTCGACCAGCGCGGTCTGCGCTTCCAGGGTCCTGGCCACCACCATCACGCCGCTGGTGTCCTTGTCCAGGCGGTGCACGATGCCGGCGCGCGGCAGCACCGCCACCGACGGGTCGCGGAACAGCAGGGCGTTGACCAGGGTGCCGCTGTGGTTGCCCGCGCCCGGGTGTACCACCAGGCCGACCGGCTTGTTGATCACCAGCAGGTGCTCGTCCTCGAACAGCACGTCCAGCGGAATGTCCTCCGGCTGGGCGTCGGTCTGGGTTTCCAGCACCACGTTGAGCGTCACCACCTCGCCGCCGCGCAGCGGATCGCGCGGGCGCACCTGGGCACCGTCCAGCAGCACCTCCCCGGCCTTGATCCATTCGGTCAGGCGCGAACGCGAGTATTCGGGGAACAGTTCGGCCACGACGGCGTCGAAACGGCGCCCGGCAGCGGTGTCGGGGACGATGGCCTGGCGGGCCGATTCAGAGGGTTGTTCAGACATGGCAGGGGGCATTCTTTGAAATTTTGGGGTCCCGGCGGCCGGTTTCAGTCGCTGGACAGGACACTAGGCTATCATCGACCCTTCGTATTCCAGCCGCGTCCCGCCTCGACCCCATGATCCGACGCTCCGCCATGCTCTCCGCGCCCGTCCGCCTCACCGCCCTGCTGCTGGTGCTGGTCATCGCCGCCACCGGCTGCCATCGCGGCGCCAAGAAGGGTGATCGCCCCGATGAAGGCGTGCCGGTCGAACAGCTGTACGAGAAAAGCCACAAGCTGATGCAGGGCGGCAACTGGAGCGGCGCCGAGGCCAGCTTCCGCCGCCTGGTGGCCCAGTATCCGTACGGTCCGTACACCGAGCAGGCGATGATCGAGACCGCCTACGCCCAGTACAAGGCCGGCAAGCACGATGACGCGGTGTCCAGCATCGACCGCTTCATCCGTACCTACCCGACCCACCGCAACATCGCGTACCTGTACTACCTGCGCGGCCTGGCGAACTCCAACCGCAGTACGGTTTTCCTGCGTCGCGTATGGTCGCTGGATGCCAGCCGCCGCGACCTGTCCACGCCGCACCAGGCGTATTCGGACTTCAACATCGTGGTGGACCGCTATCCGAACAGCCGCTACGCCGCCGATGCGCGCCAGCGCATGCTGGAACTGCGTGACGTGTTCGCCCAGCACGAACTGGACAACGCCCTGTACTACATGCGCCGCGGCGCCTGGGTCTCGGCCGCCGGCCGCGCCAACTACCTGCTGGAAACCTATCCGCAGAGCGCGTTCCAGTACGACGCCGTTGCTGTCCTGGCCGATTCCTACACCCACCTGGGCAACAAGACCCTGGCCGATGATGCGCGCCGCGTCCTGCAGTTGAACCAGCCAGACCACCCGTGGCTGGAAGGCAAGTGGCCGAAGTACCCGTGGATGATCCGCAAGCTGAACCCGTTCGCTGGCGAGAAGTCCGCCAGCACCGGCCAGCGCAACGCGCGACTGGAAAAGAAATAAGAAAAAGGCCCCGCAAGGGGCCTTTTCTTTGTCGGTTATCCACGCCATGCGTGGATGGTTCGTGCGCCCATGGACCACGACACTAGGAATTCTACGAATCCCCGGCGGATGCGACGCCGGTCCCAATCGGCGCGGGCGAGCCCCTCCACACTGCGGCGCAACGGCCATCCCGGCCGTGAAGGAGCGCCTCATGACCCCACCGCCACGCCATTTCCGTCCCCGCGCCTGCCTCCTCGCCACTGCCCTGCTGGCGCTGTCCTCGGCCTCCCTGGCTGCCGCACCGGCAGCACCGGGCGATCTGCTGTCTGCAGCCCCCTATCGCGCGTCGTGGGTGCCCTCCAAGGCCGCGCACGCCTACAAGCTGTACTACCGTACCCCGGATCATCGCGGCCAACTGGCCGAAGGCACCGGCCTGCTGTACCTGCCCGCCGGCACGGCGCCGGCGGGCGGCTGGCCGGTCGTGTCCTGGGCGCATGGCACGCAGGGCATCGCCGATCGCTGTGCGCCTTCGGTCTCCGGCCCGTACCAGCCCGCGCGCGACGGGCGCTTCCTCGATCAGTTCCTGGCGCAGGGCTATGCCGTGGTCGCGGCGGATTACCAGGGGTTGGGCAGTCCAGGCAGCCATGCCTATCTGCATGTGCGCACTGCCGCGCGCAACGCCATCGACATGATCAAGGCCAGCCGCCAGTACCTCGGCAACGGGGCGCTGTCGCCGCGCTGGGTCTCGGTCGGCCATTCGCAGGGCGGTGCCGCCGCGCTCACGGCGGGCCACATCGCCCCCTCCTATGGTGGGCCGTCGTTGCAGTACCGCGGCAGCTTCACCACCGGCACGCCCACCGCAGTCGAACTGACCGCGCTGGTGATGAAGCCCGACAACCGCACCGCCAATCCGGGCGCGCTCAACGCGTATCACGCGTATCTGCTCGATGGCCTGCTGCAGGCCGCGCCGCAGATCGACCGCGTCCTCAGCGATGAAGGCCGCGCGCGGGTGGCGGTGGCACGCGAGCAGTGCCTGGGCGAACTGGCCGTCACCCTGGACGGCGCGGACACCGGCAGCATGTTCACTGCACCGCTGACCCACGTGCCGGGCATCTGGGCCGTGCTGTACGACTACCTTGGCGTACCGCGCCGCGGCTTCAGCCAACCGCTGATGCTGGGCCACGGCAGCGAGGACCGCGATGTGCCCTATCTGACCACCCTGCTGTATGCCGCAGGCCTGGCCCTGCGAGGCGAGCCGGTCGCGTTCCGGCGCTATCCGGTCGATCACCGCGGCACGCTGGACGCGGCGGCGGCGGATGGCCTGGCGTTCGTACGTGCGCGGTTTGAGGATGGCCACTTCAGCGACGCTGCGGAAACTGCCGGCATCGAACAGCTGCTCGACGAAGTCCCGTAGATCCATGCCACGCGTGGATGATCTTCGACCACCGTGCGGACCAAGGTCCGCACCCACCGGAGAGGGCCGACGGGTCGCCGGCCAGCGGCCGGCACTGCCCACCCACCGTTGCCTCAGCCCTTGTAGCCGTTGCTGATCGGGTAGCGACGCTCGCGACCGAACGCCCGGCGCGACACCTTCGGCCCCGGCGCGGCCTGGTGCCGCTTCCACTCGCTGATGCGTACCAGGCGCAGCACGCGGTCAACCACGGCCGCGTCGTAGCCGGCGGCCACGATCTCCGTGCGCGACTGTTCCTGGTCGATGTAGCGGTACAGGATGCCGTCCAGCACGTCATAGGCCGGCAGCGAATCCTGGTCCAGCTGGTTCTCGCGCAGCTCGGCCGATGGCGGGCGGCTGATCACCGCCGGCGGAATCACCGGCGCGCCGCCCACGGTATTGCGCCATTTGGACAGGCCGAACACCTCGGTCTTGTACAGGTCCTTCAACGGCGCATAGCCACCGCACATGTCGCCGTAGATGGTGGCGTAGCCGACGGCGTACTCGCTCTTGTTGCCGGTGGTCAGCAACAGGCCGCCGAACTTGTTGGCCAGTGCCATCAGGATCACCCCGCGGCTGCGCGACTGCAGGTTCTCTTCGGTCACGTCCGGCGCGGTGCCTTCGAACATCGGCGCCAGCGATTCCATCAGGCCCTTGAACGCCGGCTCGATCGAGACCGCTTCCAGCTTCACGCCCAGTGCCTGGCACTGCTCGGCGGCCAGGTCGTTGGACATGCCGGCGGTATAGCGCGACGGCAGGCGCACGGCGGTAACGTTCCCAGCGCCGAGCGCGTCGACCGCCAGCGCCAGTACCAGCGCCGAATCAATGCCACCGGACAGCCCCAGCCACACCTTCTTGAAGCCGTTCTTGCGGCAGTAGTCCTGGATGCCACGGGTCACGGCACGCCAGGCCAGCGCGTCCATGCTCTCGTCGCCATCGTCCATCCACACGTGCGGCATGAAGCGGCGGGTCTCACCGTCGTACTCCACCACCAGCCACTGGTCGACGAAGGCAGCGGCAGCCGGGTGTACCGTGCCGTCACCATCGGCCACCACCGACGCGCCGTCGAACACCAGCGCATCCTGGCCACCGACCACGTTGAGATAGGCGATGGCCGCCCCGCTCTCGCGGGTGCGTGCGGCCAGCACCGCGTCGCGCTGGGCGTGCTTGCCCCGCTCGTACGGCGAGGCATTGGGCACTACCACCAGTTGCGCCCCCGCGCGCACGGTGTCGGCCAGCGGCTCGGCGAACCAAAGGTCCTCGCAGATCAGCAAACCCACCGGAATGCCATTGACCTCGAACACACAGCTGCCGCCGTCCGGATCGACATCGAAGTAGCGACGCTCGTCGAACACCGCGTAGTTGGGCAGCTCGCGCTTGCGGTAGGTCTGCTCCAGCAGGCCATCGCGCAGCACGCTGGCGGCGTTGTAGACCACCGCACCAGCCGCCTGCGGCCAGCCGACCACGGCGGTGATGCCACGGCAGGCAGCAGCGATACGGCCCATCGCCTGCTCGCATTCGTACAGGAAGCCGGGACGCAGCAGCAGGTCCTCCGGCGGATAACCGCTCACTGCCAGCTCGGGGAACATCACCAGCTCGGCGCCATACTCGTCGCGCGCCTGTCCGATCATCTCGATGATGCGCTCGGTGTTGCCGGCGACATCGCCGACCGGGAAATCGAACTGCGCCATCGCGATGCGGATCGAAGCCATGGGAATCAGCCTGTGGTTGCAATGCGCCCATTGTAGCGCCGCGTCGTGCGCGCGCCGGGGGCGTTCACTGCGTGGACAGCCCCGGCTCAGTAGATCCACGCCATGCGTGGATGGGCCGACCAGGCGGCCGCCAGACGCAGAAAAGCCGCCCGAGGGCGGCTTTTCCAAAGCAAGCCGAGCGTGGGCTCGGCTCTACAGAATCGGCTGCCAGAGGCAGTCGTTCTTATTTCACCAGCTTGGCGATGGCAGCGCCCAGGTCGCCCGGCGAACGGACGGTGACGACGCCAGCAGCTTCCATGGCGGCGAACTTGCCTTCGGCAGTGCCCTTGCCGCCCGAGGCGATCGCGCCGGCGTGGCCCATGCGCTTGCCGGCCGGAGCCGACGCACCGGCGATGAAACCGACGACCGGCTTCTTCACGTGGTTCTTGATGTACTCGGCACCGGCTTCCTCGGCGTCACCGCCGATTTCGCCGACCATGATGATGCCTTCGGTCTGCGGGTCTTCGTTGAACAGCTTCAGGCAGTCGACGAAGTTCAGGCCATTGATCGGGTCGCCACCGATGCCGATGCAGGTGGACTGGCCCAGGCCGACTTCGGTGGTCTGCTTGACCGCTTCATAGGTCAGGGTGCCCGAACGCGACACGATGCCGATCTTGCCCGGCTTGTGGATGTGGCCCGGCATGATGCCGATCTTGCACTCACCCGGGGTGATGACACCCGGGCAGTTCGGACCGATCAGGACGGTGTCCGGGTAGGAACGGGTCAGCACGTTCTTGACGCGCAGCATGTCCAGCACCGGGATGCCTTCGGTGATGCAGACGATGACCTTGATGCCGGCAGCAGCGGCTTCCAGGATCGCATCGGCCGCGAACGGCGGCGGCACGTAGATGACCGACGCGTTGGCGCCGGTGCTCTGCACGGCGTCGGCAACGGTGTTGAAGACCGGCAGGTCGATGTGGGTGGTGCCACCCTTGCCCGGGGTCACGCCGCCAACAACCTGGGTGCCGTACTCGATCATCTGAGTGGCGTGGAAGGTGCCCTGCTGGCCGGTGAAGCCCTGCACGATCACCTTGGTGTTCTTGTTAATCAAAACAGACATGGGAATTTCCTTCGGTGTCGTGGATCAGGCGGCGTTCTTGACCGCTTCAACGACCTTCTTGGCGCCGTCGTTGATGTTGTCAGCCGGGATGATGGCCATGCCGCTGTCACGCAGCAGCTGCTTGCCTTCTTCCACGTTGGTGCCTTCCAGGCGCACCACGACCGGAACCTTGACGCCCACTTCCTTCACGGCGGCGATGATGCCTTCGGCAATCATGTCGCAGCGGACGATGCCGCCGAAGATGTTGACGAAGATGCCTTCGACCTTGTCCGAGGACAGGATCAGCTTGAACGCTTCGATGACGCGCTGCTTGTTCGCACCGCCGCCCACGTCCAGGAAGTTCGCCGGCTCGCCGCCGTTGAGCTTGATGACGTCCATGGTGGCCATGGCCAGGCCGGCACCGTTCACCATGCAGCCGATGTTGCCGTCCATGGTGACGTAGTTGATGTCCAGCTCCGAAGCAGTCACTTCGGTTTCGTCTTCCTGGGACTTGTCGCGCATCGCGACCAGTTCCTTGTGGCGGAAGTTGGCGTTGTCGTCGCTGTTGAACTTGCCGTCCAGCGCGTACAGGTTGCCATCGTCCAGGATGGCCAGCGGGTTGATCTCAACCAGCGCCAGGTCCTTTTCGTTGAAGATGCGGTACAGGTTCACCATGATGTTGGCGAACTGGCCGGCCTGCTTGGCGGTCAGGCCCATCTTGAAGCCGATGTCACGGCCGTGGTAACCCTGCACGCCCTCGACGAAGTCCACGTTCAGGGTGTGGATCTTGTCCGGGGTCTCGGCAGCGACCTGCTCGATTTCCATGCCGCCTTCGGAAGAGGCGATGTAGCTGATGGTGCGGGTGCCGCGATCCACCAGGACCGACAGGTACAGCTCCTTGACGATCTCACCGGCGGTGGTCACCAGCACCAGGTTGATCGGCAGCTCGACGCCGGCGGTCTGGTAGGTGGCCATCTTGGTGCCGAGCATCTTGGCCGCTGCGGCCTTCACATCATCGACGGTCTTGCAGAACTTGACGCCGCCAGCCTTGCCGCGGCCGCCAGCGTGGATCTGCGCCTTGACCATCCAGGGGCCCTGGCCCAGCGACTGGGCGACTTCAACCGCCTCGTCCGGGGTCGCCGCGACCTTGCCGGCCGGGACCGGGATGCCGTATTCGGCAAGCAGTTGTTTTGCCTGGTATTCGTGGAAATTCATGCGTCACCGTGGGAATAGGAACGACCGCACGCAATTCCTCAGGGCCCCCTGGAAGAGGCACCGGCACGGACCGCGGCGGGCCCACTATTGTGGCCGAGCCGGCGCCGGGGCGCAAAGAAGTCTGTACAAAACGCCAGACGCGGGCGGATTTTCGCGGTCATTCAGGCAGTTGCGCCCGCCCTGGCGCTGGCCTCCGGTCTCCGCGGCGGGCCAAATGCGCGATGCGGGGCGGTCCCGCGGCGCCAGCGCAGGGGCCCTATACTGGCCCTCTCGAGCACGCTCGACACTACATCGACGCGACGTGCCCGCCCGGCCTCAGGGGATGCCAGGCAGGCCCGCCGCAGATTCCAGACCCAGGCAGCCAGAAGGGGAGTTCCGGCGTGTCACCCAGTGCTTCATTGATCGACCGCATCGAATCGATTCCGCGGCGTGAGCTGTACTTCTTCGCGCTGTACCGGGTGCTGATCGCCGCAGTCATCGCCGGCCTGCTCTACAGCCCCCTGTCCGGCATGGTCGGCGAGGCCCACCACCCGCGCCTGGCCGATACCGTTGCGGCCATCTATCTGGTGCTGTCGCTGCTGGCCCTGGCGATCGGCCGCAACGAACGCTGGCTGCGCCCCATCGTGGTCACCAGCGTGCTGGTGGATATCATCGCCGCCACCCTGCTGGCGCACGCCCTGCCCGGCGCCAGCGCCGGCATCTCGATGTCGCTGCTGTTCAACATCGCCGCGGCCGCCACCCTGCTGCCGCTGAGCTGGGGGCTGGGCCTGGCAGTCGCGGCCAGCCTGGCCACCGGTACCGAATACCTGTGGAAAGTGCTGGAAGGCGGCGATCCCACCCGCACGCTGGCCGAGCTGGCCATGTTCGCCACCAGCTACCTGGCGCTGGCCTTCATCAGCTACCAGGTGGGCAGCCGCGCACGCCGCAACCAGCAGCTGGCCAACCAGCGCGGCGACGAAGTAGCCAACCTGTTCCAGATCAACGAACTGATCATCCGCCGCATGCGCACTGGCGTGCTGGTGGTAGACGCCGACAACCGCATCACCCTGGCCAATGAAGCGGCCTCGATGCTGCTCGGTGACAATGACGGCATCGGTGAGACAGGACGCCTGGATCTGGCCAGTGCCGCGCCGGAACTGGCGCGCCGCCTGCAGCGCTGGCGCAACGGCTGGGCGCAGGACGAACTGCCGCTGCAGCTCAACCCCGACCAGCCGGAAGTGCAACCGCGCTTCGCCCGCCTGCTGGCGGGCAGCGAGCTGGCCCTGGTGTTCCTGGACGATTCCAGCGTGGTCTCGCGGCGCGCCGAATCGCTCACCCTGTCGGCCATGGGCCGCTTCTCCGCCAGCCTCGCCCATGAAATCCGCAACCCGCTGGCGGCGATCAACTATGCCGTGCAGCTGCTGGAAGAAGGCACCGGCTTCAACGAAAGCGACCGCCGCCTGCTGCAGATCATCCGCCAGCAATGCCAGCGCACCAATGGCATCGTCGAAAGCGTGCTGGGGCTGGCACGGCGCGAACGCGCCACGCCCGAGAACGTCGACCTGGTCGCCTTCGTGCGCCGCTTCGTGCTGGAGTACAAACAAGGCCAGACGCTGGAAACCGACAGCATCGAACCGATCATCAGCGGTACGGCGGTGATGGCGCAGGTCGATACCAAGCACCTGTACCAGGTGCTCACCGTACTGGTGCACAACGCATTGAAGTACGGCCGCATCGGCCAGCAGCCGGCGCGGGTGCGCCTGCGCGTGGCCCAGCACGAGCGCAGCGCGGTGATCGACGTGATGGACCGTGGCCCGGGCATTCCCGAGAGCGTGGCCGCACAGCTGTTCCGTCCGTTCTTCACCACCTCCGAGCACGGCACCGGGCTGGGCCTGTATATCGCCCGCGAGTTGTGCCGGGCCAACCAGGCACGCCTGGACTACATTCCCGTGCCCGCCGGCGGCTCCTGCTTCCGTTTGGTGCTGCCCGGCCCCCACACCTTGCTGCCCACCTGATTGCAGATCTGTGCGTCAAACATTTGTCGCTTCCAGCCCCCTCGTTTATCTTTCACGCCCATGAACGAAACCCGCAGCGCCCTCGTCGTCGACGATGAACGCGACATCCGCGAACTGCTGGTACTGACCCTTGGCCGCATGGGCCTGCGCATCAGTACCGCCGCCAACCTGGCCGAAGCCCGCGAGCTGCTGGCCAGCAATCCGTACGATCTGTGCATCACCGACATGCGGCTTCCGGATGGCAACGGTATCGAGCTGGTCAGCGAGATCGCCCAGCACTACCCGCGCACGCCGGTGGCGATGATCACCGCGTTCGGCAGCATGGATCTGGCCGTGGAAGCGCTGAAGGCCGGTGCCTTCGACTTCGTCAGCAAGCCGGTGGACATCTCGGTACTGCGTGGCCTGGTCAAGCACGCGCTGGAACTCAACAACAGCGAGCGCCCTGCGCCCGGCCCCGCCACCGAACAGGCAGCACGCCTGCTCGGCGCTTCGCCGGCCATGGACGTACTGCGCACCACCATCAGCAAGGTCGCGCGCAGCCAGGCGCCGGTCTACATCCTCGGTGAATCCGGAGTTGGCAAGGAACTGGTTGCTCGCACCATCCACGCCCAGGGCGCGCGCGCGGCCGGGCCGTTCGTGCCGGTCAACTGCGGCGCCATTCCCGGCGAGCTGATGGAAAGCGAATTCTTCGGTCACCGCAAAGGCAGCTTCAGCGGCGCGCATGCCGACAAGCCCGGCCTGTTCCAGGCCGCGCACGGCGGCACCCTGTTCCTGGACGAAGTGGCCGAGCTGCCGCTGCAGATGCAGGTGAAGCTGCTGCGCGCGATCCAGGAAAAGTCGGTACGTGCGGTGGGTGCGGCCAACGAGGAACCGGTGGATGTGCGCATCCTATCGGCCACCCACAAGGACCTGGCCGAGCTGGTCGAGGACGGGCGCTTCCGCCACGATCTGTACTACCGCATCAACGTGATCGAGTTGAAGGTGCCGCCACTGCGCGAGCGCCGCCAGGACCTGCCGGAACTGGCCGCCGCCGTACTGGCGCGGCTGGCCCGCAGCCACGGCCGCGCCACCCCGCTGCTGGCGCCGTCGGCGCTGGAAGCGCTGGCCCACTATGCGTTCCCGGGCAATGTGCGCGAGCTGGAGAACATCCTGGAACGCGCGCTGGCACTGGCCGAAGAAGACCGCATCGGTGCCGACGACCTGCGCCTGCCGCAGCACGCCCCGCGTGCGCCGGGCAGTGCCGCGCCCGCCGAAGCCGTGGCCGACCTGCAGCCCGGCAGCGCCGCCCTGCCCTCGTACATCGAGCAGCTGGAGCGCAGCGCCATCCAGCGCGCGCTGGAGGAGAACCGCTGGAACAAGACCCGCACGGCTGCGCAGTTGGGGATTACCTTCCGCGCGCTGCGCTACAAGCTGAAGAAGCTGGGGATGGAGTAGAGCCGAGCCCATGCCCGGATGCGCGGTGGTCGGGACCGCGCCATCCACGCATGGCGTGGAACTACTATGGCATCCGTGGCCGATCATCCACGCATGGCGTGGATCTACTGTAGAACCGAGCCCACGCTCGGCTGCTCTTCGGTACCTCAGCCGAGCATGGGCTCGGCTCTACCTCAATCCTTGGTAACGCGATTGATCTCCGCCAGGCTGGTGATCCCGGCCGCAGCCTTCTTCAACGCAGACTGCCGCAGGTCGTTCACCCCGATCTGCTGCGCCGCCTCTGCAATCTGCAGTGCATTGCCACCGGCCAGCACGATGGTGGCGATCTCATCGGTCATCGGCATCACCTGATAGATACCCGTTCGGCCCTTGTAGCCCTCGGTACACTCATCGCAGCCCACCGCCTCATACAACTGGATGCCCGCATCCAGCTGCGCCTGGGTGAAGCCCTCGGCCAGCAGTGCGTGCTCCGGCAGGTTCGCCGGGCGCTTGCAGTTCGGGCACAACCGGCGTGCCAGGCGCTGCGCGATCACCAGCGTCACCGAGCTGGTGATGTTGTACGGCGCGATGCCCATGTTCATCAGACGCGCGATGGTCTGCGGCGCGTCGTTGGTATGCAGCGTGGACAGCACCATGTGGCCTGTCTGCGCCGCCTTGATCGCAATCTCGGCCGTCTCCAGGTCGCGGATTTCGCCGACCATGATGATGTCCGGATCCTGTCGCAGGAACGAGCGCAGCGCCGCAGCGAACGTCATGCCACGCTTGTTGTTCTGCTGCACCTGGTTGACGCCGGGCAGGCGGATTTCCACCGGGTCTTCGGCGGTGGAAATGTTGCGCGTCTCGTCGTTGAGGATGCCCAGCGCGGTATAGAGCGAAACGGTCTTGCCCGAACCGGTCGGGCCGGTCACCAGCACCATGCCGTAAGGCTTGTGGATCGCATCCAGGAACAGCTTCTGCTGGTCCGGCTCGTAGCCCAGTTTGTCGATGCCCAGCTTGGCCGCGCTGCCATCCAGGATACGCAGCACCACCTTTTCACCGAACAGGGTCGGCAGCGTGCTGACGCGGAAATCGATCTGCTTGGTCTTGGACAGGTTGAGCTTGATGCGCCCGTCCTGCGGCACGCGCTTTTCGGCGATGTCCAGCTGCGCCATCACCTTCAGGCGCGCGGCAATGCGCTGGTTCAACTTAACCGGCGCGCGCGCCACCATCTTCAGCAGGCCGTCGATGCGCAGGCGCACGCGGTAATCGTCTTCGTAGGGCTCGAAGTGGATGTCCGAGGCCCCCTTGCGGATCGCATCGACCAGTACCTTGTTGACGAACTTCACTACCGGGGTGTCGTCGCCCTTGGCGTCGATGCCGGCGTCGGTGCCCGCGCCTTCGTCGTCGCCCAGGCCGACATCGAGGTTGGCCATGCCCTCGTCGTCGCCGCCCAGCGCGTCGCCGATGGTGTCATGGCTGGCGTGCCACTGTTCCAGCGTGCGGCGGATCTGGTCCTCATCGACCAGGATCGGCTCCACCACCAGGTTGGTATGGAACTTGATCTCGTCCAGCGCATGGGTCGGATTGCTGGTACCCACGAACAGCTTGCCGCCGCGTTTGAACAGCGGCAGCACGTTGTGCTTGCGCAGCAGCTCCTCGCTGACCAGGCTCATGGCGTTCTGGCTGGCGTCGAACGTGGACACGTCGAACAAAGGCATGCCGAACTCGACCGCATTGGCGGCGGCAAGCTGCGAGGCGCTGACCAGCTTGTTCTGGGCGAACCAAGTGGGCAGCGGCTGGCGGGCGGCCGTGGCCTTGGCCATGGCATCGCGGGCGGAGGCCTCGTCCAGAGCACCGTCCTGGACCAGGCGGCGGGCCAGGCCGGTGATGCCGACGAGGTTGGCGGTGGTTAAAGCACTCATATGAATCCTTGGCTCATGGGTCTGGCAGTACCACGCACCTTCCCGAGGCGAAGCACCGGGCAGCAGAACCTGCCACGGCCCCGTAGCCGTTGGCATCGCCCATCCATAAGCAACACTGCCGTGCCTGAACCTTCCGGCCCGGCAGGCATGATCCTGACTCCCCCAAGCATGATAGCCCCGTCAACGATCCGCCAACATCCCATTGGCGGACCAGAATTTCAGTCAACAGCCTGCCGGACGATACCGCGCTTCAAAGGCACTGCCATCGCAGCTCCAGACGCCATTCGCCGCACGGCGGAGGATGATATCTTTGCCCTGCACCGCGCTACCGCCTTGCAGCGTGCAGCGAATGCTGCCGATCCCGACGCTGTCCAGCTCCGCTTCAATCGTCGGGCAACGCTGAGTCGGCATCAGGCCAATGTAGGCTGCCGTTACAACACTGGCATCTTTTGCGTCCTGGGCCACGTACTCCATCGTGGTTTTCCCTGGTCGGATATCGGCCAACGCGGCACCTACTTGCGCCTTGGCAATGTAGATTTCGTAAAGAGGCACAGCGATGGCAGAGAGGATTGCAATGATCGCGATGACGATCATCAGTTCGACGAGGGTGAACCCCGCTTCGTTTGGATGCTTCATGACCAGTCTGTCCCCAAACAGATTGTCAAAATCTCACCTTCGGGCCGTTTGCGTCAGCGTCCCGATACCCCATACACAAGAGCCCCGCGTAGCGGGGCTCTTGCTCACACGATGAAAACAGCTATCCGATTACGGGTTTGCTGCAGCTTCGCCACAACCAGCCGGACGATACTTGCTTTCCAAATCAGTGGTGCAAGTCCAAGCACCGGCTGCACTGCGGTTCAGGGTGACATTCTTGGTAGCAACCTTGGAATTGCCCTTCAGCACGCAAGCAATCGAAGCGGTACCGTCCTCGGCATCGCCGGTACCGGAGATTGCGCAGCGCTCAGTCGACGCGGTCAGACCGATACCAGCAGCGTCGGCGTAGTTCTTGCCTTCATTCAGTAGAACTTCGGCCTGGGTCTTGCCTGGGGTGATTTCGGCGAGGCCGGCAGTTGCCTGCGACTTGGCCACGTAATCCTGGTACATCGGCAGAGCGATGGCGGCCAAGATGGCGATGATCGCGACGACGATCATCAGTTCGATAAGGGTGAAGCCCTTCTGGTTCTTCATTGTGGTACATCCCCAAGATAGTGGTGGTTGATTTCGGTGGACAGGTTCGGTCCGGCCAGCGCCGGTGAGCGGGTCCCGCCCCCTGCGGGTAGATCAACGCAGGTTGCGTGCCAACCCCGGCACGCCTCCCCAAGACTCCCCCTGCCAATGATGGCAGTAATTCTGCGAATGGGAACCCCCCACATCCGAATCTGCGATGGACGCGGCAATGTGACGCAGTACGTCACCTTTGGCCGTCCGCCGGCACGAAATCGCACGCCGGACCGCCTTCCAGCTGCCCAGATGGCGATGAACCGGCTACCATCGACGGCTAGACGCCCGCTGGGGATGGCGGGTCTTGGGGAGCCTATATGTCTGTCAGTGGCAGTGCGATCAAGAAGGAGCCCGTGGCGCGCAGCACCACGGAGCTGCAGCCGTTTGTCTGGGAGGGGACCGACAAGCGCGGAGTGAAGATGAAGGGTGAGCAGATGGCAAAGAACGCCAATCTGCTCAGGGCCGAACTCCGCCGACAAGGGATCAATCCGGGCCAGGTCAAGGCCAAGCCCAAACCGCTGTTCGGCGCAGCAGGCAGCAAGATATCGCCGAAGGACATTGCGTTCTTTAGCCGCCAAATGGCGACGATGATGAAATCCGGTGTGCCAATCGTCTCGGCACTGGACATCATTGGCAGCGGGCACAAGAACCCGCGCATGAAAAAGATGGTGGACTCGCTTCGCACCGATATCGAGGGCGGCTCGTCGCTCTATGAAGCGGTCAGCAAGCACCCGGTGCAGTTCGACGAGCTGTACCGCAACCTGGTCAAGGCTGGCGAAGGCGCTGGCGTACTGGAAACGGTGCTGGACACCGTCGCCACGTACAAAGAGAACATCGAAGCCCTGAAGGGGAAAATACGCAAGGCGATGTTCTATCCGGCAATGGTGCTGGCGGTCGCACTGATTGTCAGCGGCATTCTGCTAGTGTGGGTGGTTCCGCAGTTTGAAGACGTATTCAAGGGTTTCGGCGCAGACCTCCCCGCCTTCACCCAGATGATCGTGAATATGTCCCGGTTCATGGTGTCTTGGTGGTGGCTGATCCTGATCGTCATCATCGGCTCCATTGCGGGGTTCATTGCCGCCTACAAACGTTCACCAGCGCTGCAACACAGCATAGATCGGCTGGTCCTACGGGTGCCGGTTATCGGTCAACTCATGCACAACAGCGCCATTGCGCGGTTCGCACGTACAACAGCAGTCACCTTCAAGGCAGGTGTGCCCCTGGTGGAAGCACTGGGTATCGTTGCCGGGGCCACCGGCAACACGGTGTACGAGGAAGCCGTCTTGCGCATGCGCGACGACGTCTCCGTGGGCTATCCGGTGAACGTGGCGATGAAACAGCGCAACTTGTTCCCTCACATGGTCATCCAGATGACCGGCATCGGTGAAGAGGCCGGCGCCTTGGATGCCATGCTGTTCAAGGTGGCCGAGTACTATGAGCAGGAGGTCAACAATGCCGTTGATGCCCTCAGCAGCCTGCTGGAACCGATCATCATGGTGATCATTGGTACCATCGTCGGCGGCATGGTCATCGGCATGTACCTGCCGATCTTCAAGCTCGCTTCCGTCGTCGGATAACACATACATGGCATTTCTCGACCAGCATCCCGGCCTCGGCTACCCCGCCGCGGCCGCCCTGGGACTGCTGCTGGGCAGTTTCCTCAACGTGGTCATCCTGCGCCTGCCCAAGCGGCTGGAGTGGCAGTGGAAGCGCGATGCGCGCGAGGTCCTGGAGGAACCGGACTTCTATGAGCCCCCCCCACCGGGGATCGTGGTGGAGCCGTCGCACTGCCCGCACTGCAAGCACAAGCTGAGCTGGTACGAGAACATCCCGCTGTTCAGCTGGATCATCCAGGGCGGCAAGTGCCGCCACTGCAAGGCGCCGATCTCGCTGCAGTACCCGCTGGTGGAGGCGCTGACCTCGGTGCTGGTGCTGGCTTGCGTCTGGCAGTTCGGCTTCGGCTGGCAGGGCTTCGGCGCCATCGTGCTGACGTGCTTCCTGATCGCCCTGTCCGGCATCGACCTGCGCACCCAGCTGCTGCCCGATCAGTTGACCCTGCCACTGATGTGGCTGGGCCTGATAGGCAACATCGACAACCTGTACATGCCGGCAAAGCCTGCATTGGTCGGCGCGGCGGTGGGCTACCTGTCGCTGTGGATGGTCTGGTGGCTGTTCAAGCAGCTGACCGGCAAGGAAGGCATGGGCCACGGTGATTTCAAGCTGCTGGCCGCGCTCGGCGCCTGGTGCGGGCTGAAGGGCATTCTGCCGATCATCCTGCTGTCGTCGGTGCTGGGCGCCATCATCGGCTCGATCTGGCTGTACAGCCGGGGCCGTGACCGCGCCACGCCCATTCCCTTCGGGCCGTATCTGGCCATCGCCGGCTGGCTGTACTTCATGTGGGGCGCACCGCTGGTGGATCAGTACCTGATGATGAGCGGGCTGCGCTGAGGGGAGTCCCCATGAGCCGCTATGTGGTTGGCCTGACCGGGGGCATCGCCTCCGGCAAGACCGAAGTAACCCGGCGCTTCGAGGCGCTGGGCATTGTGGTGGCCGATGCCGATCTGGCCGCACGGGCCGTGGTGGCCGCCGGCAGCCCGGCGCTGGCCCGCATCGCCGAGCGCTTCGGCGCCGACATGCTGCTGGCCGATGGCAGCCTGGACCGGGCCCGCCTGCGCGCTCACGTGTTCGCCGACCCGGCCGAACGGACGGCGCTGGAAGCGATCACCCACCCGGCCATCCGCCTGCTGATGCAGCAGCAGTGCGAGCAGGCTGAGAGCCCCTATGCGGTTGCCGCCATTCCGCTGCTGACCGAGGTGGGCGGGCGGAAGGCCTACCCATGGCTGGACCGGGTGCTGCTGGTGGACGCGCCGGAGGCCGTGCAGCATGCCCGGCTGATGCAGCGCGATGGCATTGATGCTGCGCTGGCCGACCGGATGATTGCTGCGCAGGCCAGCCGCGCGCAGCGGTTGGCGCTGGCCGATGACGTGGTGGTCAATGATGGGCAGCCGGAGGACCTGCAGGTGCAGGTGGAACAGCTGCACGCGCGGTATCTGAAGTTGGCCGGGGGGTGAGGCCAGGTTGCCGGCCAGCGGCCCGCGCTACCGAAGTGCATCCACGCATGGTATGGATCTGGGGATCTGCTGTAGAGCCGAGCCGATGCTCGGCTGCGACCATCAAGCCGAGCATCGGCTCGGCTCTACAAAACGCTCTGCATCCACGCGTGGCGCGGATCTACTCCAGCTGCAGGCGGGCGTAGCGGGCCAGTTCGCGGGCGCCGAGCAGCAGGCCGTCGACGACATCGGGATTGAGTTGCTGACGGGCACCGCCCTGCTCCCGCGCGATTTCGGCGGCGTGCAACAGCTGGATCAGGGTGTTCAGACCGGCAAGCGTGCGGCTGAGGCCGGCCATCGTGGCGGCCTGCGCCGGGCTGGCCCCCTGCACGTCCAGCCGCTGGCCGTCGGCGGCGTCGCGGCCATCCATGCGCGCCAGCAGGGCGGGCAGCAGGTCCTTGGGGTCATCCAGCAGCACTTCGACACGCTCGGCGACGTCGGCAGGCAGCAGGTGGGCCGCATCGCCGATCAGGGCGTGCAGCTGGGGGAACAGCGGGCGGGTGGACATGGTGGAGCTCCTCGCAGTCGGCAGACCACCTGCAGATGCAAGGTGGCGGACGGTGCGGGTTGGCGTACCGGACAACTCCCAGATGGATGGAAACTCCGGCGGATTCCCGGGAATCCCCACGCACCGCCCGCCATGAAGCGGGCACAGTGCATTGTCCGCGATGCCGCGCGAGGCATCGGAAGCTTTCCATCTAACAGTTGATTTCAGGACGCCAATCCCGGCCAAGGCACCTGCCCCGGCCAGGTCATCAGGCCATCGCCGCACGCGGCGATCTGTAAGGAAATTCTCAAGTGCGGCGCGGGCTTGCCAATGCGTGCACTGGAACACGCGCGGGGCGCGGCAGCGATCACGGTGGTGTCGCGTTGGGCCTGATGCCTGATCATCGCGCGAGGGTAATTCAGTGGCACAAGCGACACAGAGCGCGATGCAAGGTCGGCAGGGTCCGTGCCGACCAAGGTCGGCACCCACCAAAGCAGGGGCCCTTACAACGGCTTCGGCGAGAACGTCAGGGTGGCGATCACGCCACGCTCGCCACCGGGGCGCACGCTCACCTGCCAGCCGTACAGATCGCACAGGCGGCTGACGATCGACAAGCCGATGCCGCCGCCCTGCGAATGGCCAGCATGCGTGCCGCGGTAGCCACGCTGGAACAGCTTGGCGGCATCTTCCTCGCTCAGGCCCGGGCCACTGTCGGTCACCGAGACCGAATTGGCGCCGACGAACACGCGCACCTCGCCGTCCTGCGAGTACTTCACCGCATTGCCGATCAGGTTGCCCAGTGCCACCGACAGCGCCGCCTCGGGCGCATCGATCACCAGGTTGCGCTCACCTTCGAGCACCAGCTCCAGCGGCTTGCCACCCAGCTGCGCACGGTGCGCGTCCAGCAGCTGCTCGGCTACGCGGGCCACGTTGCTGGTGCCCTGACCGCGTTCGTTGCGCGACAGCAGCAGCAACGCGCCGATCAGATCGCTGCACTGCTGTTCGGCACGCTGGATGCGCTGCAGGCGCTGCAGCACCTTTTCGTCCAGGCCGGGCCGGGTCAGCAGCAGCTCGGTGGCACCCCGGATCACCGCCAGCGGCGTGCGCAGCTCATGGCTGACGTCGGCATTGAACTCACGGTCGCGCTGCACAACTTCGGTCAGCCGCGAGGAATAGTCGTCCAGTGCCTGTGCCAGCTGCCCCACTTCGTCATCGGGGAAACGCGGCGCCAGCGGCTCAGGGTCACTGGTACCACCACGGTAGGCGCGCAACCGTGCGGCCAGGTCCGATACCGGCTTCATCACCTTCGAGGCCGACCACCAGCCCAGCACCAGTGACAGCAGGCTGAACACCAGCACCGACAGCACCAGCGCGCGGTTGAGCTGCTTGCCGCCGCGCACGCTGTCGGTCATGTCATAGGCGAGGAAGAACCAGGCGTCCGGCGTCTTGCGCACGGCCAGCTTGTAGGAGTACGGCTCGCCGTGCTCATCACCGCTGACGCTGTGGATGCCATCGGAGAAGCCCGCCCACTGCGCGCGTTCTTCGCGCACCCGGTCGAACTTGTCCTTCGAATAGGCATAAGCCCTGATCTGCAGCACCGGTGCATCCGGGTTATGCCCGGGGTGCTCGTAATAGCGGCGCGCATACTCGTCGATGTTGCGGTTCATCAGCTCTTCCACCAGCTGGTTTTCCACGCGCAAGCGGGCCCAGTTGGTGGCGAACGCGAACAGCGTTGTCAGGCAGAAGCCCAACAACACGAACGAAACGATGATGCGGCTGCGCAGGCGCCGCCGATACGGCGTGCGCCGGCGCTCCCCCTTGCTTGCCACCGAATCAGGCTTCCGGGGTGGCGATGCGGTATCCGATGCCATGGCGGGTCTGGATCAGCGGCACTTCAAACGGCTTGTCGACCACCGCACGCAGGCCGTGGATGTGCACGCGCAGGGAATCCGAATCGGGCAGTTCTTCGCCCCACACGCGGGTTTCCAGTTCCTGGCGGGTCACCACGGCCGGGGCCGCTTCCATCAGCGCCTGCAGGATCTTCAGTGCAGTCGGGTTGAGCTGCAGCAGCTTGCCCTGGCGGCGCACTTCCAGCGTATCCAGGTTGTATTCCAGATCGCCGGTTTCCAGCACGCGGGTCTGCACGCCCTTGCCGCGTCGCGACAGGGCGTTCAGACGCACTTCCACTTCCTGCAGCGCGAACGGCTTGATCAGGTAGTCGTCCGCGCCGGAATCGAAGCCGGCCAGCTTGTTGTCCAGCGAGTCGCGGGCGGTGAGCATCAGTACCGGGGTCTGCTTGCGCGCTTCGTTGCGCAGCTTGCGGCAGACCTCGATGCCGTCCATGCCTGGCAGGTTGAGATCCAGCACGATCGCGTCGAACTCGTGCACCACGGCCAGATGCAGACCGGTAACCCCGTCAGCCGCGAAGTCCACGGTGTGGCCCCGGTCCTCCAGGTAGTCGCCCAAGTTGGCCGCAATGTCGCTGTTGTCTTCGATTACCAGGATTCTCACTGTCACCTCTAATTGACGAATTTGCCGACGCGCTGGGCCTGGCCCATATCACGCTGTGCCTTGTCCTTCCGTCGCGCGCGCTCGGCTACGGTCGTGCACTGCGTCGTGGACCGGTTCGAACCCGTGGCCTTTTCACGTTGGCATATTAGACGACTATCTTCACGGGCCTGTGTCAAAACCGTGTTCACGATCTGCTGATCGTTGAAGACATCGGTTCGTACCTGTTCAGGCATGGAATCGCGGTCGGGATGCTGCTCGACGGCCGTACGCATGCGCACCAGCGCCTCGCGCACGCGGCTGCGGTCGGCCTGTTTCAGCTCGCTGTAGGTCTCGCCATCGTTGAGTTCGATTTCGATGCGCTCGATCTGCTGCTGCAGCGGCTTGCCCGGAATAAAGACCTCACCGGCCTGGCTGGATGCGGAGGCGGCGGTGGCCAGGGTCAGGCCCGAGACCAGGACCGCCGACATCAGGAGGGACTTCATGACAAACGAATCCTTGTTTGAGTTGAGGGTTGACTGTATTCGCACCGCCTTCACGCGAGCAAGTGCCGGTCGCTCGGGCGGCAATCGGCCCGGCTAGCGGTTACTGGGAGGCGTGAGATTGTTGAAGGTGCGCTGGTCGTTGAGCAGGGCCTTGCCCTTTTCCTCGATCCGGCGGCGCTCGGCCACCGTCAGGCAGCGGCTCTTGGGCATGTTGCTGCCCGTGGTGCGGGTGTGCTGGCAGATCTGGCGGCTGTCTTCGTGGGCGCGGACAAGAACGGTGTTGATCCGCTCCTGGTCGTTGAAGACCTCTGCCTGGACCTGCGGCGGGAGCTCCTGAAGCGTGCTGTGGTCCCCCATGCGCTGGGTGATGCGCACCAGTGCCTGCTGCACCTGGGCGCGGTCGTCAGCGGAAATCTCGCTGTACTCGCCATCATCAAGGGCCCTTTCAACCCGCCGGACCTGCTCGGCCACCGGTGCCTGCCCGTCCATCTGTATGGCGGTCTTCTCCGGCTTGGCGGAGACAGTGCCAGACAACCCCAGCAACAACGCGATCATCGTGATGCGGTACATCGCCAGCCTCCGGATCCATCCAGGAACGATGGCCACTCTACGGCCGTCACGCGGCCTCCACAAGGGACTTCCGGCAGGTATAAAAAAGACCCAGGCGGTGGCCCGCCTGGGTCTGAAGTCGTATCCCGATACCGATCCTGCTGAGAGGCAGAGCTGCGGTTCGCTGAAGGCTACGCCGGCGCCGATTAAAGGCATGTTAAAGCCGGCCTCATTTGCCCATGAGAATCTCAAAATATTGATTTGTCATGGCTTTTTCAGCTTCTCGACGTGCTCGATGATGCGCGTGGCCACATCTACCCCGCAGGCGGCTTCGATCCCCTCCAGCCCCGGCGTGGAGTTGACCTCCAGCACCAGCGGGCCGCGCGCGGAGCGGATCAGATCCACCCCGCACACCGACAGGCCCAGCGCCTTGGCCGAACGCACCGCCACCTGCTGTTCGGCGCGGCTGGCCTTGGCCGCCACCGCAGTGCCACCGGCATGCAGGTTGGAGCGGAAGTCGCCTTCCGGCGCCTGGCGCTGCATCGAGGCCACCACCTGGTCGCCCACCACGAAGCAGCGCAGGTCGGCGCCCTTGGCCTCACCGATGAACTCCTGCATCAGGAAATTGGCATACAGCCCGCGCAGGGCCTCGACGATGCCGCGCGATGCGCTGGCCTTTTCGGTGAGGATCACTCCCCGCCCCTGGGTACCCTCGTTGAGCTTCACCACGTGGGGCGGCGGGCCGAGCATGGACAACAGGTCGACGGTGTCATCCGGGTTGTCACCGAACACGGTGACAGGCATGTCGATGCCCTTGGCGGCCAGCAGCTGGTGCGCACGCAGTTTGTCGCGCGAACGCAGGATCGCGTCGGAGGGGTTTGGGGTGCGTGCGCCCATCAGCTCGAACTGCCGCAGCACGGCGGTGCCATAGCGGGTGATCGAGGCACCGATGCGCGGGATGACCATGTCCACGCCGGTCATCGGCCGGCCCTTGTAGTGCATCGAAAAACCATCGGCGGCGATGCGCATGTAGCAGCGCAGCGGGTCGAGGATGCGAACGGTATGGCCACGCGTGCGTGCCGCCTCGACCAGCCGGCGGGTGGAATACAGGGAACTGTTGCGGGACAGGATGGCGAGCTTCATCGCGGCAGGATCGGGCGGCAGGCGCGCAGCATAGCGCGGGCGTGTGGCGGGTGGATGATGCCCCGCAGGCCACCGCATCTGCATGCCTGCCGGGGCTGTGCGAATATGCCGTTGCCGGCTGATGGACATAAACGGCCGGCTTGCACAATCCAAGGAGAACCACAGATGCGAATGGGAATTCCGCTGTTGTTGCTGTTTGGCCTGGTGGGAGGCGCCGCAGACGTACGGGCTGCGCCGACCCACGCAGTCTCCCGGCTCTACTTCGATGCCAACAACACCCTGATCGGCCAGGGCCTGCGCTACTGCACGGGCAAGACACAGCACCAAGGCGTTGCCTCACACGCCAATACCCGCTGGATCGATGTTTCCTACGCCTGCCAGGGCGACTCGACCGACGTGTCCTACGGCAGCTGGGTGCCTGCGCAACTGCGGCAGGACTTCTGCACGCTGTATGACGCTTGCACATCACTGATGCCGTGGCCGGAACCCAGCCTGCCCGGCACCCTTGGCAACGGCTTCTACTCAGACTGACAGCCGATAGTCGCCGCACCGTCTCCGGCGATGACCGCACCGTCGCCGGGGACATCCTCATGGCTCATCCAAGGGATGCCTGCCGCCGCTGATCAGCGCGGGGGCAGGCGCAGCGAGAAGTGCCCATCGCGGACACGCACGGCCAGCGCGGTTTCCCGCCATTCCACAGGCAGGGCGAGCGCCGTGTGTGGCGTGGGGATGCGTGTGATCGCGTCGAACGTCCAGTGTTCCTCATAGGCTTCGCAGCGAAGCGAACCGTCATCGCCGGCCTCGATCACATCGATCCAGGCACCACTGCGGGCCTTGCCGCTGCCGCCCGTCGCACGGCGCCCAATGGCCTGCCAACACCCCTGCCAGTGGACGAGCCATACGCCCTCGATGGGACGCAGATCCCCATCAAGCACGCTGCCCGCCACCGCCACGCACCGTCCGGACGGGCTGGTAATCACCGTTTCCAGATCGCAAGCGTGACGGTCACTGAGCTCGCCATCAAGACAGAGCGCGTACGGGCAGATGCGCGCGAACAGCGTCGGATGCGCGGTCAGGCGCAGATCGTCGGGCGGCAGCGGTATGGCCTGCAGCACCCGGGCATCCGGCAGGACATGCCGCAATGCCTGCGGCAACCCGGCGGCCAGCGCGGGATGCTCCGGTTCCAGCCATAGACCCCGGCAGGGCCGCAGTGTGGTCGATCGACAGGGGATATCCCGCAACCACATTGCGGCTTCGGCATCCCCGCCAAGCTGCCGGCGCTCGTGCAGTTCCTGCCAGAACAGGCTGGGAACAATCGCCTGCAGGTGCATCACCCGCTTGTCCGCTTCGTCGTAGACGATCACCGCTTCGCTGCGATCAACATAGCCACTGGCCACACGCAGCCCGCTTCCCGCCAGCGTCTGCCACTCGCCACTGGCGTCGTGGCTGCCTCCAGTGGATACGCCCTCGACAATGGCGCCATCGCGCAGCATCTGGGTGCTGTAGGCCGGACCTCCCATGCCCAGTTCGCCCCAATCCAACAGGACATCATGCGTGGGCGGCCGGGTAGCAAAGGGCAGCGTCGCCCGCGAGCGCAGCAGTGCGCCGCCTACGGTATCGCCGACCAGATCAAGGCGCTGCAGCACACCACCCACTGCAAGGCACGCGGCCAGGGCGACAACCACGCCCAGCGGCGACCACCAGGCCACGCAGATGGCGACCAGGACCAGGAACGGCAGCCACTGGGTGAAACGGCGGAGGGCGATTCGATCAACGGTCATGCGGGCATGGTGACTGCGATTGCGCACCATTCAAACCTTCAACGCGGTGCCAGGCAATGGGGGTCGAACCGGCATTGCCGCTAGACTTTCCCTGATGATGGAACCGATGACTGCCGTGAACCGCCGGAATCTGCTGCTGGACGTACTACCGCGATGGAGAGCACTGGCCAAGGATCCGGGAGTACCGCGCCGCATGCTTCGCCTGCCGGACTGGCAGGCAGACTGGAACGCGGGCATGGCCCTGCTTGCGCGTCATGCGCGCAATGGCGGTGACCCTGCGGAGGAACCGCTGCAGGGGCATGCGGCGCTGGAACATGCGTACGGCTGGGAAGCGGTTGCCCAGACCGGCAGCAACCTGCTGCTGAAAGGCATCGACCATGGATTCGCCCCCACGGCATTGCAGCAGATGCATGCCGACGTTGCAGAACTCTGGCTCGAGCATGCACGTTTGCTGGCCATTGCCCGGAACAGCCTGCAACAGCAGGGCCACGACATCGCGCTTGCCGCGCCGTTGCAACCTCGCACAACGCAGCACTACGAGTACGCCCTGCAGCTGTTGTCACTGGGCGTGCTGCTGGATGCGCAGGACCGTCTTCCAGCGTTGGTGGAGAAGGTGCTCTGCTTCGACACCGACCGCGTGCTGGACTGCCTCAGCGCACCGGCACTGGGCCTTGCCGAAGCCAGCGATGCGATATTCCATCCGCGCCCGTTCGCCGAGCTGTTCGCGCCGTTGCGCGACGGTGAAGCGTTCGTTCCATCCCTGCTGACCGGCTACCTGCAGGTGCACTACCGTGACTTCTTTCTACTGTCGCCCCAGGCTCAGAAGCGGACCCGACGGCTGACCGGACCGCATGCATGGGGTTACTGGGCGCTGGAGGTAGCAGCGCTGGTGGTGCTGTATGGCGGCGACGATGCCGCGCTGCGCACCTGCCCGCACTATCCTTCCGACCTGGTGGACTTCGCCCGGCCGCAAGCGGGCGCATAAGCCACTCCAGCTATGGTTCGAAGGGGCCACAGCCCAACACTGAGGAGGAGATTGCGGCGCTGCTGCCACACGCTCGAGCTGGGTGTGGTGCATCGAGTACGCCGCGTCTGCCGGGGGTGAATACCCTGGAGACATGGAGCGGGCGATGGGAATCGAACCCACGTCAGTAGCTTGGGAAGCTCAGCACTAATTCTGTAAATTCAATGACTTAACCAACTTTTTAGCTCCGCAATGCGTTGTCAAAAGATCGAAACATGCAGGCTAAAATTAAGCCTAAGCGACCAATTGCGGAGCGCCTCTGTGCGCCAGGGGAAAGGAATGGATTCGATTGAACGATACTGGCCGCTGATCCAGCAGCACCCGTGGGCGTTTCTTTGGGTGCTTGCCGTAGGAACGACCTTGGGGTGGTACGCGCACAGTATCTTGAGGCCTGTCGCCAAGACTGACCCGAACAAAGCGCCAACGAAAGACAGCGCGTGGACTCAGCTGTGCTCAAGTGCGAGGAAGCTGCTCTTCTTTCCTAACAGGGTTCAGATCGACTGCATCAAGGGGTTGCGGCTAGTCGACCGAAAGGCACTGACTGTGACTGAGCTCGCCGCGCTGTTAGCGCATCACGAGATGGATACATCCGCCTATCCAAGCTCCGACGTTGAACAGGCGTTGCAAGCACTCCACAGAGTGGAATGGGTCAAAATGAGTTGGAATCAAGATCTAGTACCGCTGTACACGCTCCACGGGGGAGGACTCGACTACGCACGAAGGCGAGGCTATTCGGTCCTTCCCATCTCCCGCGACTGACAGCCGAAGAGCACCACGCAGAAGATCCACCGCTCCCGCCCACTAAACGGACAACGCCCCATATTAAGGGGCGTTGTTACTTACTGGATGCTATCCACGATCCTCCTGAAGGAATCGTGGAAGAGGTGAGGAACATACCGAATCGGAATCTTCAGCGCCTCGGCGATAGACATGTCGTCGATCTCCCCAGCCGTCCTCATCCGTGCATACTCTTGACGGCGCTGCTCGGGACACAGCACACCCAGCGCCATCCAGAGCGCCTGAGCCTCTGAGCGAAATGCCTCTGACCTCTCGGGCGTCGGCGCAACAAATTCAGATACCAGGGTATGGAAAATATCGGCCGCCCCTACCATCTGCAGCGGTTCATCAAAGAGGTGCATCAATTCCTTGACGACAACCAGGCGGTGCCAGCAATAGGTCATCTCTCGCGCAATAACGATAACGCTGCCGCCAGGTCCGTAGACCCATCTTGAGAAAGCATGCTCAGCATTTCCAGGCACGACAATGAAGCCCCGCACGATCTCGGGATTCAAGCTGTGGTGGATCACGCGGGGCTTCGGCTTACCCGTCAGTCGACAGACGTTCGCGATCAAATCGCGGCGGCTGATCGGCGTAGACAAGTTCTGACAGTACTCATACAGCTCGCGGTAACTCATCCTTGGCGAATTCCTAAACTATCCCTATGCGCCCCATCGGGGCGACCACGATCTGTCAGTCAGCTGTGACCGGCATCTGGGCGATCTCGGAGATCGCCCGAGTGATCTCGGCAGCGATCTGCTCAGCCGTCACTTCACGGCTGCTGCCGGGGAATAGTTTGAAATTGGATACGCTCAGGCCCGTTGCGCCGTAGAGCATTTCCTGCGCATTTTTCATTTCGGTAGCCATGACGAACTCCTATAGAAGCTGGGGGTTGAGAGCACTCGCCTCAAACTTTTTGACGCCCCTGCCATTACACTCGCGGCTCAGCGAGCCGCCTATTGTAGCCCGTAATTTCCGAGCCATCAAGGGTCCAAATAACTTTGTCAACCCTTGATGGGCACTCTCTCATGTAAAAGTGTCAACTACAAGTAGTCCGGAAGTACTGCCGCACAAAGGATCCCACGCCATTCAGCAACGGCAAGAAGTGACGGAAATTGTCACCTCAGACCGGGAATATTTCACAAATCTCACATCCCAGTGCGAATTACAGAAGCGGGTCTGGACAGGGCCATCCTTGCTTCGCATGATGCTAGACAACGTGAAGATCGGCCGTGGTTAGTGATTCTGGAGTCCGCTTACTCCCTGCCTTCCCTGGCGTTCATTGCCCACTCGGCGATGACAAGCTGAAAAGACCAACCGCCACAGCACTAAGCGAGCAGTTCGGCGCCACTCAGACCCCCCGGCGCATCTGCTCCAGCCCTGCCCTCACCCATGCCTTGGTGCGGGCGTCCCTCGCTCGGGGTTTCGTCTCTGCCGGCGGCTTGCGCGGTTCAAGTGCTGCCTTGATGCGCTCGATCTCCTTCGCCCCGGCCTCGGCCAGGCGCCGGGCCTGTTGCTGCTGCTCGCGGGTTGGCGGCAGGCCCGGCAGTGGCGCCGGCGGCTGGGTCGGGGTGCTGTCGGTCAGCCGGGCGACTGCCTGGCGCAGGGGCAGATCGGGATAGAGCCTAGCCGCACACCAGCGCTCGGCGTACCGCTTCGCCTGCCGGACGTTGGCCGCGCGCACTTCCTTCACCTGCCACATCTTCTGGCCTTCCATCCATAGCCTGACCCCGGGACCGCCGTCGGGTGTGACGCTGGCCGTCTCGCGGCCGTTGTACCAGAGCGCCCAGCGCTCACCCGTCTGGACCCAGCCAGAGGGGATCGGGGCAGTGCTGAAGCAGTGGGAAGAGCGCATGGTCGGAAGGATACGACTTGCAGTCTCAGATCCTCAGACCACTGCCTTAACCCTTCACAGGATCGTGGCCAACCCTTGCAACAAGAAGCCCAGGGCGACCAGAGACATGCCGAAGCGGAAGGCCCCCTCCTGCGCTTTCTGCCGCTTGTACTCAACCAGCCCCCCATCGAGAAATGTGCCGAAATACGGCGGGGTCAACGACGCCCAGACCACCCCCACGATGTCGATGTTCAGGCCTGCCAAGGTCAGTATTGTCTTCACCCGCTCATGCTCAGGTGCGATCAAGAGCCAAAACGCGAGCCAGAGAATTGCGGTGGCCCCCACCACAATCGCTATCTGGAACCAACTCCACTTGACACGAATTTCATGATCCTCGGGGTACTCCGACATGGATCCACTTCCCTATAGTTGGCCTGCTGAGCGTACCAGAGCAGGCCCTGCTCCCAGGAACCGTCCGTGTGCGGCCGATTCGTCCAGCTCCCCGTGATCGACTTCGGCCAGCCGGGGCTGGCTGACCTCGCCCCCGCCTGGCCGAGATTCAGCCCAGCCACGACCTCACTCCGACACGACGCTGCTCACGCGCCCCGAGTTGAGCTGCCTGCCACCCAGGAGCTTGCAGGACTCACGCCAAAGGACTTAGATCTGACCTAAGTCCTGGGTCACCACCTGCCCTTCCCGAAGCACCGTAGCAAGAAGCCGCCCTCCGGCCACCTGCCGCCCCACCCGCTTATTAAGCCATGCCGCTTGGATCTTGCCAGCTGCGAGCACATCAGCCGGAGCGAAGCTATCTGGCCTTCCGGCAAGAGGCTCTCCGGGCGAAGCTAAGCCACCCTCCAGCGGTTGCACAATTGCTGGCCTAGAGCTGTCGCTCTTGGCATACGCAGTAGCCACCATCCGGCCGCTCTTTGGCGACCAACCGCCCAGCACCAACTCCGTGCCCAACGCGTCCATTTGCAGACTCGCCTCGGCAGCCGCTCTCTCATAGCTTGGCCACAACTTGTCGATCACAAGCCCGAGCTCCTTTGTCAGCTGCTCCATTGTGAAATCTGCCCGGAAGCTTGCTTGGAGCGCGAGCTCGTAGATGCGAAGAAAGAACTGAGTGGACCCGCGTGCCGCCAACACCAAGTTGTACTGCGGGATAAGCAGCATCTTTGCGCCGGACGAATGCGCTCCGGTGCGAGCGTCCTCCGCGAGGGTATCGACCGCGACCAAGAGCTGGTCAGGACGTAACAGAACGTTGAGGATGCTCATAGCGGACTCGCCCGGAGGTCGCCAGACTATCGCCTCCCCCACCACCGACTGTCGAGACCGTCATGACGACCGAAATCACGGAAATCCTCGATCGCCTGCATGCGTGCGAGTCCGAACTTCAGATGCACCGCGGCTATCTCAAGGCAGCGGAATACGCGCTTCGAGTACTCACGCTGACTCATCCAGCACCCGAACGGCTCTCCGATACTTGGCTAAGTCTTTTGCCCAGCATCGCCTCTAAGCACATGCAAAGCGACGGCGATCTGTTCGCCGCCGCTTTCCAGCAGTCGCTCACCGTGCTCACCGAGCAGATCGGGGAGCATCGGCAAGGGGATCAAGCGGCTACAGCGTAGGGCTCGACCAGGCCGGCCAAAAGATCCATGGCCGCTGGGTTTGCATCCTCGGCGTCGCCGCGCTGATTGAATCTGGTCCAGTCCGCTTGAGCCAACCGTTTCAGTTCGGCTAGTTCGACTGGAAGCCACTTCATTGGCCAGAACGGCAAGCGGCGTTGCCCCACCCTGCCCCTCTGCAGCTCTACGATCTCGTTGTGGCTGCTGGCGCCCAGCACTCTCGAATAGGCCACTGATAGCCCATCCTCTGGCCCCTCCAGGTACTGGAGGAAGCGTTGGCCATCGAAGAGGAGCACCCCCGTAACCCCAGCATTACGGTTGAACCGGGCCGCGTCGTCCACAATCTGATCCAACTTTCCGTTGGACAGGCCCAGCTTGTCGCCAGCGATCTCCTCACCAGCACTGCTCACGTATACAACCGCCCTGATGGGCATTGCGCACCTCCTTGATGAGGCACGACCCTAACAGACGCGTGAGAACGTTTACGTGAGGTGGCGACAACTTGCACAACAATTCAGGAAAGCGTGATGCTGAATGCGGACCTTCATCACAAGACGGAGGCAGCGATCAGGGCAGCATCCCCAAAAATTCTTGGTACACCGCAATGCCCGATACAGGCCTCTTCTACGTTCTCGATCTTGATGCAGTACGCGACCGCGATGGCAACCTCCACCGAGTCAGCGCAATCAGCGTCCGTTGCAACCACTGCAAGCACATCACCCATTCCAAGGCGCCGCAGCTGGAGACCATGCCAGGCGGCACGCTACTCGCGTGCGCCGGATGCGGCGAGCGTCAGGCCGTCAGCAACGCCCGCCTGGTTGAATGCGGCCACGTGCTGGGGCATACGCTACCCCAAGCGATGCCGGCCTGACTTGCCATGTGCGGCCGATTCGTCCAGCTGCCCGTTGTCGACTTCGGCCAGCCGGGGCTGGCTGACCTTGCCCCCGGCCTGGCCGAAATCCAGCCCAGCTACAACCTCGCGCCGACACAGCGGGCCTCGGTAATCCTGGACCGGGGCGAAGGCCGGCAGGTCACCCGCTTGGCGTGGGGGCTGCTACCGTTTTGGGCTAAGGCCAAGGGCCTGCAGGGCTCGACCATCAACGCCCGAATCGAGACGGTGGCCACCAAGCCGGCGTTCCGGTCGGCCTTCAAGAAGCGCCGCTGCGTGATTCCGATGGCCGGCTACTACGAGTGGTCGGTGAGCCCGATCGACGAGAAGAAGGACCCTTGGTTCATCCACGCCACCGGGCCACTGCTGGCCGCTGGCCTGTGGGAGGACACCAGTCCCCTGCTGCCCGAGGGCAATCTGGGCACCTTCACCATCATCACCGGCGACAGCAGCGGCGTCTCGGCCGACATTCACGACCGCATGCCGGTGTGGTTGCATGCCGGCCAGATCGATGAGTGGATGGCCGCTAGTCCGGACGATGCGATGGCGATGCTGCTGGCCAGCGAGCCGCCGGCGATGGAAGCCTATCGGGTGACCCGGGCGGTGAACACGCCGCGGAACAACCGCGAGGATCTACTACAACCCGTGGCATAGCGTTCAACCGAAGCACGACGGAACCTGCGGCTAGACGCTGCCTTTACGAAGTCAATGCCCGGTCACGTCGATCAGCACGAAGTGGCCGGATGCACTGAACTGCGTGGCGTTGTCTGACTGCGGTATCAGGGCAGTCGCGCCGGCATAGTAGAAGCGTCCCGACCCCGCTGCGCCCGTTCCATCCCCCTGCGGCCCGGTCAACCGGAACCCCACACCACGCTCGATCCGCTGGCACGAACGAGACGAGATCACAGCGTAGCGCCGACCAGCCGGGACCTGCATGTAGGCGCCCTCCGCCGCCCCGAACGGGGCAGTTGTCACGCCTACGATCCGAAGGGGCTTTGCCCAAGAAGCGAAAGCCAGCTCGCCGGTGTGCTCTCGGTAGACCTCGATGCCGGTCTTGCCCGGTGTTCCAGTCACAACCGAGTCGTATACCCACACCGTGCCGAACACAAACGATGAACCTGTGTAGGCTGACACGCGCCAGTTGTTGCCGCCGAGATTGGTCAGAATCACGCTGAGCCCGAAGTTGTTGTTCGGACCCGTGACGGCAACCACCGGGCTCTTGGCCTGAAAGTCACGCGTGACGTACCGGGTTACTACGATCCCCGACACCTGGTAGGCAACGGCGCCCGCCTCGTTGATATCGAACTTGTGGCGCAGGTGGAAGTTGAGCAGGTCGCTGCGGACCTGCACTGTTCCAGATGGGGTGTACGCCTCAAAGCCTGCTGGCATATCAGTGCACTCCGTACAGCACAGTTGCCGGGACCAGGGAGAAGACTGGTTGCCCGTTGGCATCCACATCCGTTCCCCAGTAGACCCGGCCATCCGAGTACCAGACGGTTGGCGTGCGACCAGGCTGTGCCGGCGGAGGCACCACATAGAAGAGGAAATCCCCAGGGGGCAGCGGTCCCACCCAAGTCGAATTACCGTGCACAGCGTCGGTCTGAACCGTGCCAATGAACAACCCCAAGCGGGTCGTGTAATCAATCTCCAACGACCCGTCAGGGTTGAAGGTCTGGATGCCTGCGGGCATGCGTCTGCTCCTCTGTTGATTGGCGGGAGGGCATAGGCGCCTCCCGCCGGCCTGCTACGGCCAATAACCCACACGTGTGGCGAGCTGCCCGTTCGGGTAGAAGGTGCGCCAATGACCGTCGCTGAACTCCGTCCGCTGGCCGCCCGAGGGCGAGGACACGCGGAACGTGTCGGCGAGGATATTGAACTCGCTAGTCTGATTGCGGATACCCAACTTAACGCCCGCGATATACCCGTCCGCCCGCATGTCCACCGACCACTCGGTACTCGATTCCATACCACCGGAAGACCACGGGGGCGGCTGCGTGGCACCCTCTTCAACCTGAGAAAGCATCGGTCGGAAAATCCACCAGTACGGGTTTGCTTCCCCAGTGCCTCGCACGAGGCCGACTACGCGAGCTTTGACAGCCCCGGGAGGGGCCTTGCCGATACCGAACACTCGACGCAGGCTATCCAAGGTAACCGGGCTCGGTTGGTGGCTTACTACTTCCGGGCAGCCAATTTGAGACAAGATTCCCCCCGTCTGGCTGAGGAACTCGACGTACAGGTACACCTTGGAACGGTGGCATGCCACGTATGCAGATACGCAGTAAGTTTTACCTGCCTCCACTGCTATGTCAGTGTTGGTGGAGAAGTAATCGCCTGCGTTATTGGGAATTGTCTCGCCACTGACGGATCCCAGCCCGAAGACACCCGGTGGATTCCAATCGCTGCCACCGGTCGGATTACCAAGATCATGCCAGTGGTAGCCGTTGGACAGCCATGCCCAGCCGGAAGGACTCCACCCCGGGAAGGTGCTGTTAGGAATCAGGTTACTCTGACCACCCAAATTGCGCACGGTCGCCTGCATGTCCTGCACAACCGTGGCATCAGCCTTCCCGCTGAGACCCGCCTGTACGCTCTGGATAGCCGAAGCGTTAGCGTTAATCTTGCCCTCGTGCTGCTGCACCGTGGTCTGCATCTGATTGAACGCGGTAGCGTTGACGTTGCCTACCTGCGTTTTCAGGCTCACCAGGTCCTGCGCAGTTGCGTCCAGCTTGCTGCCCTGCTGGTTAACCGCCGTGGTCAGCCCGGCCGTCGCCGAAGCATTGGCGCTGATCAGTAGCTCGTCGGTCACGTCGTAGAACTCAATGCGATCGACAAGGACCGTTGCGTCGCCAGTTCCGCGGTTGGTGATCCAGACCTGGCTCATTACCTCAGTGCGAGCGTCGCCCACTGGGTGCTCCAGCACAAACCGCTGCCAGGCACTCGTGAGGTTCGGTGTGGTCTGGTCGTTGTTGCCCTCGCCTGTGGTATCCCGAGCCCGGCATCGCGCGGTCAGCGTTGCACCACCGGCCACCACCTTGGCAACAATCACAGTACGCAGCTTGCGACCGGTGCGCCCCGTCTTCAGTGGAACCCAGCGACCGCCGTTGGCGTAAACGAACGGCGAACCGGCTGCACCTGCCTTGTGCACCATCTGAATTGCGCTGCCCTGCTGTCCGCCACCAGAGACCCAGGTCACATCACCGTTCTGCTGATTGCTGTTCCCCTTGACGAACGGCGCCATGTCACCGTCGAACATCGCGTTGACGTTGAGGTTCTCGCCTCGGTTGAAGGATGCATTGAGCGTGCTGGACAGGACGGTCAGCTGCTCGGCCTGCGCCGCAGCCTTGTTCTCTGCGCCCGTAACACGGGTGGCCAGGCCGGTCACGGCATCTGCAGTGGCGTTGACCCCCTGCTGGGCGGTGTACGCGTCGGTTACATCGATGACGAACGCGTCGTCGTAGATCACGTCGCCGCTGGTCACCCCGCCGCGGATTGTGGCACGGACGATGAAGCTCCAAACGTCGTCCCCCACGGGCACGTACCCAGATAGTCTGGTCCATTCCGACCCCACGTTCTTTGCAGGAATCACCTGGACGTTCGGATAGGCCACCGTGCCATTGTTGCGGCGCACGGTAGCCTGCAGTCCGACGGTGCCGTCACCTGATCCGGTGGTCAGCGGGTTCGCGGGATCGTTGCGGACCCAGACTTCCGCGTAGAACACGCGGCTGCCGTTCGTACGGAACTCGATCAGGGACACGTCGCGGATCGCCCCCGTGGCGGTCAGGCTTAGAGCCTTGGTCCCGGAACGCGCGAACGTGTCCGTGATGCGCCCTATGCCATAGGCGTCACCCGCCTTACGCGTCTCAAAGCTTCCGTCCTGAATCAGGTTAGCGCCGCTGAGGATCGACGTAGACAGGTCACTCTGCAGCTTGGTGATGCTGGTCGAGGTGGAATCGATCTTGCCCTCGGCGGTAGTCACTCGGGTGGTCAGGTTCTGCAACGCCGATGCGTTGGCGTCTGCCTTGCCGGAAACGTTGGTCAAGTCGCTGCGAAGCGAAGTCAGCTGCCCTGCCTGGGAGGTGATCGTGTCGCCCTGCTGCGTCACCTTCGTGCTGAGGTCCGAAATCGCCTGGGCATTCGCCAGCAGCTCGGTCACTTCCTCCAGCACAACATCGTCAACCCACAACGTACCGACAGTGTTGTCGGCATAGATGCCCAACTGCAGTCCGGTGATCGACGTGTTGTCCGGGATTGCGTACACGGCACTGAGGTAGGTCCAGGCAGCTTTGTCCGCGACGAAGAACGTTGCCCCCCCGAGCAGCTCCCCGCTCTGGTTCGCCAGTCGCATCTTGCTATTGCCCGGCGTGCCATTGAAGTCCGGGGTACTGCGATACCAGCAGCTATAGCGATACTTCTTGCCGGGGCTCGTCGGCATCGCGGTGCGACCATTTGCATACGCAACCTTCTGCCGGATGGCCCCTGGATCGAAGCGCACACACATGCCACCGGCACGGCCCTCCGTGGCCGGCCAGCTGGTGCCGGTTGCGCCCGGGTCGTAGGTCCAACCCACGTCCTTGCCGGACTGCCACGAGCCATTCAGGACCATGTTGCTGCCCTGCGTAATCATCGCCGGCAAAGCGGCGTTGATCGTCGTGATCGACTGAGCCAGCGCACTCGTGGTGGTGGCGGTCGCCTCCTGCAGCGCCGTAACCGATGCTGCAGTTGCCAGCGAACCGGCACCGGCCGGCATGCGGGCCTCCATCGTGCTGATGCGCTGCACCTGCGCCGAGTCCGCAGCCACACGGGCCTTCAGCTCCTCGTAGGCCAGCCCTGCAGTCAGCTGCAGCGGATCCGTTCCGATGTAGTTGCCACGCATCTGAACGGCCAGCGTGTTGCGCTGGAGAGCTTCAGCGGCATCTGCGGTGATACGCGCCTGGGTTTCTTCCTGTACCAACGCCACCGACGCGCCGGGCTGCGGACGACCGACGGCGATGTAGTCGATCAGGTAGTAGTTGGCGACGGTCTGCGCCGCCCCCAGCTGCAGGCGAATCGCATCCACCGTGGCCGGCCACCACGCAATGTCCTGCACGTCGACGGTCGCCACGCCGTTCACGTCCCACGCCGGTTCCGGGATGGCCACACGCTTCTGCGTGTTCCATGCCTGGTCCGTGGTGGTGATCCACTGGAGGAATCCGTTCCACGTCGGCGAGCCCACGCGCTTCACGCGCAGCTTCACGAAGCGGTATGCGCTGCCGTCTACGGCCAAGGCCACCGGTGACTGCACCCACGGCGCGGTTGCATGGTTGGCGGGCCGCAGCCAGCCATCCACGAGCGTCGGCGCACCGTTGCCCGTCCACCCTTCAATGGTCTGATTGAACGGCCAGAGCTTGATGCTGTCGAACTGCGTCCCGCTGCCGGCCGCGACCTCCGACACCGCCCGCGCCAACGACTCATCGGCGCTCTGCCGCAGCTGCTCCTCGCGGCTGATCGCCGCCTCGCGCGCCATCTTCTCGTTCAGGAGCGCATCAATCCGCGCCTGGGCTTCGGCACTGATCGCCTGCATGGCTTCAGTCACGCCCTGCTGCCGCAGCAGCGCCTCGGCGACCAAGTCCTGTGCGGCCTGCGCCAGGCCGGCGGCGCGAGCAGCCGCCTCGTCTGCGATCGCTTGGATGCGGGCACTGATCTCCGCCGCCAGCTTGGCCTGCTGTTCGGCCAGGACCTTCGAAGTGGTGGGCGGAACAACACCCACCACGGTTCCGGTGCCTGTCTTGCCGCGTACGGTCGGCGTGATCTGGAACCACCACGTCTTGCCGCTGCCGTCGCTGTAGACGTACCGCGTCTCGGTGGTGCGGTGGATCTCCGTCCAAGGGCCGTCCTGGCTCTCGCTGCGCGAGATGACGTAGATCACACCCTCCAGATCGACGGCGTCCCATTCGAGCACGACGCCGTCGGCTACCGGCGTGGGATTGACCCCGTTCGCCGGCGGCACGTCCGGCGCCTTGAAGGGCACCGGGAACCATGTGGAAAAGCGCGGCGCCACCGGAGACGCGGACGGCAGCCCGCCCACGCCGATTTCTACCAGCGTGAGTTTCCTTGCTTGCATTGCTGATTACCTCGCGTTGAGTGCTTCGCGCAGCGCTGAACTGCTGGCGTTGCGTACGCCCTGGGTAGTGGTAGACACGAGCTGGCGTAGCAGCTGGTTCTGTTCGGCGAGCAGAGCGTTGCTCTGCTGAATGGCGGCGGTGGTTTGCGTCTGAGCGTCGTTGTTCACGACCAGGTCGAACACGGCCCGGCTGAAGTTGTCCGGCAGCGCCTCGATGGCGTCGGCCAGCGCACCCATGCTGGTTCCGTCAGGCTGATTGAGATCTCCGACCTTCATGCCATCGATGAGGCCGGTGACCCGGCCATACAGGCTGTTGTAGTCCTGCCCGCTGGCGTACAGGTTCCATCCGAAGCCCAGTGCGGCCTGAGCGGCCGCCTGCGCGGCGCTGGTGTCGCCACCGGACACCGCCCGCTCCAGCTCCTTCATCGCTTCGCCCAGCTTCTCCTGGTCCGTCAGCGGCGACAGGTCACTGATCGACAGGCCGTACTGCATGGCCTTCTTGTCCTTGTCGATCTGCGCCTGCAGCTTGCCCATGTTGGTGGCACGCAGCGCCTCGATCTTGGCCAGGTCCTCCGCCCGAGCGCCAGACAAGCCGAGCGCCTTGGCGTAGTCGTTCGCCGACTTCACCTGCTGGCGATACGTGCGCTCGATCGACAGTGCCTGCGACTGGTACTGCGTCAGGTTGGCCGTCATCAGCTGAGTGCTCACGTCGGCCATGAGGCTGGCGTAGTTGCCGAGCAGCCCGGTCACCTTCTGCACCTGGCTGGCCAGGTCCGTGCCGGCAACGGCGGCCAGATCCTGGAAGTAGTCGACCGCCTTGTTGACCTTGTCGACCTCCAGGCCGTTAAGCGCCCGGCCCAACTCATCGGCGTTGCCAACGGCCAGCGCGATCGACGCACTCAGCGCGGTGAACACATCCGACGCCTCGAAGTAGCCGTCGAGTTGGCCACCGAACCCCGCCGCCTTGACCGCCTCGGTGTACAACCGATTGGTCATGTCGCTGAGGTATGCCTCCAGCTGCGCCTTGGCCTCAGTGGAGTCGGCCGACAACTGGAGCTTCCCCAGGTCCACCTTAACGCTGCCGAGCTTCTGGGTCAGATCCATACCCAACTGCTTGGCCAGATCGGTTGCAGCACCCCGGACCTGGCGCGCGGCCATATCGAACGTGCGATCGATGCCGGGGTCGAGCGCGCCGAACTGCGTCCACTTCTTGTCGCTGCGGAACAGACCGCCCTTGGCCTTGATATCGGCATAGCTCTGACCATCGAATCCGCCGAAGCCATAGCTACCCGTGATGCCCTGCCCGGTGACCTTGGGAGCCTGCCGACCGAACAGCTTCGCGTGGATGCTGGAGCCGGACAGGATCGACGCGACTTTGTCGTTGAAGCCCAAGGCGCGGAACCCCTTGTCGGCCAAGCCGACAGCCCCGGCGGTGGCGATTTTGCCGGCCCAGCTCTCACCATTGGCGATGTTCCAGCCCTGGTCGAACAACTGGGCGTTCTTCATCATGCCGGCGACAATCCAGCCGATGATGGGGACCGCCGCCGCTGCCGAGCCAGCAGCGCCTGCACCCGCCGCACCTGCGCCGGCTCCTGCACTGCCACCACCGATCAACCCGGAGAAGCTGGAACCGGTCATCCCGGCCATGCTGGTCACGTCGCCGAAGCCTGTCAGGGTTCCCGCTGCGGCCCCGGCGGAACGGCCGAACCCGAACAGGCCCTGGCCCTTGGAAAGCAGCCCGGCCACCGTGCTCACGTTCTGGCCGCCGGCCGCAGACCCATTGCCGCCGAACAACCCCATCAGACTCTGCAGGTTCAAGCCACCGCCCTGCCCGTTCATCCCGTTGAGGATCTGCGTCTGGATCGGGATCACCAGCTTCTGCTGCAGGAACTCGCGGGCGAGATCGCGCAGGCCGCGCTTGGCGGCGTCCTTCAGGTCGTCCCACAGGTTGTCGAAGTCCCGCATGCCGCCGGCAACGAAGTCGGCCATGGCGTCGGCGGCATCGCCCACGCCGTTGATGACCACGCCGGCCCACGCCTCAACGTTGGCAGCAGCCTCCTCCGCACGCAGCGACAGATCGGCCGATGCCCGGGCGGCGCCGAGCATGGACTGCTCGTACTGCTCGTAGCTCGCCGCCCCCTTGGACAGCGCCAGCGCCTCCTTGCCGCCAGCGGCCTCCACCGCCTTTTGCAGCTCCTGCCGCATGTCCCGCTCGTTCATCATCTCGCGCCGCGACAGCTCACGCGCACGGCCGACCTTGCCCAGCATGGCGACCTCGGCATCCATCGTTGCAAGGAGCGCCTCGGGGCTGGCCAGTGCCTTCTTAATCTCCGCGCTAGACTGCTCCAACGCCTTCTGCGACTCCAGGATCAGCGTGTTGTACGCGGCCCGCTCGATGCGCCCTTCCTTCAGCGCCTCCTTCAGCTTGTCCTCGAGCTGCTTCTGTCGCTCGGTGGCCTCGGCTAGTGGCCCGGCCATCGTTGCCGCCGCCATTGCAGCCTGCTCGTTGTAGCGCTTGATCGCTTCCGCGTCTGCCTTGCGATCCTTGGCGCCTGCGCGCTCAGCGGCTGCCGACGCCTTACGCGACTCCGTGAAGTTCTTCTGCGCAGCGGCCAGCTCCGTCTGGAGCCGGATGTACTGTGCGCCCTGCTCGATGTACTGCTTGACCTTGGGGTCATCGCGCTTGGAGAAGTCGACGCCGCTGGCTTGGGCCTCCTTGAACCAGTCGTTCACGTCCAGCTTTGCAACTTCGGCAGCACTTTTGCCCACGCGGGCGAGCTGACCCGGCAGCGACTGCATTGCCGACGCGATGCGCTTGCCAGCCGCGCCTGCCGAGTCTCCCAGAACGTTGAACGAGCCCGACAGGGCGTCGGTTGCGCTCTTCGCCTGGCTACTGCTGCCCGTGAAGGCGTCGAGGATCGCACGCTTACGATCGACCTCCCTGCCAGCAGTCGCCGCGGCAGCGGTTTCTTCCGTGAGGCTCTTGGCCACGGTGGCGGCAGCTGGCGAGCCAGCGATCATTGCTCGCCATGCCGCCTCCAGACCATTGGAAAACTCGTCGGCGCCAATCTTGCCGGCCTTAAAGGCGGCATCCAGCCGCTGCGTCTCCTGGATGAACTCTGAAGCCTGGCTCGCGGTGGCAAAGTTCGTCGCCGCAGCGACCATCTCCGTAATCGAGCTGGTGATGGTCCGGTAGTTCTCGTCGATCTCCTTTTGCAGTCGAAGGATCTCGCCGGCCTGCATCTGGGCGTTGAGGGTCTTGAACTTCTCGATGGCAGTGTCAGCCGCACCACCAAAATCGATCAGCGCAGCCGACGCAATCTTCGTGTTGTCGCGGAAGATCAACCAGCCCGCGGCGGCAGTGGCCAACATCGTCACAATGCCCGCCGGACCTCCCAGCATGGCAAGCGTCGCTGATCCAGCACGCGCAAGCCAGCCGGCGTTGGCCGCTGCAGCCTGCGTTTGCGCCTGAGCCAGCAGCAGCGTGGCCTGTCGATGCTCAAGGGTCGCTGCAGCGGCTTTGCTGCTCACGGACACGCTACCGCCGATCGCAGCCGTGCGGCGCACCTCCGCCTCCGCATCGAGCATTGCGGCACGGGTCCGCAGCTCGAGCTGCTGCGCAGCGGCCAAGTTCTGCACCGCTGCGGCCCGATCTGCCGCCATACCAGCGTTGGCCGCAGCGACCCGCGCCAGTAGGGCTTTCAGCAGCGGTCCAGATGCGACTGCGGCTCCGGCGACAGCTACCATCTCCAGATTGCTGCCGAGGGCACCGATGCCGGCTGCAAGCGCCTTGGATGCGCCGGTTGCCTGGTCGGCACGGCCAATCATGACCTGCAGGTTGTTGTTGAACAGCGTCATTGCCTGCCCAACGGTGGAATCCATCTTGCCGAACGCCTCGTCCACAGCGCCAGCCTGGCTCTGCAACGCGTTGATCACCTGCTGTGACGACAACTTGCCCGCGGCGCCCAGTTCACGCAGTTTCCCGATCGGTACGTTCAGGCCCTTGGCGATGGCCTGGGCCAGGGCTGGCGCCTGCTCGAGTACCGAGTTCAGCTCTTCACCTCGAAGGGTGCCAGAGGCAAACGCCTGACCCAGCTGCACGAGGGCGGCATCGGCACCCGCCGCGGACGTGCCGCTGATCACCATCGTTTTGCTGATGGTCTCGACAACGCGTGCCAAGTCTCTCCCAGACAGACCGAGGGCCTCCTGGTTCATCGCGATTCGCTGGTACAGCTCCGCAGTCGCACCCAGAGGCTGTCGCGCTGCGCCGGCAATCCGGATCACGTCAGCCTGCGCGGCAGCGAACTGCGCCTGGCCCTGCGTGACCAGTCGCAGCCTGTTGTTGAGGTTCGTCCATTCGTCGGCCTTGCCAATTGCGGCTTTTACGGCCACCAAGGCTGATGTAAGACCCACCGCCTCAGTCGCTACCCGACGAAATCCGGCCGCGACCTCATCGGCGCCGCGGCGTGCGGCGTCTGACATAGACGATTGGATCGTAGCCATGTCGCGCTGCACGACGCGCGCGGCCTTCCCGCTGTCGCGCTCGAACGATCCCGACTTCAGCAGCAGGTCGACGGTAAGGGTGTAGAGGCTCATCGCGCTTCCAAAAAAAAAGCCCGCGCATGGCGGGCTTGGGGCTGATGGAAAGATGTTCTACGGAATCGGGATTTCCGACCCGTTGATGGTCATCTGTGTCACGGTTCCCTCAGCGTTCGTGACACACGACGCGGATGCAGGCTTCGTGGAACCGCCTGTTTCGGAAAGGACCAGCCCGGCCCCGGCGGGCCAGGCGAAATAGTGTTCGTTGGCGGATCCCATGTCCTTTACGTACGGCACCTTGGTGCGGCTCGGGTCCGCTGACGCCGCCTGAATCGCGCTCATGCAGTTCAGCAACCCGCGCTTGACTCCATCGTCCTGTGCCGTCGAACAGCCAGCTGCCAGCGAGAGCAGCAGCACCGGCGCCAACCTGATTGGATGCTTCATAGAACCTCCCGATATCTGCGGGGATCATGCCAGTTACGTCGGGATTTCCTCAAATTCCATGTACCCCGTGAAGTACTGCCGGCTGATGTTCTCCGCCGATGGCAGCTGTGTCGGGTAGCCGTAGAGCGCCGACCGCGCCGCTAGCAGTGGGTCGAATGCCTTGCTGACCATGTCCCGGTACTGCGGCACAACGCAGGAGCGCCGGCGCCCCGCGATCGCTGCCGCCACCGTCTCCCAATCGGTCCCGCCCAGCCCACCGCCGCGCACGGCAGCTGTCGCCCGGCCGGACAAGGTGCAGGTGAGCCGGCGGTACAGAGGCCCGGGAACCGTGTTGACCTGGCCGCCCTTGGTGCGGGTGTGCACGCTGCTGTCGGTTGTGGCCACCGCCCAACCGTCGCTGATACCCACCTCGACTGCCGGAAAGATCGCGATCTCGCCCACGTCGACGTTCGTGGCAGTTGTGTCGATCTCGACGGACACCGTCGATACCAAGGCGCTGGCCTGCGGGAACAGCCAGGCGCAGACACTGCCGTCTGGCAGTCGCACGGTGGTGGCACTCGCGCCGGCGGCGCTCACCTGGACGCCTGGCGGAATGTTAAGGCCGAGAATCGCGATGATCCCCGGCACAACAGCCTCGGCCAGGGTAATCGTGATCGCCAGCGAGCTGGTGCGGCGGATGCGCGACGCCCTGCCAGGCTTTCCGTCGAAGAGGGCCGAGCCCTGGTCCGCACTCAACCACGTGCCACCGGTGAGGGTCACCGTCGCGACTGCCGGCATGCCATATCCAATCAACACGTCATCATCCCCACACCGTCAGCACCACGTCCCCCGTGGCAGGGTTGCGCTCTACACGGCGCACCAGCACCGGCTTGCCGTCGTCGAGGCCGTAACGTCCGTAGGTGATCCGGCCGATCTGTCCCGGCAGGGGCGCCAAGTCCTGATCACCACGCACCGCCAGCTGGTAGAAGTGGCGCTGCACCCGGTACAGGCCGAGGACGCGATCAATCTCCTGCTGCGCGTCGGCCGCATGCCAGAACAATGAGATGACCGGGTCAGCAGCCTCTGCCCGTTGGTAGTGGGCGTGCAGCGGACCAGCGCCATACACCTGCCCCCGGTAAAGGCCGGTCAGTTCGTCGCGCCTGGACTGCGGCACGTCGACAACGTCGGTGACCAGGTCTGACGCGCCCAGCGCTTGGCCGTTGGGTCGGTAGGCCATGCGTCGAGTCAGGTTCGGAGCATCATCGGGCACCATGATCAGATCAGCCGCCAGATCATCCTCCGACAGGTCGAAGGCGAACGCGCCGACATAGGTCTCGGGCGCGGTCACGCGGGCGAAGCGCAGCACCCCGGATGGATCCTGGTAGCAGCCGGCACCGTAGCTGGGTAGGATCGAATTCAACGCAGCGCGGCCGGTGATGGCTGTTCCTGCGTAGTAGCCGAGGCCCATGTAACCCGTGGCGTGGTCGATATCCGCACAGTCGCTGGCCGACCACGCCGCCCGGCCCAACCGGGCCATCACATCACCCACCGCCTGTTCCAACCGCGCCGGCATCATGCTCGGTCCGATGCTCGATGCGTCCACGACAACCGGCGTCACGGGGGGTGACTTCAACAGCAGCTGCTGCCCGTCCGGAGCCTCGCTGTAAGTGCCATCCTCCATCTGGTCACCGCGATCCATCACCGCATCGATGTAGACCCGGCTGTCGGCCACGAACATTGAAGTCGCATCCGAGTTGGCGCCCATTGCCGGGACGCTGGCCACTGCCCCGATTACTACCGGCTGCGGCTTCCAGGCCAGCGAAGGGACGTTCGGCAGGAACACGCCCCGGTTGATGGTTTCATCCAGGTAGTCGTGCGCGTCACGCAGGTGAAGCGTCTTGGTGCCGTCGTCGTTGATCTCGATCTGCTCGATCGCGCAACGGAAGGCCGGGACCGCGTCGGCCCGCATCCCGTTTTCGGGCGCCAGCAGGATCTGCACCGAGCTGCCAGAGGCACCAGTGCCCGCCATCCCGTCCAGCAAACCGTCCACATCGACCACGACGCACTCGGCGGCCGCGGCCTGGGACACCGGGTCACCGCCCCACGGCCAGAACGCCAGCTCCTGGATCAGGTTGACGCCCTCGGCCACCAACCCCTCGTAGCGAACGTTCGCCGGGCTGTCGCCGGGCGCAGACAGCCAGTCAACGTCCGCCAGGCGCGTGGGACTGACGTTGGCAGTGGGGAGCCGCCACCCAGCTGCAGCCGCTTCACTTCGCGGCCCCCACTGCCCCGCGTTGACCGCAAGGCACAGCCCGCCCGCCTTGGTGGCGGCCAGTGACGCGGCGAAGAACAGTGGCCCGGACAGCTGCAGCTCGCGCACCAGGATCTGCGCGCCGTTGAGGTAGAGCCGCAGCTGGCGAGGGGTCGAGAACACGACCTGCAGCCCGACAATGTCGCCGTGGGTCACCGCCGGCAGGGAAGTGGCGATCGCTCCTCCAGCCTGCAGCAGGCGCCCGGCGGCGAGGTCCCAGCCGATGCTGGCGAGATCCGCACCCAGCGCCTTGTTCAGCGCTGCCGGGCCTGTGGCGAAGCCTACGAGGGCTGCAAGGGCGTCATCACCCCACACCGCAAACTCCACGCCCACCGTCCCGGCATCAAGGCCGAAGTCGGAGCGCGCGTGGCTGGCCAGCGCGGTGGCGCCGGTGGTGGCCAGGGTAAGCCCGCCATCTCGCGCAGCGAGTAACGGGCCAATGGGCGTGGCGGCGAACCGCCCGAAAGTGTCGGTCATGGCTATCCCAGTCGATCGAACCAGTCCTGTGCCTCGTCCTCCTCGGAACGTGGAACAAGTGTGTCCAGGTACTCCTGAAAGGAGCGCTTGGTGCCGCCTTGGCTGTGTGAGGCAGTGATGTATGCGGCGAAGGCAGCGGGCTTGATGTGCAGGCTTACAGGGTCGATGGGGTTCCGCTTGTGGAACTCCCACCATTCCAGGAACTCCCGGCGCGACATGCTCGCCTGCAGCTCCGCCACCGTGCGATGCAGGTGGCCGGCGAGAACCTTCCAGAACCAGTCCTCGCCGCGCTGCCTTAGCCGTTTCCCGCGTCGGCCTGTGCCTGGGCAGCGTCGTCACCGAAACCGGAGTGCTTCATGGCCACGCGCTGCAGCTCAGCAGCCACCAGCGGTTTGAGCTGGGCGGCCTGTTCCACGTTCATGACGGGCTTGCCGTCCTCGTCGCAGATGGTTGCCGCGATCAGCTTGGCGCGGTCGCCTTCACCCCACAGCTTGCGGAACTCCGCATCCGGCAGCTCGCGCACGTGGAACTGAGCTTTGGCACCATTGGGCAGGGTAATGGTGTCGGCATGCACGTCCTTGGACGCGAACATGCCCAGGTTGGTGAATGACTGCAGGACGCTCAGGGGCTGCTGCGGCTGGGTTTGGGGGGTGTCGTTGGTCTTGCTCATTGGCCGTTTCCTCGAATGGCGACAGGGCGCGCGGGCCGCGCACGGCTAACACGCGGAGGATCCGCGCGCCCTGTCAGAGAGATGGCCCGCCGGAGCGGGCCTGGGTGTGCGCCGTTGCCGCAGCCTTACGGCGTCGGGCGGTGCGTGGTGACGGCGCCAGAGCCGCGGATGGTGATCGTGGCCTTCCATACATCGTTGTCCTGGCTGGTCACCGCGAAGTTCTGCACGAAGCCATCGAACTGCTTGGACAGCACCGTGGTTGGCGGAGTGATCTTGCCGTCGACAGCTTCCGGCTTCGCCACGCCCTCGGTTTCCGACAGCGGCGCGGTCACCAGCCAGTTCACGACGGCACCGGTCTCGTGCAGCTCCTCCAGCTTCTCGTGGTCGACGCTGTCATAGATGATCTCGATGCTGGTGCTGCCGGTCTGCTTGCGGCCGGCGACGAACTGGTCCCAGTCGTCGTCGTAGTCGGAGATATCGATCTCCGATGCCTGGCCATCGGGAAAGCCGACCGAGCGCAGGCGGGTCACCTTGATGACCGAGGCCGCGGCGATGGCGACGAACAGCTGCGAATGCTTCGACTTGATTACCTGTCCCATAAGGGTTTCCTTGTGTTGCGCCCGTCGCCGGGCATGAAAAAGGCCCCTTGCGGGGCCAGTGGTTTGCCGTTGTGTGGTTCAGCGCAGTTGCAGGAGCCTGGCGTCGAAGGAGATGCCAAAGGCGTCCGTGCCGTCGCTGTCAGGCGTCGGGTTGTAAGACTCGATGCTGCCCACGCGCTCGATCGCGTCGCGGATGGCGACGGCCGCGCCGTTGGCCTGCGTCATGGCTTTGCCCCACACGGTCAATCGGACTCGCCAGCCGTCGGCCGGCGGCGCATCGGACAGCATCGCGGTGGGCGATCCGCCGACCACCTCCCACGTCGCGTAGGGCAGTGCTGCATCCTGCGGCGCGGTTCCCGGCCACAACCGGATCGGGTCGCCCAGCACATGCCGAACCGCTGCATCACCCTGCAGCAGGGACTGGATCAGGGGAACCATCATCGCCAGCCATCCTTCTTCAGCTGCTTGTCGAGGGCCGCCCAGGTTTCATTGATGATCACCTGCGCCGCCTCCGGCCCCTTGGCCTCGCCTGCCGGCGTGAGGAACGGCTCGGCCCTCATCTTCCTGGTGCCGAATTCCTTGAAGCGCCAGTAATAGGCCCAGCCCGCCTCCTCATAGACCTTCCCAACGCGACCGCGGCGCCGGTTGCGCTTGGTGTTGGCGTACTTGCGGCGGCGACCGGTCTTAACCCCTACCGTGAAGTACTCGCCGTCTCGGCCTACACCTGCGCGCTGCCGGCTCTTGGTGTTGGCCCGGCGGGTGACGATCTGCGAGGCCATGAACCCCGATGCTCTCGGGGCCCGGCGGCGAGCATCGTCACGGATGACGTTGCCACCCTTGCGCATACCGGCTTGCACGGCTCGCCCTTGAATCGCCTTGGGTGCCTCCCGCAGTGAACGCAGGAGGCCGTCCAGGCCGTCGATCTTCACCTGCTCAGCCATCGGACACCCCAGCATCGACCATCAGCGTGATATGGCCGCGCGCCGTCGCATCCGGCAGCACCGCACGAACCGCGTACACCTGCCCGTCGAACACCACGCGCATGGTCGGCACTACCCCGGGCAGGTAAGGGATCTCGATGCGTGCAGTCACCTCTCCATGCTCGGCCGAGGCCGCAGTGAACTCTCGCCCCGAGAGCGGAACCACCTCTGCCGGCACGTCAGCCCGCCATCTACGCCATTGCTTCACGTCCCCGCCGAGGGGATCACGCACCGGGCCGTAATCCTGCAGCTCTATCCGATGCCGGTATTTGCCTGCTCGCCTCATGGCAGCACCCGCCGGTAGGGGAACATCAGCCGGTCCAAGGTTGGGTTCTCGGCCAACTGCGAGCCAGCCACGACCGCCTCGCGGTTGGCGTACAGGTCACCCAGCAACAGCAGTACGGCCGCGCGCAGCGGTCCCGGAAGCGGGCCAGGTGTCGTCGTGAACTTCACCGGATAGGCGCCTGCTTCACTGTCGAGCGTGGCCGGCTCGATCGGCAGCGGAGAGCGGCTCTCGCCGACCGGGGTCCACTCATAGGTCGCTGCTGCCAACGCATACCCCGTGGTGCGCTCCACCGACTCACGCGCGGCGGTGATGAAGGCGCCGATCAGCGCGTCGTCGGCATCGTGGATAACTACCAGGTGCGCCTTCGCTTCGCTCAGCGACACGGGTTCCTCTGCCGCCGGGGTCAACGTGCGCAGCATGGGTCATTCCTCCGGCGTGGCCGACTTGATGGCATTAGGGTGGGGGTCGATCAGCCCGCCAAGGCGCAGCGCCTCAACGTGAGCCGCGTTGACCTGGATCACCTGGCCAACCCTCCCGAGGTGGTTGTTACTGAGCACCAGCGCCGGCACGGTTTCGCCCTCCGGCGGAGCCGGTTCTTCATCCGGTGGTGGCAGGTCGTTGTCCGCCTCCACGGTTTCGGGCCTCTGGCTGTCTCGGCCCTCGTCCGTCTCTGGCTCACTGACGACGGCTGCCGCGTCAGCGTCGGGGCTTTCGGCGTCCGGCTGCTCGCCCTGGCCAGCCGCTGCGTCCACTACCGCAGCGGGCGCTTCCCGCGCGTCGGCCGGACCGCTGGCCGCCTGCGCGGAGGTGTTCTTCTGCTTTGCCATGATCGTCTCCGAGGGACGCCCGCGCTGGGGCGTCCCTCCGTTCGTGGGCCGAGGCGGTTAAGCCGCGGCGCCGTGCTTGAAGGTCTTCACCGCGCCGCCCACGTCAACCAGGTTGCCGCCAGAGCGCATCCAGGCCATGAAGCCCACCTGGCCCTTCTTCACGTAGGCCGAGTCGTTGAAGCGGAACAGGGTCACGGCCATCACGTCGCGGATCTTGTAGTAGCTGAAGTCGCCGAACGCGATCGACGTGGCGCCTGCGGCCGGGACCGGGGCGTGCTGGTTGATCTGGATATCGCGATTCATCAGACGATCCGGCGCACCGCCCGGATTGCCCTGCTCGTAGCCCGGCACGAAGATCGGCCGGCCCTGGTCGTCCTTCACCTTGCGGATCAGCTTCAGCATGTCGTCGTGGAACATCCACTTGGCCAGCTGGCGATATGCCGGATCGACGCTGTGCTCCAGGTCGACCAGGTCGTCGTAGGTGATGATCGGCAGCGCCGAGACAGCGCCGATCTTGCCCACCGTCGCGGCAGTAAAGGCGCCCATCGGCTGGCCGACGCCGGTGCCGACGGAGTAGTGGCGGTTGGTGACGCGGCCCAGGCGGGTCTGCAGGCGCTTCTCGATGAAGCCTGCGATATCGGCCGTGCTGTCCTGCAGTAGCTCCCACGGCACGGTGACCACCTTGGAGCTGTACTTGTACACCTGCAGGCCCTTGGTGCCGAAGGCCACGTCCTGGTCAGCTGCCGCCTGATTCTCGGCGACCAGCTCGCCCTCTTCGGAGGTGCCATCGCTGGTCGGGTACTGCATCGGCTCGCCGCCGGCCGTGCGGAACACGTCGGCGACCTGACGCATGCCGCCGAACGCCTTCAGGGCATCCAGGATCTGCTCGGCCAGCGTGGTCGGCACGGTGTAGCCGCCCTGCTCCGGATTGACGGCCGGGTTACCCGACATGGCCGCGTTGACCTGCTTCCAGTCCTCGGCGCTCAGGGCGCTGTCACCGCCACGCGCCCAGCGGTCGAACAGGCGCTCCTCGTTGGACAGCTCCCGGCCGCCGCGGTTGGCGGTGTCGTGTTCACGCACGCCCTGCTCGCGCAGTGCCTCGTCGGCCGTCAGGTCCATGACCTTCTGATGACGCTCGATCGCCGCGTCGATGCGCTCGATCTCGGCGATGTTGTTGTCGTACTTGGCCTGGTTCTCCTGCGTCCACTTGTTGCCGTCACCGGTGCTGGTGTCCAGCAGGTTGCGGGTTTCCTTTGCCAGCGCGGTGCGGCGCTCCCGCTCGGCCTGAATGTTGAAGGGCATTGGTGATTTCCTCGTGTCGAAAAAAAACCGCCTTTCGGCGGTCGGGATGAACTGCGGGCGGGAGTCGCTTACGCAGCGGAGCGTTCCAGCAGCGCCAGACGGCGCGACAGGTTGGCCTTGTGGGCGGCGACGGCGGCGCCGTCTTCGGGATCGGGGGTGCGGTTGGCCAGTGCGGCAGGCGCGTTGTCGTAGGCGGACAGGTCCCAGGTGTTGGACGTCTTCTTCTTGCCCACGATCTCCACCACCTCGTCTGCGAAGCCGTGTTCCTTGGCTTCGTCGGCCGTGAACCAGGTCTCTTCGTCCATCCACTGGACGATCTGCGCCTGATCCTTCCCAGTACGGCGGGTGTAGTCGCCGGCCAGGCCGGCATCGATCTTGGCCAGCAGTTCACCAGTCTTGGTCATGTCGGCCTTGTTGCCGACCGTGATGGTCCATGCGTTGTGGATCATGAACGCACCACCTTGGCTGATCTCGACCTTGTCGCACGCCATGCAGACCCCGGTCATAGCCGAGGCAGCCAAGCCATCGATGTGGGCGATGACAGTGGCCTTGTGCTGGGCGATGGCGGTCATCATGGACCGGGCCGCAAACACGTCGCCGCCGGGCGAGTCGATGCGCAGATGAATGACGTCCGCCTCGATGCCGGCCATGGCTTGGGCAAACATCGTCTCGTCAATGTCGCCCCACCACCCGCCGATGACGCCGTGCAGGTAGATGGTTGCCTCCTTACCTTCGGTCTCCGCCCGGATGGGCTTGGACTGGCCGGCGTTGTTCTTGGCCAGCTGCAGCAGCTTAGGAATCGGCATCTTCAGGGTTCCTTTCAGGGTCGTCGCCGTCCGGCTTCGCCGGTGGCGCGGGGTCTTTCGGTTGGTAGAGCTTGTCGCCGCCCTCGATGGGAGGCAGGTTCTTGAGGCGGCGGACTTCATTGACGACCATCCAGCCTTGGGTGCCAGGGCCACCCAACGCCTTGCTGAAGTACTCGGCCTGCGTCTTCGAGTCGCCGGCCATGAACATGTCCACGTTGTGCTCAACGAAGTAGCGCGGCGTGCGGAACAGCTTGCGGTTCAACTCGTCCTTGATCCGCTTCAGGTGCGGGCCCAGCGTGTACTTCACGAAGCCGATGCCCATGCTCTCGATGCCACTGCCCCAGCTCGTCGACTTGGTGGTTTCACCGATCATGTGGGGCGGCACACCGAAGGCGCGGGCTACGTCGATCACCTGCCACTGTCGGGACTCCAGCAGCTGCTGGTCGACCGCCGACATAGTCAGCTCGTGAACCTCCAGCCCCTCGGTCAGGACCAAGGGGATCCGACGGTTGCCCTGCACCCCGCCGTACTTCTTGACCCAGGCGTCGCGGAAATCATCCTGCTGGGCGGTGGTCATCTTGTTCGGCGTACGGATGGCCACTTCGGGCTTGCCGCCCTCACTGAAGAACTTGCCCGCGTGCTCGTCACCTTGGATAGCGATGCCGATGCCGTTCCGCGCGCCCCACTGGATCACCGACATGCCGTGCACGCCGTTGAAACCGAAGCCGGGGAAATGGAGCACGTCGTCCTGGTCGACGGTGAAGTACCCGTCCGCATCGTGGAACGTGTACTGCAGGCGTGTCGGCTCCCGTGGGCTGGTCTTCTCCTGCTTGAGGATCATCACCCTGTCGCGTGGCCAGGGGATCAACCCGGTCGCCACCCCAGCACGGTTGCGCGTCACGTACACCACGCCATCACCGCGCAGCAGCATCTGGCCGACGATGAACTCCCAGCCGGTGGCGCTCGACCAGCCGGAGGAGAACTGCTCGTTCAGCAGCCACCAGTAGTCATGCTCCGCCCGCTTGCGATGGCCGCCCACCCGCTGGAACACAGGCAGCGGCAGCTGTGCGATCGCGCCGGCCAGCAGCGAAACGGCAGCGAACACCGCCGAAACCCGCATCGCCGATTCCGGGCTGACCACGGCTCCGGAGGCCGTCGTCGGGTTCCCGAATACCTCGAACATGCCCATGCCGGAGGACTGGATCACCTCGCCGTCGACCAGGTTGCTGATCGTCGGCTCGATACGGTCGCGGGCATCGGCCCGCCGGTTCTTCTCGAATAGTCCGAACATCAGTCGATCACCACGAAGCCTTGTTGGGTTGTGCCGGTGTCCCGCGCCTGCATGGCGCGGCCCATAGCCATGATTAGCGCCACCGCGCCGTCGATCTTGCTTTCCATCTTTTCCTTGCGGGGATAGACGTGTTCCTTGGCATCCACGCGCGCCACGACGTTGCCCATCATCCAGGTCATGGCCGCGTTGCCGTCGTGCCACAGGCGCCGCGACAGGATCAGCGCCTCCACTTCTTTCATGGGCTCGGAGAGATTGCGCACTGACTGCGCCATCTCCACGGTCGGCAGCCCTTCCTGTTCAAGGCGCGTCATCAGGTACGCCGCTTGGGCCGGGTCAAAGGCAATGTCCCGCACGTCGACGCCCTGTGCCGCAAGCTCTTTCAGCTCCTCTTCGATGAACGCGTAGTCCGTCATGTTCCCGGGCGTGGACACGATCAGCTCGTCCAGCAGGAACTGCTGGTACTTCTCGTTTTCCTCCACGGCCGACTCCGGCACGTAGAACCGGGGAATGACGTAGTAGCTATCGCCCTTCTCGAACAGCAGCACCACGGCAGCCACGTCCAGCTTGGATGCCAGATCGACGCCCACCCAGCACGGACAGCCCGCAAAATCGGACACCTCAAACCGTCGTTTCTGTCGCTGCCAGGCCAGCATGTTCATCCATGCCAGCTTGGCGCCGACCCAGTCATTCAGGTGCTTGGTACGGAACGCGCTTTGCTTGCTGGCCGACCGCTTTGCCTTGGCGAGCTGGTCGAGCAGGAACTGCTCGAACACGGAAACGCCGTAGTTCGGGTTGGCCTTGCGCAGGCTCGCCGGATCGTCCCAGCGGTCGCCCTCGTCTATGCAGTAAATCGCCGCGAACACCGTCTCATCGGTCACCTCGCCGCGCAGGATGCGGATGGCATCGCCTCGCATCTCGAAGCATGGGCCGGAGAGGTTGGTGCCTGCCGTGGTGATGATCGACAGCAGGGGCTGCTCGCGCGCGCCCATGCCGGTTTCCATGGCGTCGACCATGTGGTCATCGTCATGTTCGTGGTACTCGTCCACCAGCGCCGCGTGCGGGCTGGAACCGTCACCGGGCTTGCCGATCATAGTTTCGAACTTGGACATGTCCTCCATGACGAACAGCGGCCCCGGGTTCTTCGGGTTGCCCGCCTGTTCGATACCGAAGCGGGCGCGCAGCGCCGGCAGTTTCTGGACCATCTGCCAGGCCGGGCGGAACACCTCGTACGCCTGTTTCTCGCTGGTAGCGCCCGAATAGACCTCCGCGCCCGCCTCTCCGTCAGCGCAGAACAGGTACAGGCCACGGGCAGCCAGTCGCAACGACTTGCCGTTCTTGCGCGGGATCTCCTCGTATGCGCGGCGGAAGCGCCGATGCCCGGTCTTCTTGTGGACCCAGCCGAACAGATTGCACTCGATGAAGTGCTGCCAGGGCTCCAGCACCAGCAGGCGCTTCTGCGCCGCCCACTTTCCTTTCGTGTGCGGCATCTTCTCCATGAACCGCACCGCGCGGTCCGCCTTCTCGGCGTCGTACTTGTAGGGCCAGTCGGCCCCCTTGCGCTTCAGGTCATCCAGGAACCGCTGGCACGCCAGACGGATGAACTCGCCGGCGGGGACCTTTCCTGACGTGACGCCCTTGGCGTATGCCTTGGCTGATTCGCTCGGCGTCATGGATCAGAACTCGTCGAATGGGTTGCCCTCCGGGGTCTTTTCGGTCCCCAGCTTCTGACGGTCAGCCGGGGTCAGGCCCAGGCGCGCCAGGCAGCCGATCAGGTGGGAGTACTTGGCCGCAACGAACTCGCCGCGGTTGGCACGGAACTCGGAAAGCAGCGATGACGCCACCTCCATGATGAAACGGTCGGCGCTGGTCAGGACGCCAGGCAGGGCGCACTTCTCCAGCTCCTTCCAGACCACTGCGACCTCGGTCGGAAGGTGTGCCGGTGCCTTGCCCAACGGAGCATTCGCCTTGGGCGCTTCCTTCTTGTAGCGCTGCGGATCCTTCTTGGTCGCGCCCTTCAGCTCGGCCAGTTCCCTCGGCTGTCGATGGCGAGCCATCGGACCTCCCATTTCTGAAATTCAAATTCTGCGGACGCGAGAAGAAAGGGGGGCGCGCGTATCGGGAGAGGAAGGCCCTCAACTTTGACCCTCCCCCCTCCCTTTCCGTTCAGCTTTCGGTGGATAACTCACTGGTCGCTCACCTCCGCGATGCTGGTGCGTGTCCCTGCCGAACCCGCCGTTTTCCCGCGCCGTCTTCGCGCTATGGCACGGCCGGCACAGTGGCTGCAGGTTGCTGTCGGCGTTGTTGGCGTCGTCCCCGTCAATGTGGTCGACCTCAGTGGCCGCCCGCACCCTGCCCTGCTCAGCACAGCACCTGCACAGGGGCTCACGGGCCAGCACCACCGCACGAATCCGGCGCCACAGCGAGCAGTTGGTGGGCAGCGCGCGGCGCGCCTGCCTCTTGCGGACCTGGGCGCTGGTCTCCTTGTAGGGGCGCCAGCCGGCAGCACGATGCTGCGGTGGCCTGGTGGGCATCAGTAGGGGTTCCCGTCCAGGTCGACGCGCGCAGGCTCGGCCCCTTCGTCCTGCACAGGTGCACCAGCCTCCTCGCCCAGCAGCTGGGCCACGGCCTGCACCAGCAGGCCCACATGCATGGCCAGCTCGGCGATCTGCTTGCCCTGCTGCTCGATGATCCCGACCAGTCGGTCGATGCGACTGTCGGTGCTTCCGTCAATGCGCGAGACCAAGGCGGCAATAGCAGCAGCGCGCGCAGCCCGCTCGGCATCCAGGTCAGCCGCCAGCGATTCAATCCGTGCAGCGTTCATCAGCAATCCTCATTGTTTGCAGCACCAGGCCACGGCGTATCCACCGGTCGACCCGGTCCCAGTCCGGCTCCATCCCCGTTGCCCGGGCGAACCACATCACTGCGGCGAGGTAGCAGCGCAGCCACCACCGCATGCGTATCGACGCGCGCAATGTCGCAGTCATCAGAACTCCTCCACTGCCCAGCCACCGCCGTCCCGCTTGGGCCTGGCCTTCACCGCAATGAAGCGGAACGGGTACATGGCCGCTGCGATCTTGATCTTGGCCCGTGCATCGTCCTGCCAGTGCCCCTTGACCTCGTGGCACTCCATGACGCCGTCGGCAGCCATGACCGCAAAGTCCGGGGTGTAGAACGTGTTGTCTGCCAGCCGCAGCTTCATGCCCTCGAACCGGTGCCACTGGACCTCGCCCGCAGCCTGCAGCGCGCGCAGCCGCTCGGCATACGCAGCCTCGGTCTTGTTCATCTCGCCGGTCTTCAACCGGCCCAGTGCCAGCAGCCGGCGGTTCATGGCGTCACCGGTTGACGGTCAGCTGCGATCACGGCCTGGCAGGCCCGGACGTGGTCGTCGGCGTCTCGTCCGATTTGAACAAGAGCGCCCGCGACCTCTTCTCGTAGTTGGGCTGCCTGGTCACGTTCGATGGCGCCGGCGACGGCTTCGGACAGGCGAGCGGTATTGCAGGTGGCGAGGTCGTCGCGCAGCTGGAGACGACCAGCGCGCAGGTCAGCCACAACAGCAGCAGGGACGGTCTCGGCCACAGCGCGGTCTTCTTCATGTTTTGCTCCGATGGTTGCGAGGCTTTCCGCCTGGCGGTGTTCGACGGCTCGGGCCTGATTCACCTGTTCGGCCACGGCAAAGGCTGCGGTGCCACGCTGATGGGCTTCACTCGCCTCCGCCCGGTTACCTCGCCAATTCCAGCCGGCACCAAACATGGCGGCGGACCACAAGCCGAGTCCGATGACCACAACGGTGATACGGCTCATGACTTGCCCTCGCACATGGCCCGTTCTGCCGCGCGGCGGTTCACCAATCCTTGCACGCGCTTGCCGCCGGCGTAGACCCAGCGGTCCAGCTCCGGGCACCAGCTCGCGGCGGGCTGGCCAGCGTTGATACGCCCCACCAGTGTTGAGCGGCAAGCAGCGCCTACGCCCACGTTGTAGGTCCAGCTGAGCAGAGCCGCAGCCTCGTGGGGCTGTAGTGGGACGCGGATACATGCCTGAATACCGGTCAGGTACTGCCCAAGCCGGCTGTTCAACCTCTCGGCGCACTCCTGCTCGGTGTAGACCGCCTTTTCCGGGCGGCTGGTATCGCCGTAGCAGTAGGTGGCAACGCCTACCATGTCGACATATGGAGTCGCCGAGTAGCCCTCCCATGGCTTTACCAGCGCCGCCGCAGCCAGAGCGATGACGGCGGCGGCGCTGCTACCAATGATCTTCGCCTTCATGTTCGCGCCCTCTGCCGCCACTCGCGAACCCAGCGCCAGCCCAGGTAGCTGATCTGGCCCACCAGGTAGATGATCGTCAGGACCACCACCACGCGATCGAGGTTCGCCCCTGCGGCGACCGCGCCGGCTACCGTCACCGGTGGAGCAGCCTTCGCTACAGCACCAGCGGCAGTGCCAATGATTTCGTCCTTCATGGTGGCCCCGTAGGTCGTCCGGTTCGGCATATGCCCCTCCCGGTTGATTGGTGCCCGCCCCTAGCGCCGGCTCGGCACGAGAGTTTGTCCGGCTGGGACGCGGGCAAAGAAAAAGCCCCGGCTGGGCCGGGGCTTGCGATTGGATGGTGACAAGATTGCCGCCTTTTCCGATGACCTAGGAAGTCATCGCTATGCGGCCCGCGTGAGCGCCTTACTGAGCTGCCTGGCAGCGCGCGCCTCGGCTGCACGGAAGTTGAAAAGCATCCACTCATAGACCGGTCGCCAGAACCGGCTGTAGGCGGACCAGTCGGCACCGATGGCAGCCGCACGCTTTCGGCCGCTGAGCGGATCGAAGCCACTTCCGCCGCAGCTGTCACAGTTCAGGATTCCCGCGATCGACGGGTCCACAAGGACCTTCTTGCCTCCACAGCGGGAACACTCGCACGCCCCGGCCATCTCTTCGATCACCGCCCCGGCCAGCACCCCAAGTTGTTCCATCGTGTTGTTCGGCCACGCCGCCGACCGTGCATTCTCCAGCGCCTGCTCGGCACGCCGCAGCTCACGTCGCTGCACATCAGTCACCGTGCCCCCGCCCCAGCCCATGCTGGCCTTGGCGATCCCGAACTCCGTCCGGGCATCGGCAAGATCGTGCATCTGGCGGGTGAACTCCGGTGCGACCAAGCTGACGACGGCCTGGCGCAACTGCTCTCGACGACGTTGGCCGCTCTCCGGCCACCACAGTGCCTGCAGCAGCTCATGCCCCAACCCATGCGGAACATCTGCCAATGCTGCGACGATCTCTTGGGTGGAAGGGCCACCGGCTGATCCGTCGAAGCTCATCGTCCTTGGGCCAGTCCGGCTCGACAACAGTTCGCGTGCCTCGTTCATTCCCATGCGCCTTCCCCTTGGTGGTTTGCTCGTGCAGCGCGCGATCGCGCTTGGTTGTCTTCTATTGCGGCACCTGTCACGCCGCACGGTCCCAGCTGGCCGCCAGGCGCTGCACCTGCCCGCCGCGTGCCTCGAACTGTTCCACTGTCTCGGTCGGGCCATCGGCGACCACATGACCCTTGACCCGCGTGGGCCGTGACACCGTGTTGTGGTCCATCCGCCGCTCGCGTGGCGCACGCTGGGAGTTGATCCTCGGCGCCATTGCTTTCGTCTTCTTCATGCTGCCGCCCTCAGTTCGTTGATGTAGGTCTGGTTTGCAATCAGCTCGTCGTCGGAGCCGTACGTCTCGTGGAAGGTCCTCGAGCCATCCATCAGGCTCGGGCCGTAGATCTGGCGCATCGTCGCGAAGGTGTTCCCCTCCATCGGATGCCGCATGTGGTGCCACTTGCAGAGCGCGTAGCCAAACATGTGACCGCGCCGCAGGTTCCCGCTCTTGGCGTGGTTGTAGTCGCAGCCGTAGACCACCAGCTCCGGCTCCAGCAGGTCCTGCATCTGCAGTGCCAGGCAGGCCATACATGGGCCGGTTTTCGCCAATTCGATACGCGCTGCCTCGGCTCTCGTCGGCGGGGGTGCGTTCGACCACATCAGCGCAGCTCCGGGATCGGGCCGGCATAGCGGGTAATCGGGATCTGGCGCATGCCATCGCGCCACACGCGCGTGCCACGGGTGGTGTACAGCACCAGCGGCTTGATCCCGTACCCATAGGCCAGATACCAGCCGGCCACCGCCACCGGTTCGGACACCGGGCGCACTTCCAGTTCGACGTGGTCCTGGCTCATGCCGCAGCGTCCTGAGCCGAGCCGAACAACTCGGCGATCTCGGCCAGCCGCTTCCGGGTGCGTTCATTTGCTTCCGGGCTCGCCTCCACTCGGCCCGCCAGCAGTGCCAGCGGGTTGAACGCAGGCGTGGCCGACGGCAGCGACAGGTACTCAGCGACCTGTTCATGGACCAACCGTCCGGCGTTGACGGCCTGCTGAAGCGCGGCGTCGCGGGCACCAGCATCGTGGCCCAACGACGGCTGGTAGACGGCGCAGCAGCCTGCAGCGCGCGCCTCCTTCACCAACCGGGTATAGACCTCCAGGAATGCAGCCCGGCCTGCAATCTTGTCTCCAGCCTCCACCAGCGGCAGCGCCGCCGTCCACGCATCACGGGTCTGCTCGCTCCACACCAGCGTCACCGCCTCGTCAGCGGCGCGGATGGCCACGGCCCATGCTTCGTTCGGGGCCGGGTGTCCGTCGTCGATGCGCTCCATGATCGCGGCCAGACTGAGCTTGCCTTTCACCTCTCGGCGGCAGGCGGTCAGCGCGTTGGCCAGCACCGGCAGCGGATAGGTCGCCAGGTCGGCGACCATGTAGGCCGCAGCGGCCGGGCGGATCTGCTCGCCCATCACCTCAGCCGTGGCCACCAGCATTTCGACGAGCCTGTCTTGATCGGCATCACTGAGCATTGGCGTTTTCCTTCATGCGGCGCAGCAGCGCCTTGGCGTCGTCAGCGGCCGAGGCGTTGGCCTGCGTCTGGTCCTGCTGCTGGGCGCTGGCCTGCGTCATTTGGCGGCCGGTGGCCCACTGCGTGCGGTATGCCTCGCACTTCGCCAGCAGCGCGCCCAGGTCGTGCATGTTCTGCACCACGTAGCGCTCGTTGACGGTCAGGAACCATGCTGCGACCAGCGGAGCCTCGCCGTGGCCGAGCCGCTGCACGATCTGCCGGACGTTGCTGTTCACCTTGGCGTTGCGCACCGGTGGCACACCGTGGCGGTCACGGTAGGCGCTGGCGTAGGCGGCCCAGGTAGCACGGCACGCGGCCTGCAGGTCGGTTTCGGAAACCACCGCCAGCGGCGCGGCCGGCAGGCCCGCCGGAAATGACGGTTCTCCTGACGGTTCATTGAGGGTTATATGACGGTTAGGCGGCACGGGGCGCACCCCTAGACCTGCGCCCGGTGCATCCCCCCCTGCACGGGGCGCATCCCCTCCTGCAGCGGGCGCACCCCCTGCATGGGGCGCAGCCCCTGCGCCCGGTGCAGTACCTGCTTTTCCAGACTTGCGGCCAGCCTTCGACGGCGCGGCGGCCTTGTCGAAGTTGGCGGGGGTTACCTTGTAAACCGTGCTGCTGTTGAAACGGCGGTCACGGGTGAGCAGGCCAACGGCCTCCAGATGATCCATTGCCGTGCGCACAGCGCGCGCCGACATGCAGCACCGCGCAGCGATGGTGCCCACCGCCGGCCAGCAAACGCCGTCGTCGTTGGCCTGATCAGCCAGGGAGATCAGCACAGCCTTCTGCGTGACGCTCAGGCCCTGAAGCGGCCAGCACTGCGACATGATGATGGTCGACATGTCAGAGCCCCAGGTCCAGGTTCTCGCCCGGAGCGACCGGCCACCAGGTGCAAGCGCTACCGTCGCCGCTGGCGCAAGGCGCCTTCGGGCCTCTCCACACGCGGCCCTGTTTCTCCAACTCAGGCAGGCGACGGGCGATCATGTGTCGGTCTAGCCCAGTAAGGGTCGCAAGGTGCAGGCTGCTCTGGCCCGGGTAGCGCCTTACCGCTGCCTCGGTCGTTGCCTGTTGGGCACGCTGTTTGCCACTGACCACCAAACGGCTCGCAGCTTCATGGCTGGTGCTGGGATCAGTGGAGCGAGCGGGATGGTTCATCGGGCCGTCTCCAGTCCCATGGCGCGGATGACGGCCTTGCGGAAGGTCAACGCGCTGATGACCATGTCATCGCACTCGTTGATGATCTTGTGCCCGTGGGGACGGTCCTTTTCATCAATCACACCGTCGGCAACCGCAGGGCTGATTGCGGCGCACAAGTCACCGAAATCCTTCATCAGCTGGCCAACGCCGGTCGTATCGGCTACCGTTTCTATGGCATCCATGCGGATCGGCAGGATCCCGCGCCGCCGGGCAAGCTCACGCTCACAACTGCTGCGGTACGGCTCCGGCAGGCTCAGCACCCACGCGTCCTCCAGGTCGGCCGGCAGAGTCTTCACCACGCCGTCGAGGTAGCGGCCGAGGATCTGGCCGTTGTGCTTCTTGTCCGCGTCACCATCGCCGCCGAGCGTGATGCGGAACGGAACCTCACGGTCGTCCTCGCCTAGCAGCGACAGGTAGGTATCGGCCACCGCCATCGCAAAACTGCGGCGGTTGGAGCCGGTGTCGCGCAGCATCTGCTCGGTGAATCCGTAGATCACCGTCTGGCGCTTGGGCAGGAAATGGGGCTTGGGCTTCATGACAGGCTCTCAGGGGTGGCGCACGATGGGCGCTATGGAGATCAACAACTCACGGACGACGGGCGTCGCCCTCCTTGCGCTACGCTGGATGTGCCAACAACACAGCCCGCAAGGAGGGCGACATGGAAATCGAACTACTGGAAGACATCAGGACGCTGTTGATCCGGAATCGAGTGGGGGAAATCAGGCTCAACATCGAACGGGCAGAGAGCGAGGCCGATATCGAGGAGGTTCACCTAAACGGGGAGACTCACAAGGTTCTGACCAGACCGGCGGCCTTCCGGATCGCGGTGAGCGAGCTGAAGCAGGACAAGGCATTCATTCGGAGCTTGGTGGGTTAGCCTTGGCGTTGGCGGCTTCGGCGCTGCCAACTTGCGCGCGCAGCGCACGTTCCAGCGCCAGCCGCCTCTTCAACTCCAGCAGCTCCAGCAGCTCTGGCAACTCCGGCAGCAGCTGCCTGCGAATCCAGGTCTTCAGCGCGCGCATTTCAAGCCACCTCAATAGGACCGATGCGGTCTGCATCGGGGTCGTCGTTTGCCGGCTTGGCCGGCTCCTGCTGCTCGGAGTGCCCAAGCAGTTGAAGTACCTGGGGCAAGGCCGGGACCATGTCCTCGTCCTCCCAGGCGCTCACTTCTTCCACAGGCAGCTGCAGCACCTTTGCCAGCTGCTTGTCGGTGCTCAGGCCGAGCTTTGCGCGGAGCGCGCGTTTGGTGGCACCACTGCCGGTTACTTGGCGCTCCTCGGCGGCCTCGCCTTCACCAAACACATCCGGCCGAAGCACATGCCGCGATACTCCGGCCGCAGCTTCGATAGCCAGAATGTGCCTTGCAGCCACTGGCCGACGGCCCGTAGCCCATTGGGACACGAGCGCCGGATGCACGCTGAGGGTTCGGGCCATGGCGGCTTGTCCGCCGAGCACTTCAATTGCCTTGAGGATTGGCGTCGTCATGCCTCAAACATAGCAGTGCTATCTAACCATGTAAATAGCACTGCTGATCGCGACTCTGAACCTAGTCAAATAGCATTGCTATATGCCTAGGCCAGCCAATCCCAAAACTCCCGAAGGGCTTGCAATCACTGGCGCGCTCGCCGCGTCAGGTCATACGCAAGCTGCTGTGGCTGAGCGCCTGGACGTGAGCCCCGGCTTCATCTCTCAGTTCGCGAGCGGCCATCGCCCGGTCCCTTGGGACAAGGCCGAACTCCTAGCGGCTGTCATAGGCTCCGAACCTCATTTGGTCAGCGCCGAGTACGCACGACTTCGTGAGCACTTTCAGGTGTCGCAACCATCGCGACTGAACGAAGCTATCGTTCTCAACGCGATCGGCATTGCACGGAAAGCACTGGGTCTGGCCATCGGCGAGAAATTCGACGTTGAGCAGGCTCCAGACCTTTTCGCCCAAGCAATCCGAGTTGCGCTTGCTGCTGAAATGCGAAAGGAAGGGGGAGCTGTTGATGGATCTGGATCGGGAGATGGACAAGCTGGCGGAACTGATCGCTTTGCGCGCCCAGCGAAAGCTGGGGGTAAAGCCGAAGCTGGCAGCGGTAGGAAGCGCCGCACGGCCTGACAAACTCAGCGCCGCGCAAATGCTGGCGGAAGCACAGACCAGAATGGATGTGATGGTGCGCGAGTCCCACTGCAGGATGATTCGCCACTTGGTGCGCCGCTGGGGCGGGCAAATGCAGGTTATTGTCGATCAAGCCTGCTTCGGACTCGCGGGTATCGAACAGCTCCCTGACGAAGATCTCATCCAGCTCCACAAGGACTTGGAGCGCGCTCAAGATTGCATCCGCGATGGCGTTTCGTTTGAGGATGCCGGCCTGCTACGGAGCCGATACGGGTAACGACTGGGGCGAGTCGCCAGCCGCTCGCTCCGGCAAAACCTGAACCGGTTAATTATAAGATCGAAGTGTAGATAGCATTGCTGTTGACGCATGTAGATAGCGTCGCTATTGTTGCCCTGCCGCCCAACACCGCCCCATCCCGGGGCCCGGCGCAGGAGATCACGCATGGCCACGCTCGCTCTTGGCGTCTTCAAGGACCTCACCCCAGCCGCCTTCGCACTGCTCCCGCTGGGCCGGGTGAAGGCCCAATTCGGAAACGTAAGCGTCCAGATGGATGCCAGCGAAGCCGAACAGCTCGCTCAACAGCTACAGGCTGCAGCCAACCAGCTGCGCGCCGCGCAGCAAGGCGCCGCCGCATGAGCGCCGCCCTCGCCAACCACTCAAACGCCCAGCGCGCCGCTGCAGCCGCCGGCATCGTCGCCCGCGCCGGGCGCCGCTGGGGCCTCCTCCCCAACCAGGTCGTCATCTCCGCCAGCATCGCCGCCAATGCCGTCCTGCGGCAGGGCAAGAGCGCAGCAGGCGCCGTCGCCGCTGCTCGCCGCGCAGCGCGCGCACAGGCAGGCGCTGCATGAGCGCCCCTGTCGATGTGCAGCGCCTGCGGAACGACCTCGCTTGGTGCCTCGTGATGGAGCGCGGCGCCAGCCGCCGGGGTCGGTACTTCGAGCGCAGGGCAAACGATCCTCGCAATCCGAACCGTGCCGCATCTGCGCGCGTCGCCGCCGGCTACCAAGGGGACGCCGCGAACGACCGTCGCCGCATCGCCGAGCTGCGTGCCGAACTGGCGAGCGCCAAAGGCGGTGCTGCATGAGCCGTCAGTATCGCGACGATCACCCGGCTCTGGATACTCATCTCTCGGTGCTGGAAGGCGCGGCCATGGACGCGTTTGACGCCGGATGGGACGCATACCCGCCGGGTGCGCGCTGCATCGTTCGCTCGCAGCGCTATGGCCACCCACCGGTCGAACGGGAGGCGCTGATCGTTAGCACCACTGTCCACCTGCACATGGGCGTCAACGGAAGGCCCTGGGCTTCGATCAATGTGCGCACGAAGAACCTGAAAACCGGGAAGTACCGCGTGTTCTACCCGTCCGTCGAAGTCGCCGGCAAGCCGAGCGTTCGCGTTGTAGGCGGCCAGCCGTGACAGACCACGACTTCTCCGCCGCCATGGCCGTCGGCATCCCGCCCATCACCCCGCCAGGAGCAATCCCCATGACCCAGCTGAAAGCCTTCTACGTCGACGACATGCCGACCATCTACGCTGCCGAATCCGTCGAGCACGCCGCCGAACTGTACGAAGCCGATTGCGGCGAAGCGCCCGCAGACGGCTACCCCTATCAGGCATCGGAGCAGGATCTGGATATGCCGGTGCCGGAGACCGACGAGGACGAGCGGCCGACAGGCGTCATGACCACCATGCGCGAGTGGCTGGAAGCAGCCAGCCCGGGCTTCCTGTGCGGGGCCGAGTGATGCGCCACCTGGCCCTGCCCTTCTACTGCGCGCTCGTGGTAAGCCTGCTGCTGGCACTGCTCGCGCGCGCCATTTACACCAATGCCGGTTCGCTCCTCCCGCCCTTTGGTGCCGGCGTTGTCTTCTTCACCTGGTGCGGCGTGCGCGACCTGCGGCGCAACTGGCCCGCATTTCGCGACGAGATGCGGCAGCGCGCAGCACAACGAAAGCGCGCACCGCTGCGAGCCGACGACGCACATTGAGCAACTACCGCACGGCCAATCAAGCTCGGACCCAGCAAGACGTCCGCTCACCGGGAAACTCTCCACGGATTTGAAGCATGCAGAACCGTAACTCAAACATGCTCCTTGAAAAGGCGCCGCATTGCCATCGTGCACTCGTGGTCCACTTTGGCCAATGCGCGAAGCGCGACGGTGAGTCCCGCGCGCACTCCGGAAACTCGCATTTCAAAGTCATTATCGTCGCTGTAGTCAACCAGCTTCTTTGTTCCCGCACGAACCGCTCTGCAGGCGTCAATTGCAACAGCCAGCAATGCAGCATTTTTCATGTCGATTCCAGGCCATCTCGCTGCGTCAACTGTGCACTCTGCGAGAGGCGCGACTCCAAACGCGACTCTATCTCGATACTGCTCTCGCTCCTCTTTCGAAGCACGCAAAGCGTCCAAGAAGGCCGGTTCAAATGCCGAATCGCTACCGGCTGGGTGAACTCCATTCAGATCCTGGAGAAAAGTCATCGTCTCCACGACTGGACCCAAGTGCGCAAAGAAGAAAAGAGCGTTAGCCCTCTTCCTGACAAACCGACGCTGGATGGATGGCGCAAAGACTGCAGAGAATACGGCAGCCACTGTGCCCAAGGCGGCCCAAGCATTCCAGTTGACTACGCAAGTCTCACTCAACACCCAGCACTGGCTCACGCCATCCAACATGCTCATTCCCTGATCCCCTTGTGGGCAGGACAGCATTCTGCCACGCGAGTGCGGTTGCGGGAGATCGCCCATGGCTGACCAGCTGTTCACCGCTGCAATCGACCACCGCGAGGTCGGCCTGCAGCTGGCCAGCATGTCCGGGGTCGAGCTCGACTCGATCACCTCCCATGATGCTCGCCTGTGGGAGGCCCGAGGGCAGGCGCTTCAGGCGCTTGCTACCGGCGACATGGATGCTGCGTTGCGAACCATGGGCATGGCGTCGTCGCGGATCATGGCCCGAGACCAAGCATGGGAGATCGCGTCGAACGCAGTAGCCGTCCGCATGGCCGCCGGATGGACGCGCGACATGCTGGTGAGCAGCACCGAGGCCGGCTGCGCGCCGTGTGGTCGCGGCTACTACCTGTTCTGCTCCGGAGCCATCGCGGTCTGCTACTTCCCGATGGTTTGCATAACCGACATGAATGGCCGCGGCTACCACTTCCATATCGCCCAGGACCTGCTCAACGAGCGAGATCTTAGTCTCTACGCCATTCGTCGTCCGACCGTGCCGCAGCAACTGGAGATGTTCCGATGATTGCCCAGGACACAACGCACGTGCCTGACCCTGATGAGGATGAGTACGACCGCCGGCGCCTGCCAGGTGCGTACTCCCAAACGCTCCACCACATCCGGGAACTGCGCAAAGAGCGGGATGCACTGCTACTGCGTGGCCACGCCGGGGACAGATTCGGGGCCGCCCAGCTCTCATGGTTCATCAGGAACAACGAGAACTACGCGGCGCGGCTTCTGGTGCGAATGAAGGAAGTCGGGTTGGTTGGAGCTGGGGCCACCTATGCATGCACTTCCATCGCGCCACCGCCGGCACTGCCGGCCCAACTGGACCTGTTCGCATGACTAGCATCGTCCGCAACAACCTGCTGACGCGTCAGGGATACACGCCGTACTGCGGCGAAGTTCGCTGCACCGCAGGCATACCCCGCACCACCTGGGACGGCGAGCAGTTCCGCTGCCGATGCGGCTGGCGGTCCAGCTTCCCTGCCGATTTCATCGCCGATTACAAAGCAGCCTGGCCGCAGCTGCGCGTTGCGCTGGCCAGTAACTGAAGGAGGACAACATGGTCCAGAAGAACAAGGCCGCTCTAGCGCTTCCGCTCCGCCTCAAGCTCGCCCAGCACGGCCGCCAGGCCGCGATTGCTGGCAATAGCTCGATCATGCCGGGTCTCTCCGGGCTTTCCCGCATTGAGCCATTCCTTCGCTCGCGTCCGAAGCACCAGGTTTGCCGCTTCCAGAACGACCTGGTGGCGAGCATTCCTCTGCCCATTCGCGAGCCGAGGGCCGAACACAGTCAGCAGCGTCGCGCCCGGCTCCAGAAGCTGTTGCGCGGCGTCGCCCTCCAGGTGCTCACCGTGGTGAACCTGCCTGGCCAGTGCGTCCAACAGGTCGGCCAGCGACCGGTCAGCGCCCGGAGCCATGGCGACTCGGATCTGCTGCCGCTGCCAATGCGTCGTCGGCCTCTTGGCCAATACCAAGTCCTGAACGTCAGCGCTCTGTCGAAGAGCGCCCGCCTCAGCCTTGGCGCGGAGCCACAACTCCGCATGCGTCGAGTTCGAATATTGACTCATGCACCCCAGTGTAGCGCCAGCCATTTCCCACGTTTCCAACGGAGGTGACACATGACCCAGGAACATATCAGCCACCCGGAAGGGTTGCCGAACTGCGCCGCCGGCCACCGTGCGCGCCACATCCACGACAAGCGCTGCGCGTCCGCCGGCGGTGGCCACCTGGTCGAGTGCGCCTGCAGGTCGACCAGCAAGCATGCCGACCCCGACGCGGCCATTGCCGCATGGCGCCGGCTCAACCGCCCGACCCGCAGCTTCCGCGCATCAACGCAGCCTGCGGTAGCCGAAAACGTCATCCAGATGCGCTTGGTAATGGCAGGCGGAGGGCAGGTGGCCAGTGCTCTCTGATATGTACCTCTCGCGGGACGAAATCGCGGGCCTTTGCCGCACGCCACAGCGCGCGCGCCAGGCGGCATTTCTCCGCAAGAACGGAATCAAGCACTACCTGGACGCACACGACTGGCCGGTGGTGCTGCGCTCTAGCGTTGAAGGAACGGCGCAGGCACCAAAGGCGCCGCCGATATGGACTTCCAGCAAGGTCGCTTGAAATGGGACGGAAACCTAGCAAGCCGGGGGCAATCCCCCGGTTCAGGCCACGCAAGCAGAAATCGGGCGTGACCCACTACTACTACGACCATGGTGGCAAGCCGAGGCGCGAAACACCCCTCGGCAGCGACTACGGCGTGGCCATCAAGCGTTGGGCCGAGATCGAGCACGCGAGCACGATCCCGGCCGCCGCCGTCGTGACCTTCCGGCACGTCGCCGACCGCTACCGAGCCGAGGTGGTTCCTACCAAGGCTGTCACCACGCAGCGCCTCAACAACCGGTGCATCACCGCGCTGCTGAGCTACTTCGACGCGCCGCCAGCGCCGTTTGAAGCCATCCGGCCGATCAACATCCGCCAATACCTTGATTGGCGAAAGGCGAAGGTGATCGCGAACCGCGAGGTGTCGCTGTTCTCGCATATCTGGAACTGGGCGCGCGGCAAGGGCATTACCGACCTCCCCAACCCCTGCGAGGGTATTCGGCGCAACAAGGAAGCCGGGCGCGATGTGTACGTGGACGATGATGCGTTCCGGGCTGTCTACGCACATGCCGATGCAGCCCTGCGCGACGCCATGGACCTTGCCTATCTGACCGGACAGCGCGTAGGCGATGTGTGGTCGATGGACGTGCGCCAAGTTACAGCGCGCGGCCTCATCATCCAGCAGTCGAAGACCAGCAATCGGGTCACCATGGAGATCACGGGAGAGCTTGCTGCGCTGCTCGAGCGCATTGCGAAACGTAAGGGGGAGAAGTGCCCGAACGGGCGAGAGAAGGTCTACAGCACGCGGCTGATCGTGGACGACGACGGTCTTGCCCTAGGCCGGGCAGCGTTGCGCTACAGATTCGACAAGGCCAGAGAGGCCGCCGGTATTGCAAAGGGGGAGTTCCAGTTCCGAGATCTCCGCGCCAAGGCGGGCACGGACAAGGCCGATTCGGCAAAGGACATTCGCGAAGCGCAGGCCCAGTTGGGGCATTCGTCGGTCACCACAACCGAGATCTACGTGCGGAAGAAGAGAGGTTCGAAGGCGACCCCGACCCGCTGACATCGGGATTTCAGAATGACGGCCGGATGAATATAACGCTGTCGTTACAGGCACTTATGGCTATTCACCAAGTGTAGTCTTGACCACATTCGAATGGAGCGCCTCAATGACTCAAGACGCCGACACCTCTCTGCTCGGGCTGCGAACGTTCATCATTCCTGGGTCGAAACGACAGGCCTTCGAAGAAAGGCTGCGCGAAGCCGGGATCGATCACCAATGGCATGCAAATCGCACTGGTCCCGTGCAGCCGCACAAGCCTGGACACGTACCAGTCACGCAATGGCGCTTGACCATCGCGCGGGCAGAGGACGTGATCCGAACCATCGCCCTCCTCGAGGGCGACAGACCCCGATAGCTCACATGATTGCGGAGCGGAACGAGTATTGCGGAGCGCACGGGTATCCGCAAACCATTGGGAGACATGGAGCGGGCGATGGGAATCGAACCCACGTCAGTAGCTTGGGAAGCTACAGCTCTACCATTGAGCTACGCCCGCGTTGCGGTGGAAAGTCTATGCGCTGGGGCCGGTGTTGCGCAATGGTGCCCCCGCATCAGAGCGGGGCCGGCGCCCTTTCGTTCCCGAAAGGGGTCCGGCCCCGCCTGGTTTCTGCTTAGAAGCTGCCGCTGAAGTTGGCGAACAGCGTCGCGTCCTGGCCACGCTTCTGCCCGGCCGAAGCGCTCAGGCCGAAGTTGCTCTGCAGGCCGAACAGCTCGGTACGGGCACCCAGCACCACGGTGGCGTAGTTCTTGTCGAAGTTCAGGCCCGGCACACGATAGCTGCCCAGTTCCGGCAGGGTCTGCAGCCATGCGCTGGCCTGCTTGGTGTCTTCGAACTCGTGGTCGTAGGTCACCTGCGCGTACGGCTTGACGGTGCCGCCATCGAAGCGGGCCTGCCAGCCGATGCGGCCGACGGTCGAATCGACGTTCTGGCGATCGTAGCCCAGTGCGGTGGCCAGGGTGCCGGCCGCAGCGCTTTCAGTGTAGCCATCGATCTTCACCTTCTGCCAGATCACCGAAGCAATCGGGCCGTGGCGGAAACCGCCTTCGGTGCCGAACTCGTAGCCGGCGTTCAGCGCGGCGGTCAGGTTGCTGCCGTCCGGCGAACCGCCGTGCTCACGAGTGGCCGGGCCCAGCTGGACCTTGCGGTTCACGTCATAGGACAGCCAGGTGTAGCTGACCTGGCCATTGATCCAGATGCGGTCACCATACCAGCCGGCGAACAGACCGGCAGTGGTGTCCTTCTGGGTGAAGTCGCCACGGCTGTTGCCGAAGTCTGCGTTGAGGCGGCCGAAGCCGGCGAAGCCGCCGAACACCATGCCGTCGCGTGCCCAGTCGATACCGAACAGGCCGGCGGGCGCCAGGCCGTCGTACAGGTCGGCATGGTCATAACGCTGCAGGTCACCGCGCACGCCGCCCCACCAGGACAGGCCATCGGCCGGGCGACCACCCAGGTGCATGCTGACCTGGTCGGCACGCGAACGGCCGATGGTCTGGGCCGAGTGGCTCAGCACCTGCTGCAGACGCGGGCCTTCCAGCACCGAGACAGCATACTGGCCCAGCAGCTGATGGCCGGCGGTGGTCGGATGCACGCCGTCGGCGAACAGGTAGGTGTTGGCTGCATCCGGGCTGACGTAACTGGTCGGGTTGCAGCCGATGATGCTGGCGGTGGAGTTGTTCGGATCGATCCTGCAGGCGGTGCTGGTGACGTTGGTGAAGCCGTACATGCCCGGATTGGCAGTCACTTCGCGCAGGATGCTGAAGGTATCGAGCGGAATGAACTCGATGCCTGCCTGCTTCAGGCCACCGTACAGCGCCTTGTTGTAGCCGGCCGACAATGCGGTGGCGGCGGCGGCATTGGGGCCGCGGAACTGCGGGGTGATGCCCACATCCGGCAGGTTCGGTACCAGCACGTACTGGGCACCAGCCTGCTTCAGCGCACCTACCAGCGCGATCTGGTCGGTGACCGCTGCGCCGATGATGCCCTGCACCTGGGCCTGCGACGCGCCACCTGCCGCCGCACGGGTGGCCGCAAACAGATCATTGGCGCCTCCCCATACGGTGTACAGGGCGTTGCCGTCAGCCTTGCCACCGTTCGCGGCAAGGTAGCGGGTTGCTTGCGACTTCAGCGACGGAATCACGCCCAGGCCACCGGCCTCGTCCACCGATACCCGGGCACCGCCCACGGCGTAGTTGTCGCCACTCTGGCCGTTGCCGTTGGCACCCCCGTTGAGGCCGTAGTAGTTGGCGACCTGCTGTGCCCACACCCAACCCGGGTTGGTGGTGAACTGGCCGGTGACCGGCTGCACGCCCGGATCGAGCAGCGGCCGGAAATAGCCGGCGTCGGTGAGGCTGTCGCCGAAGAACACGGCCTTGGAATACGGACTTTCGCCTGCCATGGCCGGCAGCGCGGCGAGTGCGATCGCAGCCGCCATCAGGGAGCGGATCGGGTGTTTGCTGAGCTGCATCTAGGAACTCCTGTGGGGTAAATAGGTTGGAATCCGGCACACGTACGCCGGCGCACGGTCAATGGTTTCACCGGGCCGCCGTTTGCTCACGCTGCGCCGCCGCATGGATTGTCGCCTGAGCACGCCGAAGCCTGCTGTGCTGGAGCTGGCGCCCCGATCAAATTGCAAACGTTCCGATCACGAAGGGCTATAAGCGACAATGCACGAATGAACATCCAGCTCAACGGCGAACCCCGCACCCTGCCCGCCTCGGCGACCCTTCACGACCTGCTCGAGGCCGAGCAGCTGCTGCAGCGCCGGGTGGCAGTGGAGGTCAACGGCGAGATCGTCAGCCGCAGCCGCCATCGCGAGCATGTCCTGGCTGAAGGCGACATTGTCGAGATCGTGCACGCGCTGGGTGGGGGCTGAGGCCTGTCCGGGTTTGCCGGCCAGCGGCCGGCACTACCCATGCCGATCCACGGCCGGCACGCCATTGCGTGATCCCATCTTCAGGCGGATAGGCGATAATCGCGCCATGAACGTTCATGTCTCCCCCGATTCGCTGGTGATCGCCGGCAAGACCTATGGCTCGCGGCTGCTCACCGGCACCGGCAAGTTCAAGGACCTGGAAGAAACCCGCCTGGCCACCGAGGCTGCTGGCGCCCAGATCGTCACCGTGGCCATCCGCCGCACCAACATCGGGCAGAACCCGGGCGAGCCGAACCTGCTGGACGTGCTGCCACCGGAGCGCTTCACCATCCTGCCCAACACCGCTGGCTGCTACACCGCCGAAGACGCGGTGCGTACCTGCCGCCTGGCCCGTGAGCTGCTGGACGGCCACAACCTGACCAAGCTGGAAGTGCTGGGCGACCAGAAGACCCTGTACCCGGACGTGGTGCAGACCCTCAAGGCCGCCGAGCAGCTGGTCAAGGACGGCTTCGAGGTGATGGTCTACACCTCCGACGACCCGATCCTGGCCAAGCGCCTGGAAGAGATCGGCTGCGCCGCAGTGATGCCGCTGGCCGCGCCGATCGGTTCGGGCCTGGGCATCCAGAACAAGTACAACCTGCTGCAGATCATCGAAGACGCCAAGGTGCCGATCATTGTTGATGCCGGCGTGGGCACCGCGTCGGATGCGGCGATCGCGATGGAACTGGGCTGCGACGGCGTGTTGATGAACACCGCCATTGCCGGTGCGCGCAACCCGGTGCTGATGGCCACTGCCATGCGCAAGGCAGTCGAGGCCGGCCGCGAGGCTTTCCTGGCCGGGCGCATCCCGCGCAAGCGCTACGCCAGCGCATCCTCTCCGGTGGACGGGCTGATCGGCTGATGACCAATCCTTTTGACAGCGCCGGCTCCAAGGCCCCACCCAAGCCCTTCACCGTAAGCGAGGGCCGCCGCGAGGTGCGCAGCTTCGTGTTGCGCCAGGGACGTTTCACCCCCGCCCAGCAGCGCGCGTTCGACGAACGCTGGCCGCGCTTCGGCCTCGACTACACCGGCCAGCCGCGTGACCTGGATGCCACCTTCGGCCGCCCGGCACACAAGGTGCTGGAAATCGGCTTCGGCAACGGTGCCGCGCTGCGCTTCGCCGCCCAGCACGATCCGTCGCGCGACTACATCGGCATCGAAGTGCACGCCCCCGGCGTGGGCCGGTTGCTGAACGCGCTGGCTGAGGACAATGCCGACCACGTGCGCCTGTACCACCATGACGCGGTGGAAGTGCTGCAGAACGAGATCGCCGATGGCGCGCTCGATGAAGTGCGCATCTACTTCCCGGACCCCTGGCACAAGAAGCGCCACAACAAGCGCCGCCTGCTGCAGCCGGCATTTGCCGAGCTGCTGGTGCGCAAGCTGCGCCCGGGTGGCCGCCTGCACTGCGCCACCGACTGGGAAGACTACGCCGAGCAGATGTGGGACGTGCTTGACGCGACTGCCGGCCTGGTCAACCGCGCCGGCCCGCGTGGCAGCGTGCCGCGTCCGGACTGGCGCCCGCAGACCCACTTCGAGACCCGCGGCCAGAAACTCGGCCACGGCGTCTGGGACCTGCTGTACGACCGCACCTGATGATCGCCTGAGGACGCCGCGCCCCACATGGATACCGCGCTGACGCTGACCAACGACATGAAGCTCGTGCTCGGGCTGGTCGGCTTCACGATGGCGATGTTCCTGTTCGAGCGCATCCGCGCCGACGTGGTCGCGCTGGTGGTGCTGGTGGTACTCGGTGTCACCGGCCTGATCGCGCCGGAGGAGATCTTCGGCGGTTTCTCCGGTAACGCGGTGATGAGCATCATCGCCACCACCATCCTCGGTGCGGGCCTGGACCGCACCGGGGCGCTGAACCGGCTGGCCGCATGGCTGCTGCGGCGCGGCCACGGCGTCGAACAGCGGCTGCTGATGATGACCACCGCCATCGCCGGCCTGAACTCGTCCTTCATGCAGAACCCGTCGGTGATGGCCTTGTATCTGCCGGTCGCCTCGCGACTGGCAGCGCGCACCGGGCTGACGATGCAGCGCCTGCTGCTGCCGATCTCGGCGGCGATCGTGATGGGCGGTGCGCTGACCATGGTCGGCAATTCGCCGCTGATCCTGCTGAACGATCTGCTGGCCTCGGCCAACAACAACCTGCCTTCCGGCCTGGCCACCATCGAGCCGCTGCGCATGTTCGCGCCGCTGCCGATTGGCGTGGCACTGCTGATCGCATCGCTGCTGTACTTCCGCTACTACGGCGACCGCAAGCTGATCGAGGAAGAAACCTTGGTCAACGACGGGGTCACCCCAGCACGCACCGAGAGCTACTTCGCCAAGACCTATGGCATCGAAGGCGATGTGTTCGAGCTGGTGGTCAGCGCGGAAAGTCCGCTGGTGGGCATGACCCTGGGCGAGGCCGAGAACCTGCACGACGCCCCGCTGCTGCTGGCCCTGAAAACCGGTAATGACACCCGCCTGGCGCCGCCGGCGGAGATGCGCATCTGGGTAGGCAGCGTGCTCGGTGCGATGGGCCCGCGCCAGCAGATCAACGATTTCGCGCAGAACCAGTTCCTGCGCATGTCTTCGCGCCTGAAGCACCTGGGTGACCTGTTCAACCCGAGCCGCGCCGGTATTTCCGAGGCGGTGGTACCGCCGACCTCGAACGTGATCGGCAAGAGCGCGGCCGACCTGCGCCTGCGCAAGGAGCGTGGCATCAGCCTGCTGGCGATCAACCGCGACAAGCAGGTGATCCGCGAGGACGTGCGCGACGTGCAGTTGCGTGCAGGCGACATGCTGGTCTTCCACAGCATCTGGACCGACCTGGCACAGGCGGCCAAGAGCCGCGACTTCGTGGTGGTGACCGACTATCCGACCGGCGAGCAGCGCCCGCACAAGTTCAAGATTGCGATGGCGATCTTCGCGCTGACCATCCTGATCGCGCTGACCAGCAAGCTGCCGGTCGCGCTGACGCTGATGACCGGCGTGGCCGGCATGCTGCTGACCGGCGTGCTGCGCATGGACGAGGCGTATGCCTCGATCAACTGGAAGACGGTGTTCATGATGGCCGGGCTGATTCCGCTCGGCTGGGCGATGGACTCCAGCGGTGCGGCCGCGTGGGTGGCCGGCCATACCATCGACAAGCTGCCGACCGGCATTCCGGTGTGGGTGCTGGAGGTGGCGCTGGCACTGCTGACCACGGCGTTCTCGCTGGTGATCAGCCATGTGGGCGCGACCATCGTGATGGTACCGATCGCGGTGAACCTGGCACTGGCGGCGGGCGGCAACCCGACCGCGTTCGCGCTGATCGTGGCGCTGTCGGCGTCCAACAACCTGATGACGGCCTCCAACCCGGTGATTTCGATGATCACCGGCCCGGCCAATTACACCCCGCGCGAGATGTGGCGGGTCGGCGGACCGTTGTCGCTGATCTACACCTGCGTGGTGGTGTTGATGATCAACCTGATGTTCTGAGGGTTGGGTTTGTTGGCAGGGCTGCGCCCTGCACCCGCAGAATCAACGTCAACGTCAACGTCAACGTCAACGTCAACGGCTGGCATTCCGTGGGATGGCGGGGTGGGTCCACGCCATGCGTGGAGCCTTTGTAGAATCGAGCCGTGCTCGACTGCTTCCGGCCTCAGGCCAGATAGACCTGCCCATCGCGGATATCGACCGGCACCGCACGCAGGCGGTCGCCCTTGCACGGGCCGGCAATGCAGTCGCCGCTGTCCAGCGTGAACGAGGCGCCATGCGCGGCGCAGACCAGATGGCCTTCGCGGCTCTTCAGGAACTGGCCCGGGGCCCAGTCCAGGCGACGGCCGGCGTGCGGGCAGATGTTCAGGAATGCGCGCACCTGCGCGCCGTCGCGGTACAGCACCAGCGATTCGGCATCGCCATCGATCACCGCTTCGACCTCGGCAAACGCGCCATCGGCAATGGCATCAAGGGCGATCAGGGCAGCAGCGATAGTCATGGCGAAAGCTCGGACGGTAAACCGGAATTGTCGCATGCCTGCTCAGGTGACTGGCTGCGACATGAACACAAGTCATTGATCCGTAATAAGCACAGGCTATATTTAACGAGTTTTTCACTCAATGACAGTGGCGCGTCCCGATACTCTGTCTTCGCTGATCCCAGCCTATCGAGCCGCCATGTTCAACCGCGCATCCGCCTTCAACCAGTTCCGCACCCTGTTCGCGCCGCGCAAGCCGCGCCATCCGTTGGTGCGCGTTGCCGTGGGCCTGCTCGGCCTGGCGATCCTGGCCGCGATGGTGTTCATCGGTGTGTTCGTCGGTGCCGCGATGATCCTGGTTGGCCTGGCATGGAAGCTGCTGGCCTCGCGCAAGCCGGGCGCCGCGCGTCCGGTGGACCCGACCGTGGTCGAGGGCGAGTACCGCGTGGTGCGCAAGCCGGTGTTGCCGGCCTCGCGCTGATCCAGGCCTTCCGCGCCCGCTGACGGCGGGCGCCATGCGTTCTAGACTGCGGGCACGCCCTTCCTGGATGCCCGCATGTCCGATGTCTCCGATGTGATCCCTGCCGTAGCCCTGCCGCGTGTACCGGTAGCCGGTGGCGGCAGCTTCCCCGTGCACCGTATCTACTGCGTCGGCCGCAACTTCGCCGACCACGCCCGCGAAATGGGCGCGGCGGTGCCGGCGGCCGATGACCGCGGCCGCCCGATGTTCTTCAGCAAGCCGGCCGACGCCATCGTGGTCGGCCACGACGATGCCATCCCCTATCCGCCAGCAACCGCCAACCTGCACCACGAAGTGGAACTGGTGGTGGCGATCGGTCGCGATGCGCCCGCCGGCGAGCTGGCCGTCGCCGACGCCGATGCGCTGGTCTACGGCTACGCCGTCGGCCTGGACCTGACCCGCCGCGATCTGCAGGCCGCAGCCAAGGACAAGGGCCATCCTTGGGATGCCGCGAAGGGGTTCGATGCCTCCGCGCCGATCAGCGAAATCGTGCACGCCGAAGAAGTCGGCGACCTGGCTGCGCTGAACCTGTCGCTGGAGGTCAACGGCGAGGTGCGCCAGCAGGCACTGCTCGACCAGATGATCTGGAACGTGCCGGAGATCCTGCATGAGCTGTCCAAGCTGTGGCAGCTGCGTGCCGGTGACCTGGTGTTCATGGGCACCCCGTCCGGGGTGGCTGCGCTGAAGCCCGGCGACCGCTTCAGTGCCCGCCTGGAAAACGTGGCCGAGCGCCACGGCGTGATCGCCGGCTGACGTCACCTGCGCTACCCTGCGCGCTGTCCACTTCCCCACCGGAGAAAAACAACAATGGGAATGCTCACCGAGTTCAAGGAATTCGCCATGCGCGGCAACGTCATCGACCTCGCTGTCGGCGTGGTGATCGGCGCGGCCTTCGGCAAGATCGTGACGGCGCTGGTCGAGAAGATCATCATGCCGCCGCTGGGCCTGCTGATCGGCAAGGTGGACTTCTCGCAGCTGGCGTGGACGCTGTCGCCGGCCCGCATCGGCCCGGACGGCAAGGAGATTCCGGCGGTGGTGATCGGCTACGGTGATTTCATCAACACCCTGATCCAGTTCGTGATCGTGGCCTTCGCGATCTTCATCGTGGTCAAGGCGATCAACCGCCTGTCTCGCAAGAAGGAAGCTGCACCGGCCGCACCGGCCGAGGAAGTGGTGCTGCTGCGCGAGATCCGCGACAGCCTGAAGAAATGAGGTATCGGGCGCCTATGGGCGCCCCCCCCACCTGTAGAGCCGAGCCCACGCTCGGCTGATCTGCAAAAGGCAGCCGAGCATTGGCTCGGCTCTACAGAAGCAGGCGAAAGCCCCGCCCCGGCGGGGCTTTCGCTTTGCTGCATCTGGCGGGAAACAGCATCCGCGCCAGCCATGACCTCCCGCCCATGCGCCGGGCTGAACGACTGTTAAGCTCCAAGGCTTAGGTCCCTTCCCGGAGTTGTCCATGCGTCGCCGCGTTCTTGCCATCGCATCCTCCCTCGCCCTGCTGGCCGCCCCGGCCTTCGCGGCGCCGCACACCACTACCCTGCCCCCGGCGTCGCTGGCCACCGCCGCACAGCTGCGCGACCAGGCCTTGGCCGATGACACCGGCTGGAAGGTGGTCGAATCGCTCACCACCGAGATCGGCCCGCGCATCGCCGGCAGCGAGGCTGACGCCCGCGCCGTGGCCTGGGCCGAAGCCAAGTTCAAGGCACTGGGCTTCGACAAGGTGTGGAAGGAACCGGTGACCTTCCCGAAGTGGGAGCGCCGCAGTGAACACGCTGCCGTGACCGGCAAAAATCCGCAGCCGCTGCAGATCACCGCACTGGGCGGCAGCCCGGGCGGCACCGTTGAAGCCGAGGTGGTGCGCTTCGCCGACCTGGCCGCACTGCAGGCGGCGCCGGCCGGTTCGCTCAAGGGCAAGATCGCCTTCGTCGATTACCAGATGCTGCCGTTCCGCGATGGCCGCGACTACGGCCGCGGCGGCGCGATCCGCAGCAAGGGTCCGTCCGAGGCGATCCGCAAGGGCGCGGTCGGTTTCCTGATGCGTTCGGCCGGCACCGACTCGCACCGCGTGCCGCACACCGGCATCACCCGTTTCGATGACGGCCTGACCCCGGTGCCGTCTGCGGCACTGTCGGTGCCCGATGCCGACCAGCTGGCCCGCCTGCTGGCCCGTGGCAGCACCACGGTGAAGGTGGCGCTGGACTGCGGCTGGGATGGTACGGCGACCTCGTACAACGTGATCGGCGAGATCACCGGCCGCAGCCTGCCGAAGGAAGTAGTGGTGATTGGCGGGCATCTGGATTCGTGGGACCTGGGCACCGGCGCGGTGGATGACGGCGCGGGCGTGGGCATCACCATGGCCGCAGGCCACCTGATCGGCCAGCTCAAGCAGGCACCGAAGCGCACCATCCGCGTGATCGCCTTCGCCAACGAGGAACAGGGCCTGTATGGCGGCAAGGCCTATGCCGAAGCGCACGCGAAGGACGTGGCCCTGCACCAGCTGGCCGCCGAGAGCGACTTCGGCGCGGGCCGCATCTACGCCTTCAATACCGGTTCGCCGAATCCGGACGGCTCGCGCGAAGCGACGAAGCAGATTGCCGAAGTAATGAAGCCGCTGGGCATCGAGTACCAGGCCGACAAGGGTGGCCCGGGCCCGGACGTCGGCCCGCTGGCCGCCAAGGGCGGTGCGTGGGCGTGGCTGGCGCAGGACGGCTCGGACTACTTCCACCTGCACCACACCGCCGACGACACGCTGGATAAGATCGACCCGAAGGCGCTGGCACAGAACGTGGCCGCCTACACTGTGTTCGCCTACCTGGCGGCGGAAGCCGATGGCAGCTTCGGCAGCGAGGCCAAGGCGACCACGCCGCCGAACGAATGATGCGGTAGCGCCGGGCCATGCCCGGCGTTTGCGGCGGGAAGAGCGGTGCGAACCAAGGTTCGCACCCACCGGGCGTCACTCAGCCGCGGCGGCTCGCCCACTGCGCCAGCAGCACGGCCGTGGCGGAAGCAACATTCAGGCTTTCCACCGCGCCGCTGCCGGGGATCGAGACCTGCAGATCGCACTGGCTCGCCAGGCCACGGTCCATGCCCTCGCCTTCGGCGCCCATCACGTACACCAGCCGGTCTGGCAGGGACGCGCGGAACACGTCATCACCGCCCTCGACCAGGGTCGCGGCCAGGCCGAAACCGGCTGCGCGCAGTTGTGCCATTGCCTGAGCGGTCTCCGGCAGCTGCACCAGCGGCACCGCTTCGGCGCCGCCTTCGGCCACGCGCGCGGCGGCACCGGACAGCGCCAGCGTGCTGCCAGCCGGCAGAAGCAGCGCCTTGACGCCGAAGTGCGCGGCCGAGCGCAGGATCGCACCGAGGTTGTGCGGGTTGCCCACGCCATCCAGCCACAGCGCCAGCGCCGGGCCGTCACCGACCTGCTGCAGCCACTGCGCCAGCGGCAGTGCCGGTGCGCGCAGCATGTCGGCCACCACGCCTTCGTGATGGGTGGTGCCGGCCAGCTTGTTCAGATCGCCATCCTCGACCACGCGGTAGCCCACGCGGTTGGCCACGCACCACTTCAACAACGGCTGCAGGCGCGGAATGCGTGCTTCCAGCAGGTACAGCTTGCGCAGCGCCTGCGGCCGCGCTTCGAACGCAGCCAGCACGGCATTCAGGCCGTACAGACGCAGCTCATCGCTGCCACCGCGCCCACCACCGCCCGTGGCCGGCACCTCCGGGCGCGGCAACGGCGTTGCGCGCGGCGGACGGGCGGACGGGCGGCGGTTGTTCCAAGGGTTGTTCACTTACACACTCTCCTGCTTGCGCTGGCGCCAGAAATCGGCGTTCTTGATGCCCAAGGCATCAGGGTCGAACACCGGATCCAGGCCCAGCTTCTTCTGTCGTTCGTAGTCACGCAGGGCCAGCATCGCCGGCTTCTGGATGATGAGGATGGCAATGATGTTCAGCCAGGCCATCAGGCCCACGCCGATGTCGCCAAGCGCCCAGGCCAGGGTGGCATTGTGGAACGCGCCGAACACCACCATGCCGATGATGCCCAGGCGCAGCACCAGCACCGTCAGCGGGCGCTTCCTGTTGTGGTTTACATAGCTGAGGTTGGTCTCGGCCATGTAGTAGTACGCCATGATGGTGGTGAAGGCGAAGAAGAAGATGGCGATGGACACGAATGCCGAACCCCAGCCCGGCAGCACCGCTTCCACGCCGGCCTGGGCGTAACCGGCGCCTTCGGGAATGCCGGCCAGGCCCTGGAAGATCGGCGGTGCGCTGGCACCTGCCGGCGAGTACACGTTGTAGGTGCCGCTGGCCAGGATCAGGAACGCGGTGGCGGTGCACACCATCATGGTGTCGAAGTAGATGGCGAAGGCCTGCACATAGCCCTGCTTGGCCGGGTGCGAGACTTCCGAGGCAGCCGCTGCATGCGGGCCCGAACCCTGGCCGGCTTCGTTGGCGTAGATGCCGCGCTTGATGCCCCACTCCACCGCCAGGCCCATCATGGCGCCGAATGCGGCATGCGTGCCGAAGGCACTCTTGAAGATGATGCCGAACATTTCCGGCACGCGGTCGTAGTTGATGACCATGATGATGATGGCCATCAGGATGAAACCGGCAGCCATGAACGGCACCACCACTTCGGCGAAGTTGGCGATGCGTTTGACGCCACCGAAGATCACCACGCCCAGCAGCAGCGCGACCACGATGCCGATGCCCAGCTTCAGCGCCTGCACCGATTCCATGCCGAAGGCCTGGCCGTCGAGCGGCCCGCACAGCGCGGTGCCACGGCAGGCGTTGATGATGCTGTCGGCGATGGCATTGGCCTGCACGCCCGGCATCAGGAAACCTGCGGCGATGATCGTGGCGATGGCGAAGGCCAGCGCATACCACTTCAGGCCCATCGCCTTCTCGATGTAGTACGCCGGGCCACCGCGGTAGCGGCCTTCGGCGTCCTTGGTCTTGTAGATCTGCGCCAGGGTGCATTCCACGTACGAGGTGGACGCGCCGAGGAAGCCCATCACCCACATCCAGAAGATCGCCCCGGGGCCGCCGAAGGCGATGGCGGTGGCCACGCCGGCAATATTGCCGATGCCCATGCGGCCGGCCATCGACATGGCCAGCGCCTGGAACGAGGACACGCCGGCGTCGGATTTCTCACCCCTGACGGTGAGGCGGCACATTTCGAAGAAGCCACGGATCTGCATGAAGCGCGTGCGCAGGCTGAAGAACAGGCCGGCGCCCAGGCACACGAAGATCAGTGCCTTGCTCCAGATGATGCTGTTGATGAAGTGTACGGTTGCTTCCACGCGCGCTCTCTCCAGTCGGCGGGTTGTAAGGACGTCCCGTCGGCTGGAGGGGACCGGTCGATTCTCCCTGATCGAAGGCCGCTGCGGTAGCGCTGTCTTGTAGCGCCGAGCCCATGTCCGGCTTGGGCCCCGGAATCAGCCGAGCATGGGCTCGGTGCTACAGCGGCCAGCCCGCGCGTTCAGGGCAGCTGCGTGCGTACCCGGGCGAAGCGGCGCAGGTCGTGCAGCACGCCGCGCTTGTAGACCGCGCAGCGCTCCACGCCCTCTTCCTGGAAGCCGTTCTTCTCCAGCACCCGGGCCGAGCCGAGATTGAAGTCGACCACCGTGGCCTGCAGCCTGAACAGGCGCAGCTCGTCCATCACCCAAGGCGCAAACACACCGACCACCCGGGTCATCAGGCCCTGGCCCCAGTAGGCCCGGCCCAGCCAGTAACCCAGTTCGGCGGTATGCCCACGCTCGGCCACGCCCTGCTGGGCACCGACGCTGCCGCAGGCCTGGCCGTCTATCTCGATGGCCAGGTTCAGGGTGCCGGGAGCCAGCACGCGGCCGGCGAGGAAGGCCTCGCCATCCCCGCGCGTGTACGGGTACGGAAAGCGATCACGCAGGCCCCGCGACACCTCGGCGTCGTTGGCGTGGTGCAGCAGCGATTCCAGATCATCCGGGCGCCAGGGGCGCAATTGGAAGCCTTCACCTCGCAGCACGGTGGTCGGGTCAGGCATGGCCACCCACCGACGGCGATTCCGCTTCCTGCTTCTCCAGCTCGCGCTTCACCGCTTCCGGCGAGCGGGTGTACGGGGCCAGCCGTGCGTAGAACGCCGGCACCACGAACAGCGACAGGAAGGTCGAAAGAGTTACGCCGAAGATGATCACGATACCGATCGTGCCACGGCTGGCCGAGCCGGGGCCACCGGCGACCACCAGCGGAATCGCGCCGACCACGGTGGCGATCGAGGTCATCAGGATCGGGCGCAGGCGCACCATCGCCGATTCGATGATCGCCTCGCGCACCGTGCGCCCGTCATCGCGCAGCTGGTTGGCGAATTCGACGATGAGGATGCCGTTCTTCGCTGCCAGGCCAACCAGCATCACGATGCCGATCTGGCTGAACAGGTTCACCGTGCCGCCACTCACCCACAGGCCGACCAGCGCACCGAGCACACCCAGCGGCACGGTCAGCATGATGGTGAGCGGGTGGATGAAGCTTTCGAACTGCGCGGCCAGCACCAGGTACACCACCAGCAGGGCCATCGCGAAGGTCAGCAGCACCGCACCGCCGGCACTCTGGTACTCACGCGACTCACCCTTCCAGTTCACCTGTGCGTACTGCGGCAGCTCTTCCCGGGCCACGTTCTGTGCCCAGGCAATGGCCTCGCCCAACGGATAGCCTGGCGCCAGGCCGGCACTGATGGTGATCGAGCGCAGTCGGTTGAAGCGGTTCAGGGTTCCGGCCTCGGCCACTTCGCTCAGCGTGACCAGGTTGGACAGCGGCACCAGCTCGCCGGAGGTGGCACGCACGCGGATCGCGGCCAGGTCGGCCGGGCTGGCACGGCCATCGCGCCCGGCCTGCACCAGCACGTCGTACTCCTCGCCGTTGTCGACGAAGGTGGTGACGCGGCGCGAACCCATCATGGTTTCCAGCGCCGATCCGATCGCGGTGACCGGCACGCCGAGGTCGGCCGCGCGCTGGCGGTCGATGTTCACCCGCATCTGCGGCCGGGTTTCCTTGTAGTCCGAGTCGGGGCCGACCAGGCCGGGATTGTCGGCCATGCGCAGCAGGATGCGGTCGCGCCACTGCGCGATCTCGGCATATTCGGGGCCGCCCAGCACGATCTGGAACGGCTGCCCGCCACTGCGCACCAGGCCACCGCCCACCTGCGTGCGCACGCGCACGCCGCGGATGGTGTCCAGTTCTTTCTGCAGCGCGTCGGCCACTTCAGGCGTCCCCTCGCTGCGCTGGCGCCACGGCTGCAGGAAGATGCTGACGCGGCCGGTGTGCATCTCCTCGCTGGCGCCCCAGCCGCCCGGCACGCGCGGGTTGGCGCGCACGATCGGCTTGTCCGGGCCGACATGCGGCGCCAGCAGCGCTTCCACCTGCTGCACCTGCTGCACGGTGTAGTCGTAGCCGGCGCCTTCCGGGCCGTCGATCATGATCTGGAACGAACCGCGGTCTTCGGCCGGCGCCAGTTCCGACGGCAGCAGCTTGAGCAGGCCCCAGCTGGCAGCCAGTGCGGCCACCATCACCAGCAGGTAGATCCAGGTGCGGTCGACATGGTGGTCGAGCACGCGGCCATAGCCCGAGGCCAGGCGCTCCAGATTGCGGTTGATGAAGCCATGCAGGCCACGTGGTGCCTGCCCGGTGTGCGGCTTGAGCAGCTTGGACGCCATCATCGGCGTCAGCGTCAGCGCTACGAATGCGGACAGCGCCACCGCTGCCGCCAGCGCCACCGCCAGCTCGCGGAACAGGCGCCCGGTATTGCCTTCCAGGAAACCGACCGGCAGGAACACCGCCACCAGCACGGCGGTGGTGGCGATCACCGCGAAGGCAACCTGCGTGGTACCGCGCTTGGAGGCCACCAGTGGGGGCTCGCCCAGGTCGATGCGGCGCTGCACGTTTTCCACCACCACGATCGCATCGTCCACCACCAGGCCGATGCACAGCACCAGTGCCAACAGGGTCAGCAGGTTGATCGAGAAGTCGAACGCGTACAGTGCGATGAACGCGGCCACCAGGCAGACCGGCACGGTCACCGCCGGAATCAGTGCGGCACGGAAGCTGCCGAGGAACAGCCAGATCACCGCCAGCACCAGGATCATTGCCTCCACCAGCGTGGCGTAGACGCGGTCAACGGCGGCTTCGATGAAGGTGGTGTTGTCGAACGCAACAAAGATCTGCGTGCCCTTGGGCAGGGTCAGTGCCACCCGCTCGGCTTCAGCGCGCGCGGTGCGCGCCACGTCCAGCGAGTTGGCGGTGGAGGTCTTGACGATACCCAGGCCGATGCCCGGCTCGCCGTTACTGCGGTAGTAGGCGCGGCGCTCGGCCGAGGCCAGTTCGATCTTCGCCACGTCGCCCATGCGCACCACGTAGCCGTCGCGGCCCTTGCCCAGCGGGATGGTGGCGAAATCCTCGGGCTTGATGTAGTTGCGCTCCACGCGCAGGGTGAAATCACGGTCGGTCGACTCGATGCGACCGGCCGGCAGTTCCACGTTCTCGTTGCGCAGTGCGGTTTCCACGTCGCCGGTGGTCAGCCCACGTGCGGCCAGCTGGTCGCGGTCCAGCCAGATGCGCATCGCATAGCGCTGGCGGCCGCCGATGCGGACCTGGGCCACGCCGTCGAGGCTGGAGAAGCGGTCGACCACATAGCGGTCGGCGTAATCGCTCAGTTCCAGCGTGTCCATGGTCGAAGAGACCATGTTGAACCAGATGATCGGGTCGGCATCGCTTTCGACCTTGGCGATTTCCGGCGGCCGGGCTTCTTCCGGCATGCGGTCGGCGACGCGGCTGACCGCATCGCGCACGTCGTTGGCCGCCGCTTCGATATCGCGGTTGGAGGTGAACTCGATGCTGACCTGCGAGCGGCCGTTGGTGCTGCGCGCGTTGATCGTATCGATGCCTTCGATGCCGGCCAGTGCATCTTCCAGGACCTGGGTGATGCGGCTTTCGATGACCGCCGCCGAGGCACCGGTGTAATCCACCGACACCGAAACAATGGGCGGGTCGATGGCAGGCAGCTCGCGCAGGGTCAGGCGGGTGAAGGACATCACGCCCAGCACCAGCAGCAGCAGGCTCATCACCACGGCGAACACCGGCCGCTGGATGGAGATGTCGGACAGTTTCATCCGCCGTGCCCCTCGGCCGCGGCCGGTGCCGGCGCGGCATCCGGTTTCGCGCCGCTGGCCGGTGCCGCATCCCTGGCCGCGACCTTCAGGCCCGGGCGCAGCTTGCCGGTGCCATCAACCACGATGCGCTGGCCCGCTTCCAGCCCCTGCTTGATCTCGACCACGCCGGCGCGGCGCGCACCGGTGACCACGTCCACGCGCTCGACGCTGTCGTCGGCCTTGATGCGGTACACGAAGGTATCGCGGCCGACCTGCACCACGGCGATTTCCGGGACCACCAGCGCCGGGCGCTCGGGGCGGAACAGCCGCACGTCCAGCAGCATGCCCGGGCGCAGCGCATGATCGCCGTTGGCGAAGTCGGCGCGCACGGTCACCGCACGGGTGACCGGATCGATGCGCGCATCGATGGTGCTGACCTCACCCTCGAAGGTGCGGCCCGGCCACGCCACGCTGGTGGCGCTGACCTTGTCACCGACGCCCAGCGCAGCCAGCTCCACTTCCGGCACCTGGAAATCGACGTGCATGTGCTCGATGTCATCGAGCGTGGCGATGACCGTGGTCGGGGTCACCAGCGAGCCGGGGCTGACCTGGCGGATGCCGAGCACGCCAGCGAACGGCGCGCGCACGCGGCGGTCACCGATGTCGGCCTGCATCTGCATCACGCGCGCCTCGGCCGCATCGCGGATCGACTTCTGCGTATCCAGGGTGGCGCTGGACACCAGGCGCTGGGAGGCCAGCTCGCGCTGGCGCCTGTACAGCTGGTCGGCTTCGTGGAAGGTGGCCTGCGCCTGCACCAGCGCGGCCTCCTGGGCCTGCCCGCGCAGGGTCACGATCGGCGCACCGGCGGCCACATGCTGGCCACTTTCAAAGTGCACCTTCTCGACGATTTCGCTGACCTTGGCCGTCACGCTGATGGACTCGCGCGCCTTGGCCGTGCCCAGCGCCTGCAGCGTGTCATTCCACTGCGAGGACTGCACGACCTGCGCGGTCACCGGCACCGCTTCGCCCTGCCGACGGGCGGCGGCCTCCTGTTTGCCCCCGCACCCGGCCAGAAGGGCCAGGCTGAGGCCAAGGGCCAGGGTCGAAGCAATGCGAGCCAACATGAACGGTCCTGATAGATCCACGGCCGCCGAGTGTAGGCAAGCACCCGTGGAAGCGATATGTGCCAAGCGTTTACTGGCGTGGCACCGGCGGGGCGATAGCGCCGTGAACCTGTTCCGTGCAAGGCTCGCAGCAGCGGTGTCGGCATGTGTCGAGGTGTATCCCGCCGTGCGCCGCAGGCGTTGTCATCGTAGAGTCGAAGCTGCCCGACAGAGGGCGTCGGGCGGGGACGGATCCTGGCGGGGATCCGGCCCCGTTTTTTTTTACCCGGCCGATCAGTACCGGTAGTTCACCTTCATCCACAGGCTGCGCCCGGGCTCGTTGATGCGTACCGGGTCGGCCGGGAAGCCGAAGTCGGCGCTGCCGGCCAGGTTCAGGTGCTCGCTGTAGGCGCGGTCGAACAGGTTGTCGACGCCGGCGCTGAGCTGCAGCTGCGAACTGAAGCGGTAAGCGGCATTGAGCGCGAAGGTAGCGAAGCCGGCACTCGGCCCCAGGTCCTGCGCGACCACGTTGCCCTGTCCATCTGCGACACGATGCTGATGGGTCACCGCACGCAGCAGCGCACCGGCACTCCAGCGCTGGCCTTCCCAGTTCGCGCTCAGGCGCGCTTCCAACGGCGGCATCTGCGGCAGCGGACGCTGCTGGTCGCGGTTCTCGCCCCAGGCATAGGCCAGCGTGCCACCCAGCTTCCACTGCGCAGCCAGGCTCACTTCCAGCCCGGCTTCGGCACCGGCGATGCGCGCATCGACGTTGTTGGCCTGGCTCATGCCCATCATGCCGCTGCCGTGATAGGTGAACAGGATGTAGTCCTGGATCTGCCCGGCATACGCCGATACCCATGCCTGCACACGCGGTCCCTTGAACTGCAGGCCCATGTCGAGCTGGGTGGTGCGCTCGGGCTGCACGCCGGTGAACGCGTTCACTGCGCCCGACGGGCCATGGTTGGGCGAGAACAGCTCCCAGTAGTCGGGCATGCGTTCACTGCGGCCGAGGCCGGCGTACCAGGTCAGGCCGTCGGCAAGGTCCTGCTCGTAGCGCAGGAACCCGCTGCCGAGCCATTCCTTGCGCGTCTGCCCGGCGCTGGGATTGGGCCGGTTGCCCATCATGCCGCCGATCGATTGCCGCTCATCGCGGGCGCTGGCACGGTCGATGCGCAGGCCACTGATCCAGCGCTGGTCCGTGCCGGCACCCAGGGTCAACTCGGTGAACACGCCATAGCGGTGGAAGTTCGCATCGGTCTGCCACGCGGCCTGGCGGTAAGTATCGCGGCCCATGCCGTTGCGGCCACGGTGGCGGCTGTCCTCACCGTCCACACCGGCCACCAGCTGCACCTCCTGCCAGCGCCACTCGGAACTGGCCCGGCCGCCCTGGGTTCGGCGGTCCACGTTCGAAGCCATCGGCATGGGCATCATGCTGTTGGGATTCGGCGTGCGCAGCGTGTAGTTGTCCATCACATGGTCGGCTTCGTTGTAGTACACGTTGGCCTGCAACGTTTCCCACGCGCCCGGCAGGTTGCGCTTCTCGAAGCGTGCCGCGTAGCTGGTGCGCTCGAACGCGGCGCCGTCCATGCCACGCCCGGCATAGCGCGCGATCGCATCGCCGGCACCGGCGGAGATTTCCAGCAGCGTATCGGCGTCCGGCGTCCAGCCGATGGCCACGTCGCCGTTCCACTTGCGCCACTTCGACGGCACCACGTCACCATGACCATCCTTGTAGTCGTCCGCTTCCGAGCGATTGCCGCTGGCACGCACGTAACCGGCCGGATTGCCCAGCGTCAGGTCCAGCACCTGGTCGTTGCGGTTGCGCGAGCCGACCAGTCCACTGGCATCGGCACGCAGACCGGGTTCCTCGAAGCGCGGCGTATCGCGCTCGAAACGGATGGTGCCGGCCGAGGCACCTGCGCCCCAGCGCACGCTCTGCGGGCCCTTGATGATGGTCAGCCGGTCGAAGCTCTCCGGCGCGATATAGGAAAGCGGATTGTCCATGCGCGACGGGCAGGCACCGATCAGGTTGCCATCGTTGCTGAGGATGTTCAGCCGCGAACCGAACATGCCGCGCAGCACCGGGTCACCGTTGGTGCCGCCGTTGCGGATGGCGGAGAAGCCAGGCACGGTCTTCAGGTAATCGGCGCCATCACTGGCGGGGACCGGCTGCCGCGGCAGGCGCGGATCGGTCACCCAGTGCAGTGGCGACGAAGGCGCGGCGGCAGTGACCACCATCGTGTCGAGGGTGCGCGCTTCTTCAGCAGGCGCAGCGTGGGCCAGTGACGCGGCCACGGCCAGGCCAAGGGCAACCGGCAGGCGCGCGCAGGCGCCCGCGGGGCGGGAAGTCATTTTCATCGGAACAGCTCCAAGGTACGCACGCGCGCACGGCGCCCGGTCAGGCGTCGTGCGGCAGATTCGATAGGGACATCAGCGGACGATGGAGGAGCGTGGTGGTCCACGTGCGGCATGCGCCGGCCAGCGCAGTGCCGGCAGCACCTGTTGCGACCACGGGAACACCAGGCGCGGCCGCCACAGCAGCGGCAACTGCAGCACCAGCACCGCCAGCCACGGCAGCAGGCGCATGGCCAGCACGCAGTATTCGCAGACTTCGCCATGCATGGCGTGGGGGTCGGCTGGGCGCTTGGGTGCTGCCTGCGAAGCGCCATGCGGGTCGTGCCCGGCCATGGTCATGTCGTGCATGCCATGGCCCATGGCGGCGTGGTCCATGCCCGCCATTGCGGTGTGGTCCATCGGCGGCGCCTGCAGCGCGCGGCTGACCAGCGGCGCAAGCACCATCAGCAGCGTCGCCAGGACGGCGAGCTGGAGCAGAAGGCGCTGCGGGCGGGACAGGCGGGTCACCGCGCTAGTGTAGAGGTGGGTCCAGGGTTGCCCTGTGCGACGAACCGTCGCAGGAGGGAGTTTATCGGCAGGGCTTGCAGCCCTGCACCTGCTGCGGACCACGGCAAGAGCCGAAGCAACAGCAAAAGCGGTTTCCTGAGGGTGGGCGGGGTGGGTCCGGTTGCGGGAGACGCCGTAAACCCATCCATGAAGTGACCCCCGGGGCTTGGCCGCGGCTTGCTCGTGTGCGCTTTCCTGCGCACACGGCAAGACCGGGGTTGGGCGTCCTGCCCAACCCGCCCGAGGCATGCCTCGGGCCCATGCCGCGGACACTCCCGCAACCGGACCCACCCCACCTTCGACAGATCTCCGCGATCTGCAGTAGATCCACGCCATGCGTGGATGCTTTTCGATTTCAATTCGAAATATTCGATTTCGATGGAGATTCATCCACGCATGGCATGGATCTACGTGTCGACCAAGGTCGACTCCTACCAACAGCCATCGGGATCTGTCAGAGGTGGGGCGGTGTCGGAGTGCGGGGTGTCAGCCGCATGGATGCGGCTGCCAAGCTTACAGGGACGTACTTGCAGCGTCCCCGCACTCCGACACCGCCCCGCCAACCCACGGAATGCACGCTTCTGCTGTTGCTGTTGCTTGAATGTCGTAGTGGGTGCAGGGCTGCAAGCCCTGCTCGACCAACCCCTCACACCGTGATGGTCTGGGTCAGTGACTCCCACGTCGGTGGCACCGGCCACGCCGCCGCCTGGTTGCCATCCAGCACCCTGCGCAGGTCACGCGGATCAATCTGCGGTGCCAGCACATGCACCAGCTCCAGCGCGTAGTCACGCAGCACGCGGTCGCGCGGCAGCACCGCCCAGGCGATGCACTCGGCGATCGGGTCCGGGGCCGGCCACGAACGCAGGTCTTCATCGTTGGAACTGACCGCCATCTCGGCCAGCAGGCCTACGCCAAGACCCGTGCGCACGTAGGTCTTGATCAGGTCCGCATCCAGCGCGGTCAGTGCCAGATCGGGCACCAGCCCATTGGCGGCGAAGGCGCGTTGCAGGGATGAGTTCGGTCGGGTCGAGGATTCGTAGCTGATCAATGGCTGGCGGGCCAGCGCGGCCAGGTCCGGTGCGCGGCCGGCGCGGTCCAGCGGGTGGCCCTTGGGCACCACCACCAGGCGCCGCCAGCGGAACAGCGGCACTGCGATGCCATCGGTGGGCTCACCGCCTGCGGTGCTGATGATCGCAATATCGGCATCACCCTGGTTCAAGCGGTCCAGCGCGTCGGCTTCACCGGCCTGCTGCAGGTGCACGCTGACCTGCGGGTAGGCCTGCTTGATCGCCGCCACCGCCGGCGGCAGCACGAAGCGCGCCTGGGTGTGCGTGGTGGTCAGGATCAGCTGACCCTGGCTCTCGCGACGCTGGTTTGCCGCGTAGGTGCGGATGTTGTTGGCCTCAGCCAGCACCGCGCGGGCGCGGGCGATGACCTCGGTGCCGGCCGGGGTGACCGACTCCAGGCTGCGGCCCTTGCGCACGAACAACAGAAAGCCGAGCTCGTCTTCCAGCTGCTTGAGCTGCTTGGACAGGCCGGGCTGGGTGGCGTGCACGCGCGAGGCAGCGAGCGTGATGTTCAGCTCGGCATCGGCAATGGCAACCAGGTAGCGCAGCTGGGTCAGCGTCATGGGAGGCAGGCGGCGTGGGGCGGAGGTCCACTCTAGGGTCAATTGCCGTCACCAGCTTATAACCAAAGGTTGTTTAAGAAAGGTATCTGGTCATTTCCGGGCGTCATATGCCGGCGCTACGGTCAGCCGGCAGCCGCTGGCCTGAACAGCCAGCCCTCCCCCTTTGCCCGCCGAAGCCCGGCGCGGCCCCGTTTCCGGAGCGCTTCCATGGCCCTGTACGAGTCCATCCTCGATACCGTCGGCAACACCCCCATCGTCAGGCTGCAGCGCCTGGCACCGCCACAGGTCAGCGTCTACGCCAAGGTCGAGTCATTCAATCCGGGCGGCTCGGTCAAGGACCGCCTGGCGCTGGCAATCATCCTCGACGCCGAAGCGCGTGGCCTGCTCAAGCCAGGCGACACGATCGTGGAGGCCACCTCGGGCAACACCGGCGTGGCGCTGGCGATGGTCGCTGCCGCGCGCGGCTACAAATTCGTGGCCACGATGGTCGAGACCTTTTCGGTGGAGCGTCGCAAACTGATGCGCGCCTATGGCGCGAAGGTAATCCTGACCCCGGCCGCCGAGCGTGGCAGCGGCATGGTGCGCAAGGCGCGCGAACTGGCCGAGCAGCATGGCTGGTTCCTGGCCAGCCAGTTCGCCAACCCGGCCAATCCGGCTTATCACCGCAACACCACGGCCGCCGAGATCCTGCGCGACTTCGCCGGCAAGCGGCTGGATTACTTCGTCAGTGGCTGGGGCACCGGCGGCACGCTCACCGGCGTGGGCGAAGTGTTGAAGGTCGCGCGCCCGCAGACCCGCGTCATTGCTACCGAACCCGCCGGCGCCGCCCTGCTCAAGGGCGATGATTGGAAACCGCACAAGATCCAGGGCTGGACCCCGGATTTCGTGCCGGACGTGCTCAACCGCGATGTGGTGGATGAACTGGTGTCGGTGGAGGATGACCGCGCCATCGCCACCGCGCGCCGACTGGCGGCGGAGGAAGGGATCTTCGTCGGCATCTCCGCCGGCGCCACCGTGGCCAGCGCGCTGGACGTGGCAGCCCGCGCTGAGCCGGGCTCGGTGATCCTGGCGATGCTGCCGGACACCGGTGAACGCTATTTCTCCACGCCGCTGTTCGCCGATGTGAACGAGGGTTCCGACGACGACTGGCTGGCTGGCCTGCCATGACGCAAGCCGCCGGGCATTGCCTGGCGCCACCGCCTGCCGCGGATCCATGACCGCTTCAGCCTGCGTGAAGGCAGCGACCGCCATCGTGCGTGAAGGCCGTCGGATCGCAGCGCGTGAGACGGTCATGACGCAGTATCGATGCCCTGTCCCCTACCGTGGGGTACAGCCGGCGCAGAGGCTGCGCGGAACACCTCACAGGCAGGAGACGGACGCATGAAGATCGAAGTTTGGCAGGGTGACATCACGACCCTGGCGGTGGATGCGATCGTCAACGCGGCCAACGAAACATTGCTCGGCGGCGGTGGTGTGGACGGCGCGATCCATCGTGCGGCCGGCCCCGCATTGCGGGCCGAGTGCGAGCGGTTGCCCGAGCTGCGCCCGGGCGTGCGTTGCCCGACCGGCGAAGTGCGTGCCACCGGCGCTTACGCCTTGCCGGCACGGCATGTACTGCACACGGTGGGCCCGGTCTGGCACGACGGCCAGCGCGACGAGCCGGCATTGCTCGCCAACTGCTACTGGAAATCGCTGCAGCTGGCCGAGTCGCTGGGGGTGCAGTCGATCGCCTTCCCGGCGATCAGCTGCGGTGTGTATGGCTATCCGCTGTACCAGGCGGCGCAGATCGCCGTGACCGAGACACTGGCCTGGCAGCGCAGCCATGCGCAGCCGATGCGCATCGTGCTGGTGGCGTTCAATACCGCGACGGCCAAGGCGTACCAGCAAGCGTTGAGCGCCGCCGGGCAAGGCGCAGACGGCGAACCGCGCGGCTCGATGCTGTCGCCGCTGGGTGATGCGGGCTTCGCCGCCGCGCACTGAATCCGGCGGTCAGCTTCAAGGAAAAGGCCGGGCATTGCCCGGCCTTTCCTGTTGCGCCGTTGTCCACACTCCCACGGAGTGTGGAACACGCTCAACGGCTGGCAGCTTCCACCGCGGCGGCATCATCGGCCGCAGCAGCGGCCGCGTCGGCAGCGGCACTTGCCGCCGAAGCAGCAGCCCCATCGGCGCTGGCGCCGTCCACCTGCACACGCACTTCCACCATGCCCGCGCCGTTGCTGAGGCTGGACACCTCGACGGTGTAATGACCGGCAGGCAACGCTTCTTCCAGGCGTGCGTTGGTATCGTTGCCACCGTCATCGTCGGTCAGTTCGACATCGCCGCCAACCACGCGCAGCACGGTATCGACCTGGCCGGAGATTGCATCCAGCCGCACATTGGTCGGACGGTCCAGCGTCAGCAGGAAGCGGCGGACGCCATCGTTATCGAGCATCGTGTACACGCTGCCGGACTTCGGCAGTGCGGTGCCATCGCGATCGACCAGGTTGCCCGGCAGCTCGATCCGATTGGCCGACAAGGTGAACATGCCACTGACGCCGTCGCCGAGGCCACGCGCGGTCAGCGTGTACTTGCCCGGCTTCAGCGACAGGGTCAGGCGCGAGTTGGTGCTGTCCCCGCCGTCGTCATTCTCGGCATCCACGCCCTGCCCGGACAGCTTCAGCACCGGGTCGAAGGCGTCCGAGACCAGCCGGATCTCGTACAGGCCCGCCTTGTCCACCTGCAACGTGTAGTCCTGCGAGTTGCTGGCCAGCATATCGACGATCTCGCCACTGCCCGCCAGCGGCTTGCCGTCGTACGGCTTCAGCTTCTCGGCGCGAAGGCGATAAGGGCCGAACGCGGTCGGGCCATCGGCGTTGACTGCCACCTGGTAGGTACCACTGCCGTTGGCACGGAAAGCCAGCGAGACGTCCCCCTCGCGCTCATAGCCTGTGTTGCTGGTGGATACCAGGCTGCCGTTGTTGAACACCGCAATCGAGCCGCTGAGGGCACCAGTGAGCTTCAGGCCGACCAGATCCCTGTCTTCCAGCTTGATCTGGTAGAGCTGGTGATGGCTGCCGTCATTGAAGTTGATGCCGCTGCGCGAGGTGATCTCGCCGGAGACCGGCTTGTCGAAATCGAGCGACGCGGCCTTGCCTGCCTCGGCACCGCCGCCACCGATGCGGTTGCACCCGCCGGCGACCAGGACCGTGGCTACGGCCAGTGTGATTGCTGCCAAACGCATGTTGTTTCTCCTTGGCCTTCCATGTGGTTCCCACGCACCGGCCGGGCGCATGGGGGCGGAAAAGATACCCGCAAAAGCAAACGCCGGCGTGATGCCGGCGCTGCCTTGTTTATCCAGCGATGGGACGGATCACCCGTTCCACTTGCCCAGCGCGGCCAGGCCATTGTCCCTGGCGCGCTCGTACACGGTCTTCTGGGCAGAAGCGTAGTTGCCCTTCATGTCCTTGGCCCACAGCTTCAACGCGGCCTGCTGCATGGCACGGCCGTAGGAGAAGCTCAGCGGCCACGGCAGGTTGCCCAGCTGGTTCATCGCGTTCAGGTGCTCGGTGGACTGCTCGTCGCTCTGGCCACCGGACAGGAACACCACGCCCGGCAGGATGGCCGGCACGGTGCTCTTCAGGCACATCACGGTCGACTCGGCCACTTCCTCGACGTCGGCCTGCTCTTCACAGTCCTTGCCCGAGATGACCATCGAAGCCTTCAGGATGGTGCCTTCCAGCAGCACGTTCTGCTGGTACAGGGCGTCGAACAGCGAACGCAGGGTCGCTTCGGTGACTTCGTAGCAGGTCTCGATGTCGTGGTCGCCGTCCATGATCACTTCCGGCTCGACCATCGGCACCAGGCCGCATTCCTGGCACAGCGCTGCGTAGCGGGCCAGCGCATGGGCGTTGGACTCGATGCAGGTGCCCGACGGGATGCTCTCGCCGATGTTGATCACAGCACGCCACTTGGCAAACCGCGCGCCCAGCTTGTAGTACTCCTGCAGGCGCTCGCGCAGGCCATCCAGGCCTTCGGTCACCAGCTCGCCCGGGCAGCCGGCCAGCGGGTGCGCGCCCTTGTCCACCTTGATGCCCGGAATCATGCCGTGGTCGGCCATGTACTTGGCGAACGGCACGCCGTCCTTGGTCGACTGGCGGATGGTTTCGTCAAACAGGATGGCGCCGGAGATGTGCTCGTTGAGCTTCGGCGTGGTCAGCAGCAGTTCGCGGTAGGCACGACGGTTCTCCTCGGTGTTCTCGATACCGACGCCAGCGAAACGCTTGGCGATGGTAGCGGTGGATTCGTCGATCGCGATGATGCCCTTGCCCGGGGCAACCATGGCCTGGGCGGTTTCAGCCAGCTGTTCGATGCTCATGTACTTCCTGTGGCGGGTGCGGGAAAAACACAAGTATAGCCCCGCCGCCCGTTGCGCCGGCGTGCAGGCCAGAATGGAAACGATTCCAATGTCGGCGCAGGACAAGCGATGTCCTGCGGCACGGGGTCAGAGCCCTTGCGGGGATCCGACCCCGGCGGGCCTCAGAGGTCGCCCAGGCCGATGGCGCGGCCGTCCTCTCCCACTTCCAGCAGGCGCAGGGTATTGGTGGCACCGTGGGTTTCCATGTGCTCGCCACTGGTGAACACGACGCGGTCACCGGCCTGCAGCAGTTCGGCTTCCACCAGCAGGCGGATGCTGCCGCGCGCGGCTTCGCGCGGGGTCAGCCCGCGGCTGTCGAAGTTGATCGGGAACACATCGCGCATCAGGGCCATCTGGCGGCGCGCGCCGTCGTGGCGGGTGACTGCGAACACCGGCGCCTTGGCGCGGAACCGCGACAGGTAGCGGGCGGTGCCACCGGATTCGGTCATCGCCACGATCGCACGCACGCCCACGTGCTGCGACAGGAACATGGTGGCCATGGCAATCGCCTGGTCGGCACGTTCCAGATTACGCGGCGAGGCGTTGAAGTCGGTCTCGGTCTGGAACTGGCGCTCGGCACCCAGGCAGATACGCGCCATCGCTTCCACCGCCTTGACCGGCCAGGCACCGGCAGCGGTCTCGGCCGACAGCATCACCGCGTCGGTACCATCGATGACCGAGTTGGCCACGTCCAGCACTTCGGCGCGGGTCGGGATCGGGCTTTCAACCATCGACTGCAGCATCTGCGTGGCGGTGATCACCACCTTGTTCTGCGCAAGCGAGGCCTTGATGATCTTCTTCTGCAGGCCGGGCAGCTCGGCATCGCCGATTTCCACGCCGAGGTCGCCACGGGCGACCATCACAACGTCACTGGCCTCGACGATCTCTTCCAGGTTCTCGATCGCCTCGGTGCGCTCGATCTTCGACACCAGCGCGGCATCGCAGCCGTGCGAGCGGGCGATCTCGCGCGCGTCGTTCATGTCCTGCGCGTTGCGGCAGAACGACACGGCGATGAAGTCGACACCGATCTTGGCGACGATGCCGATCAGTTCCTTGTCGCGCTCGGTCAGTGCGCCCAGCGAGAGGCCACCGCCCTGCTTGTTCAGTCCCTTGCGATCAGACAGCGCGCCGTCGTTGAGCACGGTGCTGATGATGCGCTCGCCCTGCACCTCCACCACCTGCAGCTGCATCAGGCCATCATCGAGCAGCAGGACATCGCCCGGGCCGACGTCCTGCGGCAGGCCGAGGTAGCTGACGCCTACCTGGGTCGCATCGCCGGGGCCGGCGTTGGTGCTGGCGATCAGGTCGAAGCGGTCACCCGCCTTGAGCTGCACCTTGCCTTCGGCAAAGCGCTCGATGCGGATCTTCGGGCCCGGCAGGTCGGCCAGGATGCCCACTTCCACGCCCACGCGGGCAGCGGCGGCACGCACTTCGGCGGCACGCTTGGCCTGGCCGGAGGGGTCGCCATGGCTGAAGTTCAGGCGTACCACGTTGACGCCGGCGCGGAACAGATCCTCCAGCACGCCCGGCGGATCAGTGGCCGGACCGAGGGTGGCAAGGATCTTGGTGCGACGCTGACGCTCGAACATGGTGAATGGGCCTCTCCCGGTAAAGGACGGAAATTAGCACATCCTTCACGTCGCATGTATACGGTTACAGCCTTGTGCCGCTTGTCTTCGCGGGTCATGGAACGGACATCACCCGGACATACGCCGGCGCAGGCAGTTCTGTAGAGCCGAGATCCTATGTTCGTGGTCAAGCCTGCTGGAAGCAGGCTTGACCCACTTTCAGCATGGCCGGGTCAAAGTCCCGGCCGCTCTTGAAGACGCCCCAAGCGATCCTGGCCAGCTTTCTGGCCAGGATGTT
>NZ_JCAFSQ010000010.1:0-198309 GCF_059369375.1 Stenotrophomonas sp. YJH_SMC_48-3 | reverse complement strand
GGTGACCACCATGTCGGCCATCGAAGCCTCGTCGAAGAAAATCGCCGAGATCATCAGCGTCATCGACGGCATCGCGTTCCAGACCAACATCCTGGCACTGAACGCCGCGGTGGAAGCCGCCCGTGCCGGCGAACAGGGCCGAGGCTTCGCCGTGGTTGCCAGCGAAGTGCGTACCCTCGCCCAGCGTTCGGCCGCTGCCGCCAAGGAGATCAAGGGCCTGATCGATGATTCGGTCGGCAAGGTCAACGACGGCTCGGCGCTGGTGCACAAGGCCGGCGCCACCATGGGCGAGATCGTCGCCTCGGTGCAGCGCGTGACCGACATCATGGCCGAGATCTCCGCCGCATCGCAGGAACAGAGCGCCGGCATCGAGCAGGTCAACCAGACCGTGGTGCAGATGGACGAAACCACGCAGCAGAATGCTGCTCTGGTGGAGGAAGCCACCGCCGCCGCCCGTGCCATGGAAGAACAGGCCGGCCACCTCAGCGAGGCCGTGTCGATCTTCGTGGTCGACGAAACCGATACCGTGGCTGCCCCCGCGCGCGCCGCCGCCCCGGCCCCGCGTGCTGCCGCACCGGCGGCACCGGCTCCGGCCGCCCCGCCCGCCCGCCGCAGCGCGGGTGGTCGCCCGATGGCCACGGAACTGGCCGACGGAGACTGGCAGGAGTTCTGATGCCTGCCTGACCTGACGGACGAAGACGCCCCGGCCCTGCGCTGGGGCGTTTTCGTTTACGGGGTATCTGGATATCCAGCCAACGGCGAAGCCCCTCGGGGTGGTCGGTCGAAGCGCTGGGTTACTGAGGGTTGGCCGAGAGGGTGGGCTGCGCAGGGGACGCCGTGAATACGTCCTTGTAGGCTCGGTCGCCGCTTGCTCGTGTGCGCTGTCCTGCGCACACGGCAAAACCGGGGTTGGGCGTCCTGCCCAACCCGCCCGAGGCATGCCTCGGGCCCATGCGGCTCACGCCCCTGCGCAACCCACCCTCCCGGCCACGGACACTTTCCGTGCGCGTCCACCCCGGATTGAAAAAAGAAGAGCAAGAGCAACAGCCGCACCGCATCCGGGGTCAGATCCGTTTTCCGCAGGAAAACGGATCTGACCCCTCTTTCCACCTGGGAACTCAACGCTCTTGCCGTCCGACACCGAAATGCCGGGAGGGCTGGGTCGGGGTGGGCTGGCGGGACCGTTGGCGCCATGGATGGCGCCATCGAGCCCCCAAGGACGGGTTTACGGCGTGTCCCGCCAGCCCACCCCGACCCAGCCACCCACTGAAAACTCATAGCCGACCAACTGCCGTTGCCGTTGCTTCAAAAGCCTGCCGCAGGCAGCGCCGCAGCCGCCGCGGCAAGGAAACCTGAATACGTTCCGACACCGCACCTCAATCCCCCGCCCCAGCGGCCGATAACGGGGTTGTCACCGCTTGTCCCGCCGTGACCGGCTCGGCGCCGCCCGCCCGTTTCGACCTGGTCCTGCTCGATGAATCTCCTGCATCGCTGGCAACACTACTTCAGCAATCTCTCCGTCCGGCGCAAGCTCAACCTGCTGACGCTGCTCATCGCGCTCGGCGTGATCGCGCTCTCGGTGATCGCCGCCCGCATGCAGTACCTGGACCTCACCGAGACCCGCAAGACCGCGCTGAAGACCCAGGTCGAACTCAGCTACGGCATCCTTCAGCACTACCACCGTCTGGCCGGCACCGGCGAACTCAGCGAGGACGCCGCGAAGAGCGCCGCGTTGCAGGCCCTGGAAGTGATGCGCGCCGAGAACGATACGTACTACTTCAACATCTACGACACCGGCTACCGCCTGCTGATGCACCCGTTCCGCAAGGACCTGGTCGGCAAGGACATGAAGGACTTCCGCACCGACGACGGCGTGCGCATCTATTACGACCAGGTCGAAGCGGCCAAGGCCGGCGGTGGCTTCGTCAACTATCGATGGGCCAAGCCGGGCAGCAAGGGCGAGGTCGAGAAGGTCGCCTACGCCGGCCTGTTCGCGCCGTGGAACTGGGTGGTCAGCAGCGGCGTCTACATGGACGACGTGCAGCGGCAGGCGCTGGTGTTCACCGCCATCATGGCGATCTCCGGTGGTGTACTGGTGCTGATCGTGCTGGCCCTGAGCTGGGTCATCGGCAACCGTATCGCGCGCCCGCTGAAGCAGGCTACCGCCGTCGCCGAAGGCATCGCCAACGGCAAGCTGGACAGCCATATCGGCCCACAGCCGCACGACGAGCCCGGCCGCCTGCTGGAGGCGATGTCCGGCATGCAGCAGCAGCTGCACGCAGTAATCAACGGCCAGCGCGAAATGGCCCGCCGCCACGATGGCGGCGAACTGAGCTACCGCATCGACGCCAGTGCGTTCCCCGGTGAGTATGGGCTGATGGTGCAGGAGACCAACGCCCTGGTCGGCAGCCACGTGCAGACCCTGCACGATGTGCTGGATGTGGTGCAGCAGTACGCGGTCGGCGACCTCAGCCGCGACATCGCGCGCTACCCAGGCGAGAAGGCCGCAATGACCACCACCGTCGACACGGTCAAGGCCAACCTCGGCCGCATCAATGCCGAGATCAAGCAGCTGGCCAGTGCCGCCGCCGCGGGCGACTTCAGCCGCCGTGGCGACGCGCAGCGCTTCGATCACGATTTCCGCCTCATGCTGGAAAACCTCAACGCGATGATGGCGGTCAGCGATGACAACCTCGGCAAGCTCTCGCAGCTGCTGTCGGCCATCGCCGAAGGTGATCTGACCGCGCGCATGCACGGCGACTACCAGGGCGTGTTCGCACGGATGCGCGACGATGCCAACACCACCGTCGCACAGCTGACCCAGATCGTCGGCCAGATCCAGGCCAGTGCTTCGAGCATCACGCTCGCCGCCGGCGAGATCGCCTCCGGCAACAGTGATCTGTCACGCCGCACCGAGCAGCAGGCCGCCAACCTGGAAGAAACCGCAGCCTCGATGGAGGAACTGACCTCCACCGTGCGCCAGAATGCCGAACACGCCCGCCAGGCCAACCAGCTCGCCATCGGCGCGCAGTCTGTTGCCTCCCAGGGCGGCAGCGTGGTCGGCCAGGTGGTCAGTACCATGTCCGCCATCGAGGCCTCGTCGAAAAAGATCGCCGAGATCATCTCGGTGATCGACGGCATCGCGTTCCAGACCAACATCCTGGCGCTGAACGCTGCCGTGGAAGCCGCGCGTGCCGGTGAACAGGGTCGCGGCTTCGCCGTGGTCGCCAGCGAAGTGCGTACCCTCGCCCAGCGTTCGGCCGCTGCGGCCAAGGAGATCAAGGGCCTGATCGACGACTCGGTGGGCAAGGTCGCCGAAGGCTCCAGCCTGGTGCACCAGGCCGGCAGCACGATGGGCGAGATCGTCGCCTCGGTGCAGCGCGTGACCGACATCATGGCCGAGATCTCTGCCGCTTCGCAGGAGCAGAGCGCCGGCATCGAGCAGGTCAACCAGACCGTGGTGCAGATGGACGAAACCACTCAGCAGAACGCTGCGCTGGTGGAGGAAGCCACCGCCGCCGCGCGTGCGATGGAAGACCAGGCCGCGCAGCTGGCCGATGCCGTGGCGATCTTCCGCCTCGACAACCAGGTCTCCGCCGCAGTGAAGGCTGTCGCCGAACGCGTGGAATCGGCGTGCATCACCACCGTGGCACGTCCGCAGCCGACCGGAACGCCCGCGCCGGTACGTCGCAGCAGCAACGCCCGCACCTTCGCCGCCAGCGACAGCGACTGGCAGGAATTCTGAGACCCACCCGCAGCGGCTTCGGCCGCCGCCTCTGCCGATGGACACGTCCCCCGTGCAAAGTCCTACTCCCATCGTCACCGGCCCGCGCGAATTCGAGTTCGCCGACCGTGATTTCCGCCGCGTCTGCGACCTGATCTACCAGCGGGTGGGCATCGCCCTCGCTCCGGCCAAGCGCGACATGGTCTATGGCCGCCTGTCGCGCCGCCTGCGCACGCTGGGCATGCGCAGCTTCCAGCAGTATCTGGACCATCTGGAGCAGGAAGATGGTGACGAGTGGCAGGCGTTCACCAACGCCCTGACCACCAACCTGACCTCGTTCTTCCGCGAACCGCATCACTTCGACAAGCTGCGCGAGGAGCTGCAGCAGCGCTCCAGCCGCACACCGCTGCTGTTGTGGTCGTGCGCAGCGTCCACCGGCGAAGAACCCTATTCAATGGCGATTACCGCCTGTGAGGCCTTCGGTACGCTGAAGCCGCCGGTGCGCATCATCGCCACCGACGTCGACACCCAGGTGCTGGCCACCGCCGGCCGAGGTGTCTACAACATCGACCGTGTGACCAACCTCGACCCGGACCTGCGCCGGCGCTACTTCCAGCGCGGCAGCGGCCCCAACGAGGGCCAGTGCCGCGTGCTGCCGGCACTGCGCGAGCTGATCGAGTTCCGCCCACTGAACCTGCTTGCCCCGCGCTACGACGTCGGCGGCCCGTTCGATGCGTTGTTCTGCCGCAACGTGATGATCTACTTCGACAAACCAACCCAGCGCGCGATCCTCGGCCGGCTGGTACAGCACCTGGCCGATGACGGCCTGCTTTACACCGGACACTCGGAGAACTACCTGCACGCCGCCGACCTGATCCAGCCCTGTGGCCGCACCCTGTACCGCCGCGCGGCAAAGGCCGGTGCATGAACGCCTCGCTGCGTACCGACGATGTGATGCGCTACCAGGATGCGCGCTTCCAGACCATTGCCGCCAAGCTGCTGCCGACCCAGTACCTGGTGGTGGACGACACCACCGCGCTGACCACCACGCTGGGTTCCTGCGTGGCGGCCTGCCTGCGGGACCCGGTACTGAAGATCGGTGGCATGAACCATTTCCTGCTCCCCGAGGGCAATGCCGGCGACGGCGCGCCCGCGCGTTACGGCAGCTACGCGATGGAACTGCTGATCAACGACATGCTCAAGCGCGGCGCCCACCGCAAGCGCATCGAGGCCAAGGTGTTCGGCGGCGCCAACGTGCTCAAGGGATTCACCAGCAATCCGGTCGGTACCCGTAACGCCGAGTTCGTGCGCCAGTACCTGCAGGCCGAGCATATCCCGATCATCGCCGAGGACCTGTGCGGCATCCATCCGCGCAAGATCTGGTTCTTCGCCGATACCGGCCGCGTGGTGGTGCAGCGCCTGCCGCATGCCCACGAAGCCGAAGTGGCTGCCACCGAATCGGCCGTGCGTGCACGTCTGTCCAAGGCCCCGGTCACCGGCGGCGTGGAGTTGTTCGAATGACCCTGACCGGCAACGCCCCCTGCCGGGTCCTGATCGTCGACGACTCTGCCGTCGTGCGGCAGATGCTCACGGAAATCCTGTCCAGCGACCCGGCCATCGACGTGGTCGGCACCGCCGCAGATCCGCTGCTGGCGCGTGAGAAGATCAAGCGCCTGGCCCCGGACGTGATCACGCTTGACGTGGAAATGCCGCGCATGGACGGCCTGGCGTTCCTGGAAAACCTGATGCGGCTGCACCCGCTGCCGGTGGTGATGATTTCTTCGCTGACCGAACGCGGCGCCGACACCACGCTGCAGGCGCTGGCACTGGGCGCGGTGGACTTCGTCTCCAAGCCCAAGCTGGACGTCGCACGCGGCCTGCAGGGCTACGCCGACGAAATCATCGCCAAGGTGAAGATGGCGGCGCGCTCGCGGGTGCGACCGCTGGTGCGCGCGGCCGCCCCGAAGCTCACGCTGGACGCAGCGCCGGCAACGCGTGCTGCCTCGCCGCAGTTCCGTACCACCGACCGCCTGATCGCGATCGGCTCGTCAGCCGGTGGCACCGAAGCGCTGCGCGTGGTGCTGGAAGGCATGCCTGCCGACGCGCCCGCCGTGGTGATGACCCAGCACCTGCCGGCCAGCTTCAGCAGCGCCTTCGCCGAACGCCTGGACCGCCACTCGGCCATGGCTGTGCGCGAGGCCAGCGACGGCGAAGCGGTGCTGCCCGGCCATGCCTACCTGCCACCCGGCGGCAAGCACCTGCGCATCATCCGTGACGGTGCACGCTGGCGCTGCCGCGTCGACGACGGCCCAGCGGTGAACCGGCACAAGCCGGCGGTGGACGTGCTGTTCCGCTCGGTCGCGCAGAGCGCGGGTGGCAATGCCATCGGGGCCATCCTCACCGGCATGGGTGACGACGGCGCACGCGGCCTGCTGGAAATGCGCCAGGCCGGCGCGCCGACACTGGTGCAGGACGAGGCCACCAGCGTGGTCTGGGGCATGCCCGGTGCAGCGTTCAAACTCGGCGCCGCTGAGGAACAGGTGCCACTGGAACGGATTGCCGAGCGGCTGCTGGCGCTCGCTCGCGGCTGATAGCGCGCCCCGGCTCAAGGACTCCGCGGGCAGTAGATCCACGCCATGCGTGGATGCCTTTGTAGAGTCGAGCCGCGCTCGACTCATCGCGCATCGCACGAACAGCAGCCAAGCATGGACTCGGCGCTACAGGCCATCAGGCAACAAGAAAAGGTGCCGGCTTTCATCGGGGTTCTTCGTTTCAAGGTGCCGGCTTTCATCGGGGTTCTTCGTTTCAACGCGCTACCCGCATGTGTGCTTTGATAGCGGTATTGCACAAGGAATGCTGCACATGATCAAAGGCATATGGAAGGCCGCCCTGGCGGCCGTACTGCTTTCATTGCCACTGGCACCCGCCAGCGCCAGTGGCGATCTGTTCTACTTCGAGGCCAAGCAGGGTGATGTGTTCTTCATGCTGATGCTGGTGGGTCGCGAAGATCCCGGCGCGGTAAGCGTCAGCTGGAAAGGCCCGTCTATCCCGCCGTACCCCAACGTGCATCGCCGCTACTACATCGAATTCAACCGTGCAAAGCGCCAGGCCTACGTGCGTCCACTTGACCGTGATGGACTGCCTTGGTTCGAGATGGATGTCTCCGGTAAGAGCGGCAACGTGCTGATCGGCGGCCGTCGGCTGGAAGGCAGCGCAGACTGGACCGTGCAGTAGCGCCGGAAGCCTGAGCGTTGCGTTGTTTCCAACACGCCCAGATTTTCCATTTGGATCGCACCAGGCTCCAGCCATACCAGGCAGTCAATGGTCCGACTATTGGCTGGGACGAGGATGCAGACGCCCCAGAACGGTCCCGTCGAGCTTGATCAGCTCCAAGGTCTGATCTGTCTTCAACGTCTCAAACAGACCATCCGGTCGAGAATGAATCGATAGAAATCCCTGTTCGAACAGCGTCGTTTCTGTGTCCGGGTCAAGAAAATTAACCGTAATATCACCGGCACTGTTTCGCTCACGCACTGAAACCAGGCCTTTCGAAACATTCACGTAGCCGTAGCGGGGCGCCAGCCTCCACCGCCCCGACTCATCCAGAAGACCCCAACGGCCACGTAGTGAGAGCGCATAGACTCTTGTTCCATCCGCCAAAAAATCCGGCAAGGGATCATGCAGCGTGAAATCAGCCACCGCATTGCCACGCAGATCGAGTATGTGATACCCGGGGTCATATCCCGGCCGTTCGAATGCCGCGACCAGATTCGGACCCAATGGTCTTATTCGACGGTAGCGAGGAGGAATCAGCCAAGCACCCGTAGCATCTATTACACCCCATCCTCCATCGGCTTGGGCCAACAGCAGTTGGTCATCCAGCCCTTCCGCGGTTTGAAAAGGCGCAAGTCGGTAGTACAGGGAAGACGAGATGCTGCCATCTTCCAGCATCATGAAACGCACCCCCGCTTCGCCGGGCTTTTGATACTCGACGATCCTGCGGTTCAACGGATGCAGGCCTGCAGCGCGTTGCAGGGAGCGCAGCGACCCATCCAGGCCTACAACGTATTCATCATCTTCCGAACTGAAGATTACATACCCCACTCGTCCAGCGAACTCATCTGTCTTCATACAGTGGCCTGCAGGCGTCGGAAACATCAAACCCGCGCGCGTGAAATGCAGGCACTGGCCGTCTTCGGCTACCGCAGAAAGCAGGTACCCACCCCGACCAAACTTGAACCGATATCGACCCATGGGCGCCACTTGCACCCCGTGGGGATCCAGCACCGTGTCGTTCCCGCCCTGGGTGGCGAGCGCGAAACCCGAACTGTTGAAGGTCATCTGATCGTAGTCCTGGCGCCCTATGCCTGCCAGTGATCGATCAACCAGGCCAAAGTGGACACCATCGCGCGAAGCGATGGCCACTTCCCCCTCATGACCCACGGGACCAAAGCTACCAAAGACACTGAAAACGGGACCGGACCTGCCCTTTGCGTCAAGGAAGTGGGTCGTGCAGCGCCGCTTTTCACTGTTGCAGAGTTCTACAGCCGGGTTTCCTGCCCAGGACGCCGAGCGCAGGAGATCGATCTCGCCTTTCTCCTCAAACCGACGCACCAATCGGCCTCGTGCATTGAAGAAGTCGATTCGCGTGTACGCCTTGGGCGGGCTCCGCAGCAATACCTTGGCTTCGATCATCCCGTTGCCATGTACCTCAACCGAGTCGTAATGCGCTTCAAGGACGATACGCCCTTCTGAATTCATGACGCCCCTGTTCTCCCCCCTTTCGAAGACCGCCACCCCATTTTTGAAGGGGCGGAGGTATTGCATTCCCCGATGCTCGGCAAGTTGCCGACCGGTGCCATCCAGCACCACGCAGCGGCCCTCATGACAGAGGCCGTGGCGTGTAGTCCTGTCGAAACGTGGCGGCGGCTCGGTGGGCTGTAGCATTGCAGGCGCCGACGTTGCCCCTGCCGATGGCGCAATGGTCAGAAGTGCAGAGGCCAGCAGAATGCCCAAAGCCTGGGTGGTGACGGTGCGGCGATGGGTAGGACTGGGAGGCAGCAGGAATGAGCGGCGCATCTTGCGCAGGACCGAAATTGTGGGCATCCACGGTAGGCGCGATGCATCTCTACTGAAATGCAACTTCTACGAAAGTGGCCCGTCCACAAAAAACCCCAGGTTCTCACCGGGGGTTCTTCCTTTCAACGGGATGCCGGCCAGCGGCCGGCACTACCGCATCAGGCAGCGACCGTCTTGGCCACGTCCTGATATTCCTCGATCTGGTCGAAGTTCATGTAGCGGTAGATCTCCGCACCATTGGCGTTGATCACGCCGATGTCCGCCATGTACTCCTCCTTGGTCGGGATGCGGCCCAGGCGCGAGCAGATCGCGGCCAGCTCCGCCGAACCCAGGTACACGTTGGTGTTGCGGCCCAGGCGGTTCGGGAAGTTGCGGGTCGAGGTCGACATCGCGGTGGAACCCTCGCGGATCTGCGCCTGGTTGCCCATGCACAGCGAGCAGCCCGGCATTTCCATGCGTGCGCCGGTAGCGCCGAAGGTGCCGTACACGCCTTCCTTGGTCAGCTCCGAAGCATCCATCTTGGTCGGCGGGGCCACCCACAGGCGGGTCGGCAGGTCACGCTTGCCTTCCAGCAGCTTCGCAGCGGCACGGAAGTGCCCGATGTTGGTCATGCACGAACCGATGAACACTTCGTCGATCTTGGCACCGGCCACCTCGGACAGGGTCTTCACGTCGTCCGGGTCGTTCGGGCAGGCCACGATCGGCTCGTGGATGTCGGCCAGGTCGATCTCGATGACGGCGGCGTACTCGGCGTCCGCATCCGGCTCCAGCAGCTGCGGGTTGGCCAGCCAGGCTTCCATCTTCTCGATGCGACGCTGCAGCGAACGCGGATCCTGGTAACCCTCGGCAATCATCCACTTCAGCAGGGTAATGTTGCTGGTCAGGTACTCGATGATCGGTTCCTTGTTCAGGCGCACCGAGCAACCGGCGGCCGAACGCTCGGCCGAGGCGTCGGACAGTTCGAACGCCTGTTCGACCTTCAGCTCCGGCAAGCCTTCGATTTCCAGGATGCGGCCGGAGAAGATGTTCTTCTTGCCGGCCTTGGCCACGGTCAGCAGGCCCGACTTGATCGCGTACAGCGGGATCGCGTTGACCAGGTCACGCAGGGTCACGCCCGGCTGCATCTTGCCCTTGAAGCGCACCAGCACCGACTCCGGCATGTCCAGCGGCATCACGCCGGTGGCCGCAGCGAAGGCGACCAGGCCCGAACCGGCTGGGAACGAAATGCCCACCGGGAAACGGGTGTGCGAGTCACCACCGGTACCGACGGTGTCCGGCAGCAGCATGCGGTTGAGCCAGCTGTGGATCACGCCGTCGCCCGGGCGCAGCGAGACGCCGCCACGGGTGGAGATGAACTCCGGCAGGGTGTGGTGGGTCTTCACGTCCACCGGCTTCGGGTAGGCGGCGGTGTGGCAGAACGACTGCATCACCAGGTCGGCCGAGAAGCCCAGGCAGGCCAGGTCCTTCAGCTCGTCACGGGTCATCGGGCCGGTGGTGTCCTGCGAGCCGACCGAGGTCATCTTCGGTTCGCAGTACGTGCCCGGGCGCATGCCCTGGCCTTCCGGCAGGCCACAGGCGCGGCCGACCATCTTCTGCGCCAGCGAGAAGCCCTTGCCGGTATCGGCCGGCTGCACCGGCAGGCGGAACAGGTCGGTCGGGGCCAGGCCCAGCGCTTCGCGCGCCTTGCCGGTCAGGCCACGGCCGATGATCAGCGGGATGCGGCCACCGGCACGCACTTCGTCGAACAGCACGTCGGACTTGACCTGGAATTCGGCGATCACCTCGCCGTTCTTCAGCGCCTTGCCTTCGTACGGGCGCAGCTCGATGACGTCGCCGTGCTCCATCTTCGACACGTCCAGTTCGATCGGCAGCGCACCGGCGTCTTCCATGGTGTTGTAGAAGATCGGCGCGATCTTGCCGCCCAGGCACACGCCACCGGCACGCTTGTTCGGGATGTACGGAATGTCATCGCCGGTCCACCACAGCACGCTGTTGGTGGCCGACTTGCGCGAGGAGCCGGTACCGACCACGTCGCCGACGTAGGCGACCAGGTGGCCCTTGTCCTTCAGGTCGAGGATCTGCTGGATCGGGCCGCGCTTGCCGTCTTCTTCCGGGGTGAACGGCGCGTCGTCGCGCTTGTTCTTCAGCATCGCCAGGGCGTGCATCGGGATGTCCGGGCGGGTGGTCGCGTCCGGCGCCGGCGACAGGTCGTCGGTGTTGGTCTCGCCCGGCACCTTGAACACGGTGACGGTCAGGCTCTGCGGCACTTCCGGGTTGCTGGTGAACCACTCGGCCTCGGCCCAGCTCTGCAGCACGGCCTGGGCGTTGGCGTTGCCGGCCTTGGCCTTTTCCTGCACGTCGTGGAAGGCGTCGAACACCAGCAGGGTCTTCTTCAGGCCGTTGGCGGCGATGGTGCCGACGCTGGCGTCGTCCAGCAGCTGCACCAGCGGGGCGACGTTGTAACCGCCGAGCATGGTGCCCAGCAGTTCGGTGGCGCGCTCGCGGCTGATCAGCGGGTTCTGCTCGCTGCCCAGCGCGATCGCCGCCAGGTACGACGCCTTGACCTTGGCCGCGTCATCGACGCCGGCCGGCACGCGGTGGGTCAGCAGGTCGAGCAGGAACTCGGCCTCGCCCTGCGGCGGGTTCTTCAGCAGTTCGATGACATCGGCCGTCTGCTGCGCGCTCAGCGGCAGCGGCGGGATGCCAAGCGCAGCGCGCTCGGCGACGTGGTGGCGGTAGGCTTCCAACATGACAACTCCCGGGTAATGCGTAGGTTGAAATAACAAAGTGGGCTCAGGCGTGCGGCACGATCAGCTTCAGGCCCTTGAAGTAGTCGCGGTAAAACGTGTCGTTCCAGGTGATCAGGCCGTCACACTGCAGCAGTGCGTGGGCGCCGACCATGAATTCGTCCAGGCTGCGGCGGCTGCCGCCACGCTGGCGATGACGGCGGTGCATCTCGCCGGCGCGCAGCGCCGACTTGGCTTCCATCGGGTTGAAGTGCACGCCCATTTCTTCCAGCGCTTCGAGCACCTCGGCGCCGCCGCGCAGCGATGCGCAGACCTCGGCCAGGGTTGCGCCGCAGACCACCACACGGCCACCCACCAGGCTCTGCCGGAGGATGGCCTCCACGGCATCGGCCTGCGGACCATTGCTGAGCAGCTCGACCAGCACCGGTGAATCGACGGCGATCATCACGGCTTATTCCTCGTCACGCACCGCGCGTACCGCTGCGTCGGAGGATTCGAAGCCGTCCAGCGCGAACTTGCCGCGCGCCCGTGAAATGGCATCGTCAACACTCTTGCGCAGGATGATGCGGCTGCCGTCCAGCTCGACCTTCAGCAGCGTGCCCTTGGTCAGGCCGAGGGCATCACGCACCGCCTTGGGCAGGGTGATCTGTCCGCGTTCTGCAACAGTGGCTTCCATCGGTAGGCCCTCCAGAGTATGCACAAATTATACATACTTCCTTGGGCATACTTCCACCCTGAACAGGACCGGCACCCCGCCAGCCCTTGCCTCGCAAAGGATCGGCCACAAACGTGACATACGCCATACACCCTCCCCTGTAGTCTGGAACCGATGCCGCAGGCCGAACCCGGCCCGGGTGAATCCATTCAGTTTCGGGTTCATACTGGAACTTCCGGGGCCACCAGGCCACCGGCGACCGCAAGCAGGTCCGCCCATGCGCGGGCCACTGCAAGCCATCCGCAAGAAGGAGTTACCCCGCATGAGCGATTCGTTCTCCACCCGCAGCCAGCTGAACGTCGGCGGCAAGACGTACGACTACTTCAGCCTGCCCACGCTGGGCCAGCGCTTCGATATCTCCCACCTGCCCTACTCGATGAAGATCCTGCTGGAGAACCTGCTCCGGCACGAGGATGGCGGCATCACCGTCGGCAAGGACCACATCGAAGCCGTGGCCCGCTGGAATCCGGCGGCCGAGCCGGACACCGAAATCGCCTTCATGCCCGCACGCGTGGTCCTGCAGGACTTCACCGGCGTGCCCTGCGTGGTCGACCTGGCCGCGATGCGCGACGCCGTCGTCAAGCTCGGCGGCAAGCCGGAGCAGATCAATCCGCAGATTCCCTCCGAACTGGTCATCGACCACTCGGTGCAGGTCGATGTGTTCGGCAAGCCCGACGCGCTGGACCTCAACGGCAAGATCGAGTTCCAGCGCAACCAGGAACGCTACGGCTTCCTGCGCTGGGGCCAGAAGGCCTTCGACAACTTCAAGGTGGTGCCGCCCAACACCGGCATCGTGCACCAGGTGAACCTGGAAAACCTGGCTCGCGTGGTGATGACTGCGGAGAAGGATGGCAAGGCCGTGGCCTACCCGGATACCGTGTTCGGTACCGACAGCCACACCACCATGATCAACGGCATCGGCGTGCTGGGCTGGGGCGTGGGCGGCATCGAAGCGGAGGCCGCCATGCTCGGCCAGCCATCGTCGATGCTGATCCCGCAGGTGGTCGGCTTCAAGCTGACCGGCAAGCTGCCCGAGGGCGCCACCGCCACCGACCTGGTGCTGACCGTTACCCAGATGCTGCGCAAGCTGGGCGTGGTCGGCAAGTTCGTCGAGTTCTACGGTGATGGCCTGCAGCACCTGCCGCTGGCCGACCGCGCCACCATCGGCAACATGGCCCCGGAATACGGCGCCACCTGCGGCATCTTCCCGATCGACGCCGAATCGCTGAACTACCTGCGCCTGTCCGGCCGCAGCGAAGAGCAGATCAACCTGGTCGAGGCCTATGCCAAAGCGCAAGGACTGTGGCACGAACCGGGCAGCCCGCATGCCCAGTACAGCACCACGCTGGAACTGGACATGGGCACGGTGAAGCCGTCGCTGGCCGGCCCGAAGCGTCCTCAGGACCGCGTCCTGCTCGAAGACGTGCAGAAGAACTACCGCGAAGCGCTGGTCGGCCTGACCGCCAACCGTGACAAGCGCAGCGAGGACGTTGCCACCTTCGTCAACGAAGGCGGTGGCGCCGCGGTCGGCAACGAGCAGCTGGCCAAGGGCTTCGCCGACATCGAGATCGAAGGCCGCAAGGTGCGGCTGAAGGACGGCGCGGTGGTCATCGCTGCCATCACCTCGTGCACCAACACCTCCAACCCGGCGGTGATGATCGGCGCCGGCCTGCTGGCCCGCAACGCGGCCGCCAAGGGCCTGAACCGCCAGCCGTGGGTGAAGACCTCGCTCGGGCCGGGCTCGCGCGTGGTCACCGACTACCTGGAAAAGGCCGGCGTGCTGAAGGAGCTGGAGAAGATCGGCTTCTACGTGGTCGGCTACGGCTGCACCACCTGCATCGGCAACTCCGGCCCGCTGCCGACCGAGGTCAGCGCCGGCATCGCCGCCGGCGATCTTGTGGTCACCTCGGTGCTGTCGGGCAACCGCAACTTCGAGGGCCGCGTGCACCCCGAAGTGAAGATGAACTACCTGGCCAGCCCGCCGCTGGTGGTGGCCTACGCCATCGCCGGCACCACCGACATCGACCTGACCACCCAGCCGCTCGGTACCGGCAGCGATGGCCAGCCGGTGTTCCTGCGCGACATCTGGCCGAGCAACAAGGAAATCGGCGATGTCATCGCCGCGACCATCGGCCCGGAGATGTTCAAGCAGAACTACGCCGACGTGTTCAAGGGTGACACCCGCTGGAACACCATCGCCTCGCCGGACGGCAACCTGTACGAGTGGAGCGATGCCTCCACCTACATCAAGAACCCGCCGTACTTCGATGGCATGACCATGCAGACCGGCAGCATCGACGACGTGCATGGTGCACGCGTGATGGGCCTGTTCGGCGATTCGATCACCACCGACCACATCTCCCCGGCCGGCAACATCAAGAAGGACTCGCCGGCAGGCCGCTTCCTGCAGGAGCGCGGCGTGCAGCCGGCCGACTTCAACAGTTACGGCAGCCGCCGCGGCAACGACGACGTGATGGTCCGCGGCACCTTCGCCAACATCCGCATCAAGAACCTGATGTTCGGTGGCGAGGAAGGCGGCAACACCCTGTACTACCCGGCCGGCGGCGGTCAGCCGGAGAAGCTGGCGATCTACGATGCGGCCATGAAGTACAAGGCTGAAAAGGTGCCGCTGGTGGTGCTGGCCGGCAAGGAATACGGCACCGGCTCTTCGCGTGACTGGGCTGCCAAGGGCACCCTGCTGTTGGGAGTGAAGGCGGTCATCGCCGAGAGCTTCGAGCGCATCCACCGTTCCAACCTGGTCGGCATGGGCGTGCTGCCGCTGCAGTTCCGCAACGGCGAGAATGCGCAGAGCCTGGGCCTGGACGGCTCGGAAGTGATCGACATCACCGGCCTGCAGGACGGTGCCAGCAAGCGCGCCACGGTCACCGCGACCAAGGCCGATGGCACGAAGAAGACCTTCGAGGTGTCGGTGATGCTGCTGACCCCAAAGGAAGTCGAGTACTTCCGTCACGGTGGCCTGCTGCAGTACGTGCTGCGCCAGCTGGCCAGCAAGTAACGGAAAAGGGCCGGATCCGCACGGATCCGGCCCTTTCCGTTTGCGATGCACCCCCCTGTAGAGCCGAGCCTGCGCTCGGCTGCTTCTGCGCCGACAGCAGCCGAGCATGGGCTCGGCTCTACAGAAGCACTCAGCGGCGCGGTGCGTCCGGGTCGGTGCGCAGCGCCTTCAGCAGGCCCCACATGTAGAACGCCAGGGTGAACGAGAACGGCAGGCCGCACAGCACCACCGCCGTCTGCATCGCGCTGAAGTTGCCGGCCAGGAGCAGGCCAACGCTGGCCACGGTGATGCCCGCCGCCCAGAACACGCGCAGCCAGATCGGCGCGTCATGCCCATCTTCCACGCCATCGTCAACGCGACGGGTGCACAGGTTGGCGATCATCAGCGTGCCCGAATCGACCGGGGTCAGGAACAGCACGAAGCCGATCACCACCGCGGCACCGGCCACGTACGGCGCCCCGGGCAGGTATTCCAGCAGCTTGAACAGCGTCATCGCCGCATCGTGCTGGGCCACGTCGCCCAGGATCGCCTGGCCATGGTTGAGGACCAGGTCGATGGCGGTGTTGCCGAAGATCGACAGCCACGCCAGGGTGAAACCGAGGGGGATGAGAAGCACGCCCATGACAACTTCACGGATGGTGCGTCCCCGCGAGATGCGCGCCACGAAAAGGCCGACGAACGGCGCCCAGGCGATCCACCAGGCCCAGTAGAACAGCGTCCACGAGCCCATCCACTCACGCCCCTTCGGGTCGTTGAGGTACATGTCGAAACTCTTGCGCACGAACGCACCGAGGTAATCGCCGGTGTTCTGGATCAGGCCATCGAACAGGTGCAGGGTCGGGCCGGTGACCAGCACGAACAGCAGCAGGCCGCACAGCAGGCGCACGTTGAGGTTGGAGAGCCAGGCAATGCCCTTTTCCACGCCTGCAACCACGCCGATGGTGGCCACCACCATCATCACCAGCACGATCGCCACCAGCACCTGCGGCGTATCCGGGATGTGGAACAGGTAGACCAGGCCGGACTGCACCACCAGCGCGCCGATGCCGAGGTTGGTCACCATCGAGATCAGCGTGGCCAGGATGCCGAAGCCATCCACCATGTCGCCGATGCGGCCATGGATGCGCTCACCGAAGATCGGGTACAGCGCCGAGCGCAGCGCCAGCGGCAGGTCGCGGCGGTAGGCGAAGTAGCCCAGTGCCACACCGACCAGCGCATACAGCGCCCAGCCGTGCAGGCCCCAGTGCAGGAAGGTCAGCACCATCGCCTCGCGGCCGGCGGCCACGGTGCCGCCGGGCTGCCCGGGCGGATTGAGGAAGTGGTCCAGCGGCTCGTAGGCGCCGTAGTACAGCAGCGCGATGCCGATGCCGGCTGAGAACAGCATCGAGACCCAGGCGACGTAGCCGAAGGCCGGTGATTCCTCGTTGTGGCCCAGGCGGATGCGGCCATACGGCGAGAGCGCCAGCCACAGCACGAAGCCCAGGCACAGCACGATCAGCAGCATGTACCACCAGCCAAACGCCGCCGAAACCTCGGCCTGCGCCCATTGCAGCCAGTGCTCGCTGCCTTCGGGATAGAGAACGGTGAGCAGCCCGAGGATGCCGATCGACACCGAGGAGCTGAAGAACACAAAACGGTTCAAGCGCAGGGGCGAACGCTTGGGATGAGCCAGGGAAGACATGGGGTCGTCTCATCAAGTCCGAGGGAGCACATGGGCGGGGCCGGACCGGTAAACCGGGCCCATGGCGTGGGGCGCGAGCGCATCCTAGGGTTTATTGATTGAACGTTCAATCAATAAAAAGCATAATGGCGGGCAGCCCGATCCTTCGGGTCGCAAACCGTGGAGAGACAATGCCGAAGAAAGGCGTGGAACCGGTACGGCGCGAGCAGCTGATCCGGGCCACTTTCCAGACCATCGACGAGATCGGCATGGCCGATGCGACCGTCGCCACCATCGCGAAGAAGGCAGGGTTGTCCAGCGGCATCGTCGCCCACTACTTTGGCGACAAGGACGGCCTGCTCAATGCTGCAATGCGGCAGATCCTGCGCGAGTTGAAGGACGCCGTCGCCCGCTACCGCGCCGACGCCAGCGACGACCCGCGCGAGCAGCTGCGCGCCATCGTCGATGGCAACTTCGACGACAGCCAGATCAACGGCACCGCCATGCGCGTCTGGCTCACCTTCTGGGCCGCGAGCATGCACCAGCCGGAACTGGCCCGGCTGCAGCGCGCCAACGACCAGCGCCTGTTCTCCAACCTCTGCCACCAGTTCAACCGCCTGCTGCCCCACCCGCAGGCCCGCCTGGCCGCCCGTGGCCTGGCCGCGATGATCGACGGCCTGTGGCTGCGTGGCAGCCTGGTCGGCGGCCAGTTCAATGCCGAGAAGTCCCGGCGCATCGCTTACGGCTACATCGACTTCCAGTTGCAGGCTGTCGCGCTATAAGCGCTTCAGCACCCGCCCCCTTCCAAGGAGTACGCCCCATGACCACCCTGCCCGTCCAACAGCTCTACATCCACGGCCAGCGCGTCGATGCCACCAGCGGCAAGACCTTCAAGACCATCAACCCGGCCACCGGTGAGGTGATCGCCGAGGTGCAGGTCGCCAGCCAGGCCGACGTCGAGCGCGCCGTGCAGAGCGCGGCCGAGGGCCAGAAGGTGTGGGCGGCGATGACGGCCATGGAGCGTTCGCGCATCCTGCGCCGCGCCGTCGAGCTCCTGCGCGAGCGCAACGACGAACTGGCCCAGCTGGAGACTCTGGACACCGGCAAGGCGCTGGCCGAAACCACCACCGTGGACATCGTCACCGGTGCCGACGTGGTCGAGTACTACGCCGGCCTGGCCACCGCCATCGAGGGCATCCAGCTGCCGCTGCGCGAATCGAGCTTCTTCTACACCCGCCGCGAGCCGCTGGGCGTGGTCGCCGGCATCGGCGCCTGGAACTACCCGATCCAGATCGCCATGTGGAAGTCGGCCCCGGCCCTGGCTGCCGGCAACGCGATGGTGTTCAAGCCCTCCGAAGTGACCCCGTTGACCGCGATCCGCCTGGCCGAGATCTACACCGAAGCCGGTGTGCCGGCCGGCGTGTTCAACGTCGTGCAGGGCCCGGGCCGCGAGATCGGCCAGTGGCTGACCGAGCACCCGGTGATCGAGAAGATCTCCTTCACCGGCGGCGTCGCCACCGGCAAGAAGGTGATGGCCAGCGCCGCGTCCTCGTCGCTGAAGGAAGTGACCATGGAGCTGGGCGGCAAGTCGCCGCTGGTGATCTGCGATGACGCCGATCTGGACCGCGCGGCCGACATCGCGGTGATGGCCAACTTCTTCAGCTCCGGCCAGGTCTGCACCAACGGCACCCGCGTTTTCGTGCCGCGCAGCATGCTGGCCGCATTCGAGGCCGCCGTGGTCGAGCGCGTCAAGCGCATCCGCATCGGCGACCCGATGGCCGCCGAGACCAACTTCGGCCCGCTGACCAGCTTCCCGCACATGGAAAACGTGCTGCGCTACATCGAGAGCGGCAAGGCCGAAGGCGCCCGCCTGCTGACCGGCGGCGGCCGCGCCACCGAAGGCGCGCTGGCCAATGGCGCCTACGTGCTGCCGACCGTGTTCTCCGACTGCCGCGATGACATGACGATTGTCCGGGAAGAGATCTTCGGGCCGGTGATGAGCATCCTCGCCTACGACGACGAGGACGAAGTGGTGCGCCGCGCCAACGACACCACCTTCGGCCTGGCTGCGGGCGTGGTCAGCAAGGACATCAGCCGAGCGCACCGCATCATCCACCGCCTGGAAGCCGGCATCTGCTGGATCAACACCTGGGGTGAATCGCCGGCCGAAATGCCGGTCGGTGGCTACAAGGAATCGGGCGTCGGCCGTGAGAACGGCATCTCCACCCTCGGCCACTACACCCGCATCAAGTCGGTGCAGGTCGAGCTGGGCGACTACGCCAGCGTGTTCTGACCGGCGCGCCGCAAGCCAGCACCCTCGTCCGGCCACCGCGCCGATCCGACATTCCGCCGCGACGCCTGCATGCAGCGCGCCGCGGCCTGCAGGAGACACCCATGAGCACCCATAACGAGTACGACTACATCATCATCGGCGCAGGCTCGGCCGGCAACGTGCTGGCCACCCGCCTCACCGAAGATGCCGATGTCAGCGTGCTGCTGCTGGAAGCCGGTGGCCCGGACTACCGGTTCGACTTCCGTACCCAGATGCCGGCGGCGCTGGCCTTCCCGCTGCAGGGCAAGCGCTACAACTGGGCGTACAAGACCGATCCGGAGCCCTTCATGAACAACCGCCGCATGGACTGCGGACGCGGCAAGGGCCTGGGCGGCTCGTCGCTGATCAACGGTATGTGCTACATCCGCGGCAACGCGATGGACTACGACAACTGGGCCAGCATGCCGGGCCTGGAGGATTGGACCTACCTGGACTGCCTGCCGTATTTCCGCAAGGCCGAAACCCGCGACATCGGACCCAATGACTACCACGGTGGCGATGGCCCGCTGCGCGTGACCACGCCCAAGGCCGGCAACAACGAACTGTTCGCTGCGATGGTCGAGGCCGGCGTGCAGGCCGGCTACCCGCGCACCGACGACCTCAACGGCTACCAGCAGGAAGGCTTCGGCCCGATGGACCGCACGGTGACCCCGAAGGGCCGTCGTTCCAGCACCGCCCGCGGCTACCTGGACCTGGCCAAACCGCGCCCGAACCTGACCATCGTCACCCACGCGCTGACCGACCGCATCCTGTTCTCGGGCAAGCGTGCGGTGGGCGTGCAGTGGCTGCACAACGACCAGCCACAGCGTGCCACCGCCCGCCGTGAGGTGCTGCTGTGCGGCGGCGCCATCGCCTCGCCGCAGATCCTGCAGCGCTCGGGCGTGGGCCCGGCCGACCTGCTGCGCAGCCTGGACATCGACCTGGTACACCACCTGCCGGGCGTCGGCGCCAACCTGCAGGACCACCTTGAGATGTACCTGCAGTACGAGTGCAAGAAGCCGGTCTCGCTGGCCCCGGCGCTGAAGCTGTACAACCAGCCGGCGATCGGTGCCGAGTGGCTGTTCCTGGGCACCGGCATCGGCGCCAGCAACCAGTTCGAGGCCGGCGGCTTCATCCGCAGCGACGCCGAATTCGACTGGCCGAACCTGCAGTACCACTTTCTGCCGGTGGCGATCAATTACAACGGCTCCAACCCGATCAAGGCGCACAGCTTCCAGATGCACGTCGGTTCGATGCGCTCGCCCAGCCGCGGCCGCATCCATGTGCGTTCGAAGGATCCGCGCGAACATCCGAGCATCCTGTTCAACTACATGTCGCACGAGCAGGACTGGCGTGAGTTCCGCGCGGCGATCCGCATCACCCGCGAGATCTTCGCGCAGCCGGCGCTGGCACCGTATAGCGGCCGCGAGATCTCGCCGGGCAGCGCGCTGCAGACCGACGCGCAGATCGACGCATTCGTGCGCGAGCATGCCGAGACCGCCTACCACCCGTCGTGCTCGAACAAGATGGGCCATGCCGATGACCCGATGGCGGTGGTCGACGGCCAGGGCCGCGTGCACGGGCTGGAAGGCCTGCGCATCGTCGATGCCTCGATCATGCCGCAGGTGGTGACCGGCAACCTCAACGCGCCGACCATCATGATGGCCGAGAAGCTGGCCGACGTGATCCGCGGCCGCACCCCGCTGGCCCGCAGCACCGCGCCGTATTACAAGGCCAACGGTGCACCGGTGCGCAAGCAGGGCTGAGCCAGCCGCACACCGTGAAACACCCACCGGGCATGGCCCGGCGCTACCAGGCGCGTCCTGCCTTCGGTAGCGCCGGGCCATGCCCGGCGCCGTTTGACGCGTTCGCACAATGCGCCACGCAAACCCCTCTTCGCGTTTTCCCTACGGCGGGGTATGCTGCAATGAACGGCCATTGTCGATACGCTCGGGGCCGAACCTAATACATCACGATTCCTGGAGGGGGAATATGAGTCTGGATCGTCCCTGGCTGCAGAGCTATCCGAAAGGCGTTCCCGCCGAAATCGACGTCAACGAGTTCCATTCGGTAGCTTCGGTCTTCGACGCTTCCGTCGCGAAATTCCGCGACCGTCCCGCCTACTCCAGCTTCGGCAAGGTCCTCACCTATGGTGAGACAGACGCGCTGGTCACCCAGTTCGCCGCCTACCTGCTGGGTGAGCTCAAGCTCAAGAAGGGTGACCGCGTCGCCCTGATGATGCCCAACTGCCTGCAGTACCCGGTGGCCACCTTCGGCGTGCTGCGCGCAGGCCTCACCGTGGTCAACGTCAACCCGCTGTACACCGCCCGCGAGCTGAAGCACCAGCTGGTCGACGCCGGCGTCAGTGCGCTGGTGGTGGTCGACAACTTCGGCGACACCGTCGAACAGGTCATCGCCGATACGCCGGTCAAGCACGTGGTCACCACCGGCCTGGGCGACCTGCTCGGCGCCAAGGGCGCGATCGTCAACTTCGTACTGAAGTACGTCAAGAAGATGGTGCCCAACTACCACATCAAGGGCGCCGTCCGCTTCAGGCAGGCGCTCAAGCTGGGCAGCCGCCACGCGCTTCCGCCTGTGGAGATCGACCACGACGACATCGCCTTCCTGCAGTACACCGGCGGTACCACCGGCGTGGCCAAGGGCGCGATGCTGACCAACCGCAACCTGATCGCCAACATGCAGCAGGCGTCGGCATGGCTGTCCACTTCAGGCATCGAGCCGGGCAAGGAAGTGATCATCACGGCCCTGCCGCTGTACCACATCTTCGCGTTGACCGCGAACGGCCTGGTCTTCATGAAATTCGGTGGCTGCAACCACCTGATCACCAACCCGCGCGACATGAAGGGCTTCGTCAAGGAGCTCAAGGGTACCCGCTTCACCGCCATCACCGGTGTCAACACGCTGTTCAACGGCCTGCTCAACACCCCCGGCTTCGACGAGATCGACTTCTCCTCGGTCAAGTTCACCCTGGGCGGCGGCATGGCGGTACAACGTGCCGTGGCCGAACGCTGGAAGAAGGTCACCGGGGTGACCCTGGTCGAAGCCTATGGCCTGACCGAGACCTCGCCGGCAGCCTGCATCAATCCGCTCACCCTGCCCGAGTACAACGGCGCCATCGGCCTGCCGATCCCGTCCACCGATGCCTGCATCAAGGACGACAACGGCAACATCCTGGCGCTGGGCGAAGTGGGTGAACTGTGCATCAGGGGCCCGCAGGTGATGAAGGGCTACTGGCAGCGCCCGGAGGAAACCGCCACCGCCATCGACGCCGACGGCTGGCTGCACACCGGCGACATGGCGAAGATGGACGAAAAGGGCTTCTTCTACATCGTCGACCGCAAGAAGGACATGATCCTGGTGTCCGGCTTCAACGTGTACCCGAATGAGGTCGAAGACGTCATCGCGATGATGCCGGGCGTGCTGGAAGTGGCTGCGGTCGGTGTCCCGGACGAGAAGTCCGGCGAGGTCGTGAAGGTCGTGATTGTGAAGAAGGACCCGAACCTGACCGCGGAAATGGTCAAGGAACATGCCCGGGCCAACCTGACCGGTTACAAGCACCCCAGAATCGTAGAATTCCGAAAGGAGCTGCCGAAGACCAACGTCGGCAAGATTCTCCGTCGCGAGCTGCGTGATACGCCCGCCCAGTAAGGGTTTCCGGGCAACACGACAGTACAGGGGACCCCGCCGGAGACGGCGGGGTCCTTTTATTGCCGGAACATGGCCGGCCCGGCGCTTGCGGGCGGTTCACGACGGGTGCATAGAATCAGTCGCCGCCGCATGTTCAGCTCGCCCCCTCACTCCTCTCCGTCCGCTCTGCGGTTGGCCGGACGGTCACACGGAGAACTCCCATGTCTGCAGTACGCCCCATCATTACCCGTCCCTCGCAGCACCCTACCCTGCGTATCACCGAAGAACCCGAGCGGGACGTTTACTGGATCCATATGCACGCCAACCTGGTCAACCAGCCAGGCCGGCCGTGCTTCGCCTCGCGCCTGGTCGATGACATCGTCGACTACCAGCGCGAACTGGGCGATCGCCTCAGCGCCTCGCACGCTCTGTCACCCCATGTCGTACTTGCCTCGGACAGCGACGTGTTCAACCTGGGCGGCGATCTCGAACTGTTCTGCCGCCTGATCCGCCAGGGCGACCGCGCCCGCTTGCTCGACTATGCCCAGCGCTGCGTGCGCGGCGTGCATGCCTTCCATGCCGGCCTGGGCACCCGTGCCCACAGCATCGCCCTGGTCCAGGGCAATGCACTGGGGGGCGGCTTCGAGGCCGCACTGAGCTGCCACACCATCGTCGCCGAGGAAGGCGTGCTGATGGGCCTGCCGGAGGTGCTGTTCGACCTGTTCCCCGGCATGGGCGCCTACTCCTTCCTGTGCCAGCGGATCAGTCCGCGGCTGGCGGAGAAGATCATGCTGGAAGGCAACCTCTACACCGCCAGCCAGCTGAAGGAAATGGGCCTGGTCGACATCGTGGTGCCGGTGGGCGAAGGTGTTGCCGCAGTCGAACAGGTGATCAAGGAAAGCCGACGCATCCCGCACGCCTGGGCGGCGATGCGTGAGGTCAACGAGATCGCCACCATGGTGCCGCTGCATGAAATGATGCGGATCACCGAGATCTGGGTAGACACTGCGATGCAGCTCGGCGAGAAGTCCCTGCGCACCATGGATCGGCTGGTACGGGCGCAGGCCCGGCGCAATGGCGACCCGGCCTGATCGTCTGGCGGGTCAGGACGGGCTGCGCTCGCTGTCGTCGCGGTGCGGTGCCCCCGCACTACGGGCAGCCAACGCATTCCTGCCGTTGCGCAGAGCGGTCGCCAGGCTGCTGAGGCGGGCGCTCCATTCGCCCTTCAGCTGCCAGTCCGCCATGCGCATGAGTTCGCCACTGGAGGCGGCAACCTGGACAAGCCCCAGGTTGCTTGCCACGCCGCGCAGCGCGTGGGCGTGCTCGCGGAAATCCTCCCAGGCCTGGCGCTCGCCGCAGCCCTGCAGCTGGCCCATGCTTGCGTCGACGTCCGCCAGGCATTGGTCGATGAACTTGCGTTCGAAGCCATCGCCCATGCCCAGCGACGCCAGCTCGTCCAGCACCGCGGTATCGAGCACGCCATCGCCGACCGGCAATGCAGGCACCGACTGGATGCCGGGCTCGGCGCGGGTGTTGGCGGCGACATCGGCCAGCACTTCCAGCAGGCGGGTGGCCACCACGGGCTTGGCAAGGAAGGCGCGGGCGCCGGCCTGCTCACAACGCAGGATGGACTCGGGGGTGACGTCTGCGCTCAGCACCATGACCGGAACGTAAGGCATGCCGCTGGCCTGCATCACCCGCAACTGCTTGAGCAGATCCAGTCCGCTCATGCCGGGCATGTGCAGGTCGACGATCGCTGCGTCGTAACTGGCCTGCTCCAACGCATCGAGCACTTCGGCGCCGCCGTTGACGCAGGTGACCTTGTGGCCGGCCTTCTCCAGCAGCCGCTGCAGCACCATGCGGTTGGCCTCGTGATCGTCGGCCACCAGGACCCGCAGGCTGCGCACCCGTGCACGATGGCGCAGGAAGGGGTTGGAAAACGCGATGACATTGCCGGCTTCAGCCACCTCGGACGGAACCGCCGGGGCTGATGCGGTCTCTGCGACGTCCAGCGTGATCTCGACCCAGAACACGCTGCCGCGCGGGCTGTTCGGTACATAGCCGACCTGCCCGCCCATCGACTCGACCAGGCCCTTGGCAATGGCCGTGCCCAGGCCGGTGCCCTCATGGCGACGGGCCAGGCCGACATCCCCCTGCTCGAAGGCATTGAACAGGCGCCCACGCAGCGCCACCGGCACGCCGATGCCGGTATCGACGATCTCGAATCGCAGGCGCATCCGTTGGCTGCCCGGCGCGTCCGGGCTCGACACGCGCAGATGTACGTAGCCGCTGTCGGTGAACTTGACCGCGTTGCCCATCAGGTTCAGCAGGATCTGCTGCAGATGCCCGGCATCACCCAGCAGGCGCGGCGGCACGTTGTCGTCCACCTGCACGCGATAGTCCAGCGACTTGGAGCGGGTCTGCGGGGTCAGGATCAGGTTGATCGCCTGCAGCACGTCGGCCAGTGCGAACTCGTGCGACTCCACGCGCACCTTGCCGGCTTCGATCGCGGAGATGTCCAGCACCTCTTCCACCAGCGCCAGCAGGCTGCGGGTCGAGGCCTGGATGGTGTTCAGGCACTCGCGCTGTTCGTCGTCCAGGCGGGTGGTGGCCAGTACTTCGGTCATGCCCGCCAGCCCGTTCAGCGGCGTGCGGAACTCATGGCTCATGTTGGCCAGGAAGCGGCTCTTGGCTTCGTTGGCCTGGCGCGCCTCGGCCACCGCCCGGGTCAAGGCATGCAACAGCGAATCGAAGTACAGCGGAATCGCGCCCAGGCCCAGCAGCAGGCCCCAGCCCAGATAGTCGTGGCTGCGCCAGTAGGGCGACAGCATCACCGTGCACAGGAACGCCAGGCAGCCCATGGCCGTGGCCACGCGCAGGTAGGTGCTGCCGTAGCGCATGCCGTTGCCGATCGTGACCCACAGCATCACCGCATACAGCGGTGCGGCCGGCTCGCCCTGGATCGTCATGATCCAGGCCATGCAGGTGTAGTCGGTCAGCATGCCGATCACCCGGCGCACATGCGACACGCCCGGATTGACCAGGATCGCGGCCAGCAGGCCTGCGGAAATGGTCAGCTCGAAGGCGAGGATCAGCCACGTCGCAGTCAGCGCCTCACCGCCACCGCTCAGCGAGCGCCAGCCGAGATAGCTGATGAACAGCGCCGTGATGATGATGCGGATCAGGTTCTGCGCGTGCTCGCTGTCCTCGCGCCCGGACAGGCGCTGCTTGAAGCGGGCCAGCAGCGAGCGCTTGTCGGAGCCAGTGGCGGGCGTCGTATCCATGGTCGGATGTCGCATCCTTCGGCGCAGCAGGGAGGAGCAGCACAACGGTACCGCCAACAGCCCCAGCCACAGTGAAACCGCCAGGCCCAGGTTGGCCTGCCAGTAAGGGGTCAACAGCACCGTAGTGCCGAAACTGGCCATGGCCAGCACGACGGCAGCGGCCAGGTACCGCGGCCCGAAGCGCAGGCCGTTGCCCACTGTCACCCACATCACCACCGCATACACCCACGCCAGCGGCTCACCCATCTGGATCATGCCGATCGCGATCAGTCCGTAATCGGCCAGCATTCCGGCCACCCGTCGCGGGTCCGAGCGCTGCGGCCTCCACAGCAGCCAGCCGAACAGCAGCAGCGACAGGCCCAGGCCGGTCACTACCGTTGCCAGCACGCCCTGGTACTGATCCAACCGGTGCAGGCGGGCACCGGACAGCAGAACATAGATCAGGATCAGCGAGATCAGCACCACCCGCACGATCGCCTGGCCATGTTCCGAATCCGGACGCTGCGCCAGCCGACGCTTCACGCGTGCGAACAGGTCCTGCATGTCACCCACCCGGTCGCGTCGATGCCGTCGAGTGCTGGGCGCAGATGTCCATCAACTGCTGGCGGCCGCGCATCAGCGCATCCACGCAGCGTGGATCGAACAGGCGGCCACGCTGTGCGTACAGATAGGCCAGTGTGGCTTCCATGGTCCATGCTTCCTTGTACGGACGGGGTGAGATGAGTGCGTCGAAGACATCGGCGACAGCAACGATCCGCGCTTCCAGCGGGATCGCTTCGCCGACCAGGCCGTCGGGATAGCCGCTGCCGTCATAGCGCTCGTGATGGCGCAGCGCGATGAGCGCGCCCACCTGGATGAAACGGTTCTGGCTGCCACTGAGCAGCTCGTGGCCGATGCGTGGATGCCGGCGCATGATCGCCAGCTCCTCGTCATTGAGCTTGCCCTGCTTGAGCAGCACCGCGTCGGGAATGGCGATCTTGCCCATGTCATGCAGCGGTGCGGCCATCTCGATCAGGCGCACGTCGTCTTCGGGCAGGCCCAGCTGCTCGGCAATCAGCCCCGCCACGCGCGCCATGCGTTCGAGGTAGGCACTGGTGCCGGCATCTCGGAACTCGATCGCCCGTGCCAATCGCGACAGGGTCTCGCGTTCGCGTTCCTCGACCTCGTGCATGCTGGCCAGCAGGCGCTGCTCCAGCGACAACGCACGCTGCTTCACGTTCTCGGTCTGCTGGCGCAGCTGCAGCAGGTTGTAGCAGCGCGCGCGCAGTTCGCGCGGGCGGATCGGCTTGACCAGGAAGTCGATGACCCCCGCTTCCAGCGCCGCCTGCCGGATCGGCTCGTCGCCGACCACGGTGATCAGGATCACCGGGATATCGCGGTGCTTGGGCAGGCGACGGAAACGGCGGGCGAACTCCAGCCCGTCCATCTCCGGCATGCGGTAATCGAGCAGCAGCAGGTCGACCGGGTGCGCCTCGCACCAGGCCAATGCGGTCAGCGGATCGCCGAAGTCATGCACGCTCAGTTCCGGCGCGATGTCTTCGATGACATGACGCAGCATCGTCCGCGCGGACGTCTGGTCGTCAACAATGACGATGTTCAACGCGTACTCCGCCTGGTTTCTCGACCATGCTGGATCATCAGCAGGCGAGGATACCCTGCCGCTGCGAACGCTCGCACCCTGCATCGGCCCGACTCCCGTGTCATGCGTCCCGGTTCATGATCGTCATCACATTGTGAAGCGGACTCTCCACAATGCGCACTCCCCTTGGCGCCGATCAAGCCATAACAGACGTCAAGGTAGTGCATTAACGATACGCCGAGTGCGGGAGGCGTCAATCGCGCCGTCTCATTTCGCGACGGCGCGCACAAACAGGGGTCAAAAAGACGACTTACTGCTCCGGACGCATGTACGGGAACAGCAGCACGTCACGGATCGAGCTGCTGCCGGTCAGCAGCATCACCAGGCGATCCACGCCGATGCCGAGGCCACCGGTCGGGGCCATGCCGTACTCCAGCGCACGGATGTAGTCGGCGTCGTAGTGCATCGCCTCGTCGTCGCCGCCTTCCTTCGCGGCCACCTGGGCCTGGAAACGCTGCGCCTGGTCTTCCGGGTCGTTCAGTTCGGAGAAGCCGTTGGCCAGCTCCTTGCCGTTGACGAACAGCTCGAAGCGATCCGTGTAACCCGGGTCGTTGTCGTTGGCACGAGCCAGCGGCGAGACCTCCACCGGGTGGTCGGTGATGAAGGTCGGCTGGATCAGGGTGTGCTCGACCGTGGCCTCGAAGATCTCCAGCAGCAGCTTGCCCCAGCCGTAGGACGGCTTGACGCGGATATTCAAGCGCTCGCAATGGCGCAGCAGCGCGTCGCGGTCGGTGCAGTCGGCGACGGAAATCTCGGGGTTGTGGTGGCGCACCGCCTCGTCCATGCGCCAACGGCGGAACGCCGGGCCCAGGTCGATCTTCGCCCCGTCCCACTCGACCTCGGTGCTGCCGTTGACGGCCTTGGCCACGTCACGGATCACGCCTTCGGTCAGGTCCATGATCTCGTTGTACGTGGCGTAGGCCTCGTACAGCTCCATCATGGTGAATTCCGGGTTGTGGCGGGTGCTGACGCCTTCGTTGCGGAAGTTGCGGTTGATCTCGTAAACGCGCTCCAGGCCACCCACGGTCAGGCGCTTGAGGTACAGCTCCGGCGCCACACGCAGGTACAGGTCCAGGTCCAGCGCGTTGTGGTGGGTGGTGAACGGCTTGGCCGCCGCGCCGCCGGGGATGTAATGCATCATCGGCGTCTCGACTTCCAGGAAGTCGCGGTTGTCCAGCCACGCACGCATGGCGCGGATGATCTTCGAGCGCTTGATGAAGACCGCGCGCGACTCCGGGGTGACGATCAGGTCGACGTAACGCTGGCGGTAACGCTGCTCGACGTCGGCCAGCCCATGCCACTTGTCCGGCAGCGGGCGCAGCGACTTGGTCAGCAGGCGGATCGATTCGGCCTTGACCGACAGCTCGCCGGTCCTGGTGCGGGTCAGGCCGCCTTCGACGGCGATGATGTCGCCCACGTCCCAGCCCTTGAAGGCGGTATAGGCATCGCCCAGCACCGTGCCCTGCAGGAACAGCTGGATGCGGCCGGACTCGTCCTGGATCTGCGCGAAACTGGCCTTGCCCATGATGCGCTTGGCCATCAGGCGGCCGGCCATCTTCACCTGGCGGCCATTGCCTTCCAGCGCCTCGGCGGTCCACTTTTCGACATCGGCGAACTCTTCCTGCAGGCGGCCGGCGAAGTCCTCGCGACGGAAATCGTTCGGATACGCGATGCCCTGCCCACGCAGCGCTTTGAGTTTCTCACGGCGCTCGGCGATCAACTTGTTTTCGTCGACGGGGGGGGTATCGGTAGCTTCGCTCATGGATCTGCGGGAATCGTGTAGTGAGGGGGATCTTGCGCCCGGCACAGCCGGTTGCCCAGCATACCAAAACCGTCCAGCCCCAGCCCCGCCGCCGCCCTGCCCCGGTAGTCGCCAACCTTGGTTGGCGGTCCCTGTGTCGACCAAGGTCGACACCCACCGGAGCGCGGCGCCGGCGTCAGCCGTTCCCGGGAAACGCCTGTCGCAGCTCGTCCACCAGCACCCGCTGGTTCTCCGAGTAATCGATCGGCACCGACACCAGGTGCACCCCGCCCTCGTTGAAGGCCGCCTCCAGGGTCGGGACGAACTGCTCGATGGCCGTCACCTCATGCCCCTTGCAGCCATAGGCCTCGGCATACTTCACAAAATCGGGATTGCTGAAGGTCATGCCGTAGTCGGTGAAACCATCCACCGCCTGCTTCCAGCGGATCATGCCGTAGGCACCGTCGTTGAGGATCAGCACCACCAGGTTCAGGCCCAGCCGGCGCGCCGTCTCCAGCTCCTGGCTGTTCATCATGAAGCCGCCGTCGCCACACACCGCCAGCACCCGTCGTTGCGGGTACAGGATCGAGGCCATGATCGCCGACGGCAGGCCCGCGCCCATGGTCGCCAGCGCGTTGTCCAGCAGCAATGTGTTGGCCACCTGGGTGCGGTAGTTGCGCGCAAACCAGATCTTGTACATGCCGTTGTCCAGCGCCACGATGCCGTCCGGCGGCATCACCTGGCGCACGTCGTGCACCAGTCGTTGCGGGGTGAAACCAGCGTCCTCGGCGCGATCGGCAAGGTGCTCGAGGATGGTCGCGCGCAGCGGCAGCAGCGCATCGGCATGGGGCACCGCGCCTTCGATGCGGTCGGCCAGTTGGGTCAGCGAACGGCCGATGTCACCGATCACTTCCACCTGCGGGAAGTACACCTGCTCCACCGCCGCCTGCGAGTAGCCGATATGGATCACGGTCGGCCCGCCTGGACGCATCACGAATGGCGGCTTTTCGGTGACCTCATGGCCGATGGTCACGATCACGTCGGCCTGGTCGATGGCCATGTGCACGTAGTCGCGTTCGGTCAGCGCCGCGGTACCCATGTACAGGCCCGAGCCGCCGGCCACCGCGCCTTTGCCCATCTGCGTGGTGAAGAACGGAATGCCGGCGCGTAGTACGAACGCCGACAGCGCCTCGCTGGACTGCGGCCGCGACGCCGCCGAAGCGATCATCAGCAACGGCCGCTTGGCATTGCGGATGATCTCCGCGGCGCGGTCCAGCGCCTCGGGGCTGGCAATCGGCCGCTCCACCGCATGCGGCGGAATCAGCGACACCCCTTCTACTTCATCGGCGGCGATATCCTCGGGCAGCTCCAGCAACACCGGGCCCGGGCGCTCCTCCTGGGCCACACGGAACGCTTCGCGGACGATGGTCGGGATGGTGCGCGCCGAGACGATCTGCCGCGCCTGCTTGGTCAGCGGCTTCATCGTGCTGACGATGTCGACGATCTGGAAGCGTGCCTGCTTGCTGGCCACGATGCCCTTCTGGCCTGTGATCATGATGACCGGCCACGCACCGAGCAGCGCGTAGGCGGCGCCGGTGGTGAAGTTGAGCGCGCCCGGACCGAGCGTTGCCAGGCATACGCCCGGCTTGCCGGTCAGGCGGCCATACGTGGCCGCCATGAACACCGCCGCCTGTTCGTGGCGGGTGATGACCAGTTCGATGCTGGAATGGCGGAGCGACTCGACCACGTCGAGGTTTTCTTCGCCGGGAATACCGAAAATGCGCTCGACGCCTTCGTTCTCAAGTGCGGCGACGAGCAGATCTGAACCCTTGGACATCGGATGCCGTCCTTTGTGCTGGACTGATGGTGGATCGTTGCAGGAAGGATGAGAGCCGCGTGTCAATGCTTGTCGAACCACACTGTCTGCGCGTTGACGAATTCTCGGATGCCGAAGTGCGAGAGCTCGCGGCCGAAGCCGCTCTTCTTCACGCCGCCGATCGGCACGCGGGGGTCCGAAGCGGAGAAGCCGTTGACGAACACACCGCCGGTCTGCAGCCGGCGGGCCAGCTGCATGGCTCGGGCGCGGTCGCCGGTCCACAGGTTGCCGCTGAGGCCGAACTCGCTCTGGTTGGCCAGTTCCACCGCGTGGTCGGCATCACGGGCGCGGCTGATCGAGGCCACCGGCCCGAAGGTCTCGGTATCGAAGGCCTGCATGCCCGGCTCCACGTCGGCCAGTACGGTGGGGGCGTAGAACGCGCCCGGGCGATCCAGCTGATGGCCGCCGACCAGCAGCTTCGCGCCGGCCTCCACCGAGGCGCGTACCTGCGCATCCAGCTGTTCCAGCAAGTCCTGGCGGGCCATCGGGCCGATGCGGTTGGCCGGGTCGCGGCCATCGCCGATGCTCAGTGCCTGCACCTTCTGGCAGAACTGCGCCACGAAACGGTCGTAGACCGCGTCTTCGACGATGATGCGCTTTCCGGCGATGCAGACCTGCCCGGTGTTCTGGAAGCGCGAGGCGACCGCGGCATCTACGGCGGCGTCCAGATCGGCGTCGGCCAGCACGATGAACGGATCCGAGCCACCCAGCTCCAGCACTACCTTCTTCAGTGCCTGCCCGGCCTGGGCAGCGATGCTGCGGCCGGCGGCCACGCTGCCGGTCAGGGTGACGGCGGCAATGCGGTCATCGGCGATCGCACGGCTGGTACCCTCGCGGCTGATGTTGGCGGCGATGAAGGTGCCTTCCGGCAGCCCGGCATCACGCCAGGCGGCATCGAGCAGTTGCGCGGTGCCGACGATGTTCTCGGCCGGCTTCAGCAGGAAGCCGTTACCGCCCATCAGGATCGGTACCGCCGCGCGCATCACCTGCCAGTACGGGAAATTCCACGGCATGATGCCCAGCACCACGCCCAGCGGCAGGTAGGACACGTAGGCCTTGTCGTCGGGCACCTGGGTCGGCTCGTCGCGCAGGAACTGCGCACCGTGGTCGGCGTACCAGTCGCACAGCACGGCGCACTTCTCGATTTCTGCCAGGGATTCGGCCTGGACCTTGCCCATTTCGGCGGTAGCCAGCGCAGCCAGCTTTTCACGGTCGCGGCGCAGTACCGCGGCCATCGCACGCAATACGTCTGCACGCTGTTCGAGGCTCCTCGTGCTCCAGGCGGCGAAGCCAACCTGGCCGCGATCGAGGATGGCCTCCAGTTCGGCGTCGGTAGCGAAGGGGTGGCTGGCGATCTGCTGGCCGGTGGCCGGATCGCGGGAAATGGCTGTACTGGGGGCAGCGGACATGCAGGTCTCCTGGTGTCTCGACGACGGGCGGTGGCCCATCTCCTGCACAGGAATGTGGACCCGATTGGCGGAGGCAACAAGGCGTCTGCTTATCCTGTGACCTGCACTTACCTGTCTGAATGGAGATAGGTGCCGGCAGGGCTGCGCCCTGCACCCGCAGAGGCCAGGGCAACGTCAAGGTCAAAGGCCTGCATCCCCTGGGATGGCGGTGTGGGTCCGGTTGCGGGGGACGGCGTAAATCCCCCTCCGGGGTCCGGCCCAGCCGCCGGCGGCTGGGCGTTCGGGCGCTTGCGAAGCAGTGCTTCGCAAGCAAAGCGCCCTCACCCATGTAGCCTCGGTCGCGCCATCCATGGCGCTCACGCCCCCGCAACCGGACCCACCCCGCCTTCGACAGATTTCCGCGATCTGTCGGGAATACTCTTGGGATCTGACCCCGGAATTTCTTTCGATATCTGACAGATGTGTCGACCAAGGTCGACACCTACCAACAGCCGCGCGAAATTTGTCTGAGGCGGGGCGGTGTGGGTTGGCAGGACCGTTGGCGCCATGGATGGCGCCATCGAGCCCCCATGGATGGGTTCACGGCGTGTCCTGCCAGCCCACACCGCCCCGCCATCCCAAGGATGCTCGCTGTTGCTGTTGCTGTTGCTGTTGCCTTGGCTTGAAGCCTCTGCGGGTGCAGGGCGCAGCCCTGCCGAACCAACCTACCTTCGCGGCAGGTAAGTCACCAGGGAAAGATCGTGCCGGCTCTCCGGCACCAGCGCCACGTACTGCAGGTCCAGCAACCCGCGCGTGGGATGGTTCAACTTCTTCGCACCTTCATCGAACCGCCGCACGTCGTGCTCCGGCCACCACTGACGGAATTCCTCGCTGTGCGCGGCAATGTCCTCCACCAGCGCCAGGAACGGCGCCTTGTCCGGCGCCTGCGCCATCGCCGCACGGAAACCTGCCAGCAGGCCGCGGGTCATTTCTTCCCAGTTGAGGATCAGCGTGCGGTACGGCGGGTACAGAAACATCAGCCGCAGCGTATTGCGCTCGTGCGGCGCCAACTGGCTGTAGTCCACGAACAGATCGGCGATGGCCGGGTTCCAGGCCAGGATGTCGAAGCGGGTATTGCGCACATACGCAGGGATCGGCTGCATCGCCTCCACCAGCTGGCGCAGGCCATCGGTCACGCTTTCGTCCGGTGATTCCAGTGGCACGCCATAGCCGGACAACGCGAACGCATAGGCGCGCTCGTCGTCGCTCATGCGCAGCACCTGTGCCAGCCGCTCCAGCACCTCGGGCGAGGCGCGCACTTCACGGCCCTGCTCGATCCAGGTGTACCAGCTGACACCCCGATCGCCAGCGCGACTTCCTCGCGTTTCAGGCCCGGGGTACGCCGGCGCCCGGCCGGCAGGCCGAGCGTGGCGGGGTCGACACGGGCGCGGCAGGCCTTGAGGAAGCCGCCGAGTTCCTTGCGTTCACTTTCGCTGCGCATCATCGGCCCGTCCTGCCCTTTGTAGCGTCGAGCCATGCTCGACGCATCTGCTACTGCGCCAACAGCAGCCGAGCATGGGCTCGGCTCTACCGGAAGCGCGATCAGCCACCCTCGGCGTTGCGCGCGAGGGTGACGATCTCAGCGCACGCGCGTCGATCAGGCATCGACGCGCTTGGAGCCCACGGCCAGGCCGGCCTTCAGGCTGGCCTCGACGAACTCGTCCAGGTCGCCGTCGAGCACCTTCTGCGTATCCGAGCGCTCGATGCCGGTACGCAGGTCCTTGATACGGCTCTGGTCGAGCACGTAGTTGCGGATCTGGCTGCCCCAGCCGATGTCGGACTTGGTGGCTTCCACCGCGTCCTTCTCGGCGTTGCGCTTCTGGATCTCCAGCTCGTACAGCTTGGCGGCCAGCATCTTCATCGCGTTGTCGCGGTTCTGGTGCTGGCTGCGGCCGGTCTGGCAGGCCACGACGATGTTGGTCGGGATGTGGGTGATGCGCACCGCCGACTCGGTCTTGTTGACGTGCTGGCCACCGGCACCGGACGAACGGTACACGTCGGTACGCAGGTCGGCCGGGTTGATGGTGATGTCGATGTTGTCGTCGATTTCCGGCGACACGAACACCGAGGTGAAGCTGGTGTGGCGGCGGTTGTCCGAGTCGAACGGCGACTTGCGCACCAGACGGTGCACGCCGGTCTCGGTCTTCAGCCAGCCATAGGCATAGTCGCCTTCCACGCGCAGCGTGGCCGACTTGATGCCGGCGACGTCGCCACCGGACACTTCCATCAGTTCGGTCTTCCAGCCGCGCGACTCGCACCAGCGCAGGTACATGCGCAGCAGGATCTCGGCCCAGTCCTGGGCTTCGGTGCCGCCGGCACCGGCCTGGATGTCGACGAACGCCGCCGCATTGTCCATCTCGCCGGAGAACATGCGCTGGAACTCCAGCTTCTCCACGTGGGCCTGGTGCTTGTCCAGGTCGGCGACCACGGCCAGGGCGGTGTCCTCGTCCTGCTCGGACTCGGCCAGCTCCAGCAGCTCGGTGGCATCGTTCAGGCCATCGAGCACCGAGGCGATGCCGCCCACGGTCTTTTCCAGGCTGGAACGCTCGCGGCCCAGGTTCTGGGCGTATTCGGCGTTGTTCCAGACGTCGGGGCTTTCCAGCTCCCGCGTTACTTCTTCAAGACGCTCTTTCTTGGCGTCGTAGTCAAAGATACCCCCGAAGCGACAGCACGCGATCGGTCAGATCGGTGATGCGCTGGCGGACAGGATTCAGTTCGATCATGTCGGCGGTTATGCATTCAAAAGATGACTGGTAATGATACCGCAGGCTGCGGGTACCCGGAATGAGGGCCTCACCCTGCCCCCAGCGCCTGCCGCAGCAGCGGCAGCTGGCGCCGGCTGCACGGCACTTTCGCCCCGTCGGCCATATGCAGCAGGGCCTCGCCACCGTCCAGCGGCTCGATCGAGCGCAGCTGGCCCCGATGGATCAGCCAGCTGCGGTGCGGGCGCAGGAACTCGCCCGGGTCGAGCCGCTGCTCCAGCACTGCCATGGTGATCCGCAGCGGATAGTCGTGGCCGCGTACCCGCAGGTTCACATAGTTCCCTGCGGCCTGGGCGTACTCCACGTCCGCCGTGGCGACCAGGAACTCCTTGCCCAGCTTGCGCACCAGGAAGTGCTGGGGTCGCTCGACCGGCTCCACCGGCGGGCCGACGTCCGGCTCGGCCAGCAGGCTCGCCTCGCCCTGCCTGCGCCGGCCGAACCAGCTGGCGAAGTGCTCCAGTGCCACGAACATCGCGAACGTGCGCACATCCTTCAGGTATTCGTAGGCAAAACGCTCCAGCCATCCCGCATCGTCCTGGTAGCGGTAGCCCAGCGATACATAGGCCAGGTGCCGCAGTACCATCATCCCCACCACGTGCAGTAACGACCAGCCCACGCTGGCCAGCAGGTAGAGCGGCAAACGCTGCTTCCAGGTATCGGCATGCAGCGGCCAGCGCTCGCAGCCCCACCACAGCAGCGGCAGGGTCAACAGGATCAGGGCGAGGCTGCTGAATTCCCAGATCATCGGCTCCCACAGGCCGAGATCGCTGCCCCGCCGCGAGGCGTCCATCACCTCAACCAGCGCGCTGGTCACCGCCGAGGCCGACAGGATCGCTGCCCAGACCAGCAGCCGGGTGGTGGTGCGCCAGCGCGGTGGTCGGCCCTGGGTCATTGCTGCATCCATGTCGTTGCGGTGCTCCAGCCTGCCTCAATGGCCAAAGGGTAGCGGCTCCATTGGTCACACCACCCCCGCCATTGGTCACTGCGCGGGTTCCGGCAGCCCCTTGGCAGTCGCTGCACGGACCGGGCGGCGTCACCTTGGGTCGACTCTCCGGCACACCACCACCATGACCCGACGCCACGACATCGACGCCCTGCGCGTGTTCGCCTTCGCCCTGCTGATCCTCTACCACACCGCCATGGCCTATGTGGACGACTGGGGCTTCCACCTCAAGAGCGTGCATACCGCCGAATGGCTGCAGTGGCCGATGCTGTTCGTCAACCGCTGGCGGATGTCGCTGCTGTTCCTGATTTCAGGCATCGCCATCGCGCTGATGCGGCCGGAAGGCAGGCTGCTGCGCTTTGCCGGCCTGCGCACGTGGCGGCTGCTGCTGCCCCTGCTGTTCGGCATGTTCGTGATCGTGCCGATCCAGCCCTACTGCGAGGGCGTGGCCAACGGTCATGTTGCGCCCGGCTTCGGACATTTCCTGCTGCGCTACTGGCAGGTGCGGCCGTGGCCGGAAGGCAGTTTCGCAGGCTGGCAATACGGCATCACCTGGAACCACCTGTGGTACCTGGCCTATCTGTGGAACTACACGCTGGCCCTGGCCCTGCTGATGCCATTGCTGGGAACGGCCGTGGTGCGCCATGCGATCGCGTTCTGCGCCGCCTCGCCGATACTGCTGATCGGAATTCCTTCTGCGCTGCTGCTGGCCTGGGTGATCTGGCTGGAGCCGGTCTATCCGTCCACCAATGCCCTGCTTGGCGACTGGTACCAGCACGCGAAGTACGCGACAGTGTTCCTGGCCGGCTACCTGCTAGGTCGCGAGCCGGTGTTCTGGCAGCGTGTGGTCTTCCTGCGCCGCACCACGCTGTGGCTGGCGCTGGCGGCGGTCGGCTGGTATCTGGGGTTGCGCATCCTCGGTCAGGTGCTGCCGGCTGACTCCTCGCTGCGGCAATGGCCTGAAACGTTCTGGGACCTGCAGGGCAGGGCCAGCCAGTCGGTGTATGTCTGGACCGCGCTGCTGGCCATCCTCGGCTGGGGCAAGGTCTTCCTCGACCGCCCGTTTGGCTGGCTGCCGTACTGCACCGAGGCAATCTATCCCTGGTACATGCTGCACCAGAGCCTGATCATCGTGCTGTTGTTCTGGCTCAAGCCATTGCAACTGGGTTCTTGGCTGGAGCCGTCGCTACTGCTGGGCGGCACCGTCGGCGGCTGCCTGCTGATCCACGAACTGCTGATCCGTCGCGTGCGCTGGCTGCGGCCGCTGTTCGGCCTGCGTGCGAATCCGCCAGCGTGGCCGGTTGCACACGCTGCGCGGTTGTAGAGCCGAGTCCACGCTCGGCTGCTTCTGCCCTGAGCCGAGCATGGGCTCGGCTCTACACGTCCACCGGCCGGCAATCCACTTCTGGCTGGCCACTACTGATGACACTGTCACGGACGCACCAGCGCCGGCGCGTCTTGGCTGACGTGCTGGCTGGCTGATAGACCAGCATCGATGCTGGGGACTCCCCACGGGACCTCGTACGGGCAACGGATACGCAGCATGTTCATGGCATTTGCAACTATTCGCATTGGAAGCTCAACAGCGCCCTGCCAGTGTAGGAAGTCGCCTTTTCGACGGAAGGCACTTTTTGCCGGGAACGCTGCAATGGATCAATCCGACTTCAATCTGCTGGTCGCCTTTGTTAACTCGGAAGAAGCTGCGCTTGCTGAGGAATGTCAAGGCGACATTTACCCGAGCTATCACTACCAACTCGGAGCACTTGCACCGAAAGCAGGTCGCCACTTGTCTGGGGATCTGCTGCAACGTTTCTACTTCCACTGGCTGCGCGTGGGTGACTGGAAGGTCGCCGGACTCCCTGAGAGAGACTTTCCCACCCTTGTTGCAGCCTATCTGGAACTCACAAAGCTCCCGGTGGGCTACTACACGCGCCAAGCCAGCCGCAGCCTCGAGCACCTGTTCTGCTTCGGCTTCAACGAGCATGGCGAGCTGCCAAGTGGCACGGTTGCAAATGCAGCGGATCTGAAACAGCGCACCCGTCTGGTGGAGCATTGCAGGAAGTACCAATCGTTCCATGCCCAGCGAGAGAAGGTCGAAAAATTCCTTCCATTCCGCTCGTCGGCCCCGATCATTCTCGAAGCCGGCCGATCCCTGCAACACGATATCAAGGAAATGGGGCCAATCCTCTATTGGGGCATGGCACTCATTGCACAACTCAATGAGGACACGCGCATCCAGATGGCACATGACCTGATGGTCAGGAAGTGGTCTGGAGACGGAGATCGAAGCCACGCGCTCTCCGTGCTTTACCTGACTGCCGAAGCCGCCCGACCACACTGCGCGGAGAACACCGAGTACGCCGCTCTTTGTGAAAATCTGGCGCAACTGCATGACATGCGGATCATGGCGGGGGACGCTGTCCGGCTGGTGCAGCGCCAGGGTTGGCGCGTGCAGAACATCCGAGACTGGAGCGCCAGAATCACCCTCTATCAGGACGGCGAGTACAGCAGCGAGAGCGGGCATCCTCGGATCAGCCTGACCCTCAACAGTTGGCCTGACAGCCCTTGGTCAATCAACCTGACCTCGGGTGATGGCTCCTACGTCGCCTACCGGGACACACCCACCAGCAACGACTTCCAGTTGCCGCCAATCATCGGCGCCACGCTTGATCACTTTCCCGAATGGGTCAAGCAGATAAGTACAAGCCTGGGTATCAATTTGGTTCCAGGCACGGATTCGGTTGCGTCTGCCCACAAGAATCGCACGCTGGCCAGACAACTAGACGCTTGGATGCGCGGAAAATAGCAGTGTAGAGCCGAGCCCACGCTCGGCTGCTTCTGCCATGAGCCGAGCGCGGGCTCGGCTCTACATTGAGGCAGTCGAGCAAGCTCGACTCCACAGGGGCGTCCGAGTGATCAACGCACCTCGAATTCGCCCACCAACACGGTTTCGGCGCGATCCTTGAGGCGCATCGTCACCATCTGGTCCTTCTGCTTGGCCGTGCCCCAATGGGTGGTAAGGCGCAGCATCAGGGTTGTCGCACCGGTCACCAGCTGCTGGCGGCTGCCGAAGTAGTTCGCCTCCACCTTGTACTTGCCCGGCTTGGCATTGCGTAGCGAGAACTGCTCGGGACCATAGCCGCCGGTGAAGTCCTGCGACATCTGCCCGCCCTGGTAGGTCAGGCGGTTGCCGTAGTAGGCGCGCTCGCCGTTCGGGTCGGTCACCCACAGGTCCATGTCGCTGTTGTCGGCATCCCACGACAGCACCACCCGCAGGTCCAGCGGCATCGCCTGCAGCAGGCGCGGGTCGATGCTGGTGGTATCCAGCCGGGGCGTGCTGCCGGCCACCAGGTTGGTCAGCTCATCCAGCGCGATCAGGGCGATGCCATCGAAGCGGCTGTCCCACGGCCGCACCACCACCTGGTACAGCGGCGCCAGCGCCTGCTGCGGCTTGCCGGCCGCCGCCAGTGCCAGGCCGAGGTCGCGGAAGCTCTGCGGTTCTTCCTGGCCCATCGCCAGCACCTGCTCGAACACCGGCACCGCCAGCGCGGGGGCATCGGCCTGCATCAGCCGATAGCCGAGCACGCGCAGCAGGTGGCGATTGTCCAGGTCCATCTCGGCCAGGTTCGACAACACACGCAGCGCCAGGTCGCGCTGACCCTGCGCCAGCAGCAGGTCGGCCACGTCCAGGAAGAATGCGCTGCTGTCGGCGTGGGCATCGCGCTCGGCCAGGTAGCGGTCATACAGTTGCGACGGCGGGCCCTGGCGCAGGCGCCGGGCGATGGCCGAGTCTGGCTGCCAGGCCGCCAGCTGGATGCCGAGCTCGCCCTCGTTGGCGGCAGCGGGCGCAGCGACACGGCCACCCGTGACCGTGATTGAATCCAGGGCCTTGTTCGATGCAGGCGCCGAGCGACGTGCACGCGCGCTGCTGGCTTCCATGCGCTGCTCGGCGGCGGCCATCGGGGCCGGGGCGGGCGGTGCCGCAGGGGCCGGCGCGGCGAGCATCGCCACCGGCGCCGATTCCATCGCGTAGTCCGCGGAGGCCACTTCCAGTGCCCCACCCTTCACCTGCGGCGGCATTCCCTTCGGCCAGCTACGGTTCCACCACTGCTGGCGCTCCTTCCAGTGTGCCGCCACTTCATCCAGGCGCTGGCGATCAGCAGCGGCGCGGTCTGTCACCTGCCGTGCGAACCGCGCGTCGTAGTCCGCGCGCAGCTTGCCGGACGGACGGATGGCATAACGCAGGTAGTCCTCCAGCGTCTCCAGCACGATCAACGAGGTGTCCGGCCCGACCAGGCCAAACTGCTGCGACAGGCGCTGCATGGCCTCGCGGTTGCCGCGGCGGTCGACGGCCAGTTGCTGCAGGCGCGCCTGCGCCCACAAACCGGCCAGCAGTTCACCGTCCTTGCTCTTCTGCGTCGCTGGCAGCGCTTCCCACTCACCGTCGCCAACGCGCACCCGCATCGGCACACCGTCGGCTGCCAGTCGTGCGTGCAGCCACAGCCAGCCGTCGGCTTCACTGCGCCGATCGATCACTACATCCTGCACGCCGCGTCCCGCATCGACCTGCACATCCAGCGGCGATGCCAGCAACGCGTGCGCCGCCGCATCGACATCCTTGCCCAGCGCGACGAAGCGACCGCCATGCGCCTCACTCCAACCCCGCAGTCGCACGGCATCGGTGCGCGCGCCGGCGCTGCTGACCGCAAACAGGCGCTGATCCGGCGCCAGCGTCGGCAGCTGCTCCGAGCCGTAGGTCAGCAGGCCATCGCTGACCAGCAGGTACTCCTTCACACTCGACTGCGGCTGCCACTGGGCCAGCGCGCTGGCACCGTCCGGGCGCACCGCCTGCAGTGCTGCGCGCAGCTCGCTCCAGTTGCCCGCGCGGATACGGAATCGCCGCACCGGTTCGGCGCGATCGCGCAGCACGGTCAACGCCACGGTGCCGTCACCCAGCGCGGCGAAATAGCGATCCAGCAGGGCGAACTCACGTGTGCGATCGCGCTGACCCGCCGAGCCGGAACCGTCCCACAGCAGCCCGACGTCGCTGGGCAGCGTGCGCGGCCCGTGACTGAGCGGCGCCGGCAGCTGCGCCAGCAGGTAGTTGCCATCCTGCCAGGGCGCTACCTGCACCTGTGCCTGTCGTACTGCGGGCAGGCTCCACTGCAGCTGCGACGGCAGCTGCGTGCCCTTGCCCTGCCACAGCAGCTGGCCCGCGCTGATGCGGAAGGGCGCCGTACCCGCGGCCGTCGCGCCCGGGGCCTGCAGCTTCAGTTCAACCGAGGCTGCACCGGCGGCGAACTGCAGCGGCAGCGTCCACTGCCAGCCTTGGCCGTCGAAGGCCAACGGCTCACGCATCACCAGCTGCACGCGCCGACTGCCACCGGCCGGCAGCGGGTAGATGCGCAGGCGGAACTGGTTGCCGGCGGTCTGTTCCAGCAGCCCCGGGTCGACGCCACGACGGGCGATCTCCTCGAACACCTGGCGGCCGCGGTCCTTGGGCACCGGCACCGCGTCACGCATCTCGCCGTTGATATCCAGCGCGAAGCCGCTGATCTGCTGGCCATCGGCCAACGGGAACTGCAGCTCACCCTCCAGCACGCGCCGGTTCGGGTTATGGAATTCCAGGGTGATCCGGGTCTGAGCGATGCCGGCCTGCACCTCGCCCTCGATGCGGGCGTGTCGTAATTGAACCGGCTGCTCAGCCGCCGGCGCGATCAGCAGCGGCGTGGCGGCCTGCGGCCGGGAGATCGTCGGCGACTGTGCGCCAGCGGGCCAGGCCGCAAGGGCCAACAACAACACAGTGCAGCAACGGGCGAAGACCATGACCGGGCTCCAGTGGGATCGTGGACCTTTGAACGCACCAGCAACCGTAATGGGGTTGGCGCCCCCCCAAAAAGGGGACGGAGGGGATTAAGTCGCAATTGGCATACAAGGCAAAAGCGGCTTAATCCCCTCCGTCCCCTTTTTCTATGCGGGCAGGCAGTGCTCCACGATCAGCTGGATGGCGCTGCCGCCGCGATAGTCGTCGCAGGCCAGCCGGTAGGCCAGGTGGACGTGACGTGATGGCGCGTTACCGTGCCAGCCGCCGAAATGGATGGCGTTGATGGTGCCGGGTACGCCCGGCAGGCGCAGCTCCAGCTTGAGGTGGCGCTCCTTCAGCACGCGCCAGTTGGCCACTTCGAAGTAGCCGTCGAACAACGGTTCGGGGAAGCCCTGGCCCCAAGGTCCGGCCAAGCGCAACGCGTCGGCGTGGCGATGGTCCAGCTCGTCCGCGGCCAGCTCGCCGTCACTGAGCACCTGCTGCTGCAGTGCCGCCGGATCGAGCATTTCCAGCACCACCGCGACGAAGGCGGCCTTGAAGTCATCGACGTGGTCACGCCGCAGGCTGAGGCCGGCCGCCATGGCGTGGCCACCGAAGCGTTCGATCAGGCCCGGATGGCGCGCATCGACCAGCGCCAGGGCGTCACGGATGTGCAGGCCGGGAATGGAGCGCGCCGAGCCACGCAGGGTGTCGGCGCCCGGTTCGGCCGGGGCAAAGGCGATCACCGGGCGATGCAGGCGATCCTTCATCTTCGAAGCGACCAGGCCGACCACACCGGGATGCCAGTCGGCATCGAACAGGCAGGCCGCGACCGGTCGCTGACCGGCCATGTCCAGCACCACGCGGGTCAAGGCCTGCTCGGCGTCGTCAGTCATCGACTGCTGGACGGCGCGCCGTTCCGAGTTGATCTGCTCCAGCGTCTGCGCGATCTCCCGCGCCTGGCGCGGGTCTTCGGTCAGCAACAGCGCGATGCCCAGCGCCATGTCTTCCAGCCGGCCCGCCGCGTTCAGGCGTGGGCCGAGTGCGAAGCCGATGTCGGTGGCGGTCAGCCGCGCCGCGTCACGGCCGCTGGCTTCGATCAGCGCTCGCAGGCCGACACAGCCCTGCCCCGCGCGCAGACGGCGCAGGCCCGCGCTGACCAGTGCCCGGTTGTTCGGATCCAGCGCCACCAGGTCGGCGACGGTGCCGACCGCCACCAGGTCCAGCAGCGTGGTGAGGTCCGGCCCCTTGCCATCGGCGAAGACGCCGGCCTCGCGCATGTGCCGGCGCAGCGCCATCAGCACGTAGAAGATCACGCCGACGCCGGCCAGCGACTTGCTGGGGAAGGCATCACCGTCGAGATTGGGATCGACGATGACATCGGCCGGCGGCAGCTGCGGCCCGGGTAGGTGATGGTCGGTGACCAGCACCTGCCAGCCCCGCGCCTTGGCCGCGGTCACGCCCGCATGGCAGGCGATGCCGTGATCGACCGTGACCAGCAGGTCCGGCTGCAGCGCGGCCAGCTCTTCCACCAGCGACGGTGACAGGCCATAGCCATGCACCATGCGGTTCGGCACCGCGTGGAAGACGTGTTGCGCACCGAGCATGCGCAGACCGCGCACGCCGACCGCACAGGCGGTGGCGCCATCGCAATCGAAATCGCCGACCACCAGGATGCGCTTGTCGTTGGCGATGGCCTCGATCAGCAGACCCACCGCATCATCGATGCCGGTCAGCAGCTCAGGCGCGTGCAGATTGCCCAGCTTCGGCTGCGCCAACTCCGGTGTACCTGCGCCACGGCTGGCATAGAGACGCGCCAGCAGCGGCAGCGTGCCCTCCGGCCAACTGCCGGGTACGACCGCATCGCGGCGGCGGATCATCGGCGTATCAGAGGCGGGCTGCACAGCATCGGCGGCAAGGGACATCGGCATCGCCGGTTACGAAAGACCTGCACATCATAACGTGCACCACTCTCCCAGTCGGCTGCCGCTGCTGACGAGGCACCTTGGCTCTTCAGCCAGCAGCATTTGGATTTCACGACCGCATCTTCCATGCTTGCCTGCCCTGGAACGGACTTCCATCCATGACCCGCACCCTGCTGACCGCGCTGATGGCACTCACCGTGGCGCCGGCCGCCCACTCCGCCACGCCTGAGCCCAGGCCCGGGGTCGAATTCGAACACAACGACTGGTCGCTGGCCTGTGACAACACCCGCACCTGTCGCGCCGCCGGCTACAGTCCGGAACAACCCGGCAACCTGCTCAGCCTGATGCTGGAGCGCGCCGGCGGCCCGGGTACGAAGGTGCTCGCGCGGCTGCGCAATGGCGAGAATGGCGAAAGCCCGACGCCGACCGGGGCGCTGCGCCTGCGCCTGAACGGCAAGGACCTGGGCCCGGTGCGCGACACGGGCGACGGGGAAAAAGTTTTATTGCAGCAGGCACAGACCGATGCACTGGTCGCCGCACTGCCGCGCCAGGCACGCATCGAGATCATCGACGGCAAGGGCAAGGCGTGGCCGATCTCCGACAGCGGTGCAGCGGCCGTACTGCTGAAGATGGACGAGGCCCAGGGCCGGCTGGGAACGCCCGGTGCGCTGGTACGGCGTGGCGACAAGCCCGAAGCAAGCGTGCCTGCGGCGTTGCCGGTGCCAGTGATCGTGCGCGGCACGCTCGTGGCATCGCGCGCCTCGGACGCGGCACTGGCCAAGGCACCGGGCCTGCGCAAGGCGCTGATCGCCAGCCTGCCGAAGCCGGATGAGTGCGGCCGCCTGAGCGATGGCGGGACAGATGAGATCGAGATCCAGCGACTGGACGCCCAGCATGTACTGGCAAGCACCAGTTGCTTCGTGGGTGCCTACAACATGAGCAACGCCTACTGGGTGGTGCGAGACAAATCGCCGTACCAGGCGATCTTTGTCACCAACCTGGCCGAAGATTTTGACCGCGATGACGCTACGCTGCGAGGCCGCTCCCGAGGCCGCGGTGTCGGCGATTGCATCTCCGCCAATGACTGGGTGTGGGACGGGGAGCGCTTCGTGAAGAGCAGCGATTTCACGACGGGCCAGTGTCGCAATATGCTCGGCGGGCACTGGACACTGCCGACGGTGGTCAGCGAGGTCCGTTGAGGCGCCGCTACCTGCGATAGTGCCGCCCGCTGGCCGGCAACCCCGGCAAACCCTGGGGGTCAGCGCCGTTTCCGATGGAAAACGGATCCGACCCCGCTCGGCCGAGCCCCGATCAGTCGTGAAGCTGGCGCGGCTTCTTCCAGAACTGCCAGCGCTGTCCGCGATCCAGCTGGAACTGCAGGCCGTCCTCGAAATCCAGCACCAGCCGCTGCAGCTCGCCGCGCTTCAGCGCGGCCAGCAGCGGACGGATCGCATCGTTGCCGAGCTGCTGCAGGGAACGCAGCTGGCGCAGGTCGACCAGTGCATCCACCGCCTGCTCGCCATCGACGGCTACGCCAGCCGCCAGGGCCAGGCCCTGCAGCAGGGCATCGCGGCTGCGCACCTGTGCGTGCGGCGTGCTGACCGACACCGGCATCACGCCACCGCCCCAGAACCACAGCGAATTGATCGGCTGTTGCCCCTGCGCGGCGCGCTGCTGGTTCCAGGAATGGTTGTGCAGCAGCACCTGCGCCTCGGTCATCAGCGCCCGCCAGCGACGGCCGCCCTCGCCCTCCGGCAGGTGCGAGAACAGGTCATCGCCCAGCACCTCGTCCGGACTGTCGAAATCCGGCAGGGCCAGGTCGATCGGAAGCCGCAGGTACCAACGCGAGGGATCGGGTGCGTCGAGCACGAATCCGGCATCGGCGAACAACGGCTGCAGCACCGGCAGCAACGCCAGGCTGTCGGCCAGGGTCGGCCGCAGCGTTTCGCCGTAGGCCATCATCCGCGCCCCGTGCATGTCCGGCACCATGCAGGCTGGATCGGCACGCAGCCAGCTGGCGCCGGCGGCATCACCGACGTCACGCTGGCGGGTCAACGCGGCCACCGGCCAGTGCGGCGCGGCAACCGCAAAATGGCGCGTCAGCTGCGCGCGTTCGCCCGGCGCGACCTGCACGGTCGTGGCACGGCCGAGCGCACGCGCCACATCGTCCGGCAGCGCAGCCGCGGCAAAGCGGCTGCGTGCAGGCAACAGCAGGGTCGCCGTCGCCACGTGGTCAGTCCACGTAGCTGACGCTGACGATCTCGTACTCGCGCTGGCCGGCCGGGGCGTCGATCACGATCGAATCGCCTTCCAGCTTGCCGATCATCGCGCGCGCCACCGGCGAGGAAATCGCGATCAGGCCCAGCTTGATGTCCGCTTCCAGGTCACCGACGATCTGGTACTTCTTCTCTTCGTCGGTTTCCACGTCGGCCAGCGTCACGCTGGCGCCGAACACCACCTTGGAGCCGGCGTTGAGCTTGCTCACGTCGATGATCTCGGCGTGCGACAGCTCGCCTTCCAGCTGCTTGATGCGGCCTTCGATGAAGCCCTGTTCCTCGCGCGCGGCGTGGTACTCGGCGTTCTCCTTCAGGTCGCCATGCTCACGCGCTTCGGCGATGGCGGCGATCACCTTCGGGCGCTTGACCGACTTCAGGTGATCCAGTTCGTCGCGCAGCTTCTGCGCGCCCTTCATCGTGATGGGGGCTCTCATGCATTCAACTCCTTGTGCAGCTCCTGCAGCGACCAGACGGGGCCGGTGCCGCGGAATTCCAGTGAATCCACCAGCGCCTTGGCGCCGGCAATGGTGGTCGAGTAGGTGACGCGATGCTGCAGCGCCTCGCGACGGATCGAGAACGAGTCGTTGATCGCCGAACGACCTTCGGTCGTGTTGACGATGTAGACGATCTCGCCGTTCTTGATCGAGTCGACGATGTGCGGACGGCCTTCGACCACCTTGTTGATGATCTCGCAGTCCATGCCGTGCTGCTGCAGCCACGCGGCAGTGCCACGGGTAGCAACCAGGCTGTAGCCACGCGCCAGCAGCGCCTTGGCCACCGGCAGCACGCGCTTCTTGTCCGGATCGCGGACCGAAACGAAGGCCTTGCCGACCGGCGGTGCCTTGATGCCACCGGCTTCCTGCGCACGCGCGAAGGCGGCGTTGAAGCTGCGGCCCACGCCCATCACCTCACCGGTGGAGCGCATCTCCGGCCCGAGGATCGGGTCGACGCCCTGGAACTTGGCAAACGGGAAGATCGCTTCCTTCACCGAGTAATAGTCCGGCACGATTTCCTTGGTCGCGCCCTGCTCGGCCAGGCTCTTGCCGGCCATGCAGCGCGCGGCGATCTTGGCCAGCGGCATGCCGGTGGCCTTGGACACGAACGGCACGGTGCGTGAGGCACGCGGGTTCACTTCCAGCAGGTAGATGGTGTCGGCACCTTCGTCGCTGGTCTGGATCGCGAACTGGGTGTTCATCAGGCCGACCACATTCAGGGCCTTGGCCAGCTCCACCACCTGGCGGCGCAGCTCGGCCTGGGTTTCAGCGGACAGCGAGTACGGCGGCAGCGAGCAGGAGGAATCGCCCGAGTGCACGCCGGCTTCTTCGATGTGCTCCATCACGCCACCGATCAGGACGTTGCCATCCTTGTCGGCGATGATGTCGACGTCGCACTCGACGGCGTTGTCGAGGAAGCGGTCCAGCAGCACCGGCGAATCGTTGGACACCTTCACCGCGTCGCGCACGTAGCGGGCCAGGTCGGCTTCGCCGTAGACGATCTCCATCGCACGGCCGCCCAGCACGTAGCTCGGGCGCACCACCAGCGGGTAGCCGATCTCGCGGGCCAGCAGCAGGGCTTCCTGGTCGTTGCGGGCGATGCGGTTCGGCGGCTGCTTCAGGCCCAGCTTGTCGACCAGCTGCTGGAAGCGCTCACGGTCTTCGGCCAGGTCGATCGAGTCCGGGCTGGTGCCGATCACCGGCACGCCGTTGGCTTCCAGCGCGCGCGCCAGCTTCAGCGGGGTCTGGCCGCCGTACTGCACGATCACGCCCTTCGGCTGCTCCAGATCGACGATTTCCAGCACGTCTTCCAGGGTCAGCGGTTCGAAGTACAGGCGGTCGGAGGTGTCATAGTCGGTCGACACGGTTTCCGGGTTGCAGTTGACCATGATGGTTTCATAGCCATCCTCGCGCAGCGCCAGTGCCGCATGCACGCAGCAGTAGTCGAACTCGATGCCCTGGCCGATGCGGTTCGGGCCACCACCCAGGATCATGATCTTGTCGCGGTTGCTCGGCGCGGCCTCGCACTCGTCCTCGTAGGTCGAGTACAGGTAGGCGGTACCGGTGGAGAACTCGCCGGCGCAGGAGTCCACGCGCTTGTAGACCGGGCGCACCTTGTGCGCACGACGCAGCGCGCGGATGGCGGCTTCATTGGTGCCGGTCAGCTGCGCCAGGCGCGCATCGGAGAAGCCAGCGCGCTTCAGCTTGCGCAGGCGTGCGGCGTCCAGCGCGTCGATGCCACCGGCAGCGACTTCGCCTTCTGCAGCGATGATTTCCTCGATCTGGTCCAGGAACCAGTGGTCGATGAACGACAGTGCGTAGATCTCTTCCACGCTCATGCCGGCGCGGAACGCGTCGGCGACGAAGAACAGGCGCTCCGGGCCCGGCGCCTTCAACTCGCGGCGCAGGGTCTGCAGGTCGTCTTCGTTGGCCAGGTCCAGGCCGGTCGGGTCGAAGCCGACCTTGCCGGTTTCCAGGCCACGCAGGGCCTTCTGCACCGACTCCTGGAAGGTACGGCCCATCGCCATCACCTCGCCCACCGACTTCATCTGGGTGGTCAGGCGAGCGTCGGCGGCCGGGAACTTCTCGAAGGCGAAACGCGGGATCTTGGTGACGACGTAGTCGATCGACGGCTCGAACGAGGCCGGGGTCAGGCCACCGGTGATCTCGTTCTTCAGTTCGTCCAGGGTGTAACCCACGGCCAGCTTGGCGGCGACCTTGGCGATCGGGAAGCCGGTGGCCTTGGAGGCCAGCGCCGAGGAACGCGACACACGCGGGTTCATCTCGATGACGACCACGCGGCCGGTCTTCGGGTTGATGCCGAACTGCACGTTCGAGCCACCGGTGTCGACGCCGATCTTGCGCAGCACGGCGATGGAGGCATCGCGCAGGCGCTGGTATTCCTTGTCGGTCAGGGTCTGCGCCGGGGCCACGGTGATCGAGTCACCGGTGTGCACGCCCATCGGGTCCAGGTTTTCGATCGAGCAGACGATGATGCAGTTGTCCGCAGTGTCGCGGACCACTTCCATCTCGAACTCCTTCCAGCCCAGCACCGACTCTTCCACCAGCACTTCGGTGGTCGGCGACAGTTCCAGGCCACGGCTGACGATCTCGACCAGCTCTTCGCGGTTGTAGGCGATGCCGCCACCGCTGCCGCCCAGGGTGAAGCTGGGGCGGATGATGGTCGGGTAGCCGACGCGGGTCTGGATCTCCAGCGCTTCGTCCAGGGTGTGGGCGACGGCGGCGGTCGGGCATTCCAGGCCGATCTCACCCATGGCCACGCGGAACAGCTCGCGGTCTTCGGCCATGCGGATCGCTTCGCGCTTGGCGCCGATCAGTTCGACGTTGTACTTCTCCAGCACGCCGTTGTCGGCCAGGTCCAGCGCGCAGTTCAGCGCGGTCTGGCCACCCATGGTCGGCAGCAGCGCATCGGGCTTTTCCTTGGCGATGATCTTCTCGACCGTCTGCCAGTTGATCGGCTCGATGTAGACGGCGTCGGCCATCTCCGGGTCGGTCATGATCGTGGCCGGGTTGCTGTTGACCAGCACCACGCGGTAACCCTCGTCACGCAGGGCCTTGCAGGCCTGGGCGCCGGAGTAGTCGAACTCGCAGGCCTGGCCGATGACGATCGGGCCAGCACCGATGATGAGGATGGTCTTGAGGTCAGTGCGCTTGGGCATTTTCTTCTCTAAGTCAGTACAGCGTGACAAGGGGGGTGATCGCACGCTGTCGATCAGGAATCTTGATCCGCAGCGCCGCGCCAGGGGCAGCAGCGATGCGGGGTTTACGGTCCATCGCGACGCCACCGGCAGGCCGGCGGCGTACTGATCACGCCTTGGCCTGCTCCATCAGCGCCACGAAGCGGTCAAACAGCGGACCGACATCGTGCGGGCCCGGGGATGCTTCCGGATGGCCCTGGAACGAGAACGCCGGCACGTCGGTGCGGGCGACACCCTGGTTGGTGCCGTCGAACAGCGAACGGTGGGTCACGCGCAGGGTCGGCGGCAGGGTTGCTTCATCGATCGCAAAACCGTGGTTCTGCGAGGTGATCATCACCCGGCCACTGTCCAGGTCCTGCACCGGGTGGTTGGCACCGTGGTGGCCATGGCCCATCTTCATGGTCTTCGCGCCAGAGGCCAGGCCGAGCAGCTGGTGGCCCAGGCAGATGCCGAAGGTCGGGATCTTCACGTCGATGAAGGCCTTGATCGCGTCGATGGCGTAGTCGCACGGTTCCGGGTCACCCGGGCCATTGGACAGGAACACGCCGTCCGGCTTCAGTGCCAGCACTTCGGCGGCCGGGGTCTGCGCCGGCACCACGGTCACTTCGCAGCCGCGCTCGGCCAGCATGCGCAGGATGTTGGTCTTCACGCCGAAGTCGTAGGCCACGACCTTGAACCGGGCCGGCACGCTGACGAAAGCATTGGCATCCAGGTCCAGCTGGCCCTCGGTCCAGGTGTAGGTCTTCTCGGTAGTGACGACCTTGGCCAGATCCATGCCCTTCAGGCCCGGGAACTTGCGGGCGGCTTCCAGTGCCTTTTCCACGTCGATGTCGCCGGCCATCAGCGCACCGTTCTGCGCGCCCTTCTCGCGCAGGATGCGGGTCAGCTTGCGGGTGTCGATGCCGGCGATGGCGACCACGCCCCGCTGGATCAGCCAGTCCTGCAGCGACAGCTGGCTGCGCCAGTTGCTGGGACGGCGCGGGACGTCGCGCACGATCAGACCGGCCGACCATACCTTGGACGCTTCATCGTCCTGGTCGGTCATGCCGGTGTTGCCGATATGCGGATAGGTCAACGTGACCATCTGCCGGGCGTAGGACGGGTCGGTCAATACTTCCTGATAGCCGGTCATGGCGGTGTTGAACACCACTTCACCGACGGACAGGCCGGGCGCGCCTACGGATTCGCCCTCGAATACGGTGCCGTCTTCGAGGACGAGGATTGCGGCTTGGGTCACGGGAATCTCACTTTGGCTACCGAGGGGGCTGCCGAAGTCACGCCTGCGCTTCACGGAAATCCGGTTGCAAAAAAGCGCGGACGTGCGGTCTGGGACCGGTCCGGCTTTCGTGATTCGGCGAGTGCGAATTGTAACGCTGCCGGGGCGCTCGCGCCAGCGGTTATCGCGCTTCATGAACAGGCGATTGCGTATTCATTTCAATCCGGCGGCGTATGCGGCGCCCGCTGGTAGCGCCGGGCCATGCCCGGCGAAACCGACACCGACGCCGGGCACGGCCCGGCGCTACCGGTTAACGCGGCCCGTCCAGCAGATCGCGCACCCGGTAGGTGCCCGGGGCCCGGCCCTGCAGCTGGCGGGCGGCGAACAGCGCACCGCGGGCGAAGATGTCGCGGTTGGTGGCCCTATGCACCAGCTCGATGCGCTCGCCCAGCCCGGTGAACTGCACCAGATGCTCACCTACGATGTCGCCAGCACGCAGGCTCGCGTAATGCGGCTCCGCTCCGCCGCGCTGCGCGGCCGCGCCCAGGGTTAGCGCGGTGCCTGATGGTGCGTCCTTCTTCTGCGTGTGGTGCGATTCGACGATATCGCAGTCCCAGCCGGCCAGCGCCTGCGCGGCGCGCTCCACCAGCTCGTCCAGCACCGCCACGCCCAGGCTGAAGTTCGACGCCCAGACCAACGGGATCTTCGCCGCTGCTGCATCCAGCGCCTGCCGCTGCGTGCCGGAGATGCCGGTGGTACCCGACACCAGCCCCGCGCCGCGTTCCAGGCACAGCGCCAGCATCGGGTCGAACCCCTCCGGCAGGCTGAAGTCAATGGCCACGTCGAACACCGGCGCACCGGACAGTTCGCTGGCACCAAAGAACGGCACGCCGTCGACCACGCGCTGCGCCGGCGCACGGCCGGTCACGGCGGCCACGATCTGCAGGGTTTCGGGATGTTCGGCGGCCAGCCGCAGCAGGGCCTGGCCCATGCGCCCGGAGGCGCCGTGAATGAGCAATCGCAGGGGAGTCTGGTTCATGCCTGCAGGCTAGCGGCAGCACGCCTGCTCCGGCAAGCGCCGTCACTGCGACGCTGGGTGACCTTCCGCGCAATGGATGCTCGTTCCTCCCTGGGTACGCCTCGCTTGACCGCACCAGGCGGAGCGCATGCGACACCGTAGATGTCGCGTTTACCACTGGACGCAGAAACGCGGCCACTCAAGGCTGTGGTCCCCTCTTCCGGTCCAGGCAACGCCCATGAAATCCGCGACCGTCTTCAGCAAGTGCGCCAGGAAGACCGGCTATGCCGGGACCACGACCACCCGCTACCGCTTGCTGGATGACGCCCTGCTTGTCGTGAATCACCAACGCGCCAGCGAAAGCCGCGGTTTCTATGTGAATGCTGGACTCTACTTTCCAGAGTTGCTCTTGCACCCCCTCACGCCCGACGATCTTGAAACGGCTTTCAGGTACCGCTCCAGCATCCCCACGCCGCATGTCGACTGGCGTATCGAAGAGACGCCAGGCCTGCGCCGGGCTTTCACCCAGCAGGATCTTCATGACCTGCTCGATGCTGGCGATCGCAACGCGATGAAGCGCCTGCTGCTCAATGCCCTTGCCGACGTGGCGGGCTTCGCAGCGACCCATGGAAATCGCGCCTCGGTACGGCGGATGCAGCAGGAGGGACGCTTTCGCGCGATCATCCGCAAAGAGGTCTGAACCCCGGAATGCGTGCGAACCAAGGTTCGCACCCACAGGCCGAAAGTTCGCACCCGCCGCACAGCCGCCGTCGAGCATGGCTCGACGCTACTTCTTGTTGGTCGGCCCGCAACTGTCGCAACCGCCACAGGCACCGCCACCTCCGCTGGCAGGCGGCGCGATCTTCCGCCCCAGCGCCTGCGCCCAGGCCGCGCGGCCCGGCTTCAGCAGGGCCAGCGCCAAGGCACCGCGCAGCTTGCGCACCGTGCCGGGGAACTGCTTCTTCAGCACCACCCAGGCACTGACCAGCACGGCCACCGCGATGATCAGGTACTGGATCAGCAGCCCGGTATCCATCAGCCACCTCCCAGCGCCCTGGTCACCTGGTAGGTGATCAGCGCCGCCACGTAAGCTGCGGCGAACAGGTAGAACGCGGCAAAGCCCATCTGCTTCCACGAGTTGGTCTCGCGCTTGATGGTGGCCAGCGTCGAGATGCACATCGGTGCGTAGATGTACCAGACCAGCAGCGACAGGGCCGTGGCCAGCGACCAGCCATCGCTGATCAACGGGGTCAGTGCCTGGCTGGCCGCATCGTCATCCGCCGCCGACAGCGCATACACCGTCGCCAGCGACGACACCGCCACCTCACGCGCGGCCAGGCCCGGGATCAGCGCGATGCAGATCTGCCAGTTGAAGCCCAGCGGTGCGAAGAACACCGCCATCGCATGGCCGATCTGGCCGGCGTAGCTATAGTCGATGGCCGGCATCGTGGCGCCCGCCGGCGCCGCTGGGAACGACAGCAGCACCCACAGCAGGATGGTCAGCGCCAGGATGATGCCGCCGACGCGCTTGAGGAAGATCATGCCGCGCTCGTACAGCCCCACCGCCAGGTCGCGCGCATGCGGCAGCCGGTACGACGGAAGCTCCAGCATCAGCGGATGCTCGCTCTTGTCGCGGCGCCACTTCTTCATGATCCACGACATCGCCAGCGCACTGAGGATGCCGGCGGTGTACAGGCCGAACAGCACCAGGCCCTGCTGGTTGAACACGCCCCACACGGTCTTCTGCGGAATGAACGCACCGATCAGCAGCGCGTACACCGGCAGGCGCGCCGAACAGGTCATCAGCGGTGCGACCAGGATGGTGGCCAGGCGGTCACGCGGGTCCTGGATGCTGCGCGTGGACATGATGCCCGGCACCGCGCAGGCGAAGCTGGACAGCAGCGGGATGAACGAGCGGCCAGACAGGCCGGCAGCGGCCATCATGCGGTCGAGCAGGAACGCCGCGCGCGGCAGGTAGCCGGATTCCTCCAGCACCAGGATGAAGAAGAACAGGATCAGGATCTGCGGCAGGAACACGACCACGCCACCGACACCGGCGATGATGCCGTCGGTCAGCAGGCTGGCCAGCGGACCCTCCGGCAACACGCTGCCAACGAGAGTACCGAGCCAGGCGAAGCCAGCCTCGATGCCATCCATCAACGGCGTCGCCCAGGCATACACCGCCTGGAAGATCAGGAACATCACCACCGCAAGGCTGATCAGCCCGAACACCGGGTGCAGCAGCCAGCGGTCCAGCGCGTCGTCGATCTTCGCGGTTCGCGCCGGCATGCGCACGGCGACCGAAAGGATCTCGCGCACCTTGGCGTGGTAGTCGATGCCACCTTCCGGGCCCGGCACCGGCGCATCCAGGTGCGGCACCATCGCATCGAGGCGCTCGACCAAGGCCTTGGCGCCCTGCTTGCGCACCGCCACGGTCTCCACCACCGGCACGCCCAGCTCGCGTTCCAGCGCGGCCACATCCACCTGGATGCCGCGGCGTTGGGCGGCGTCGACCATGTTCAGCGCGACCACCATCGGCTTGCCCAGCTCGCGCAGTTCCAGCGCGAAGCGCAGGTGCAGGCGCAGGTTGGTGGCGTCGATCACGCACAGCAGCACGTCCGGCGCGGCTTCGCCCGGGTAGAAGCCCCGGCACAGGTCGCGGGTGATCGCCTCGTCCAGGCTGGCCGGATGCAGGCTGTAGGCGCCCGGCAGATCAAGCACCGCGAATTCACGGCCGGACGGCGCACGCAGGCGGCCCTCCTTGCGCTCTACGGTGACGCCGGTGTAGTTGGCGACCTTCTGCCGACTGCCGGTCAGCTGGTTGAACAGCGCGGTCTTGCCGCTGTTGGGGTTGCCGACCAGCGCAATGCGCAGCGGGGCGGTGGCAGCGGAAGCGCTCATGCGCGTCGCTCCTGGCGGTTGGCGTCTACCACGACGCGCTTGGCCTCACTGATCCGCAGCGCGAACCGGGTGAACCCGACCTGCACCAGCAGCGGCTCGCCCCCCACCGGACCTTTGGCCACCAGGCGCACTTCCTCGCCATTGACGAAACCCAGCTCGCGCAGGCGACGGGCGATGGCATCGTTGGCGTGCAGGTCCTGCACGGACTCGACCACGGCCGAGGTGTGCAGCGGCAGTTCGGACAGCGTCATCTAGCGTGTTCTCTGCTGGATGTAAATGGTTCTCGATTCTAACATTCCCGCGTCGCGTCATGGCCCATGACCAATGGCCCGCTATGATCCATACAGGTATGGAGTGACCCTGGAATCCCATGAACGATGCTTTGCAGATCGAGCGCCGCGGCGCCGTCATCACCCTCTGGCTGAACCGGCCGGAACTGCACAATGCCTTCGACGCCAGCCTGATCGCCCGGCTGACCGCCGCGCTGGAGGCCGCCGGACGGGACGATTCGATCCGGGCCGTGGTGGTGGCCGGCCATGGCGCCTCCTTCTCGGCCGGCGCCGACATGCAGTGGATGCGCGGCATGGCTGCGGCCAGCGAAGCCGATAACCGCGAGGACTCGCTGGCCCTGGCCCGGCTGATGCGCACCCTGGACGAGCTGCCCAAGCCGACCCTGGCACGGGTCCACGGCGCGGCCTTCGGCGGCGGTGTCGGCCTGGTCGCCTGCTGCGACATCGCCATCGCCAGCACCGCGGCCCGCTTCGGCCTGACCGAAAGCCGCCTGGGCCTGCTGCCGGCGGTGATCTCCCCCTATGTGATCGAGGCCATCGGCCCACGCCAGGCCCGTCGATGGTTCGCCACCGGCGAGCACTTCGATGCCGAGACCGCACTGCGGATCGGCCTGGTCCACCAGCTGGTCGAACCCGAGCGCCTGGACGAGGCGCTGGAACGCCAGCTGGCCCTGCTCGACAAGGCAGGCCCGATCGCCTCGTCCACCGCCAAGCAGCTGGTGCGGCAGGTCCGGGACAGCCATGACCGCGACACCCTGGATCGCGATAATGCCGCCCTGATCGCGCGCCTGCGGGTGTCCGCCGAGGGCCAGGAGGGCCTGGGCGCCTTCCTCGACAAGCGCGCCCCCCATTGGGTCACGGAAGCCTGAACATGCTCGATCATCTTGGTTTGACCAGCGCCGACCTGGCGCGCAGCAAGGCTTTCTTCCTGCAGGCACTGGCGCCACTGCAGATCGGCGTGGTGATAGAAGTGAGCGCCGAACTGACCGGCGACCACGACCACGTCGGCTTCGGCAGCGACGGCAAGCCGTTCTTCTGGCTCGGCAATGGCGGCACCGCCAGCCACGGCGTGCACGTGGCCTTCGCCTGCGCCAGCCGCGCGCAGGTGGACGCCTTCCACGCCGCCGCCCTCACCGCCGGTGGCCGCGACAACGGCGCGCCGGGCCTGCGCCCGTGGTACCACCCGGATTACTACGCCGCCTTCGTGCTCGACCCGGACGGCAACAACATCGAAGCGGTCTGCCATCGCCCCGTCGGCGAGGTGGCTGCATGAGCGACTACGTCCGCATCGTCGAGGTCGGCCCGCGTGACGGCCTGCAGAACGAAAAGCAGTCGGTGTCCACCGCCAACAAGATCGAACTGGTCAACCGCCTGTCGGCCACCGGCCTGCGCAGCATCGAGGCGACCAGTTTCGTCAGCCCGAAGTGGATTCCGCAGCTGGCCGATGCCGCCGAGGTCTACGCCGGCATCCAGCGCCGCCCCGGCATCCACTACCCTGTACTGGTGCCGAACGAACAGGGCTACGACCGCGCCCGCGCGGTGGGCGTGGAGGAAGTGGCGGTGTTCACCGCTGCGTCCGAGGCCTTCAACCGAACCAACACCAATGCCGGCATCGACGAGTCGCTGGCCCGGTTCGAGCCGATCCTCCGCCGCGCCGCCGCCGATGGCGTGCGCGTGCGCGGCTACGTCTCCACTGTGCTCGGCTGCCCCTACCAGGGCGAGGTTCCACTGACCGACGTGGTACGGGTGGCGCGCGCCCTGCACCAGATGGGCTGTTACGAAATCTCGCTGGGCGACACCATCGGCGTCGGCACCCCACGCAAGGCACGGGCGATGCTGCAGGCGGTTGCCGCCGAGATTCCGATGACGGCACTGGCCGTGCACTTCCACGACACCTACGGCCAGGCCATCGCCAACATCGCCACCTGCCTGGAAGAAGGCGTGCGCGTGGTCGACAGCGCGGTCTCCGGCGCCGGTGGCTGCCCGTATGCGAAGGGTGCCAGCGGCAACGTCGCCAGCGAGGACGTGGTCTATCTGCTGCAGGGCCTGGGCCTGGACAGCGGCGTGGACCTGCCGGCACTGGCCGAGACCGGCCGCTGGCTGGCCGGCCTGCTCGGCCGTGCCACCGCCAGCCGCACCGGACAGGCGCTCGCAGCGGCCGGCTGAGCACCCCGCTGCGCCGCTCCTGCCGGGGCGGCGCAGTGCACAACGGCGACGGTCGCCGCTTCCGTTAGAATCGGCGGTTCTCGAACCTGCAGGACCGTTCAATGCAGCTGTCTTCCGTACGTGCCGTGATCACTGGCGGCGTCTCCGGCCTCGGCCTGGCCGTGGCCCAGCACCTCGTCGCCCAGGGCGGCAAGGTGGCCCTGTTCGACCTCAACGATGACAAGGGCGCTGCCGCCGTCGCCGGACTGGGTGCCGACAAGGCCCGCTATTTCAACGTCAACGTCAGCGATGAAGCGGCGGTTGCAACGGCCATCGACCAGGCCCACGAATTCCTCGGCGGCCTGAACGTGACGATGAACTGTGCCGGCATCCTCGGCGCCGGTCGCGTGCTGGGCAAGGAAGGCCCAATGCCGCTGGCCGGCTTCCAGGGCACGGTGATGGTCAACCTGGTCGGCAGCTTCAACGTCGCCAAGGCCGCGGCCAACCGCATGCAGCACAACGAGGCCGGCACCGATGGCGAGCGCGGCGTCATCATCAACACCGCCAGCATCGCTGCCTATGAAGGCCAGATCGGCCAGGCCGCCTATGCCGCCAGCAAGGGCGGCGTGGTGTCGATGACGCTGCCGATGGCGCGCGAACTGTCGCGCTTCGGCATCCGCGTCAACACCATCGCCCCAGGCGTATTCTGGACGCCGATGGTCGATGGCATGCCGGAGGCCGTGCAGCAGTCGCTGGCCGCCTCGATCCCGTTCCCGTCGCGCCTGGGCAAGCCGGAAGACTTCGCCAGCCTGGTCGGCTTCATTCTCGGCAACACCTACCTCAACGGCGAGACCATCCGCCTGGACGGCGCTACCCGCCTCGCTCCGAAGTGATTCCCCCGGGCGCCGGGACGGCGCCCTCCCCCAACGACCTAGATCACCATGAAAGCCAACGACATCAAGAAGGGCAACGTCGTCGAGTACAACAACGGCGTGTACCAGATCCGCGACATCGAGCGCAGCTCGCCGCAAGGTCGCGGCGGCAACGTCCGCTTCCGCTTCATCATGTACAGCGTGCCGGGCGGCAACAAGCTCGACGCCAGCTTCGATGCCGACGACAACCTGGTCGAGGTCGAACTGCTGCGCCGCCAGTCCACCTATTCGTACAAGGACGGCGATGCCTTCGTCTTCCTCGATGACGAGGACTACACCCCGTACACCCTGGATGCGGACGTGATCGGCGACGACGCCGGTTACATCACCGACGGCCTGACCGGCATCTACGTGCAGGTGATCGACGAGCAGCCAGTGGCGATCCAGCTGCCGGCCTCCGTGGTGCTGGAGGTGATCGAGACGCCGCCGGAACTGAAGGGTGGCACCGCCACCAAGCGCCCGAAGCCGGCCAAGCTCAACACCGGCATCGAAATCATGGTGCCCGAGTACATCGTCAATGGCGAACGCGTGCTGGTGAACACCGCCACCGGCGAATTCGCCGGCCGTGCCGACTAAGCGCCTCGCGCTGATCGGCTGCCTGTTCCTGCCTGCGGCGTGTTCGCCGCAGGCAGCGGACGAATCATCGGTGGCAGCGGTTACGGCTGTTTCGCACCGAAGTTGCCGCAGCCATGGTACTGGCGGGTACCGACAGTCAGCATCGCCTTGGCCTCGAACGCCTCGCCGCTCATGTCATCCTGGCAGGTGGTGCGCTGGAAGCTGAGCTTGACGTCGGTGCCGTCGGACGCCTTTCCGCTCCATCCATCAGCGCCCTGGGTGGGTTTGGCCACGTCGAAGCGGCGCTCGCCATAATCGACCTCCACCTGCAGGCCCGGCGCATCGCCGTCGACGACTGCAAGCCAGCCGGGTTCATTGCCGGTGGCACGGAATGCCGCATTGCCGGCGCTGCCATCGCCTTCGGTAGCTTCCACCGCATGGCACTCGCGATCCGGTTCGCCCTTCAGGCTCAGCAGGCCATCATCGCTGCCCTTGGTCCAGAAGCTGTTGCCGAGACCATCGCTGTACTTGGCGCCGGATGCCGCGCGCTCGGAGGTCATGGCGAAGCTACGCTCGCCGATCACCAGCGTGGCAGCATCCTCGCCATTGAATGTCGCGCCCACACTCAGATCACCACACTGGTAGGCGGTCTCGCTGCCACCTTCCGTGTTGGCGCTCGGCTGCGGCGTGGCAGGCGGGGTGTCATTGCTGCCCGCCGCGGGTGCCTGGGCCGGCTGGCACGCGACCAGCACCAACCCCAGGGAGGCTGCCAACAGACTGGGAACTACACGCATGGCTCGACTCCTTGTCGACACTACAGGAATGCTCGACCCTACCACCTCGCGGTGAGCGGGGCCTGAAAGCGGCCTGACCGCACTCATGCGGCCAGTACCGCCATCGACAGCAGCTGCGCGCCGCTTTCGCCGGAACTGCAGGTCCACACCCGCAGCAGGCGCAGTTTCAGCTCGCGCTCCTGGCCCTGCCCGCGCACCGACAAGCGCACGTCGCTGGACAACAATGCCAGGCGTCCGCACAGCAACGTTTCCACCGCGTACGACTGCAGGCTGCGCACCTGCAGGTTTCCGGTCAGCCAGTCGCCCAGCCACGGCAGGTCGAGCATGCGGCCGCCGTGGCCATCCATCATGAACAAGGCCGGCGATACCAGCGCGGTCAGCGCATCGTGGTCGTCATCCAGCAATGCCTGCCGCAGGCGCTGTTCCAGCGCTGCCAACTGCCGCTCATGCAGATCTTCAACGATGTTCCGTTCCATCCACGGTTCCTCCCGGCATCGGCCGGCGTCTGCGCAGGCGCTGCGCGATCCACTGCCGCGCGCCCTGCACCACTACATAGAAGACCGGCACGAAGAACACGGCCAGCACGGTCGCACTGACCATGCCGCCGAACACACCGGTTCCAATCGCCTGCTGGGTTTCCTTCGACGCGCCCTGCGCCAGCATCAGCGGCACCACGCCCAGCGCGAATGCCAGCGAGGTCATCACGATCGGCCGCAGTCGCAGCCGCGCTGCCTCCAGCGCTGCTTCAACCAGGCCGCGACCCTGCTGCTGCAGCTGGCGCGCGAACTCGACGATGAGGATCGCGTTCTTCGCCGACAGCCCGATCACGGTGATCATGCCGACCTTGAAGAACACGTCGTTGGGCATGCCCCGCAACAGCACCGCAGCAACCGCACCAAGCAGGCCCAGCGGCACCACCAGCATCACCGCCAGCGGGATCGACCAGCTCTCGTACAGTGCCGCCAGCACCAGGAACACCACCAGCATCGACAACAGCAGCAACCACGGCGCCTGCGCACCGGACTCCCGCTCCTGCAGCGACTGGCTGGTCCACTGCAGGGCAAAACCGGACGGCAGCTCCTCCGCCAACCGCTCCATCTCCGCCATGGCCTGGCCGGTCGACACGCCGGAGGCCGGTGCGCCGGACAGATTCAGCGCCGGGAAGCCGAGATAGCGCTGCAGCTGCAGCGGCGCCTCGGTCCAGTGCGGCGTCACCAGTTCCGACAACGCCACCATGCCACCTTCGCTATTGCGCACGTACAGCCTCAGCACATCCTCCAGCTCCATCCGGTGGGGTGCATCGGCCTGCAGGATCACCTGCTGCAGCCGCCCCTTGTTGGGGAAGTCGTTGACGTACTGCGAGCCCATCGCCACCGACAGCGTGCTGCTGATCTGCTCGAACCCCACGCCCATCGCCTCGGCCTTGGCGCGGTCGATGTCCAGCCGCACGCTGGTACCTGCTGGCAGGCCATCGGCATGCACCTCCGACAGCAGCGGGCTGGCCTCGGCCAGCTTCAGCAGCTGCTGCAAGGCCGCGCGCAGCTCTGCCTGGCTCTGCCCGGTACGCGCCTGCAGGGCGAGCGAGAAGCCGGACGAACGCCCCAGGCTGTCGATCGCCGGCGGCATCACGCTCATCACCTCGCCCTCGGCAATCGTCGCCATCGCCTTCTGCGCGGCCTCCACTTCGCCGGCCGCGGTGGCTCCTGCACGCTCTCCCCAGTCCTTCAGCATGGTGTAGGTCAGCGCCGCGCTCGGGCCGGACCCGGAGAAGCTGTAGCCGAGGATCGACTGGTTGGACCCGATGCCCGGGCGTGACGCCACATGCCGTTCGTAGGCTTCGACCACGGCCAGCGTGCGTTCGGCGGTGGCTTCGGCCGGCAGCTGGATCGAGGTCATGAAGTAGCCCTGGTCCTCTTCCGGCAGGAATGCACCCGGCAGCCAGTGCAGGCCCAGCAGCAGCGCCACTACCAGTGCGGCGAACACGCCCATCACCCGCCCGCTCCGCTGCAGCACCGACGCCACGCCACGCTGGTAACGCCCGGTCATCCGCTCGAAGCCACGATTGAAGGCACCGAACAGCCCGCCACGGCCATGATGGCCATGGGTGTTCGGGCGCAGCAGGGTCGCGCACAGCGCCGGCGTCAGGCTCAGGGCCAGCAGCGCCGAAAACAGGATCGACACCGCCATTGCCACGGTGAACTGGCGGTAGATGGCGCCCACCGAGCCGCTGGCCAGCGCCATCGGGATGAAGACCGCGGTCAGCACCAGGGTGATGCCGATCACTGCGCCGGTCAGCTCGCGCATCGCCTTGATGGTGGCCTCGCGCGGCGGCAGGCCCTCCTCGGCCATGATCCGCTCCACGCCCTCGACCACCACGATGGCGTCATCGACGATGATGCCGATGGCCAGCACCATGCCGAACATGGTCAGCACGTTGATCGAGAAGCCCAGCGCCAGCATCACCGCGAACGTGCCCAACAGCGCGATGGGCGCGACCAACGCCGGGATCAACGTGTAGCGCCAGTTCTGCAAAAACAGGTACATCACTGCGAACACCAGCAGCATCGCCTCCAGCAGCGTCTGCACCACCTTCTGGATCGAGATCTTCACGAACGGCGCGGTGTCGAACGGGATGCTCGCCTCCACGCCGCGCGGCAACAGCGGCGCCAGTTCGGCCATGCGCTCACGGACCGCCGACGCCGTGCGCACCGCATTCGCGCCCGGCCGCAGCTGCACCCCGGCAGCGGTGGCCGGATGGCCGTCCTCGCGGGTGCCCCAGGCATAGCTCTGCGCGCCCAGTTCGACGCGGGCGACATCACCCAGCACCACCCGTGAACCGTCGGCCCCGGCGCGCAGTACGATCGCCGCGAACTGTTCCGGCGTGGACAACTGGCCGTCGGCGCTGAGCGGCACGGTGATGCGCTGGCCTGGAACACCCGGCGAATCACCGATGCGCCCCGGCGAGATCTCCAGGTTCTGCTGCTCGATGGCAGCGGCCACGTCACCCATGGTCAGCCCATAGCCGGTCAGCCGGGTCGGGTCCAGCCACACGCGCATCGCCTGCTCCGCACCGAACAGCTGCACGCGGCCGACGCCATCGATGCGGCGCAGCTCCTCGATGATGTTGCGCGCCATGAAGTCGCCCAGTGCGGCCTCGCTGACGCTGGCATCGGGCGAACGCAGGCCGACCAGCATCAGGAAGCCGGAATCGGCTGCTTCCACGAACAGGCCGCTCTGGCGCACGCTGCGCGGCAGGCGCGGCTCGATCGCCTTGATCCGGTTCTGCACGTCCACCTGCGCCAGCTCCGGGTTGGTACCCGGCTTGAAGGTCGCAGTGATGGAGGCATCGCCGGAGGTGTCCACCGACGACTCGAAATACAGCAGGTGCTTGACGCTGGACAGCTCGCGCTCGATCAGGCCGACCACCGCGTCATTCAGCGTCTGCGGGCTGGCACCCGGGTAGCTGGCGTAGATGCTGACGCTGGGCGGCGCTACTGCCGGATAGCGCTCCACCGCCAGCCGCGGGATCGCCAGCACACCGGCCAGGATGATGAAGATCGCCAGCACCCAGGCGAACACCGGGCGATCGATGAAGAAATGTGCCATGTTGGATTTTCCTGGAGGGACCGGCCCGGTGGAGGCTCAGCCCTTGCTGCCGGCCTGCACCGCGCCAGCGCTGGCGACCGGCATCTGCCAGTCGCGCGCATCGACCACCACGCCTTCCTGCAGGCGTTCCTGGCCTTCGACCACCACCTTTTCGCCCGCCTTCAGGCCCGTGCGCACCAGCCATTGGCGATCGACACTACCGTCCACTTCCAGCGTGCGGATCACCGCCTTGCCATCGCCACCGATCACCCAGGCATAGGCCTGGCCACCGGCACTGCGCAGTACGGCCTGCTGCGGCACGGTCAGTGCGCTGGCCGGCGCACCCCGCGGCACCTTCGCGCGCACGTACATGCCGGGCAGCAGCTGGCGCCGCGGGTTGTCGACCAGGATGCGCAGGATCACATCACCGGTGCGCGCATCGACATTGATGCCGGAGAACAGCATCTGGCCACGTTCGGGCAGCGGCCTGCCGGCCGCACCGATGATCGTCACCGGCAGCTCGCCGCCACCGGCACTGCGTTGCAGCGACTCGAGCTGCGCCGCTGGCTGGCGCACATCGACGTAGACCTGGTCGATCTGCTGCACCACCGCCATCGGCTCGGCATCGGCCACGCCGACCAGTGCACCTTCGGTCACCAGCGCCTGGTCGATGCGGCCGGCAATCGGTGCACTGACCGTGGCATAGCGCAGGTCGAGCTGGCGGCGGGCCAGGATCGCGCGCGCCTCGTTCACCGCGGCACGGGCCTGTTCGTACTCGGCACTGGCATCGTCGCGGTGCTGCTGGCTGACCGCCTGCGCGGCCGCCAGCGCATGCAGGCGCTGCGACTGCACGCGGCTGCGGCCCAGGGCTGCCTCACTGCGCTGCAGCGCTGCCAGTGCCGAGTCGACATCGGCACGGAACGCCGCCGGATCAATCTGGAACAGGGCCTGGCCGGCGCGCACTTCGGCGCCCTGTTCGAACAGGCGGCGCTGCACGATGCCGCCGACCTGCGCACGGATCTGTGCGGTGCGAACGGCGGCGACACGGCCGGGCAGTTCATCGTCGCGCTGCACGACCTGCGGGCCGACAGTGACCACGCTGACGCGCGGTGCCGCTTCGGGCGTGGCTTCGGGGGCGGAGCAGGCCGTCACGGCCAGGGCGAGGGCCGCGATCAACGCGACCGGAGTCCTGAAGGTTCTCATTGCTGTGCACAATGCCGCGCAGGCGGCTGATAGGTTCTGAAGCGTGAAGTGTGCGTGGCGATGATGGGGTTTCGATGGAGGAACTGTGGAGATACGATGGAGGCAAGCACCTTAAGGCCCCGCCCCTGCATGCATGCCGCCCCTGCCCTCGCCGCCCTCGTCCTGATCGTCGAGGATGAGGCCGAGATCGCCGATATTCTCACCGCCTATCTGGAACGCGAAGGACTGCGTACGCTGCGCGCCGCCGACGGCCACAGCGCGCTGGACCTGCACCGCAGCGCCCGCCCCGACCTGGTCCTGCTTGATGTGCAGCTGCCGCGCCTGGATGGCTGGAGCGTGCTGACCCAGCTGCGCCAGCGCGGTGAAACGCCGGTGATCATGCTGACCGCACTGGACCAGGACCTGGACAAGCTCACCGCGCTGCGCATGGGCGCCGACGACTACGTGGTCAAGCCGTTCAATCCGGCCGAAGTGGCTGCACGCGTGCGCGCCGTGCTGCGGCGTACGTTGCGCGCCTCGCGCATGGACGCACCGACCGCGCTGCGGGCGGGCCCGCTGCTGATCGACTCGGCTACCCATGCCGTGCATGTGGAGGGCGAAGGCTACAGCCACGAAGTGCTGCTCACGCTCACCGAGTTCAAGCTGCTGCACTGCATGGCGCTGGCGCCGACCCGCATCTTCAGCCGCAGCGAGCTGATGCACGAATGCCTGCCGGAAAGCGAAGCGCTGGAACGCACCGTCGACAGCCATGTCAGCAAGCTGCGCCGCAAACTCGATGACGTGGGCATGGTCAACGTCCCGGCCAGCGTGCGCGGTGTCGGCTACCGGTTGATGGCCGACCGCTGATGGCGCGCCTGCGCCGTTCCGGGCTCAGCCGCCACATCATCATCTCGATGTCGCTGATGGTGATCGGCGTCATCGTGATGATGATCCTGTCGTCGTGGCTGCTGTACGCGGTGCTGGTCGAGTTCTTCCCCGGCAGCACCGAGGAGCCGGAAAGCTGGCTGCCGACCGGGCCGGAACTGGCATGGATGGTGGGCGTGATCCTGACCGGACTGGCGCTGGCCATCGCCGCTTCGTTCCGTCTTGCGCACCGTATCCTGTCGCCACTGAATTCACTGGTGGACAGTGTGCGTGCGCTTGCCGGCGGCGACCTCGGGGCGCGCGCGAGCGTCGAGGAGAATTCGCCGGGTGAAGTGGCGACCCTGGTCGAGGACTTCAATGCAATGGCCCGCCGCCTGCAGCACATGGAGAGCGAGCGCGCGATGTGGCACGCGGCCATCGCCCATGAGCTGCGCACGCCGGTGACGATCCTGCGCGGTCGCCTGCAAGGGCTCGCCGAGGGCGTGTTCCAGCCGGACGAGTCACAGTTCCGCAGCCTGCTGGCGCAGGTCGAGGGCCTCTCGCGCCTGATCGAGGATCTGCGCGTGCTGAGCCTGTCCGACAACGCGCGGCTGGACGTACGCCGCGCGCGCACCGATGTGGTGGCCGAAGTGCATTCGGTGATGACCCTGGTCGATCCGCAGTTCCGCGCCGCCGGCTTCGTGCTGGAGCTGGAAACCAGCCGCGAGGAACACAACGCGCACTGCGACCCGACCCGCCTCCGCCAGGCGCTGCTGGCGCTGCTGGAGAACGCACGCCGCTATGCCAGCCCGGGCAAGGTGCGGATTGCCGTGCATGACACACCGGGACATGTGCAAGTGGCAATCGAGGATGAGGGCCCGGGCATCGATCCGGAGCTGCACGCCGACATCTTCAGCCCGTTCATGCGTGCCGACGGCTCACGTTCACGCCAGGGCGGCGGCAGTGGCCTCGGCCTGGCGGTGGTCAAGGCCATCGCCGACGCGCACGGCGGCCGCGTCTACTGCACGGCAGGCAACGCCGGCGGCAGCCGTTTCGTCATCGAACTGCCGCGCCAGTAGCGGGCGTGGCTGCCTGTTCCCGCAGGCGCGCGCCAAGTGTGGCGAGGTTGGCGTCGATCGCATCCATCTCGTTGCGCTGGCCCACCGGCAACTGCTGGCGCAGTTGCACGCGCAGCGCCTGCCAGGCCGGCACCGCCTCTGCGCTGGCAGTGGCAACCGCTTCGGCCAGCACCGCCTGCTCATCGGCCAGCGGCAACCCGTAGCCGCCCTGCAGCAGCGTCCCCGGGCGCAACCACTGCCCGCTCTGCGCCAGCAGGCTGCGCAGGCTGCGGGTTTCCGCGCTGTCCGCAGCAGCCAGTAGCTGCCGCTTGAGCACATCGCGTGCGCGCAGTTCGGCACGCCGCTGTGCCGCCTGTTCCAGCAGCAGCAGGCCGGCACTGGCGCGCAGGTTGCCCTTCAGCAGCCACGGTGCCCGTTGTTCTGCCGGCAGCTTCAACCAGCCGCGCACATCGCGCGCGGGCAAGGCCAGCTGGGTCGCCGCCACTGTGAACAACTGCTGGTAGTGGTCGCGCGCGGAAGCGAAGTAATAGCCCTGTGCCTGCGCTGCGTTGCGGTCCGTGAGTACCCGCTCGTCGAGCATGCCCAGCCGCGCCAGCCGCCGCTTGAGACCGCGCGGACTCAGCTGGGCCAGCCCGTCCTCGCCCAGCCGGGGCACTCCGGCCTGCAGCAGCCTGGCGGTCTCCACCGCACAGTTGTTGCTGACGAAGTAATAGCGCCCGTCATAGCTCCAGTGCACCTGCGCGGTGCGCTCGAGCAGGCTGGCGATCTCGTCGCGTTGCAGCTGCAAGGGCAACGACTGCAGGCCCCGCAGTTCCACCTTGGTGTACTCGTCCACCACCTGCTGCAGCGGCAGCACGAACAGCCGCGACGGGTAGCCGCCGGTCAAGCCGCGCCAGTTGGAAATCTGCACATCGCCGACGAACGCGCGGAACGACAGCACGCGGTGGTACTCTAGGTCCAGGCGGCAGTCCGGACCCGGTGCGCGGCCCGGCCGGCAGATCACCAGCCGCAGCATGCTGTGCCCCCAGCGGCTCATCGGCTGCGCACTGCCCTCGGCGAACAGGTAGTCCACGGCGTAGACACGCGCCGGGTCGAGCTGCAGCAGCGATGCCGCCCCCTCTTCCGATTCGGCCTGCAGCAATGGCAACGCGTTCGCGCAGTGCGACTGTGGCAGCGATGGCGGGGTTCCGAAATGGACCTGGAACCACTGCGCCAGTGCCGGGCGCCGGCAGGCGAACTCGCTGTCGAGCACGAAATGCTCGGCGTTCACTGCCAGGTACTCGGCCGGGTCCTTCAGTTCATACGCATCGGGACTGCGGTCACGGAAATCGTTGTCGCCACGGCCGAGATGCCAGGGCTTGCGCTGCCATCCAGCCAGATCACGCCAGCGCACACTGCGTGACCAGTTCGCCCCCGTACGGTCGGCGACATGGGTCAGTTCGTGTACCAGCGCGCTGCGGCGTGCGCGGCGCGCGCCGGGCACGGCATCATCCAACAGCTCGCGACGCAGGGCGATGCGCCCGGCGAAAGCGCGGCCGTGCACATCGGCCGGCAGGTCATCGCGCCAGCGCACCTGGACCTGTGCCGGCAATGCGCGGAGCAGGCCATCCGGCAGCAGTGCCTGCACGTCGGCCAGGGTCTGCGTCGCCACCTGCTGCTGTGCAGGGCTCAACCCTGCCGGGTCCAGCTGCAGGCGATCAGCTGCGTGCGCGATGTGGGCGACCAGCAGTAGAGCCACGCCATGCGTGGCTGCGTTCCACCGGCCAAGCCTCTGTAGAGCCGAGCCATGCTCGGCTGCTGTTGCGATCCGCATGCGCCAGGCATTCAGCCGAGCATGGCTCGGCTCTACGGAACGCGATGTCGCCGGGGTCATGCAGTCCGCATCAACGCGCCAGCAACGCGCGGGCCAGTTCCAGGTCGCTCTGCTGCTGTGCGGCAGCACTCTGCTCACGCAGGTGGGCCAGCGCGGCCTGCAGGCGGGCGCCACGGATCTGGCCGTCGCTGGCGACGAACGCCGCAGCGTCGTCGCGCGCAGCCAGTACCACCTTGTCGTCACCCGAGCTGCTACCCGAGGAGCCGGAGGAGGCACCGGTGGCGGAACCGGCCGAGGTGCCGGCGAAGCTGGAAGCGAAGCCGGCCAGCGGCAGGGACAGCAGGGCGAGCAGCAGAAGCGGACGGGTCATCGGTTCGAAGCCGGTTGTGAGGATGCGTGGAGCGTAACGGGTGCGTGAAGGATTTGCCCGGCTCAAACGTCGAACAGCTTGCCGGGATTCAGCCGCGCTTGGGGATCGAACGCACGTTTGACCGCCTTCATCAGGGCGATCTCGGCCGGGCCGCGGGTGCTGTCCAGGTAGCCCTTCTTGACCAGGCCGATGCCGTGTTCAGCCGAGATGCTGCCATCGAACCGGGCCAGCACCTGCGCCAACAGCTTGGTCACGTGTTCACACTGCGCCACGAAATCGGCGTCGCTGGTGTCGTCGGGCTTGAGCACGTTGATGTGCAGGTTGCCGTCACCGATATGGCCGAACCAGACCACGTCGAAGTGTGGGTAGGCCTGCCCGATCAGTGCCTGGGTCTCGGCCAGGAACGCAGGCATCGCCGAGATCCGCACCGAGACATCATTCTTGTAGGGTTTGTAGCGCGCCAGCGATTCGGTGATGCCTTCGCGCAGGCGCCACAGCTGGGCGGCCTGGGCGTCGCTGGCGCTGATCACCCCGTCGCTGACCCAGCCGTTGCCCATGCAGTCCTCGAAGGCGGCCATCGCCGCCGCTTCCTGCGCTTCGTCGTTGGCGCCGAACTCGGTGACCACGTAATACGGGTGCACCTCGTCGAACGGTGCCTGCGCGCCATGCGCCAGCACGTGCTCCAGCGCCCGGTCGGTGAAGAACTCGAAGGCCTGCAGCTGCAGGCGCGCGCGGAACGCGGCGAACACCTGCATCAGCACCTCGAAGCTGGGCACGGCCAGCAGCATCACGTTGCTGGCTGGCGGCGGATCGGTGAGTTTCACTGTCGCCTCGACGATCACGCCCAGCGTGCCTTCCGAACCGATCAGCAGCTGGCGGAAGTCATAGCCGCTGGAGTTCTTGATCAGGCCCTTGTTGAGCTCCAGCAGTTCGCCGCTGGCGGTAACCACCTTCAGCCCGGCGATCCACTCGCGGGTGTTGCCGTAGCGGATCACACGGATGCCGCCAGCATTGGTGGCGATGTTGCCGCCGATCGTGCACGACCCGCGTGCAGCGAAATCCACCGGATAGATCAGGCCGTGGTCCAGCGCGGCGTTGTGCACGGCCTCCAGCGGCATGCCGGCCTGCACCACCAGGGTGCGATCGACCGCGTCGTAGGCCAGCGCCTTGTTCATCCGCTCCAGGCTGAGCACCAGCTCGCCATTGGCCGCCACCGCGCCACCGGAAAGGCCGGTACGGCCGCCGGACGGCACCACGGGCACGCCCTCACCCGCACTCCAGCGCATCACCGCCTGTACCTCCTCGACCGTGGCCGGCAGTGCGACCGCCAACGGCGCCGGCGTCCAGCGCCGGGTCCAGTCGCGCCCGTAATGCTCCAGGTCGGCCGGGTCGGTCTTCAGCTTCAGGCCGGGACAGGCCTGCTGCAGCGAGGCAATGCGGGAATCGGTCATGACGGTCCAGCGCGGGGCGTGAAGAACGGGCAAGCGTGCCAGCGGCACGCGCCAGCGTCCAGCCCTGCGAGCAGGCAGATAGCTACGGATGCAACCAATTGCGCACCGCACCATGAGCGCTGCGATCTGGCATAGTGGTTGGCCCCTGTCCCACTGGCCGTGTTGCCCCATGTCGCCGAAGAAGACCTCGTTCCCGAAGCAGGATATCCGCGTGCTGTTGCTGGAGGGGGTCAGCCAGACCGCCGTGGAGGTGTTCAGCGCGGCCGGCTACAGCCAGATCGAGGCGCACACCAAGGCACTGCCCGAGGACGAATTGAAGGCGCGCATCGCCGAGGCGCACATCGTCGGCATCCGCTCGCGCACCCAGCTCAGCGCCGAGGTGCTGGCCGAGGCCAAGCGCCTGATCGCGGTGGGCTGCTTCTGCATCGGCACCAACCAGGTCGACCTGGACGCGGCCGAACTGGCCGGCATCCCGGTGTTCAACGCGCCCTACTCCAACACCCGCAGCGTGGCCGAACTGGTGATCGCCGAGGCGATCATGCTGACCCGTGGCATTCCGCAGAAGAACGCCGAATGCCATCGCGGCGGCTGGTCGAAGTCAGCCAGCGGCAGCCATGAAGTGCGCGGCAAGACGCTGGGCATCATTGGTTACGGCCACATCGGCACCCAGGTCGGCGTGCTGGCCGAATCGCTGGGCATGCAGGTGATCTTCCACGACGTGGAAACCAAGCTGGCGCTGGGCAATGCCCGTGCAGCGGCCAGCCTGGACGACCTGCTGGCGCGCGCCGACATCGTCACCCTGCACGTGCCGGAGACCCCGTCCACGCAGTGGATGATCGGCAGCACCGAGCTGGCGAAGATGCGCAAGGGCGCGCACCTGATCAACGCCGCGCGCGGCACCGTGGTCGACATCGATGCGCTGGACGCGGCCCTGGCCAGCGGCCACGTCGGTGGCGCCGCGCTGGACGTGTTCCCGGTCGAGCCGAAGGGCAACGGCGATATCTTCGAATCGCCGCTGACCCGCCACGACAACGTCATCCTCACCCCGCACGTCGGCGGCAGCACGCTGGAAGCGCAGGACAACATCGGCGTGGAAGTGGCGGCCAAGCTGGTGCGCTACAGCGACAACGGCAGCACCCTGTCGGCGGTCAACTTCCCGGAAGTGACCCTGCCCGAACACGAAGACAGCCTGCGCCTGCTGCACATCCACCAGAACGTGCCGGGCGTGCTGTCCAAGGTCAACGAGATCTTCTCGCGCCACAACGTCAACATCGACGGCCAGTTCCTGCGCACCGACCCGAAGGTGGGTTACGTGGTGATCGACATCACCGCCAGCGAGGCGCAGGCCGCCGCCGTGCGCGACGAACTGGCCGCGATTCCGGGCACGCTGCGGACGCGCATCCTGTATTGAGCAAGGCGTCGCCGGGCATGCCCCGGCGGATTGCTTCCGGCATCGCGCCATCCACGCATGGCGTGGATGGAACACCTCAGAACCTTACGGCGTGGAGGTTCTTGTAAGAGTCCCAATGGATCAGAACCCTGTCTTCCATCGACAGGAACAGCGTATTGACGAAATCCAGCTCCTCGGCATGAGCCAGCCAGTCCTGCAGGCGGCTGCCCAGTGAAGGTACCGCCCCATCCACCTGGACAACCGTCAACGCAGCCTCGCTTGCAAGCCAACAGCATCTGCAATGGCGCTCAACTCCTGCCTGCGCCAGCCGCTCCCGCCCCACCCCGGGGACCTCCAGGCGCGATGGCACGCGCTCCCAGTCGATGCATGTGACGACTGGCAATGCAGCCTTGATCATCGCAAGGGCAGCATCCTGCTTCGCCTCGCCACAGGCATGAGCCGCAACAAACGCGGCACAGCCGTCCGAGAGCATCAACGTGCCAGCCAGCGGCGCGCCATGCGCTGCATGGATTCATCCGATTCGGGGTCGGCCGCGACCTCGGTCACCGGCCGCCATGCCAGGTCAAGCGACTCCTCGCTGAGCACGAATGCCTCGCCACCGAGCGCGCGGATCACGAAACGCACGTCGTAGTGCCAGTGCCCCGGCACATCCTTGCGCTCCGGAATCCAGTGCTTGTCCAGATCGAAGATGGCCGGGTCTTCCAGCACCAGCCCGCTCAGGCCGGACTCCTCCTCGGCCTCCTTCAGCGCCACCTGGGCCAGGTCGCGGTCGCCGTCGGCGTGGCCACCCAGCTGCAGCCAGCGCTGCAGCTTGCGATGATGGGTCAGCAGCAGGCGCTGGCCGTCGGCGCTGACCAGCCAGCAGCTCGCGGTGAAGTGGCCTGCAAGCCGCTCACGCCGGAACGGATCTTCCGGATCATCCAGCAATGTGCCGAATTCGGCAGCCAGTGCGTCGTGGGCGGGCTCGCGGCGGGCATAGTGCCGCAACAGACCGCGCAGGCGATCGTCAAGCACGGCAAGGGTTTCGGCGGTCTGGCGCATGAATGGGGGCGGTTCGGAAAAATACTGCTCATTATCGCCGTTCATTGTTGCGATTGCGCTTGTGCGTTGGCTTCAGCTTTGGCTAAGGTACAGCGGGCTGTTCGCACGGCCTTCACCATTCAAGGCAGCCGGCAACGTATCGGCCGCCCACCCCATCCGATCACTAGGAAGTACTGCATGCTGAAAGCTCTGTTGAGGGTCAAGCCGGTCCAGCCGGCCGGGCACGTCGATGCCGGCGAACCCATCGAAGGCAGCCTGGACGGCGAAGCCACGTTGAAACGGACCCTCACGGCTAAACACCTCATCCTGCTGGGCGTGGGTGCGGTGATCGGCGCAGGTATCTTCGTGCTGACCGGCCAGGCCGCAGCCAACCACGCGGGCCCGGCGGTCATGCTGTCGTTCGTGCTGGCCGGTTTCGCCTGTGCGCTGGCGGGCCTGTGCTATGCCGAGTTCGCGGCGATGATGCCGGTCTCCGGCAGTGCCTATTCCTATTCCTATGCCACCCTCGGCGAAGGCATGGCCTGGTTCATCGGCTGGTGCCTGGTGCTGGAGTACCTGTTCGCCTCGGCATCGGTCGCGGTGGGCTGGTCGGCCTACCTGATCAGTTTCATCACCACCACGCTGCACATGCCGTTCCCGGACCTGCTCAGCGCCGCGCCCATCGCCTGGACCGGCAGCGAGTTCGTCTCCTCCGGCAAGCTGTTCAACCTGCCTGCGGTGCTGATCGTGGCGGCGGTGTCCGGCCTGCTGTACGTGGGCGTGACCCAGTCGGCCTTCGTCAACGCCATCATCGTGGCGATCAAGGTCACCGTCATCTGCCTGTTCATCGGCATCGGCGCGGCCCATATCGACCCGGCCAACTGGCAGCCGTTCATCCCGGAAAACACCGGCGTGCCGGGTGAGTTCGGCTGGAGCGGCATCTTCCGCGCGGCCACCATCGTGTTCTTCGCCTATATCGGCTTCGATGCGGTCTCCACCGCCGCCGGCGAAACCAAAGACCCACAGCGCAACATGCCGATCGGCCTGCTCGGCTCGCTGGCGGTGTGCACCATCGTCTACATCATCGTCTGCGCGGTACTGACCGGCATGATGCCGTACCACCTGCTGGGCACCGACAAGCCGGTGGCCACCGCACTGGAGCCCTACCCGACCTTGTCGTGGCTGAAGACCCTGGTCGAGATCGGCGCCATCGCCGGCCTGTCCTCGGTGGTGCTGGTGATGATGATGGGCCAGACCCGCATCGCCTACACCATTTCCCGCGACGGCCTGCTGCCGAAGTTCTTCGGCAAGGTCCACGCCCGGTTCCGCACGCCTTACTGGGCCACGATCGTGGTCGGCGTGATCGCCGCCGCGCTGGCCGGCCTGGTGCCGCTGAACGTGCTCGGCGAACTGGTGTCGATGGGCACCCTGCTGGCCTTCGCCACCGTCTGCATCGGCGTGCTGGTGCTGCGCTATACCAAGCCGGAGATCCATCGCCCGTTCCGCGTACCGGCGGTGTGGATCATCTGCCCGCTTGGCGCCGCGGCCTGCCTGTTCCTGTTCTGGCAGGCGTTCGTGGTGCACTGGCACCTGTTCGTCGGCTGGACCGTGCTGGGCATGCTGATTTACCTCGGCTACGGCATGCGCAACAGCAAGCTGGCCAAGTCGCCCTGATCCGCCTACGGGCCGGCCTCGCGCCGGCCCGTCCGTTTTCCCCGCGCGCCGCTCCTGGCGCGCTTCGACAAGACCACCACACATGTTCAAGCAACTGTGGGCCACCAAGCACCCGCATGCCGCCCATGAAGACGCCAACGGCCTGAGCCTGCGCCGCCACCTAGGCCCCTGGGGGCTGACCGCCCTCGGCATCGGCGCGGTGATCGGCGGCGGCATCTTCGTCATCACCGGCCAGGCCGCCGCCAACCACGCCGGCCCCGCGATCATGCTGTCGTTCGTGCTGGCCGCCATCTGCTGCGCCTTCTGCGCGCTGGCCTACGCCGAGTTCGCCTCGATGGTGCCGGTCTCCGGCAGCGCCTACACCTATACCTATGCCACCTTCGGCGAACTGTCGGCCTGGTTCATCGGCTGGATGCTGGTGCTCGAATACGGCGTCTCTGCATCGGCGGTGGCGGTCAGCTGGACCGGCTACTTCCTCAGCCTGCTCAGCCAGTTCGACATCCATCTACCGGCGGCGCTGGTCAGTGCGCCACTGGACGCACAGCTGCGGCCCACCGGCGCGATCGCCAACCTGCCCGCCGCGGCACTGGTACTGTTGCTGACCTGGCTGTGCTACGTCGGCATCAGCAAGTCCTCGGCGATGAACATGGCAATGGTCGTGCTCAAGACCGGCCTGATCGTGCTGGTCATCGTGGTCGGCTGGAAGTACGTGGACACCAGCAACTGGACCCCGTTCATTCCGGCCAATGAAGGCCCGGGCAAGTACGGCATGGAAGGCGTGCTGCGTGGCGCGGCGATGGTGTTCTTCGCCTACATCGGTTTCGAGGCGGTATCGGTGGCGGCCCAGGAATCGAAGAACCCGCAGCGTGACATGCCGATCGGCATGATGCTGTCGCTGGTGATCTGCACCGTGCTGTACATCGCGATGGCCGCAGTGATGACTGGCCTGGTGCCGTTCCAGCTGCTGGGCACCGACGAGCCGGTGGTGACTGCCGTGGCCGCACACCCGCAGCTGGGCTGGCTGCGCTGGGTGGTCGAGGTCGGCGCGCTGGTCGGCCTGTCATCGGTAGTGCTGGTGATGATCATCGGCCAGCCGCGCATCTTCATGATCATGGGCCGCGACGGTCTGCTGCCGCCGGTGTTCACCAGGATCCACCCGAAGTACCGCACCCCGCACATCAACACGGTGATCACCGGCATCGGCATCGCGCTGCTGGCGGCGCTGTTCCCGCTGGACATTCTCGGCGAGCTGACCTCGATGGGCACGCTGATTGCGTTCGCGGCGGTCTGCGCCGGCGTGCTGATCCTGCGCCGCACCCAACCGGACCTGCCGCGCCCTTTCCGCATGCCGATGGCCTGGCTGATCTGCAGCCTGGGCGTGCTGAGCTGCCTGGCGCTGCTGTCGGCGATGACGATGCACAACTGGATGCTGATGGGCGTCTGGACCTTCGTCGGTTTCGTGATCTATTTCTGCTACGGCTTCAGGCACAGCCGCCTGCGGGGGAAGTAAGGTTTTGCATTGCAGGGCCTGCGGCCCTGCACCCGCTTTTGAAGCCGGAGCAACGGCAACGGCAACAGCTGGGTTGAGGGTTTGGCGGGGCGGGTTGGGTTCGCGGGGGACGCCGTTAACCCGTCCCTGGGGGCTTGGCCGCGGCATCCATGCCGCGGACACCCCCGCGAACCCAACCCGCCCCACCTCCGACAGTCTGCTGGCACGTCCAGTAGATCCACGCCATGCGTGGATGAATTCATCCGGGAAATGAATTTTCTCCGTTCGATGAATCCTCTGTAGAGCGGAGCCATGCTCCGCTCCGAGCAAGCGCAGCGAAGCGACCCGCTTTTCGCTTTTCCTTCTTCACTCCGTGGCTGGCCGCACGCCGGAACCTGTCAGAGGCGGGGCGGGTGGGCCGTGCAGGGGCGTTGGCGCCATGGATGGCGCCATCGAGCTTACAGGGACGTACTTGCAGCGTCCCCTGCACGGCCCACCCGCCCCGCCACCTCCATGAACCGCTTTCCGTGACCAACCAACCACCTCTCAGCCACGAGGGGCTCAGCCGTTGGCCGAATCCAGTAAAATCGCCGACATGAACGCCCCCACCTTCCCGTACGACACCGCGCGCCTGAGCGAACTGGCCCAGCTGCTGATCGACAACATCCGCGAACTGGCCCACGCCGGCTGGACCCCGGCCACCAGCAGCAACTTCTCCCACCGCCTGGACGACCGCCACGCGGCGATCACCGTCTCGGGCAAGGACAAGGGCCGCCTGATCGAGGATGACATCATGGTGGTGGACTTCGACGGCCAGGCCGTGGGCCGTCCGTTGCGCCCGTCCGCCGAGACCCTGCTGCACACCCAGCTGTACCGCCGCTTCCCGGAGGTCGGCTGCGTGCTGCATACGCATTCGCCGGTGCAGACCATCGCCTCGCGCCTGTATGCGCCGCAGGGCCACATCCGCCTGGAGGGTTACGAGCTGCTGAAGGCCTTCGCCGGCAACAGCACCCACGAGATGGCCATCGACGTGCCGGTGTTCGCCAATACCCAGGACATGAACGTGCTTTCGCAGCAGGTCGATGACCTGCTCGACCGGCAGAACCTGTGGGGCTACCTGATCGACGGCCATGGGCTGTACGCCTGGGGCCGCGATATGGCCGAAGCACGCCGCCACCTGGAAGCGTTCGAATTCCTGTTCCACTGCGAACTGGAACTGCGCAAGCTGCGCAGCTGAACCGGCGCGCAGGTGCAGATGCCGATCCGGAATCTGCGCCCCGCCCCCACCCTGCTACCCTGTCTTCCCCCGAGACGTTCAAGCTGCCGCCATGAGCCGACTGCGCATCTACGACGACACCCGCCCCGAATCGCCGCTGCTGGACACCCAGGACGGCGCGGTCATCGCTGCCGAACTGCAGAAGATCGGCGTCACCTTCGAGCGCTGGCAGGCCACCGCGCCAGTCGCGCCGGGCGCCAGCCAGGAGGAAGTGTTCGCCGCCTACCGTGCGGACATCGACCGCCTGGTCGCCGAGCGCGGCTTCAAGAGCGTGGACGTGGCCTCGATCGCCCCGGACAACCCGAACCGCGCCGAGCTGCGCAAGAAGTTCCTCGACGAGCACTTCCACAAGGAAGACGAGGTGCGCTTCTTCGTCGCCGGCTCCGGCCTGTTCACCCTGCACGTGGGTGACAAGGTCTATGAGATCGAGTGCGTGAAGGACGACCTGATCGCCGTGCCCGATGGCACCACCCACTGGTTCGACATGGGCGAGGAACCGAGTTTCGTGGCGATCCGCTTCTTCACCGAGCCGGACGGCTGGGTGGGTCATTTCACCGGCACCGACATCGCGCAGAAGTTCCCCCGTTACGTACCCACCCAGGCGTCCTGATCCATGCAAGCCCGCGTCATCCTGACCGACATCGAAGGCACCACCAGCAGCATCTCGTTCGTCAAGAACGTGCTGTTCCCCTATGCGCGCAAGGCGTTGCCGGCGTTTGTCGCCGAGCATGGCCAGCAGCCGGACGTCCGCCGCTGGCTGGATGCGGTGGCTACCGAGATCGGCGGTGCCTGCCAGGAGAGCCTGGTGGCCGAAACGCTGCAGGGCTGGATCGACCAGGACCGCAAGCACACCGCCCTGAAGGCGCTGCAGGGGCTGATCTGGGACGAAGGATACCGCCGTGGCGACTACACCGCGCACTTCTACCCGGAAGTGGCGCCGGTGCTGAAGGGCTGGCACGCTTCCGGCCTGCCGCTGTACGTGTACTCCTCCGGTTCGGTGCCGGCGCAGAAGCTGTTCTTCGGCTTCAGCGATGCCGGTGACCTCAGCCCGCTGGTGTCGGGCTGGTTCGATACCGAGATCGGCGGCAAGCGCGAGGCCGACAGCTACCGCCGCATCGTGCAGGCCATCGGCCTACCGGCCGGCGAGATCCTGTTCCTGTCCGATGTGGTGGAAGAGCTGGATGCCGCCCGTGAAGCCGGCCTGCAGACGCGCCTGATCGACCGCCGCGACGACTACCCGATGCCGCGCACCGGCCAGGCCGCCAATGGCCACGAGCGGGTCGAGAACTTCCAGCAGATCCAACTGTAAAAAAGAAGGGTGTGCGGACCAACGGTCCGCACCTACCCGGCTCCGCTTCTGGTAGTTGCCAACCTTGGTTGGCATACGGCCGATGTGTCAACCAAGGTTGACACCTACCAGAACATGGTTCACCTGCCCTCATCGATCGTTGAGGGTTTTCACCTTCAGCGCTTCGCGCAGGGTAACCAGATCCACCGGGCCGCGTACGGCGATATCGCGGATTTCGCCCGGCAGCAAGTCCAGCAGGTTGTCTTCGACCTGCACATCCAATGCACCGAAATCAATCCACGCCGCGCGCACGTAAGCCGCGCTTTCCAGCCGTAGTCGATAGTGGTCGCCTTCGATGGACAACGTGGCCTTGAGCTTCTGCCGCGGCAACATCTGGTCCTTGGCTTCGACGAATCCGACCACCTGCCGCGCGCTCACCGCCCCGTTCTGCAGCAGCTCGAACACGGCCACCGTGCGCTTCGGGTCGGCACCGGCCAGCAGCTCGGCATCGCGGAAATCACCGATCGAGGTCACACCCGACGCCGCCAGCGTCACCGCGTCCTCGCGACGGCGCAGCACCTTCCCTTCCACGTCCATCACCCGCAGCCGCCAACGTGCATTCAGCGCCGCACCGTCATTGATCAGGCGTACCCGCGTACTGCCCTCATCGCGCAGCGCCGCTACCGTGACCGGCGCGAAGAAGCGCCGCGCGGCGAAGTGCAGCGCCTTCCAGCGACCGAAGTAGTCCACGCTGGACCATGAAGCACCCGGCCAGACATCGTTGAGCTGCCAGTACAGCGAGCCCATCGTGTACGGCCGCGAAGCGCGATGGTGCAACGCGGCCAGCGCGATGCCATCGGCCTGCATCACCTGGCTGAGGTAGACAAAGTCCTCGAAGTCCTTCGGCGTGCCGTAACCCAGTTCGATGTAGTGCAGCAGGCGGCTGTTACCCTCGCCGGCCATGAATTTCTGGTGCGCGCGGATCACCGGGCTGTCGATGCGCTGCTCGGCGCGGGTGGCGATCTGGTCCACGGTGGCCACCGACGGCCATGCCTGCAGGCCGTACTCGGACATGAAGCGCGGCGTCTCGCGCAGGTAAGCCTGCACCGGCAGCGCCGGATTGCCCCAGACCTGCCAGTAGTGCTTGTCGCCACGGGTCGAGTCGTTCGCCTTTTCGTCCAGGTCGTTGCTGGGCGAGCTGGACCAGTACGGCACGCCCAGCCCCTCCTCCCCCACTACCTGACGCAGATCATTGCCGAACAGGTCGACATAGCCCTGCCAGACCTTCGCTGCAAACGCAGGGTCGGCTGCCTTCAGGTCGCGACCGTGGCCCCAGTCCTTCCAGGCGGTTTCTTCCTCGTTGTTGCCACACCACAGCACGATGCTGGGGTGATGGCGCAGCCGGCGCACATTGTCGCGTGCCTCGGCCACCACGCTGGCACGGAAGGCCGGATCGTAGCCCGGCTGCATGCCACCACCGAACATGAAGTCCTGCCAGACCAGCAGGCCCAGTTCGTCGGCGATGTCGAAGAACGCATCGTCCTCGTAGTAGCCGCCACCCCAGTTGCGCAGCATGTTCATGTTGGCGTCGCGTGCGGCGGTCAGCACCTGGCGCAGGCGCGCGGCGTCGACCCGTGCGGGGAAGGCATCGAACGGAATGACGTTGGCGCCCTTGGCGAAGATCTCCACGCCGTTGATGACGAAAGCGAAGCCCTGCCCGCCCTTGCCGTCTTCCTCGCGGCGCAGTTCAACCGTGCGCAGGCCGATGCGCTGCTCGCGCACCAGCTCCGGCGCGCCACCTTGGTCCAGGCGGGCCCGCACCGTGTAGCGGTCCTGCGCGCCGTGGCCGACTGGCCACCAGCGCCGCGGATCGGCCAGTTCAACCGGAACCTCGATGCTGTTCTGGCCGGGCTTCAGCAGCACCGTGCGCTGCACCTGGGCCACGTTGCGGCCCTGCGGATCCTGCACATCCACATTCACCACGGCCGAGCCCGCCGCCGCACCCTGCTCCACTCGCAGCAGCACGGCCAGCTTCGCCTGCTCCGCGCTCAATGCATCCGTGCGCACCGCAAGATCGGTCAGGCGGTGCGCGTCCCAAGCCTGCAGATCGATTCCGCGCCAGACGCCGGCGGTGACATAGCGCGGACCCCAGTCCCAGCCGAAGTGGTAGGCCGGCTTGCGCGCGAAGTTGCCGACCATCGCGTCCTTCGGCTCATCGCCATACGGCGACGGGTAGTTGCCAGCGATCTTGTGCGGCATTGCCTGCACGCCCGGCAGCAGGGTGCGGATCGGCGAACGGAACACGATCTGCAGTTCATTGTTGCTCGCACGGAGGCGGCCTTCGACCCGGGCACGCCACGTGCGGTGTGCGTTGTCCGCGCGCAGCAGCGGCTTTCCGTTGAGGCTGACTTCGGCATAAGTGTCCAGCCCGTCGAAGCGCAGTTCGGCATTGGGCTTGACCAGCATCGCCGCGTCCATGTCGAAGCGCGCGCGGTACTCCCAAGCCGCCAGGCCGATCCACTGCAGTTCGGCCTCGGGCGCACCGACATACGGATCACGGATCAATTCGTGAGCCAGCAGGTCGGTGTGCACGCTGCCCGGCACCGTCGCCGCCCGCCATTGCTGCAGGCCCGGATGGGCTGCACCCTGCGCGTCGCCGGGCAGCATGCGGAACTCCCACTGTGCCTGCAGCGGCGCTGCAGCTACCGGGAAGGAGGAGGCTGCAACCAGCAGCAGGAGCAGACGGACAACGAGGGGAAGGCGATGCACGGGATGCTCCTGTTTTTCCGCCGGGCATGGCCCGGCGCTACCAATTCAACACGCCACGGTAGCGCCGGACCACGTCCGGCGAGCGCGCAGCGCGGCAGACCTCAACGCACGACGTTCAACACTTCGTAGCATGCACCCATGGTGTGGTAATCCACCTTGCCGGCCGGGCTCTTCTCGTCGCTGTACTTGCGATTGTCGGCATCGAGGATGCGGAACCAGGCGCCGTACCGGTGATCGACGAAGTGTTCCCACGAATACGCCCAGATACGCTGGTACCACTGCCAATAGCGGTCATCGCCGGTACGCTTGGCCATCAGTGCGGCGGTCGCCAGCGTCTCCGCCTGCACCCAGAAATACTTGTCGTCGTCGCAGACGAAACTGTCGCCACCGATCGGGGCGCCATCCATGCCCGGCTGCCGGCGCGATTCCGGCGCGAAACCGTAGTACAGGCCACCCCGCGCCTCGTCCCAGCTGCGCGCCACGGCCACGTCGAACAGGTGCTGCGCGGTCGGCACCAGCCAATCGGCCTGCACATGGCGGTCCAGGATCAACAGCAGCTTGGCCCATTCGGTCTGGTGGCCCGGCTGGAAGCCCCACGGGCGGAACAGGTGCTTGGGGTCATCCAGGTTGTAATCCCAGTCGATCTCCCAGTTGGAATCGTAGTGCTCCCACACCAGGCCACCGGCCTTGGCGGCCTGGCGGCGGGTCATGTTGTCGGCCAGCTGCAGCGCGCGCTCCACATAGCGCTGTTCGCCGCTGGCCTCGAAGGCGGCCAGCATCGCCTCGCACATGTGCATGTTGGCGTTCTGGCCACGGTAGCCGGTGAAATTCCACTGCCCATCGGCTTCGTCCTTGTAGAGGCCGTGCTGCGGCTCCCAGAAACGCGCTTCCAGCAGCTGCCAGGTCTCGTCCATCCATGCGCGGGCCTGTTCGAGACCGGCCTTCAGTGCGCAGCTGTAGGCCAACAGCACGAACGCCACGCCATAGCAGTGGTTCATGTCGTCCTCGACCTTGCCATCGCGCAGGGTCCAGGCGTAGCCACCGGTGGCCGGATTGCGATGCACCTCGCGCAGATAGCGCACGCCATGCTCGACTGCGTCGCGGTATTCGGCGTTGCCGAACTCGCGGTATGCCATCGCGTAGTTGAAGACGAAACGGGTGCTGCTCACCAGGTGGCGGTGGCTGGCATCGTAGATGCTGCCGTCATCACGGAAGTAGTGGAAGAAGCCGCCGTTCGGATCGATGCAGCGCGGGTGGTAGAACGCCATCGTGTCGGCGATGTGCGCACGCAGGAACGCGGGTGAACGGAAATCGGGCGAGGTGCTCATGCGGGAATGTCCTGGTCCTGCAGCAGCTGCTGCACTTCATCGAGCGAGGGCATCGCGGCGAACGCGCCCTTGCGGGTAACAGCCAGAGCGCCGACCGCGGCACCGAAGCGCAGCGTGGCGGTGATCGCCTCCGGGTCCTGGCAGAACGCTGCAAAGCCTGCACCGGCCCCGCCACGCTCCAGCAGCCCAACCAGCACGCCACCGACGAAGGCATCGCCAGCAGCCGTGGTGTCGACCGTGGCCACGCGGAAACTGGTGACCGTGCCGTGGTTGTCGCGGGTGTACCAGTGCAGCGTGGCCGCACCGTCGGTGACGATGACCCAGCGCGCCTGCGCGGCCAGCAGGCGCCGCAGCACCGTCGCCTCGCCGTCACTGCCCAGCGGCGCGGCCAGGTAGTCCAGCTCCTCGCGCGACAGCTTGACCAGGTCGGCACGTTCCAGCGCCTGCCACAGGCGCGGCGTCGGGTCCTCGTTGGCCGGCCACAGCGCCGGGCGCAGATTGAGGTCCAGGCTGACCACCGCACCGGCGTCACGGGCGCGCTCCATGCCGGCGAAGGTCGCCTCGGCAATGGCCGGCTCGGTCAGGCTGTTGGAGCAGACATGGAAGCACTGCGCGCTGTCGAAGCACGCGGCTTGGAAGTCGCTGTCACTGAACAGCAGGTCGGCCGCCGGTGGGCGGTAGAAACTGAAGCTGCGCTCGCCGCTGGCATCCAGCGCGACGAAGGCCAGCGCGGTCTTTGCCGCATCGGTACGCACGATGTAATCCGTGCCCACGCCGTGCTCGGCCAGGCTGTCCGCCAGGAAGTCACCGAACATGTCTCGGCCCAGCATGCCGACGAACTGGGTCTTCGCCCCCAGTCGCGCTGCCGCCACCGCAACGTTGGCCGGCGCACCGCCGGCGTACTGAAGGAATGCGCGCGGGGTGTCGGCCGAGGCCGGCGGCTGCGCTAGTAGATCGATCAAAATTTCGCCGAAGCAGACAATGGCACCCATTCCGGACTCAGCCTCCCTGCGTTGCGGAAGCCGGCGTACGTGCGCCGACCAGTCCGTAGAAAATGATGTAGCCGTAGCACAGCAGCGGCAGGATGAAGCTGGCCTGCACACCGATGTGGTCGGCCAGCACGCCCTGCAGGTACGGCACCACGGCACCGCCGACGATGGCCATGATCAGCAGGCTGGAGCCCTTGTTGGTCAGCGGCCCCAGGCGCTCGATGCTCAGCGCGAAGATGGTCGGGAACATGATCGAGTTGAACAGGCCGATCGCCACCACCGAGTACAGCGCGATGCTGCCAGAGGTCAGCATGGTCGTAACCAGCAGGGCCACGTTGACCAGCGCGAAGATCGCCAGCAGGCGGCTGGGCGAGAAGCGCGCCAGCAGCGCCGAGCCGGCGAAGCGGCCAATCATCGCCATCGTCCAGTAAGCCGACACGTAATGGGTGGCCTCCTGTTCGCTGAAGCCGCCGATGTTGGGCATCGACAGGTAATTGACCAGGAAGCTGCCGATCGACACTTCGGCACCGACGTAGAAGAAGATGCCCAGCACGCCCAGCAGCAGGTGGCGCTTGCGCAGTGCATCCAGGTAGCTGTGGTGGTGACCCTGATCAGCCTGCTCGGTGGCGTCGCTCAACGCCGGCAGGCGGAACAGGAACACGAACAGCGCCAGCAGTACCAACGCCACCGCCAGGCCCACGTATGGACCCTGCACGGCCTGCGCCTCGGCGGCACGGTAGGCCAGCTGCTCGGCGGCCGGCAGCGCCGCGATGTCATCGGCACTCTTCACCGTGTTGGACAGGATCAACATGCCGCCAAAGATCGGGGCGATGGCCGTGCCCAGCGAGTTCAACGCCTGCGCCAGGGTCAGGCGGCTTGAGCTGGTCTGCTCCGGTCCCAGCAGTGCGACGTACGGGTTGGCGGCGACCTGCAGCACCGTGATGCCGGTCGCCAGCACGAACAGTGCACCGAGGAAGGCGCCGTAGACGCGCAGCTCGGCCGCGGGCCAGAAACCCAGTGCGCCGATACCGGCGATCAGCAGGCCGGCCACGATGCCCTTCTTGTAGCCCAGCGCCGCCACCAGGCGTCCGGCCGGCAGCGACATCAGGAAATAGGTGCCGAAGAAGGTGAACTGCACCAGCATCGCCTTGGCGTAGTTCAGCTCGAACACCGCCTTCAGGTGCGGGATCAGGATGTCATTGAGGCAGGTCAGGAAGCCCCACATGAAGAAGATCGTGGTGACCACGGCCAGCGCCTTGCCGTTGGTGACGGCGGGTGCGTTGCCCGAAGAACCCGATGGACGGGGCGTTGCGGAGATCGGCATGCGGTACGCGCCTCGATGCGCGGAAGGTCGTTGTTGCGTGGAAGGGATGTATGAAAGGAATCAGTTCGGTCGCGCGGCACTGCTTTCGCGGATGCGCAGCTGCACCGGCGCGACCGTGCGCCGCGGCGGCGCATCCGGTTCATCCAGTCGTTGCAGAAGCAGCGCCGCAGCTTGCCGGCCACGCTCGCGCGGGTCGGCGGTCAACGTGGTCAGTGGCGGCACTGCCACCGCAGCCTCGGAAATATCATCGAAACCGGTAACGGCAAAATCGCCGCCCGGACGGATGCCACGCGAATTCAGGCCCAGCATCAGGCCCAACGCGACGGTGTCGTTGTAGCAGACCGCCGCACTCGGGCGATGGCCGTCGGCAAACAACTCATCGGTGCGCGCGGCGGCTTCCAGGCGGTTCGGTGCAGATTCGATCATCCAGCCCGGCGGCAGCGACAGACCGGCCTCGGCCAGCGCCTGCTGGAAACCGGCACGGCGCTGGTGGCACGAACTGGATGCGGCGTGGCCGCCGAAGAAAGCGATCTGGCGATGGCCGCGCTCGATCAGGTGGCGCGTGGCGAGATAGGCGCCGTGCTGGTTGTCGAGGGTGAGGAAATCCCAGTCAGCCCCTTCAAGCTCGCGGTTGAACAGCAGCACGTTGGCATTGGCACCCAGCGCCTGCCGCAGCAGCGTGGTATCACTGCCCTCGGCCGGCGACAGGATCAGGCCGGCCGGGGTGTGCTCCATCAGCGTGGACAGCACCGCCTGCTGGCGCTCCGGCGATTCGCCGGTGCTGCCCAGCAGGGTCACATAACCACGCCCGCCCAGCGCCTCATCCACACCGGATGCGAACTCGGCGAAGAACGGGTTGGACAGATCGTTGATCACCAGCGCGATGCTTGATGACGTGCGCCGGCGCAGGTTGGCCGCCGCGCGGTTGTAGACATAACGCTGGCGGCGCAGTTCGGCCTCGACCTTGGCGCGGGTATCGACGTTGACCAGTGGGCTGCCGCGCAGCACCAGCGACACCGTTGCCCGTGACACGCCGATGGCACGCGCGATGTCGGTCACCGTCACCGCCTTGCCGGCGCGTTTGCTGGGACTGCTGCCGTTGTCGTTCATCGTCTTCCCGGACTCCGCTGGATGCTCAAGCCTAATGGATCAGGGACCTGTCGTGCCGTGCCGTTCGCTGGGTCACCGCGAACGGCACAGTCCGTCTCAGCGCAGCTGGCTACCCGGTGCCGCGCACCAGGATACCGGCAGGTCCTTCACCGCAGTGCCCCAGCCCTGCTCCGGCGCCTTCGCGTCGAGCGCGAACTGCAGGCGCGGGCCCTGCTGCAGCTGGTTCCAGTCCAGCCAAACCGGCGCATGCGGCTGGCCATCGACCTGCACGCCCTGCACATACTGCAGACGGCGGCCATCGGCACCCGGCGCGTCGATGCGCAGCGTGCGGCCATTGCCCATGTCCACTTCCACCTTGCTGAAGCGCGGGGTGTGCAGCAGGAACTGGCCACTGCCCGGCACCGCCGGGTACACGCCGATGGCGCTGAACAGGTACCAGGCCGACATCGTGCCGAGGTCATCGTTGCCGGTCACGCCGTTGGGGGCATTGGTGAACAGCTGCTGCGCCGCACGCACCACGGCGGCGGTCTTCCACGGCTGGCCGATCAGTGTGTACAGCCACGGCGCGTGCAGGTCCGGCTCGTTGTTCGGGTTGTAGCGGAACTGGTTGTAATAGCTGTACGGCCCGACCACCCACGCCTTGCGGGCGGCATTGAGCGGGTCGGCCTGCAGCGCGTCCATCGCGAAGAACGCATCGAGGCGGCGGCCGGCCTGTTCGCGGCCGTCCATGGCTTCGACCAGGCCCGGCACGTCCTGCTGCGCCAGCCACTGGTACTGCCACGCCGTGCCTTCATGGAAACCGTGATGCGAGCGCGGGCTGTAGTGGCCATCGGCCGGGGTGTACCACTGGCCATCCTCGGTACGCGGGCGGGGGAAACCGGTGAAGCCGGTCTCGGCGTCACGCACCTGCGGGTCCCACACCTTCCGCCAGTTGCGGCCGCGCTCACGCAGCGTCGCCGCGTCCTGCGCATGGCCGAGGCCATCGGCCATCTGCGAAAGCGCACAGTCGGCCAGCGCGTATTCCAGCGTCGCCGAACCGCCGTGATGCGGATCGACGTCCATGCCCTTGGACGGGAACGCGCGGTCGTAGACCACGTAGCCCTTGTCCAGATAGGTCGGGTTGCCGGAGCGGCCAGCCATGCGCGAGTCCAGCGGCGGCGTGCCGAACGCGTTGCGGCGCAGCGCATCCCAGGCCTGCGATTCACGGCCCTTGAGCGCGCCGAAGCGCCACAGATCGACCATGAACGGCGTAACCGGATCGCCGGTCATGATGTTGGTCTCGAAATTGGCATAGCCCCAGCGCGGCAGCCAACCGCCCTGCTCGTCGATCACCAGCAGGGTACGGCCGATGTCACGCGCCACGTCCGGGCGGGTCAGTGCCAGCCACTGGTTCTGCGCGCGGTAGGTATCCCACAGCGAGAAGTACTCGTAGTAGGTCCAGCCGTCGGCACGGTGGATGCCATCGTCATAGCCACGGTAGCGGCCGTCGGCGTCGTTGCCGGTCATCGGCTGGAGCAGCGCGTGGTAGACCGCGCTGTAGAACACCGCGCGGTCGTCGGCGTTGCCGCCCTGCACACGCACCCGGCCCAGCTGCTCACGCCACGACTGCTGGGACAACGCACGCATGCGGTCGAAACCGAGCAGCGCTCCACCCTGCATGCCATCTGCGCGCAGATTGATGCGCGCGCCTTCGGCATCCACGTGCGAGATTGCGCTGACCGCCGTCACCGACTGGCCCTTGGCCAGGTCGAAGGTCAGCCAGGCACCGTTCGGCTTCTGCTCGCCTTCCATGCTGTGCCGCGCACCCGGCAGGCCACCGCCCTCGCCCCAGGTGCCATGCGCCTTGAACGGACGGTCGAACTCGATGCGGAACCAGGTGGTGTACTGATGACCGCCACAGAAGCTCTTGGTCACCAGCTTGCCCTCGACTACACGGTCGCCGACCACATCGACCACGCTGCCGATCACTGAATGGCGTTCGTTGGCCTGGCCGACATTGACGAGGACGTGGCCATCGCCGCTGCGCTGGCTGAAGGTGTAGCGCTCGGCTGCGGCACGGGTGCGCGCGGTCGCCTCGGCATCGATGCCGCCGTAGCTGGTCAGGCGCACCTTGTAGTAGCCAGCCTGGCCGATCTCGCCGTCATGGGTGTAGTTCGAGGCATACGTCTTGTGGTCGAACTTCTTGGGGTTTCCGGTATCGAAATCGCCGCCCGGGCCGATCGAGCCGGTCACCGGCAGCACCGACACCTGGCCGCCCTGTTCCCAGCAGCCGGCACCGGAGATGAAGGAGTGGCCAAAGCCACGGATCTTCTCGTCGTCATAGCGCCAACCCGAATAGTGGCTGCCGATCGGGCTGACCTGGATCAGGCCGAACGGCGCCGACGCGCCCGGGAACGTATTGCCGTCGTCCTTGCTGCCGATGAATGTATTGACCTCCCGCTCCAGCGCTGCCGGCGCGGCCTGCAACAGCATCGGCATGGCCGAAAGTGCCAACAGGCAGGCCAGGCGCGCCAGCGGGCGCGAGGTCGATGGGACGGCGGGAGCGGACGGCACTGGGCGCATGTCGGGTTCCTGTAGTCGATGACGCGGAGGCAGACGGCCGGGGTCGTTCGGCACCGTTCCGCTGAGTCCCGCCGTGACTGGCAGAGAGCTCCCCCTGGAATGACGCCCGACCCACCAGACCGTGGATTTAGATCGATTCAAGTAGAGCATGCGGCTTCAGCCGAATGCATTCTGCGGCGCAGCATGAGGGGGTGTTCGGCAGGGCTGCGCCCTGCACCGCTCCGAGCTGGAGCAACAGCAACAGCAACCGCAACAGCAGAAGCTGGTTTCCTGTGGGGAGTCGGGCTGGGTCCGGTTGCGGGGGACGCTGCAAGTACGTCCATGTAAGCTCGGTCGCCGCATCCATGCGGCTCACGCCCCCGCAACCGGACCCACCCCGCCTTCGACAGATTTCCGCGATCTGTAGATCCACGCCATGCGTGGATGAATCTCTGTCGGATATCGAAATCAATCGGGGTCAGATCCGTTTTCCAACGGAAAACGGATCTGACCCCATGACCCCATGCCGCACCAAGATCAATCCAACCGTCACCGGGAAACTGTCAAAGGTGGGGCGGTGTGGGCTGGCAGGACCGTTGGCGCCATGGATGGCGCCATCGAGCCCCCAGGGGTGAGGGCGCTTTGCTTGCGAAGCACTGCTTCGCAAGCGCCCGAACGCCCAGCCGCCAGCGGCTGGGCCGGACCGCGGAGCGGGGTTTACGGCGTGTCCTGCCAGCCCACACCGCTCCGCCAAGCCACAGACAACCCAGACCCGCTTTGGCTTTGGCTTTGGCTTTGGCGTTGGCTGTTGCCGGCCAGCGGCCGGCACTACCGCAGGTGCAGGGCGCAGCCCTGCCGACCCACCCTTCCCCTGCGCACGAAAACGATTTCACTGATTTCAGCAAACCGTCATCCCTTCGCCACGCCAGTACCATATTGCGCAGCAGCATGCGCCCACGGGCGACCCGTGCTAAAAATCGCCCGCCCATCGCTTAGATCGATCCAAGAACGACACTGCGATGGCCCGGAGTTGGGGGAGCAGCAACAGGACGTACACCAGGCCACGCGTGCGGTGCTACTGCCACTGCATGGCGACAGCGACAAATTCACTTCAAATTAGATCGATTCAAGTTGTCCGTGCCACGTCACCGGATCAATCCAGGAGAGAGGGAGAGATGGGAATGAAGCATTCAACACGTACGCACGGCCAGGACGCATTGTCGCTGGCCATCGCGCTGGCATTGGCCGCCGCCGTCATTCCGGCAGGCGCCGCCGCGCAGCAGGCCACGACCACCAGCTCGCAGGACGCCACGACTCTGGACAGCGTCCAGGTCACCGGCTACCGCTATGCCATTGAAAAGAGCCTTGAGCAGAAGCGCGATGCCAACGCCGTGGTCGAAGTGATCACCGCCGAGGACGTCGGCAAGTTCCCCGACAAGAACGTGGCCGACGCACTGCAGCGCGTGCCCGGCGTGGTCATCACCCGCAGCGGTGGTGAAGGCAAGAGTGTCAGCGTGCGCGGCCTTGCGCCGGACCTGACCCTGACCCAGTTGAATGGCAACTACGTGGCCACGTCGGAAACCAACGACGAAGCCACCCGTTCGTTCAACTACACCCTGCTGCCGTCGAACATGCTGTCCAGCGCCGAGCTGTTCAAGTCGCCGGAAGCACGCATCGACGAAGGCGGCATCGGCGGCACGGTCATCCTGCACACCCGCCGTCCGCTGGACATGGAGTCCAACTCGGGCTTCGTCACGCTCGAGGGCACCTCCTCCGATACCCACCACGATATCGACCCGCAGGCCTCGGCCCTGTATTCGTGGCACAGCAAGGATGAGCGTTTCGGCGTGCTGGTCGGCGTGACGCAGCAGAAGCGCACGACCCGTACCATGGAAGCCAGCACCGAGGACTACCAGTGGTACGGCGCCGGCAGGGCACGTGACGCCTATGGCAACGTGCAGCAGCAGGATGGCATCCACTACTGGTGGGGCAAGTCCGGCTTCAACAACCAGACCGGCGGCAACTACAGCGACTTCTTCATGCCGACCTCGGTCAACTTCGCGGTGAAGGAAGAAAAGCGCGAGCGCAAGGGCGGCCAGCTGACCTTCCAGTTCAAGCCGGTCGACAACGTCACGATGACCGCCAACTACTTCCGCTTCGAGCTGCAGGGTGACTACACCCAGAACATGCTGAAGATTCCGGAATGGAGCATGGCGCGCTACAACCAGGACGGCAACTGGGCCGGAGGCCGCCTTCTCAATGGCCTGGACTTCGATGCCAGCGGCAACACCGTCACGGGTGCCCAATTCGAAAAGCTGGCTGGAAAGACCTACTACTGCAGCGAAGACCAGGCCAAGGCCGCCGGCCTCAAGCCCGGCGGCTGGGGCCCGGACGACTGCACGATTCCGACACCGCAGCTGACCGGTGGCTACAGCAAGGAAAAGGCGCTGTCGCAGACCGCCGACCTGACCATCGACTGGGACATCAGCCCGCTGTGGAAGGCCTCGTTCACCGGTGGCCGCACCTGGTCCGAAGGTGGTCCGTCGATGAACTTCCGCATGTCGGCCAAGCCGCGCCGCAAGGTCGGCAACGACTACCTGTCCGGTAACCAGTACAGCGCATGGGACCTGACCGGCACGCCGTCCGCCACCTTCTCGCCCGACCTGCAGCAGCAGTTGATGAACGGCATCGCCGAAGTCGACACCGGCTCGACCGATTCGTCGTGGAAGCGCACCGAGGTCAAGCAGAACTACTTCCAGGCCGACGTGACCAAGCTGTTCGAGTCCGGTTGGCTGGATTCAATCCAGTTCGGTGCCAAATACCGCGACGGCAAGGTGCACCGCAACACCGGCAACACCTACTGGGTGTGCCCCGGCCGTGACCCGGCCGACTATGACAACAGCCGCTACCAGAGTGGCTGCGATCCGACTGCCGGCGATGCGCAGCCCGGCTTCTTCCTGTCCAATCCGATCAGCAACATTGCCGGTGGCTTCAATGCCAACGTGTTCCCGGGCATCAACTACCCGGCGTACATCGACTATCTGAACAAGACCTACGGTGGTTCGCACAACCGTACCGAGGAAGACTTCGTCTACAACGTCAACGAGAAGATCTACTCCGGCTACTTCCAGGCCAACTTCCGCACCGAGCGCGTGCGCGGCAATGTCGGCGTGCGCGTGGTGCGCACCAAGCAGTTCGCGCAGTCTTCCGACTCGATCGAGAAGTTCAACGACTACTTCCTGGACAACGCGTCCGGCGCGCCGATGGCGTGCACCGACCCCGCCGCTGCGGCCTACCCGACCTACAGCTGCGAGAGCGGCTTCGTGCGCCTGCCGCATGACCTGGCGCAGAGCAAGACCTACAGCCTGATCGGCGTGGACCGCACCTACACCGACGTGCTGCCGAGTTTCAACATCGCATGGGACATCACCGACACGCTGGTGCTGCGTGGTGCCGCATCGAAGGTGATCGCCCGCCCTGGCTACACCGACATCGCAGCACCGGGCGCACTGAGCTACTACAGCGAGGAGTACGTCAATGATCGCCGCGTTGCCGGTGGCGCATCGACCGCAGGCTGGGTCGGCCAGGGCAGCAACAAGCAGCTGGAGCCGTTCAAGGCCACCCAGTTCGACCTGGGCCTGGAGTGGTACTTCCAGCCGGGCGCGGTCGCCGGCGTCAGCCTGTTCCGCAAGAACGTGGACAACTTCACCCTGCCGGTGGTGCGCGACACGCCGATGGTCATCAACGGTGAAGCGGTGAACGTGCAGCGCTACGAGACCCAGGCCAATGGCCGCGATGGTGTGTCGCAGGGCGTCGAACTGTATGGCCAGTACACCTTCGATTTCGGCTTCGGCGTGCAGGCCAACTACACCTACAACGACACCAACCTGGCTTCCATTGTTCTGGACGGGCAGGAAATCGGCTCCTCGCCGCTGGTCGGCAGCGCCAAGAACCAGGCCAACGTGACGGTCTTCTACGAGAACGAGAAGTTCCTCGCGCGCGCTTCGTTCAACCGTCGCGGCCAAGTGGTCGGCGGGCTCAACAATGGCCTCACCGTCTACACCGAACCGTATGACCAGCTGGATCTGAATGTTGCCTACAACCTGACCCCGGACTGGACCCTGACCGCCTCGGTGATCAACGCCACCAAGTCCGAGCAGCGCGTGCACCTGGGAAGCGACACCAAGGCACGCCTGATCTCCAATACCTATGCAGGCCGCCAGCTGTACTTCGGCGCTACCTGGAAGTTCTAAGGCAACACCGGGTTGCCCGGGCGCGCCCCGGTGCAACCCACGCCCCGCCCTGGCGGGGACGTTCCTCCACGGCAGCCGCGCTGGTACAGGCGGCTGCCGTTTTTTTTCCCGCCTTGCCTGTCGTTCAGCCCGGCACTTGACCCTGCCATCGTTGGAAGGTGCACACTGACTCGACCCCAAGAGCACCCAAGGAGCTACGGATGGAATTCCATGTTGAAGGCATGACCTGCGGCGGTTGCGCGCGCAGCGTGACCAAGGCGATCGAACTGGTCGATCCGCAGGCCAGCGTGCAGGCAGATCCGGCCAGCCGCCGAGTGCAGGTGCAGACCTCGGCCAGCGAAGCGCAGATCGTGGCGGCACTGACCGATGCCGGCTTCCCGCCGCGTACTGCCTGATCCCCTGTCCTGTCCCATACTGAAAAGCCCGCCGGGTACTACAGCACCCGGCGGGCTTTTTCATGCATGCGATATCGAGTCAATGCTTGTGCGTACGCCGCCGCACCGCACCAGTCTTCGCGGTATCGACCGGTACCAGCGTCCCATCGTCCTCACCCAACCGCTCCAGGATCGGGCACTCCGGGCGCTCATCGCCCGCGCAGCAGCTGATCAGCGACTTCAGCGTGTCGGCCATCTGCCGCATGTGCTCGATGCGTTGCTCCAGATCGGCGATGTGCTGCTCGGCCAGGTGCTTGACGTCGGCGCTGTGCCGCGAGGTATCGTTCCAGAGGCCGAGCAGATCGGTGATCTCGGCCACCTGGAAGCCCAGATCGCGTGCGCGGCGGATGAAACGCAGGCGGTGGATGTCCGCCTGCGAATACGCCCGGTAGCCCGACTCGGTTCTATCAGCGGCGGGAATCAGGCCGATCTGTTCGTAGTAGCGGATCATTTTCGCCGACACGCTGGAGGCTTTGGCGGCTTCACCGATGTTCATGGGTATTCCCTTCAATGAGTGACGGCGGCGGCATCCGCCATCGGTGGCTGGAAGCGGCGCAGGCGCAGCGCGTTGCCCAGCACGAACACGCTGGACAGGGCCATCGCACCGGCCGCGAACACCGGTGACAGCAGCACGCCCCAGACCGGGTACAGCACGCCGGCGGCCACCGGAATCAACGCGGTGTTGTAGGCGAAGGCCCAGAACAGGTTCTGCCGGATGTTGCCCAGCGTCGCCTTCGACAGCGCGATGGCATTCGGCACCCCCTGCAGGTTGCCCGACATCAGCACCACATCGGCCGATTCAACTGCGATATCCGTGCCGGTCCCGATGGCCAGGCCGACATCGGCTTCAGCCAGTGCCGGCGCATCGTTGATGCCGTCGCCGACGAAGGCGACATGGCCATGCGTGGCCTTCAAGCGGCGCACCGCGTCGACCTTGCCTTCCGGCAGCACCTCGGCCACCACTTCGTCGATGCCGAGCTGGCGCGCGATCGCCTGCGCGGTACCAGCGTTGTCACCGGTGATCATCGCCACCTTCAGGCCAAGCTGATGCAGTGCCGCGATTGCGGCCGGCGTGCTCGGCTTGATCGGATCGGATACCGCGATGATTGCGGCCAGGCGGCCGTCGATGGCGGCATACAGCGGCGACTTGCCCTGGGTGCCCAGCTCTGCCGCCAGCGTCGCAAACAAAGTGATGTCCACGCCCAGGTCGCGCATGAAGCGATCGGCACCGACCTCCACCCGCGCACCATCAACGTTGGCACGCACGCCCATGCCGGTGACCGATTCGAAATCGACCATCGACGGCAGCGCGATGCCCTGCTCGGTGGCTGCATCGACGATGGCGCGGGCAATCGGATGCTCCGAGCGCGACTCCACCGCCGCCACCGCCGCCAGCACCGTGCCGTGATCAAAACCGCTGGCGATCTCCAGATCGGTCAAGCGCGGGCGGCCCTCGGTCAGCGTACCGGTCTTGTCCACCGCCACCACCTGCGCGTCCTTCAGCAGCTGCAGCGCCTCGCCCTTGCGGAACAGCACGCCCATTTCAGCGCCACGGCCGGTCCCGACCATGATCGAGGTCGGGGTCGCCAACCCCATCGCGCACGGGCAGGCAATGATCAGCACCGCCACCGCATTGACCAGCGCGAAGCTCAGCGCCGGTGACGGACCGAAGATCAACCAGACCAGGAAGGTCGCCAGCGCGGCCAGCATCACCGTCGGCACGAACCACAGCGTGACCTTGTCAACCACCGCCTGGATCGGCAGCTTCGAGCCCTGCGCCTGTTCGACCATGCGGATGATCTGCGCCAGCAGGGTCTGCGCGCCCACCGCCGTCGCACGTACCGTCAGTGCGCCCTTCTGGTTGACCGTACCGCCCACCACGTTGCTGCCCGGCTGCTTCTCAACCGGGATCGGCTCGCCGCTGATCATCGATTCGTCGATGTAGCTGCGGCCTTCAACCACCTCGCCATCGACCGGCACACGCTCGCCTGGCCGCACTTCCACCACGTCGCCGCTCTGCACTTCATTGACCGGGATATCGACGGTGCGGCCGTCACGGATCACGTGGGCGACCTTGGCCTGCAGGTTGACCAGACGCTTGATCGCTTCGGAGGTACGGCCCTTGGCGCGGGCCTCGAGGAAGCGGCCGAGCAGGATCAGCGCGACGATGACCGCGGCCGCTTCGTAGTAGACGTTCACCGTGCCCGGCGGCAGCAGCCGCGGTGCAAAGGTCGCCACCACCGAATAACCGAACGCTGCGGCGGTGCCCACCGCCACCAGCGAATTCATGTCCGGCGCCAGCCGCAGCAGTGCCGGGAACCCCTTCTGGTAGAAACGGCGGCCGGGAATGGCCAGCACCAGCAGGGTCAGTACGAACTGCAGGTACCAGCTGGCCTGCATGCCGATGGTGGCCATCACCCATTCGTGCATGCCGGGAATCAGGTGCGAGCCCATCTCCAGCACGAACACCGGCAGCGCCAGCGCGGTCGCCACGGTCAGGTCGCGCTTCAGTTCGGCGCGCTCGGCATCCTTCTTTTCAGCGGCTTCATCATCGGACTGCACACCGGCCTCGATCGGGCGGGCGGCGTAGCCGACCTTGTCGATGGCCGCAACCAAGGCGGCCGTATCAGCCACGCCGCGCACGGTCGCACGCTCCGTGGCCAGGTTCACGCTGGCCTGGCTCACGCCTGGCGCCGCCAGCAGCGCGCGCTCCACGCGGCCCACGCAGGAGGCGCACGTCATGCCTTCCACGGCCAGTTCAACGGTGGCGGCAGGTACGTCGTAGCCCACCCGCTCCACCGCCTGGATCAGCGCGGCCCGATCGACCGGGCCGGACGGGCGGATATCCGCGCGCTCGGTGGCCAGATTGACCGAAACACTGCCCACACCTTCGACCCTGGACAGCGCCGCCTCGACCCGGCCGACACAGCTGGCGCAGGTCATGCCCTCGATGGGCAGGCTGATGGTGGCAGGACTTGCGGAGGCGGCAGCGGCGCGGGGCGTGCTCATGATCGGATTCCCGGGGTTCCTTCTGGATGCGGACAGGCTAAACCTTGCCATCGTGGGAAGGTCAAATCCAGCCTGTCCGCATGCCTGAAGGGGGGGGGGCCGCCCCTGGCGTTCCGTTTCCGCATCCACGCGTGGCGTGGATCTACCGGCGAGGTCGGTCTCTTCAGAACGTGAACACATACTCCAATGCGAACTCACGGCCGACCGCGCTCAGCAACCGGGTCGGGGCGAAGTCATAGTCCAGCTTGTACGGATCCTTGTGGTTCCAGCTGGCGGAGTTGAAGGCGTTGTTGACGTACACGTTTACCTTCGCGTGTTCGGTCACCTGGTAGCCCACGTTGAAGTTCCAGGTGATGAACGGCCCCACTCGACCGTAGTAGCGCGCCGTCTGCTGCCCGGCATTGGGGTTCGGGTTCGGCGAGCCATCCGGACGCGTTGCCGGCTCCAGGCAGTTCAGCGACGGGCTGTCGCTGGGCACGTAGCCATCGGCGAACGGCAGGCAGCCGCCGGGGTTGTCCAGGCGGTCGGTGCCCCAGTGGTAGCGCACGCCAGGCACCGAGCCCACGCGGTCGGCATAGACATTGGCATTCCAGTTGCCGCGCTGCCAGGCCAGGCTCGCGCGCAGCTTGCTGCGCAGGTCGCGGTCGCGGCGTTCCGGGTTCGGGTCGTTGGCGTAGCGCTGTTCCTTGGTGGAGATCTGGTTGGTGTAGTTCACACCCATCTGGAAGCTGCCCCACTGCGCGGTCTCCAGACGGTAGCGCGCGGTCAGGTCGATGCCGCGCACCTCGCGGCTGGCCAGGTTGAACGGGCCGCGCTCGATCGACACCAGCCGGCCACTGCTGTCACGGTTCACGCGCGCCAGGATGCCGGCGCAGTAGTCGCCACCGGCCGGATTGGCCCATGGCGTGCCGTCGATGTTCTTGCCGGTCAGGCAGCCCGCCTCGCTGGCCAGCACCTCGTCGGCGCCGACGTCGACGATCATGTCTTCCAGCTTGATCGCCCAGTAGTCGGCGCTGACCGACAGGTTGGGCATCACGTCCCAGACGAAGCCGACCGTCCACGAATCACCGGTTTCCGAGCGCAGCAGCGGCGTGCCACGGCGGTTCACGTCGAAGGTGTACCAGACATCGGTGTTGCCCACGCCACAGTTGTTGACCAGGTAGGCACCGCTCTGGATGCAGCGCAGGCGATCATAGGTCTGCACTTCGGAACTGCTCGGCTGGCCCAGCAGGTAGTGCATGTCCGGCGCGTGGAAGCTGGTGGCATACGAGCCACGCACCAGCAGCGATTCGACCGGGCGCCATTCCAGGCCGACGTTCCAGGTGGTTTCCTTCTGGCTGCCGATATCCAACGCTTCACTGCTGTCATCGGCCTTGTAGTTGCCATAGCGGTCGTAGCGCGCGGCCGCGGTGGCCGTTACGCTCTCCAGCAGCGGGATCTTGAACTCGACGCCCGCCGAATACCGGGTGCGCTCGCCACCACCGCGGTCGACGTTCTGCAGGTCGAAATCGATGCCGGCGCGTGGGTCCGGGCCGAGGTGGTAGCCCTGCTGCGCGACTTCAGCTACCGCTGCGAACGAGATCGGGCCTGCCCAGCCCTGGAACAGCTCGCCGGTGATATCCGCCGAGGCCTGGTTGACCCACGATGACGCGCGGTTCCTGGCCACCGTGCCCATCTGCCAGTATTGGTCCGGCGTGAGCGGATTCCACCAGCGCGATTCGTTCAACGCGTAGATCGCCTCGCCATCGGGGGTGGTGCCCAGGCGCGGGCCGAGGAAGTAGTCGTACGACTTCTGCTCGTCCACCACGTTCTGCCGTTCTTCCACGCGGTAGTAGGAACGGCCCACCGAGGCGCTCCAGTCGAAGCGATCGGCAAGGCGGCCACGCAGGCCTGCGCTCCAGTCCCAGGACAGCTCGCGGTTGGTGTTGCGCAGGGTATCCAGGCCACCGACTTCGTTCGGAGTGAACTGGCGCACGCCCAGGATCGGGCGGTTGCGGTTGGCATCCCAGTAATAGCCGTTGTCGTCGTCGATCAGCGAGACGCTGGGCGGATTGGTGCCCCAGATCGCTTCGGAGTGGTACACCGCCAGGTTGGTCCAGGCCTGCAGGTCGCTGCTGAAATCGAAGGTGGCGTAGAGGTTGCCGGAAACATTCTCGGCGCCGCCGGTGAGCAGCCAGTTTGCGTAGTCGGCGCTCATGCCGCACAGGCGGCCGGTGTTGGTGATGGTGTTGGTAGCGTAGTTGTAGACCAGCCGATCGGCAGTGTAGTACTCGCCGTCGAACTTCTCGCAGGTGCCTGCAGGCGGTGCCAGGCGCTGGCCGTTGGTCGGGTCGATCAATGCCAGGCCCGAGGTGGGGCGGAAGCCGACCTTGCGCTGCTCCATGTTCCAGGAGGGATCCGGTGCGTCGTCGGCGTCGTCCATCTGCGGTCGGTCGCGTCCGAACAGCGGATCGCGCTTGGTGTACTGCAGCGCGTAGGTCACGCTCCAGTTGTCGCCGGTCTTGCCGCCGGCCCAGGACAGGTCCCAGGTATCTCGTCCACCTTCTGTGGAGGTACCGCCACGCACGCGCACTTCGTCGCCGTCGTAGTTGGTCTTGAGAATGACGTTGACCACGCCGGCGATCGCATCCGAACCGTAGATGGCCGAGGCGCCGCCGGTCAGCACTTCAATGCGCTCCACTGCTGCGGCCGGAATGTTGCCGTAGTTGGAGAAATTGGTTTCGCCGCCGTAGGGCAGCGGGTAGTCGGCTACACGGCGGCCGTTGACCAGCAGCAGAGAACGGTTCGGGCCCATCCCGCGCAGGTTCAGGCCACTGGCGTTGGGCGTGTGCGAGCCCCATTGCGAGGCGGCTTCAACGGTGCCGGTCGCTTCGGTGAGCGTCTTCAGCGCGTCATACACGCTGACGAAGCCCTCTTTCTGGATCTGCTGCGCGGTGATCACGTTGACCGGGGCCGGGCCTTCGACACTGGCGCGCTTGATGCGCGAGCCGGTGACGGTGACCGCGTCGAGATCCTTGGTAGACGAGCTTGAGGCTTGCTGCGCATTGGCAGCCAGGGGAAGCAGGGCCAGGATCAGGGCCTGGGACAGCAGGTGGCGACGCTTGTGGACGATCTGAGCCATGGTGGTTGCTCTTCGAAGATGTGGACGCACGGGCGGACGGTGGCGCGGCACTACGACGGATCCAGGCGCTTGGATCGGTTCACGACCGATATGGCACCTCCCCTGTGGATCGATCCAAACTAAAGCACAGCTGAACCACGCCCGGCATGCGGCGGCGCAGCAACAGCCGGCGGAATGCCGCTAGCGGCCGCCGACATCCATAACAATCAAATAGTTGCGACACATAACAGAGAGAACGGCGCACGAAGTAGTGACACGATCACGACAACCGCGCGCGGAACGGTTTTGTCCGCGGCAAGCGTGCGGCCGGCAGCGGGTCGTTGTAGAGCCGAGCCCGCGCTCGGCTGCTGTTGTTCGCCGCGAAAAGCAGCCGAGCATGGGCTCGGCTCTACAGAAGAAGCGGGCTACCTTGCGCCGTCCAGCGCCTGCCGCAGCGCGGCAACAGTGGCGGTGGCGGTCTGGCTCCAGTCCGGGTCCAGCCCGCGCAGCGCCGGGTTCTGGAACTGCATCACCGACCGGCGCAGGCCCTTGGCTGAGGCGTGCAGTTCGGTGCAGCCGGTCCGTCGCGCAATGGCGGCGATATTGGCCGGGCCCAGCCCCGCGCCGGCCATCACACTGATGCGTCCCTTCGCTTGGGTCACCAGGCCCGCCAGCACTTCGGCACCGGCCTCGGCGCTGACCTGCCCGCCCGAGGTCAGCACGCGCTGGCAGCCCAGCCCGATCACCTGCTCCAGCGCCGCCGGCAGGTCGCGGGCAGCATCAAAGGCGCGGTGGAAGGTCACCTGCAACGGCCCGGCCGCCTGCATCAGTTCACGGCACAACGCCACGTCAACGCCGCCCTGCACGTCCAATGCACCAATCACCACGCCATCGCAGCCCAGCGCGCGGCACTGCGCGATGTCACGCAGCATCAGTTCGGTTTCCAGCGCGTCGTAGTGGAAGTCACCCGGGCGTGGCCGCACCAGCACGAACAGCGGAATCGACAGGCGTTCGCGGGCAATCGCGATGGTGGCAAACGATGGCGTGGTGCCACCCTCGGCCAGGTTGTCGAACAGCTCGATGCGGTCGGCGCCGCCGGCCTGCGCGGCCAGTGCCGAAGCCAGCGAATTGCTGGCGACCTCCAGGGTCAGCCGCGTGCTCACGCCTGGCTGCTCGTGTAGATCGACGGCGAGTCGCGCAGGTCATCCTGGCGCTGCGCATCGCACACCGCGTAGACGAAGCCGCGATGCAACGCGCAGGCGCCCACCTCGCCCTGCTTGTTCATGGCCAGGAAGCACACCTGCAGGGTCTTGCTCGCCTCCGGCCGCTTGCGCACCACACGGTCGATCGCTTCGCGGCAGGCCTGTGCCGGCGAGCGCCCCTGGCGCATCAGTTCGACCACCAGGAACGAAGCGGCGTTGCGGATCATCTCTTCACCCACGCCCGAAGCAGTGGCCGCGCCCACGTCGTTGTCGACATACAGGCCGGCACCGATAATCGGGCTGTCGCCGACCCGGCCGTGCAGCTTCCAGGCCATGCCGCTGGTGGTGCAGGCACCGGCAAGGTGGCCCTTGGCATCCAGCGCCAGCATGCCGATGGTGTCGTGGTTGTCGCTGTTGCCGGGAATACCACGGCGCTCGGCGTTGATCTGCGGCTGATACTTCTCCGTCTTCAGCCACTCGCGCCAGGCCGCTTCGGCCTGCGGCGTCAGCAGGTGCTTGCGCTCGAAACCCTGCTGCATCGCGAACTGCTGCGCGCCCTCGCCCACCAGCAGCACGTGCGGGCTGTTCTCCATCACTTTGCGGGCCACCGACACCGGATGCAGGATGTCGACCAGCGCGGCCACTGCGCCACAACGGCCATCGCCATCCATGATGCTCGCGTCCAGGCTCAGCACGCCGTCGCGATCGGGGTTGCCACAATGGCCGACGGTGGGGTTGCACAGCTCGCTCTCGGCCCAGCGTGCGCCTGCTTCCACCGCATCCAGCGCGCTGCCGCCCTGCGCCAGCACCTTCCACGCGGCCTGGTTGGCCGGTACGCCGAAGTCCCAGGTCGAAACCACCCTGGCCCCACCCTGCGTGCGCGCCTGCACGCCCGGCAAAGCCGCCATGCCTGCAGCCAGTGCACCGGCCTGCAGGAACTGCCTGCGATCCACCATCTTCCCCTCCCAGTCTGCAATGCACGGCCGGCACGATGCCGGTCATGCCGATCAGTCGTGCGTGGGCTGCCGTGCGGCGTGCCAGACCGCTGCGCCGAGCACGCCCAACTGGCCGTGCTCCACGCGCCATACCGGCACCTGGCGCAGCACCTCGGTCAGCACGCCCTTGTTGAGGAAGCGCTCACGGAAGCGGCCATCGGCCAGGAAATCCTGCACATGCGCGGAAATACCTCCGGCGAGGTACACCGAGCGCGCACCGACGGCGATCGCTGCGTCGCCGGCCAGGCTGCCCAGCCAGGCGCAGAACACCTGCAGCGTCTCCACCGCCAGCGCGTCTTCACCGCTGCGGGCGGCACCGATGAGTGCTTCGGTACTGGTCCACACCGGGGTGACGCCGCGCAGCTCGCACAGGCACGGGTACAGGTTCATCAGGCCACTGCCGGACAGCACGCGCTCGTTGTCCACGTGCGCCCAGCGCTGCAGCAGTTTGCCCAGCACCTGCAGTTCCAGCGCGTTGCCGGCGCCGAGCGCGGCATGGCCGATCTCGCTGGCCAGCACCGGGCGCTCGCCATCGGCGAAACGCAGTGCCGCGCCCAGGCCGGTACCGGCGCCCAGCACCAGCGCCGGGAACGCCTGCGCCGGGTCAGCATCGCCATTGAGCGGCACCAGGGTGTCAGGCTGCAGGTAGGGAATGGCCAGCGCCACCGCTTCGAAATCATTGATCAACTGCAGCTCATGCAGCCCGGACTGCGCGCGGGTGGCCGACAGCGAGACCGTCCACGGCAGATTGGAATTGATCAGTACATCGCCATCGAGCAGGCCGGCGATGGCGACCACCGCGGTCTGCACCGGCTGGCCGAGGCCAGCGGTGAAATCAGCAAGGATCGCCGCCAGGCTGGGGTGCTCGGCGCAGGCATAGGTGCGGTGGCTGCCCAGCCGTGGTGCGTGGCCGGGTTGCGCTTCAGCCAGCGCCAAACGGGCGAAAGTGCCGCCGACATCGGCGACAACGAGACTGCGCGGAAGACCGCCGCGGGCGGAGTCGGAGGAAACCGGGGACGCTGCTGCGATGGTCACGCTGGCCTGCTTGGATCGATTGAATCGCCCCGATTCTCAGGCATCGGGGCGGCTTTGCCTAGCGCGCCGGCGGTTCAGGTTGGCCTACATGCCTTCCTGTTCGGCCACCTGCACGCCATCCACCAGCACGCGCAGCCGCTGCGGGCGGAAGCCGGCAAACAGCAGCGGCCGGGTGCGCTCGACCAGCACTTCGTGGCCGGCGATGTGGCGCAGCCACGACTGTACCAGCGAGAAGGAGAAGTGCGTGCCCGGATGCAGCGGATGCTGCACCCAGACCTTCTCGGTGGCGCTCTGCAGCAGCATCGCGCCGGTGAACCAGTGGCGGCTCAGGGTCACCGGCGTGGTGCCGGCCATGAAGCGGATATCCATGCGGGGTCCTTTCGCTGGAGAGGCCTTGCGGCGTGTCAGGGCTGGGCCGTCTGCAGGCTGTAGCGGGTGGTGGCGGTGAACACCGCGCCATCGGGCTGGGTGGAGCGTACCTCGACCTTGTGGCTGCCCACGGCCAGGTCGGTCGGCAGCGCGCCACGCCACAGGTGCGGCGACGCGGTGGCCTCCGGCGAGCGGTCGTAGCCACGCAGGCTGTCAGCCAGATCGTCGGCCACGTTCTCCACCATCAGGCGCGGGTCGGGCTGGCTGACCTGCTTCATCGGCTGCCAAGCGCCGCCATCAACGCGGTACTCAACCACGCTGGCATCCTCACCCATGTAGACGTTGGCATAGATGCCCCACGCCGGGTAAGCCCCCTGGCGCAGCACTTTCGGCGCATGCAGGCCGATCTGCTCGCTGGCCGGCTTGCCGGCCACGCGGTACTGCAGGCGATAGCTGCCGTTGCCGGCCACGTCGAGCAATGCGTAGCCCTTCGGCGTGCCATCACTCATGGTGCTGTCCGGCACGCCGGCGGCATCCTTCACCCCCGACCAGAACGCGCCGCAGTTGGCACCCACGTTGTATTCGTGCAGCGGTTTGTCGCCGTTCCAGCCGTCGGCCTTGCCGTGGTAGACGTGCTGCTGGGTGTGGCTGTGGCCGCTGAGCACGAGCACGTTGCGGAAGTCCTTGAGCAGGTCGAACAGGCGCTGGCGGTCGGCATGGCGGAAGGTCTCGCGCCCCGGCGCCGCGTCGAACAGCGGGATGTGCATGCCCAGCACCAGCAGGCGATCCTTGTGCAGGCCCTTCAGGTAGCTGGCGAGGAAGGCGAACTGGTCTTCGCGCAGGCCGCCGATGTACTTCGGCCTGGCCTTGGGGTCGTACACCACGTCGTCCAGGAACACGAAACTGGCGCCGCCCTCTTCCACCGCGTAGGTGTCCGGACCGTAGATGTTGCGCCAGCTGTCCAGCGAGTGTTCGTCGCTGGCCGCATCGAAATCGAGGTCGTGGTTGCCCGGCACATGGAACCACGGCACGCCAAGTCCGGTGGTGACCTTGTTGATCGCCGGGTAGAGCGTCAAGTCATCGTTGACGATGTCACCCAGGGTGGTGCCCATGCGCGCCTTGGTCTGGCCGACCAGCGGCGCCACGATCGACTGCTGGTAGTAGCCGATGTCCTTCAGGCTCGCGGTCTGGGAGTCGGTGAACACCAGCATCTGGAAGCCGCGCCGACTGTCATGGCGATCCGACTGCAGGGCGAAATCCCAGTTGCGGGTGACGTCGCTGGTCGCGGCGATGCCGCCGTACTTCAACGCCGGCGAACCGTTCGGGCGATAGTGCCGCCAGAACGAAGGCAGGCCGTCGGCCGCTTTCGGGAAGGAATACGCATCAGGCTTGATCACGAATACGGTCTGGCCGTCGCGCACCGGCAGGCTGTAGCTGCCGTCAGCGGCAGTCTTGACGATGGTCTCGCCGTTGGAAACCTGCACCCCGGCCAGGCCCGGATCGGTCGCACCGCGGCCAGGCTTGCCGTCACGCTCCAGATACACCTTGCCGCTGACCACGGTGTCCGCAGCCCAGGCCGGCGAGGTCAGCAACAGGCAGCACAGCCAGGCGGCAGGCAGTTTCATGGGAGGCATCCGGCAGAAAGAGACGCGGTATTGTAGAGCCGAGCCACGCTCGGCTGCATTGCCGGCGGGTCGTGCCGGCCGCTCAACGATGGCGCTTTTCCAGTACCGCGCGCGCATCATCCAGCGACAGCCCGCGCGCGCGCAGCAGCACCAGCAGGTGGTACAGCAGGTCCGACGCCTCGCCCAGCAATGCCTCGTCATCCTGCGCCACGGCGGCCAATGCGGTCTCCACGCCCTCCTCGCCCACCTTCTGCGCGATACGGCGGATGCCGCCCTCGAACAGGCTGGTGGTGTAGCTGCCCGGCGGGCGTTGCGCCTCACGCATCGCCACCAGCTGGCCCAGCCCGCCCAGGAAATCCTTCGGCGCCTGGTCAAAGCAGCTCTCTGCACCGGTGTGGCAGGTTGGCCCCGCCGGCCGTGCCATCACCAGCAAAGTATCGGCATCGCAGTCGACGCTGATCGACTGCACCACCAGCACGTTGCCGGACTGCTCGCCCTTGGTCCACAACCGCTGCTTGCTGCGGCTGAAGAACGTCATGTGGCTGATGGCCAGCGTGGCCGCCAGCGATTCGGCACTCACATAGCCCAGCATCAGCACCTGCAGGGTGTCGGCATCCTGAACCACGGCCGGCAGCAGGCCGTCGCCCTTGCTCCAGTCCAGCGCCTGCAATGCGTCCGACGACGGCCTGACTTCAATAGACATCCCGCACCTCGATCTGCTGTCCGCGCAGGTAGCGCTTCAATTCTGGAATGGCGATGGCACCGCTGTGGAACACGCTGGCGGCCAGCGCGCCATCCACATCGGCCTGGTCGAAAGCCTCGGCGAAGTGTTCCATCGCACCGGCGCCACCGGAGGCGATCAGCGGCACCTGGCAGAGTGCCCGTGCCTGCTGCAGTTGCACGACATCGTAGCCACGGCGCACGCCATCGCTGTCCATGCAGTTCAACACGATCTCACCGGCGCCACGCCGTTGTGCTTCGACGATCCAGTCCAGCGTGCGCAGCCGCACCGCCTGGGTCTTGTCCGGGTCGCCGCTGAAACGGCGCACCCGCCATTGCCCATCGGCCTCGCGCACCGAATCGACGCCGACCACCACGCACTGCACGCCGAACTCGTCGGCCAGCTCGGTGATCAGTTCCGGGCGCCCCAGCGCCGGCGAGTTGATCGACACCTTGTCGGCACCGGCGAACAGCACGCGGCGTGCCGTTTCGACGCTGTCGATGCCACCGGCCACGCAGAACGGGATGTCGATCAGTCGCGCGATACGCTCGATCCAGGCAACGTCGACCGAACGCGCCTCGGGGCTGGCGCCGATGTCATAAAACACCAGCTCGTCGGCGCCCTGGTCACGGTAGCGCTGCGCCAGCTCGGCGATATCGCCCATGTCGACGTGATCGCGGAAGCGCACGCCCTTGACCACGCGGCCCTCACGCACGTCCAGGCACGGAATGATGCGGCGGCTCAACATGCCAGTGCCTCCGCCAGGTCCATGCGCTGCTCCAGCAGGGCCTTGCCGAGGATGGCACCGCCGCAGCCGGCAGCACGGGCCTCGGCCACATCGTCCACGTCGCGGATGCCACCGGAAGCCTGCACGGCCACGCCCGGCAGCAACGCCGACAGGTGCTGGTAGAGGCTGATGTTGGGCCCAGCCAGCATGCCGTCGCGGGCAATGTCGGTGCACAGCAGGTGGCGCATGCCGGCGCGTGCGTAGCGCTGGGCCAGGTCATCCAGGGTCACCCCGGCGTTCTCGGTCCAGCCGTGCACCGGCAGCTGCCATTGGCCTTGGGCATCCTGACGCGCATCCAGCGCGATGGTGATGCGCTCGGCGCCGAATTCCTCCAGCCAGCCCACCACCTCATCGGGACGGCGCACGGCCACCGAGCCGACCACTACGCGACCGGCGCCGGCATCGATGATGCGCGCCACGTCGTCGCGACCGCGCACGCCACCGCCGGTCTGCACCTGCAGCGGCGTCTGCGCACGGATCGACGCGAGCAGCGGCGCAAGGGTGTAGCCACCGGCACGCGCAGCGTCCAGGTCGACCAGATGCATCCACTGCGCGCCCTGCGCAGCGAAGGCCTGTGCACGCGGCAGCGGATCGTCGCCATACGAGGTTTCCTGCGCGTAGTCACCCTGGCGCAGCCGCACCACGCGGCCGTCGCGGATATCCAGCGCGGGGTAGACGATGAAACTCATGCAGCAGTGCCCTCAAGGAAGTTGCGCAGCATCAGCGAGCCGGTCTCGCCGGAGCGCTCGGGATGGAACTGTGCGCCGTAGTAGCGGCCCTGCTCCACCACGGCCGTGAACAGGCCGCCGTGATCACAGGCAGCAACGGTGTGGGTATTCAGTGGCGCCGCATAGCTGTGCACGAAATAGGCGCTGGCCCGCTCGGGTACACCCTGCAACAGCAGCGACTCACGTAGCGGCAGCAGGCGGTTCCAACCCATGTGCGGCACCCGGATGCCGCAGGCTGGTACCAGCTTGCGCACCACCCCGGGAATCAGCCCCAGCGTTTCCACACCCGCTTCCTCGGAGCGCTCGAACAGCAGCTGCATGCCCAGGCAGATGCCCATCAACGGCACCTCCAGTTGCTGCAACGGTTCCACCAGGCCCTGCGCGTGCAGGCGCTGCATGCCCGGACCGGCGGCGCCGACACCGGGCAGGATCACCCGCTGCGCGCCGATCAGGCCGTCCGCATCGCGCACCAGCCGCACCGTCGCACCCAGACGCTCCAGTGCATAGCGCACCGAGCCCAGGTTGGCACCGCCGGCATCGATCAGCGCAACGTCACTCACAGCGCCCCCTTGGTGGTTGGCAACGCCGTGCCCTGCCGGGCCAACGCCGGCCGCAGCGCGCGTGCCAGCGCCTTGAAGCAGGCCTCCACCTTGTGATGGTCGTTGTCGCCGCGTACCTGCAGGTTGAGGTTCAGGCCGCTGGCATCGCACAGCGAGCGGAAGAAATGCGGCACCAGCTCGGTCGGCATGTCGCCCACGCGCTCGCGCTTGAACTCGCCCTCGAACACAAAGTAGGGCCGGCCGCTGAAATCCAGTGCGGCGCTGGCCAGCGTCTCGTCCATCGGCAGGGTGAAGCCGTAGCGGCCGATGCCGCGCTTGTCGCCCAGCGCCTCGCGCAGTGCCTGGCCCAATGCGAGCCCGGTGTCTTCAATGGTGTGGTGCTCGTCGATGTGCAGGTCGCCCTCGGCCTGGATGTCCAGCGCGAAGCCGCCATGCTTGCCGATCTGTTCCAGCATGTGATCGAAGAACGGCAGGCCGGTGGCGATGCGTGCATCAGCGGCACGGTCCAGGTCCAGTTCCACGCGGATCTTCGTTTCTTTCGTATTGCGCTGGACCACGGCGGTGCGCGGTGCGTCGGCCAGCGCGTGGGCGATGCCCGGCCAGTCCCACTGACCACCGAACTGCGCGGTGCGCAGCTGGAAACCGCGGATGTTGAGGTTCTCGGCAAACTGCAGGTCGGTGATGCGATCGCCGACCATGCCCGAACGCGCCCAGTCGATGCTGCGGTCCTGCAGGTAGGCGGTCATCAGGCCGATGCCCGGCTTGCGGGTCGGCGCATTGTCCTGCGGCCAGCTGCAGTCGATCAGCACGTCACGGAAAGTGATGCCCTGACTCTCGAAGATCTGCAGCATCAGGTCGTTGGGGCCATCGAAGCTGGCGCGCGGGTAGCTGTCGCTGCCGAGGCCATCCTGGTTGGTGACGATCACGAACTGGTAGCCGGCGTCACGCAGCTTGAGCAGCGCCGGGATCACCTGCGGCACGAAGCGCAGCTTCTCGTAGGCGTCGATCTGGAAGTCGGACGGCTCCTCGATGAGGGTGCCGTCGCGGTCAATGAACAGGATCGGGGTCATGCTGCGGCCCTCCGCGCCGACAGGGCCGCAAGCACGCGGTCATTCTCTTCGGGGCTGCCGATGCTGATGCGCAGCGCATCACCCAACTGCGGCGCGGCGCGCTGGTCCCGCACCACCACGCCCGCAGCCAGCAGCGTATCGAACGCGGCCTGGGCATCGGCGAAGCGCACCAACAGGTAGTTGCCGGATGAGCGGTAGACGCGACGCACGCCGGGCAGGCCCGGCAGCGCCACGCGCAGGCGTTCGCGCTCGGCAATCACCGTGGCTACGCGTTCGGCGGTCCTGGCCAGCGCGCCGGGTTGCAGCGCCTGTACCGCCAGTTCCGCGCACGGCGTCGGCACCGGGTACGGCGCCTGGCAGCGGCGCAGCACGGCAATCAGCTCCGGGGCGGCGATGAGGGTGCCGACGCGGGCAGCAGCCAGCGCGTGCGCCTTGGACAAGGTGCGCAGTACTGCAAGATTGGCGTGCGCGGCCAGAAGCGTGATGGCCGATGCGCGCCCTGCGTACTCGACATAGGCCTCGTCCACCACCACCAGCGCCTGCCCGCGCAGCGCAACCACCACGCGCTCTACTTCATCCAGGGCGATATCACTGCCGGCCGGGTTCGACGGGGCGCACAGGAACACCAGCTTGGCGCCTTGCGCCTTGGCCGCGTCGATCACCGCATCCAGGTCGGCGCGCAGGCCATCCTCGCTGTCCACCAGCGGCGCTTCAATCAATGCGGCACCCTGCAGGCGTGCGCAGACAGCGTACATGCCGAACACCGGCGGCGTGACCAGCACGCCATCGCGGCCCGGCACGCACAGCGCGCGCACCAGCAGATCAATGGCTTCGTCGCTGCCGCGACCGATCAGCAGCTGCTGTGGCGTCACGCCGTACAGCGCCGCCAGTCCCTCACGCAATGCCAACGGCTGCGGTTCGGGATAGCGCCGGCTGCTGCCAGCCGCGTCGGCCGGATTGGCCCAGGCCGACTCGTTGGCGTTCAACCAGACCTCGCCCTGCACCGCCGCGCTGCGCGCCGAACTGTAGCCAGCGAAGGCCTGCAGATCGGGGCGCACCAGCCCCAGCACGTCATCGATCACCGTGCTCATGCTGCCACCTCCATGCGCACTGCGACCGCACGTTCATGTGCATCCAGGCCTTCGGCGCTGGCGATGATGCGCGCGCAGCGGCCGATCGCGGCCAGGCCGGCGGCGCTGGCGCTCTGCACGCTGATCAGGTTCTGGAAGCTGGCGACGCTGACGCCACTGTAGGCACGCGCCGCACCGGCGGTCGGCAGCACGTGATTGGTGCCACTGCAGTAGTCGCCCAGTGCTTCGGGCGTGTAATCCCCCAGGAACACCGAGCCGGCCGCCTGCACCTTGTCCAACCACGCGCGCGGATCACGCAGTGCCAGGATCAGGTGCTCCGGCGCATAGCGGTTGCTGATCGCGAAGGCCTCGTCCAGCGAATCGACCTGGATCAGGCGCGAGGCCGACAAGGCCTGGCGCGCGATCTGCTGGCGCGGCAACAAGACCACCTGGCGCTCCACCTCGACTTCGACCGCGGCCAGCATCGCGGCATCGTCGGTCAGCAGCAGCACCTGTGAATCCGGGCCGTGCTCGGCCTGCGACAGCAGGTCGGCGGCGACGAACGCCGGATTGGCACCAGCATCGGCAATCACCAGCACTTCGGAGGGACCGGCCGGCATATCGATGGCGGCGGCGCCATCCTGCGCGACCTGCTGCTTGGCTTCGGTCACGAAGCTGTTGCCCGGCCCGAACAGCTTGTCGCAGGCCGGAACGCTGGCGGTGCCATAGGCCATCGCAGCGATCGCCTGCGCGCCGCCCAGCTTGAACACGCGCTGCACGCCGGTCAGCCGCGCCGCCACCAGTACGGCCGGGTCTGCGCTGCCATCGGCTCGCGGCGGCGTGCACAGCACCACCTGCGGGCAGCCGGCCAGCTGTGCCGGAACACCCAGCATCAGCGCGGTGGACGGCAGCGGCGCGCTACCGGCTGGCACGTACAGGCCCACCCGGCCGATCGGACGCAGCATGCGTTCGCAGACTACGCCCGGCGCGGTTTCAACTGCGTATCCCTTGCCCATGCCGGCGGCGTGGAAGCGGGCGATGCGCTCGGCCGCGTCCACCATGGCCTGGCGCAGTTCGCCGGGCACGGCGGCTTCGGCAGCGGCAAATTCGGCTTCGCTCACCTCAAAGGACGAGAGCTCGACACCATCGAAACGCGCGGTGATCGCACGCAGCGCGTCGTCGCCCTGCGCACGCACCTGCGCGATCAACGCAGCCACCGCGTCGCGGGTCTGCTGCGCCACGGTCTGCACCGGGCGGGTCAGCGCGGCGCGGCGCGCGGTTTCATCAAGTCGGGACCAGGTCAGACGGTTCATGCCAGCGACCGCTCCACGCTCAACACCATCAGGCCCTGCGCGCCGGCGCGCTCGAGTTCTTCCATGCGCTGCCAGCTCAGCGGGCCCGGGCACATGGTCTGCAGGCGCAGCGCGCCGCCATCGGCCGGCAGCCGCACCAGCGGCTCGGCATCGGCCAGCAGCTGCGCCAGCGCGTCGACGCGATCCTCGCTGGCGCGGAACATCAGCAGCTTGCGGTCCTGGCGCTGCACCACGCCGTCGAGGCGGCGCAGCAGCATCGCGCGCAGCGATGCGCGCGCATCATCCGGTACGCGCACTGCACCGGCCAGCACTGCTTCGCTGTCGAGCAGGTTGTGTACCGGGGTCAGCTGATTGGCGCGCAGTGTCGCGCCGCTGGACACCAGATCGCAGATCAGGTCGGCCGTGCCCAGGCGCGGTGCGATTTCCACCGAACCGGACAGCTCGACCACCTGTGCGTCCACCCCCTGCTCGGCCAGCCACTGCTTGAGGATGGCCGGGTAGCTGGTGGCGATGCGGGTGCCGGCCAGCTGCGCCGGTCCCTGCCACTGCCACTCCTCGGGTACCGCAAGCATCAGCCGGCACTGGCCGAAGCCCAGCCCGCGCAGCGCCTGATAGGCGTCCGGCAGGCCGACCTGGCGGCGTGCCGCGGCCTGTTCGTCCAGCTCGTTGCGGCCGACGATGCCGAGGTCGCAGACGCCGTCGGCGATCAGGCCGGGGATGTCGTCGTCGCGCACCAGCAGCAGGTCCACCGGCAGCGATTCGCCGTAGCAGAACAGCTTGTCGCGGCTCTCGCGCCAGCTCAGGCCGCAGGCACTGAGCAGGTTGCGGGCGGGCTCGGCCAGCCGGCCACTCTTCTGGATGGCGATACGCAGCCGGTCTCGTGCCGGCGCTGCCTGGGTTGCACTCATGGGGGAGGTCTCGAAGTTCGGAACGGGGCGCGGATCAGCGCGAAGCAAGGCGGTCGATGGCGGCGGCATAGCCTCGATGGCCATGCTCGAGCGTTCGCGCCACCCGTCCGGTGGTGGTCACGCTGACGCCAGTGCGCTCGTGGATCTCGCGGTACGGCACGCCCTGCTGCAGCAGCGGCACCACTTTCCAGCGGTCGGCCATGGCTTCCAGCTCAGCGGGGGTGCACAGATCGCGCAGGAAGGCCTCGACCTGTTCCGGCTCGCGCAGGGCGGCAAAGGCCCGGGCCAGGGCTTCCAGGTCGGCCCTGGGGTCTTTGGCGGCAATGTCGGGACGGGCTTTCACGGGGTCGTTTCCATGCATCAATGTAATAGCGCGTTAGTACATTAGCACATCATTCCGCGACGCGTCAAATAGGGGGGTGAGGGGGCGGCAGGGCTGCTGCCCTGCGCCCGCGCAGGCCGGAGCAGCGGCAAAGCGGGGTTCGGACCGCCCCCGCCTTCGACAGATGGCCGCGAGCTGTCGGCACGGCCGGGGCCCGGAAACGACAACGCCCACCGGTGGGTGGGCGTTTCGTTGAAGCGCTGCATGCTGCCAATGGCCGTTACATCACCTTCGACTGCTCCAGCTCCACCTGCAAAGTGCTGGCCAGCTCGTCGCGGGAGACTTCGAACTGCTGCTCGCGCACCAGGTCCTTCACCGCCACCACCCCGCGCGCCAGCTCGTCCTCACCGGCCAACACCACGAAGCGGATGCCCGCCTTGGCGGCGTACTGGAACTGCTTGCCGATCTTCTTCGGCTCCATCTGCACTTCGGTGTTGATCCCACCGGCGCGCAGGCGACGCGCGATGTCCAGCGACTGCGGCATGCCCTGCTCGTCCATCAGCGCCACCAGCGCCTGCACGCTGCTGGCTTCGATGCCGTCGATCAGGCCGGCCTCGCGCAGCTGCCAGAACAGGCGCGACAGGCCGATGGAGATGCCTACGCCCGGCAGCTTCGACTTGCTGTAGTGGCTGGCCAGGTCTTCATAACGGCCGCCCGAGCAGATGGAGCCGATCTGCGGGTGGTCGGTCAGCGTGGTCTCGTACACGGTACCGGTGTAGTAATCCAGGCCACGCGCAATCGAGAAATTCAGGCAATAGGCGCTTTCCGGCACGCCAAGCGCCTGCACCAGCTGCAGCACTTCGCGTAGTTCAGCAACACCGGCACGCAGGATCTCCGAAGAACCGGCGTCGGCTTCAAGCGTGGCCAGGTGCGCCAGCGCATCGGCATGGCCCTGCGAACGCACAGCCACGAAGGCCAGTATCTTCTCGACCTGTTCGGCCGGGATCCCGAAGCCTTCGCCGACCAGCGTCTCGCGCACGTAATCGGCGCCGCGCTTGTCCAGCTTGTCCACCTCGCGCAGCACCGCCAGCTGGCGCTCGCCTTCGGCCACGCCCAGGCTTTCGAAGAAGCCGCGCATCAGCTTGCGGTTGTTCAGCTGGATGCTGAAGTCACCGATGCGCAGTTCCGAGAACACGGCGTGGATGACCGCCAGCACTTCGGCATCATAGCGAACGCTCAGGCTGTCCTTGCCGATCACGTCGATGTCGCACTGGTAGAACTCACGGAAACGGCCGCGCTGGGCACGCTCGCCGCGGTACACACGCTGCATCTGGTAGCGACGGAACGGGAAGGTGAGTTCGTGTTCGTGCTCGGCCACGTAGCGTGCCAGCGGCACGGTCAGGTCGAAGCGCAGCGCCATTTCCGGCAGCGAACGGTCGCCCGATTCGGCCGCATTGGCCAGCGCACCGGTGGACTGCACGAAGTACACCTGGCGCTCGGTCTCGCCGCCGGACTTGGTCAGCAGCACGTCGGACAGTTCGAACACCGGCGTCTCCACCGGCAGGAAACCGAAGCGCTCGTAGTTGCGGCGGATCACGTCCAGCATGCGCTGGAATGCAATCTGCTCGCGCGGCAGCAGTTCAAGGGTGCCGGGCGGGGTACGGGGCTTGATCACGGGCGGAACTCCTGCTGGAACGGGACGTGGGAGGGGGCGACATTCTAGCGCCCCCGCCTCGGGCAGGGTCGAACGGCCGCTTGAAGTATCATAAGGCCCTCCCCGCCCGCGATACGCCCCCGCACCATGTCACGGCCTTCCGGCGCTCCGCCCGCCACCAACGATCCCGCCGCGCCGTCCTGCACCACGCTGGACTGCCTGCACTGCTCGGTTCGCCACCTTGCGGTGTGCTCGGCGCTGTCGCCCGATGAAGTGCAGGCACTGGAACAGGTCACCGTGTCACAGCAGGTCAGCATGGGCAGCACGCTGGCACGCACGGGTGAAGAGCGCGACCATGTCTATACATTGACCGCTGGCGCACTGCGACTGGTACGCACCCTGGCCGACGGCCGCCGCCAGATCAACGGTTTCGTGCTTCCCGGCGACTACCTCGGACTGAGTGGCAGCGACCATCACCGCTACGACATCGAAGCCATCGCCGACAGCCGCGTATGCCGCGTCGCGTTGCCGCAGATGAAGGCGCTGCGCAGCCGCTTCCCGCACCTGGAGCGCAAGCTGCTGCAGCGTGCCTGCCAGGAACTGGATGCCGCGCAGGACGCTGCACTGGCGCTGGCACGCCTGCAGCCGGCAGAGAAGCTGGCTGATTTCCTGCTGCGCCTGGCCGCGCGCGAGGCCAGGCTCGGTGGTGACGGCCTGCGCGTATCGCTGCCGATGGGGCGTGGCGATATCGCCGACCACCTGGGCCTGACCATGGAAACGGTCAGCCGCACCTTCACCAAGCTGCGCCAGCAGGGGCTGATTGCCCTGCCCCACCTGAACGTGGTGGAGATCCTCGACGAGGACGGGCTGCGCACGCTGGCCGGTGAAGGGTTGATCTGACCGCATCGCGGTTGGCTGGGTTGCCGGCCAGCGGCCGGCACTACCCGTGTTGCGCGAAGGGCATTGTAGAGTCGAGCCATGCTCGACTCATCGCGCCGTGCGCGAACAGCAGCCGAGCATGGCTCGGGTCTACATGGGAGCCAACACCTCACGCAACGCCGCGTAATCGGCGGCCAACGGTTCGGCGTGCGCCGGCCGCTGCAACAACGCATCCAATGCAGGCGGCACGGCCACAGGTTCGCCGATCAACGGTTCGACCACAGCCTCGAACTTGGCCGGATGGGCGGTAGCCACCACCGCCCAGTCACCCTTGGCACCACGCGCGCGCAGGTCCTGCAGCACCTTCACCGCTGTGGCCGTATGCGGGCAGAACAGTTCGCCGTTGCTGGCGTGCGCCGCCGCAATCGTCGCGCGGATGGTCACGTCATCTACCGAGAACGCGCGGAAGGCAGCGCGCAGCTCGGCATCATCACCGTGATAGAGCCAGCGCAGGCGTTCGAAGTTGCTTGGCGCCCCCACATCCATTGCGTTGGCAACCGTGGCCACACTGGCCTGCGGCTGGTAGTCGCCACCGTTGAAGTACGCCGGCAGTACCGCATTGGCATTGGTGGCCAGCACGATCTGCCCGATCGGAACGCCCAGCGCGCGCGCCAGCACGGCCGCCATCGCATTGCCAAGGTTGCCGGTCGGCACCACCAGGTTGAGCCGGCGACGATGCGTCGCGTAATGGGACAACGCCGCATGCGCGTAATAACTCATCTGCGGCAGCAGGCGGCCGAGGCTGATGCTGTTGGCCGAACTCAGCGGCACCTGCGCCTGCAGTTCGCGGTCAGCCAGTGCCTGCTTGACCATCGCCTGGCAATCGTCGAAGGCGCCGGCCACGCGCAGCGCCTGGATGTTGTCGCCGAAACAACCGAGCTGATGCGCCTGCCGCGGTGACACGCGGCCATCCGGATACAGCACCACCACGCGTACGCCGGGCTGGCGATGGAAGGCCGCGGCAACGGCGGCGCCGGTATCGCCGGAGGTGGCGACGACGATGGTCAGATCACGGTCCTTGCCGTCCTGCAGCCGCGACAGCGTACCGGCCAGGAAGCGCGCACCGATATCCTTGAACGCCGCCGTCGGCCCATGGAACAGCTCCAGCACATGGTCACCGTCGCCGAGTGCACGCAGTGGCACCGGGAAGTCGAACGCCTCGCGGCAGATCGAAGGCAGCGCTGCCTCCAGAGCATCACCTGCGAAGAACGGTGCCAGCAGATCGGCGGCGGTATCGGCCAGCGTTGCGCCGGCCTGCAGCTCACGTGGCGCCGGCAGCACCTGCGGAACATACAGCCCACCATCGGGCGCCAATCCTGCAGCGATCGCCGCACTGAGGCCGACGGCCGGGGACTGGCCGCGGGTCGAAACAAATTGCATAGGTTGGGTATCCAGTAAAGGGGAAGGATTCAGCACAAGCGGGCTCCCGGTGCATCCAGCGGCGACACCCAGGCATCGCTGTCGAAACCGGCGGCGGCAAATGCTGCCTGCACCGGTGCGGCAGCGGCGCGGGCCTGGTCGGCGTCCTCGAACCAGGCGAACACGCTGGGGCCAGCGCCCGAAATGCCCGCGCCCATCGCATGCGCAGACAGCGCCGCATCGCGTGCGGCCTCGAAGCCCGCAATCAGGCCGGCGCGGCGAGGCTCCACCAGCACATCACGCAGGCCTGCGCGGACCAGCGCGGCGTCGCTGCGATGGCAGCCACTGAGTACCAGCGCAAGGTTCGCACTCTGTGCCACGAATTCACCCAGCGCATAGCTGCCTTGCAGCGCCTGGCGTGCCAGACGGGTTTCCAGCACCGCGTGCGGGTGCACCAGCAGGCTGTGCCAAATGGCTGGCACAGGGATCGGCAGCAGGCGGTCGGCCGTGCACAACGCCAGCCCGCCGAGCAGCAGCGGCCCCACGTTGTCACCATGGCGGCCCCCACTGGCCACGGCCTCGCCATCCAGCGCAAACGGGTACAGCGCCTCGCGCGCGAGTGGCGCATCCAGCAATGCGTTGGCAGCAACCAGCGCAGCGACGCACGACGCTGCTGAGCCGCCCATGCCGGAGCCGAATGGAATGCCCTTGTCGATCTCCACCGCGAAGCCTAAGTCCAGGCCCAGCCCTGCGCGCAGCGACATCAACGCCGCACCTGCGGTGTTTCCGGCCGCATCCAGCGGAAGTTCGACCGCACTGCCACGGATGGCCTCGATGCGCACCACCGGCTCATCGATACACCGCACGCTCACCGTATCGCCAACGCCTGCGATGGCATGCCCCAGAATATCGAAGCCCACCGCCACATTGGCCACCGTGGCGGGCGCAAATGCACGTGCGATCACAGGCGTGCCCCCTCGCCAGCGGCTACCCGCAGCAGGTCGGCGAACACGCCCGCCGCCGTCACTTCCGGTCCAGCGCCCGGACCCTGCACCACCAACGGGTTGTCGCAGTAGCGACGGGTACGGAACTGCACCACGTTGTCGGTCAACCGAAGGTTGGCGAAGGCGTGGTCGGCGGGCAGTTCCTGCAGGCCCACCGAGGCACCGTCAGCGCCCAGCTGTGCCACGTAGCGCAGCACCGCGCCACGCGCCCGCGCGTCCTGCAACCGCTGCAACAGGCTGGCATCGGACTCGCCCAGCCGCGCCATGAAGTCATCCACGCTGCCGTCGCGCAGCAGCGCCGGCACCAGGCTTTCCACCTGTACCTGTTCCAGGCTGAGCGCGTGGCCGGCCTCGCGGGCGAGGATCACCAGCTTGCGCGCCACGTCCACGCCCGAAAGATCGTCACGCGGGTCCGGCTCGGTGTAGCCCATCGACCGCGCCTGCGCGACCAGCTGCGAGAACGGCTGGCTGCCATCGAAGCGGTTGAACAGCCAGGCCAGCGTGCCGGAGAAGATGCCTTCGATCGCCAGCACCTCGTCGCCCGTATCGACCAGATCACGCAGCGTGGTGATCACCGGCAGGCCCGCGCCCACCGTGGCTTCGTAGCGGAAGCGCGCACCACTGGCCGCAGCAGCAGCGCGGATGCGCTGGTAGCGCGGCAGTGGGCCAGCACCGGCTTGCTTGTTCGGGGTCACCACGTGGATGCCGGCTGCCAGCCAGCCCTCGTAGCGCTCGGCCACCTCGGCGCTGCCACTGCAGTCGATCACCACCGCATGCGGCAGGTGCGCGGCCAGCAGGTGTTCGGTGAAGCGATCCAGGTCGCTGGGCTCGCCCGCGTCCTGCAATGCCTCCCGCCAATCGGCGTGCAGGCCATCCACTTCCAGCCGCATGCGCGAACGCGAGGCCAGCGCGCGCAGGCGAAGTTCCACATTGGCCTTGGCCAGCAGCTGCGGGCGGGCCGCCAGCAGCTGGTCCAGCAGTGCCGCGCCGACGTTGCCCGGCCCGATCACACCGACCGCGAACGTCTGCGGCGACAGCCAGAAGCCCGCATGTGCGGCCCGCAATGCGCGGGTGGCATCGGCACTGTCCACCGCCACAGAAATATTGCGCTCCGACGAGCCCTGCGCGATCGCCAGGATGTTCACCTGCGCGCGTCCCAGCGCCTCGAACAGGCGCGCCGCCACACCGGGCTGGCCGGCCATGCCGTCGCCCACTGCCGCCAGCACGCTGACGCCCTCGCTGACCTGCACGCGCTGCACCTGCCCTACCGACAGTTCATGCGCGAACGCATGCAGCAGTGCCTCACGGCCACGCGCCGCTTCGGCGGCGCGAACCACGCAGCAGATCGAATGCTCTGACGAACCCTGCGAGATCATCACCACCGACACCTGCGCCTGGCGCAGCGCCGCGAACACGCGCTCGGCGGTACCGGGCACGCCGATCAGGCCGGTGCCCTCCAGGTTCAACAGGGCCAAGCCGGGGCTCAGGGTCAGGCCCTTCACCGGACCGCGCGGCGAGCGCTCGGCGCTGATGCGCGTCCCCGGATGCGCCGGCTGGAAGGTATTGCGGATGAAGATCGGCAGGCCGAGGCGGATGGCCGGCGACATCGTCTGCGGGTGCACCACCTTGGCGCCGAAATAAGCCAGCTCGCAGGCCTCGTCGTAGCTCAGTGACTCCAGCTGCACCGCCTCGGGCACCAGCCGCGGGTCGGCCGACAGCACGCCGTCGACGTCGGTCCAGATGTGCAGTTCATCGGCATTGAACAACGCGGCGAAGATCGCGCCGGAATAGTCGCTGCCGTTGCGGCCCAGCGTGGTGATGCGGTCATGGCGGTCACGGGCAACGAAACCGGTGGCGACCAGGCGCATCTGCGGATGCCGCAGGCGCCACTTGGCCAGGCGGTCCGCGCTGGACTCCCAGTCGACATCCACACCCAGTTCGCCATGCCCGACCACCAGCACGTCGCGTGCATCGAGTACCGCACAGTCTTCGCCCAGGGCACGCAGGTGGCTGCCGAGCAGCTGTGCGGAAAACACTTCGCCCAGGCCCTGCACACGGTCGAGCACTTCGCGCGGCAGCTCGCCGATCACCGCCAGCGCCGCCAGCACTTCGGCCAGCTGATCGAAGCGGGCGTCGATCCATTCGACCGTCTCGCCGACCTGCTCGCCCAGCAGCGCCACGGCGGCGCCGCGATGGCGCGCGCGCAGGGCATGCCACGCCTCGCGCCAACCTTCGTCGCCCTTGGCCGCCAGCTGCGCCAGATCAATCAGCGCGTCAGTGACGCCCTTCATCGCCGAGACGACAGTGACCTGCAGCGGTTCGGGGCGGGCCAGCAGCAGGCCGGCAACATGGCGATAGCGTTCGGCATCGGCCACCGAGGTGCCGCCGAACTTGTGCACGACAGTGGACGGCGCAGCCAGATCGGCCGGGGCAACGGGATGGGCGGGGGCGTGGGAAGACATGCAGACCTCGGCAGGAGGCCCCGTCGCATGCAGGTGTCGAGTTTCCCCGCCACCTGTATGGTGCGGGGCCGTGGTTTTCGGGAGTTACACGAAGACGACGGGCCGCACCAGGGCAGTGGTGACGGTGGTGGTGGTAATGGTGGTGGTGGCGACCGGCGCAGTCGAACGGCCCGCAGTGGCGGGGGCGATCAGGCTGGCGTGGGCGGCATCAAGAACCATGACGCACAGAAAACACTGTGCGCCGGCCCGCTGTCAAGTGCTGCGATGCAAAAAACCATTGCGGCGATCATCGGCTAACGTGCGTACATTTGGTTGCAACTGAGACCAAGCGCGCATCAGCACGCTTGTCGACCGGATTCAGCCGGCATGTTCGGCGATCGCCCGCGGCGTGCGATGGGCATGCGCGCACAGCATCACGCCGGCCATCAGCAACACGATGGCCAACGCTTCCAGCAGCGACGGCCAACGCTGTTGCCAGGCGAAGGCATACAGCAGTGCGAACAGTGTTTCGAACACGATCATCTGGCCAGTCAGGGTCAGCGGCAGCAGGCGGCTGGCGCGGTTCCAGAATGCGTTGCCGAGGATCGAGGCCACCACTGCCACACCGGCGCTGATCGCCCAGAACCCACTCCACTGCGCCGCCGAATGGCTGCCGGTGTGACCGATGAAGGCCATCGGCACCAGCAGCAGGGCCAGGCCGCCAGTCGTCACGCCGGTCAGCAGCGACCAGTCGTGGCTGGACAGATCCGGTCGGCGCGCCAGCCAGCGGCTGTTGCTGATCGAGTACAACGCCCACGAGAACAGCGCGCCGAACGCGCACAGCAGGCCGATCAGGCGCTGCCGCCACGGGGTGGCCAGGTGCTCGGACATCAGCGCTTCCCAGCCAACCAGTCCCACGCCGAGCACGCACAGGCCCAGCGCCGGCAGCAGCTGCCTCAGCGGCACCGCCCCCTGCTCGCGCACGCCAACGAGGGTGACCACCACCGGGATCAGGCCGACAATCAAGGAGGCTGCAGCGCCACCAGCCCACTGCACCGCCACGGCCAGCAGCAGGAAATAGACCAGGTTGCCTGCCAGGCTCAGCCACAGCAGGCCGATCCATTCGGCACGGCCCAGCCGCGGCGCCAGCCGCTTCCATCGCGGCAGCAGCAGGGCTACGGCGATCAGGCCGTAGACCAGATAGCGACCGGCCGACAGTTGCAGGGCGTTGAACGACTGCAGCACGGCGGGCGCGAGGAAAACCACGCCCCACAGTGCGCCGGCGGCAACGCCATTGGCGATGCCCAGGGCCATCGGGTTGTTGCGCATTCGGGTTCTTCGGGGGAGAGAACGGGCCGCGCAGTGTAAGCGCTGGCCGGTAGGGGCTCTTGACCCAGGCTATTGCCTTGTCAACTCTGTAGAGCCGAGCCACTGCTCGGCTGCGATTGGCCGCTGTGCAGATAAGGGCAGCCGAGCGTGGGCTCGGCTCTATAGATCAGCCGGCGCTCCTGCGCCACGCAGCCGGGGTCTGGCCACACTCGCGGCGCAGCGCACGAGTCAGTGCGCTCTGCTCGGAATAGCCTGCGGCCAGCGCGATATCGCTGATCGGCGCCGTACTGGTGCGAAGCTGGTGCTTGGCCCAGCGCAGCCGGCACGCGCTGAGCCAGGCCTGCGGGCTCAGCCCGAACTCGCGCTGGAACAATGCGTGCAACCGGCTCTCGCTGACACCGACAAATCCGGCCATCCGGGCAACCGGCCAGGCCCGGCCGGGATCGGCCTGCACCGCCGCACACAGCCCCTGCATGCGCGCGCCACTGCCCGCCGGTGCAAACACCTGCAGCAGCTGCGGCAGCAGCGCCGGCATCGGCTGCCCTGTCTGCACGTCGGCCAGGCACCGGCGCAACGCCAGCGGCAGATGCAGCCAGCGCTGCCGGCACAGATGCTCCTGCGTGCCGTCATCAAGCACGCCTGGAGGACAATCAACGATCACGAAACCATTGGGGCCGTCCGCCATCTGGTCATGCGCTTCGCCGGCAGCAACAAATGCCCCCTGCAGCAGGTCCAGCCGACCGCCGCGCCCTTCCATCTCGAACTGCAGCTCGCCCTGCAGCGGCAGAACCCACTGCGCGTAGTCATGGCGGTCCAGGCCGGTGGCCTGCCCGTAGTGCCGCAGATGGAAGATGGCGCCCATCCGGGCAGTGTGCGCGTGTAACAACGGCCGTGCAAACCGCTGCTATAGTCGGTCCGTCATCCAACGCAGGGAGTGCAGGTCATGACCCATCAGCAGCTGTCCCTGGTGCTTGCCACCAGCCTCGGCCTGGCGCTCACCGCCCCGGCCTCCGCGCAGGAACGTACCCCACCGGCGCCGCACTGCATGGACGCGGTCGGCGTCCAGGAAGTGGAGCAGGCGTCACCGCGTTCAATCGCCCTGCGAGCCGCCTCGGGCCAGGCTTATCGGATCGACTTCAGCGAGGAGTGCCCCGGCGTCCGCGGTGCCACCACGCTGAAACTTGAGGCGCCCGCTGGCTGGGCCTGCGGTCGCCCCAGCGAGCGTGTGGTGGTCGATGGCCGCACCTGCGCGATCAGCGCGGTGACCCCCGTGCAGGATCGCGACTACGCCAACGTGGCCCGCGACAGCGACCGCCTGCGCATGGCCACCCTGCCCGCCCTGACCATCCGCGAGCGCAGGGACATCCGCCGCAGTTTCGGTGGTTCGCCGTCGTACTGCTTTGCCACGCGCAACGTGCGCGCGTGGTCGTCCGACCCGCAGGGCATGCTGGTGGAGACCAATCCGCATCGCAATGGTGGTCACCGCTACTATCGCGTGGAGCTTGGCAGCCACTGCCGCCAGCTCGACCGTGCGCCACAGCTGAGCTTCCACTCCGGCATGCAGAACGGCCTGATCTGTGGCAATCCGGGCGATCGCATCCTTACCGCCGGATTCGAGAAGGGTGACCTGCGCAACGATGCACTGGCGCCGCTGCCGCAGTACACCCACGGCGGCTGCACGATCCAGGCGGTCTATCCGGCTTCCAGCCAGGCGTCGAACTAACCGTCGACGCCGAGGAAGGTGAACGGTGCGCTGGGTACGAACTGGCCCAGCGCATCGCCGGCAAAGGTGTTGCGCTGGTCCTTGCCGAGGTCCAGCTTGAGGACCTGGCCGCCGAAGTCGACCTTGTTCAGATCAACCCAGAAGGTGTTCGGGGTCAACGCCGACTCGAAGAAGTACAACCGCCGCTTGTGGTCGGCTACGGTGCGCCAGCGCGTGGAAGAAATGTTCGGCTCGCCTGGCGTGGTGATGCCATACGGCACCGATGCATTGCGGATCACGCTGAACACGCTGGCCAGCGCCATCACCGGGTCTTCGGACTTGGGAATGGCATTGATGTAGAACGAGGCGCGGGCGAAGCGGTCGGCGGAACGGTTGGTGCCGGGCAGCATCACCGTGCCACCGATCTGCTGCCAATAGCTGTTCAGCGCCAGCTGGTGCTCGAAGATCGGCGAGTTGGTCATCACCTGGTAGCGCCGGTCATGATGGATCACCTGGCGACCGCCGATGTATTCGACGATCGCGCTGTCGCCGCTGGCATCGGACAGCGACAGGTGCAGCGTCGCCTGGCGGTCTTCGCCGGGCACCTTGTCGGTGACGATCGAGTACGGCTCGCGCTTCAACGCGGTGACCGCCTCTTCAACGGTAGCGAAATTGTCCAGCACATACTGCGCCCACAGCGAAATCGCCAGGCCCGGCTTGTTGCCACGCTTCTGCGGATACTCCGATTCGACCAGCCACAGCAGGTTGGCCACCAGGCCCTTTTCGTTCATCCCGTCGGTGGTCGACACGTCGTAGCCGGTGGCCACCACGCTGCCGTAGCGCGCGGTCCACGCCAGCGACTTCGGGCCGGCCTGGCCGGTGCGCGCAATGCCGCGCGGCAGTATGTAGAGGTTGGTCGCCACATCGACCTTCCAGTCCATCGAGCGCGCGGTGATCACATCACCGTTGTCACCCAGGTACACCGCACGCGTGCAGGCCAGTGCCGGCGTGGTCGCGGACGCCAACGCCACGGCCAGCATCACCTTTCCTTTCCAGTTCATCCGTGCCATGCACTACACTCCTTTCCCCGTGATGCATGATCTGATCCGATCCAGGGTGACACCGGAGTGAAGCCTCAGCGCACGAACCGATCGTGCGCCCAGAAGCCCAGGACCATGGCAGGCACGAACCACAGCGCCTCGCGCGATGCCGCCGCCAGCCCCGCGATGGCCGGGCCCGGGCAGTAGCCGGCCCATCCCCAGCCTATACCGAACAGTGCGGCACCCAGCAGTAGACGCGTATCGACATCGCGCGCGGTGGGCAACTGGAAGCGCATCGCGAACCACGGCCGCGCGCGCCGCAGCGCCCAGCGCTGGCCGGCCGCACTGACCAGCAGCGCCGACCCCAGCACCCATAGCAGGGTGGGATCGAAATCCCCGGTGACATCAAGGAAGCCGAGCACGCGACGCGCATCGGTCATGCCGGAAAGGGCCAGGCCTGCGCCGAACAGCGCACCCGCTACAGCGGCAGCAGCCCTCGGACGACTCATGCCAGGGCTCCACCGTGCCGGGCCAGGAAGGTCGTCAGCATCGCGAACGCCATGAATAGCAGCACCGCCAGCGACGATCGCTTCGAACCGCGCGCCAGGCCACACACGCCGTGGCCACTGGTACAGCCGCTGCCCAAGCGGGTGCCGAAGCCGACCAGCAGGCCGGCGCCGACCAACTGCCAGGCCGGCAATGCATCACGCAGCAGTGCGCGTGGCGATGCCGCGGGCACCGACTGCCACCACAGCACCAGCCCCGCCGATGCCAGCAGGCCGGCCAGGAATGCCCAGCGCCAGCCACGCTCGCCTTCGGCTGCCCGCAGGCTGACCGCGGCGATGCCGCTGATGCCCGCCACGCGCCCGATGCTGGCCAGCAACAGCACCGCAGCGGCACCGATCAAGGCGCCGCCGGTGACCGCACCCCAGGGCAGGTTCATGCCCCACCCTCTTCGCCACCGCACATGGAATTGCTCCTTAATTTAGACTACTCTAAATTAGATCATCCTAAACAAAGGAGTCAACATGGTCCGGTCCCTGCCCGACGGCGCAGCCATGGCCGAACACGCTTCAGAGGCAGCCACGCTGCTCAAAGGCCTGGCCCACCCCGCCCGGCTGCGGGTGTTGTGCCGCCTGGTCGAAGGCGAGGCGGCAGTAGCGGAGCTGCAGGCGCTTACCGGGCTGAGCGCGTCGGCGCTGTCCCAGCACCTGGCGGTACTGCGCGCGATGAAGATCGTGGCAACCCGGCGCGAGGCACAGGCGATCCACTATCGGGTGGTCGAAGGGCCTGCGCTGGGTGTGCTGCAGGCCCTGCACGCTGCCTACTGCGGCCGGGCGTGAGGTTGAATGTCAGCCGGCATGCAGCGCCGGCTGCACCACCGTGTCCAGCAGGTCGACCGGTGTCGGCGCCGCGCGATCCCCCTCCAGCGCCCGGCTGAAACCGGCCCAGTCGCTGGATGACAACTGGCGCAGCAGCGCTGCCTCCACCGGCAACGCCCGCATCGACCAGTAGGGAAACTGGCGCTGGCCGAGGCGGCCTCGCGCCAGCTCGATGATGTCGATGTGACTGCCGGCCTGGAGAATGCGCTCATACACCGAGTCGATGCCATCCGGCGGCCCCTCGATGTACTGCAGGAAACGATTGCCATCGTGCAGCAGCACTCCGGTCACCCCCGCCATCTTGTTGAAACGCGCAGCGTCTTCGACCAGCGCCTGCAGGCGTTGGCTGGAGAGCTCCGGCAGCGCCCGGCTGATGTAGGCGATGGCGCGCAATGGCATGGTGCTTCCTTGGCTGGGTGTGAACGCACGGTAGCAGTTGCGGACGAGCCCGTCTCAATACGCCCGCCCGTTCCCTGAAGAATTCAGGTTTCGATGGCGCCCGCCCCGTCCCACCGCCGCGGCAGCACGGCCTCGAACACGACCTGGCCTGCCTCGTTGCGCGCCGCGATCCGGCCGCCGTGCGCGCGCACGAACTGATCCACGATGTACAGGCCCAGCCCCAGTCCCTTGCTCTGGTGGAAACTGGCCTTGAACGGCTCGAACAAGCGCGGCAACAGCACGTCATCGATATGGCCGGCATTGCTCACCCGCAGCACCACCGCGCGGGCATCGTTGCCATCCAGCTGCACGTGTGCCTCGCTGCCATGCGTCAACGCATTGCCCACCAGGTTTGCTGCGATCTGGCCCAGGCGGTCCATGTCGCCTTGCAGGCGCGTGTCGCCGACGGCGTCGAAACGAATGCGCTCCTGACCGTGGGCACTGCCCGCTTCGGCGATCACCGCACGGGTGACCTCACGCAGGTCGCAGGCGGTAGCCTGCAGCCGCAGGCCACCACTGCGGATCCGCGAAAAGTCCAGCAACTGCTCGACCATCCGCGCCATGCGCAGGGTACTGGCCTCCAGATGCGCCAGTGTATGCTGCGCGCTGCTGTTGTTCGCCGGAAGCTCCAGCGCCAGCTTGTCGGCACACAACAGGATCGCCGACAGCGGCGTGCGCAGGTCGTGGGTCAACACGGCGGCCATCGTCTCGTTGAGCTTCAGCGCCCGCTCGAGCGCCTCGTTGCGGGCCTTCAGCAGCTGGCGCTGCTGGTACAGCTCGATGAAGACGTTGACCTTGCTCAGGATCACCTGTGGTGCCACCGGCTTGTGCAGGAAATCCACCGCACCGGTTTCGTAGCCCTTGAACGCACGCAGCGGATCGTCCGGCGAGGCGGTCAGGAAGATGATCGGCACCGTGCGGCTGCGATGCGAGCCGCGCATCAGTTCGGCCAGGGTGAAGCCATCGATCTCGGGCATGTGCACATCGAGCAACGCCAGCGCCACCTCGTGCTCCAGCAGCAGCTCCAGCGCCTCCGCGCCCGAACCGGCCAGCAGCAGGTTCACGCCCTCGCGCTGCAACAGCGCCTGCATGGCCACCAGATTCTGCGGCACGTCGTCGACGATCAGCAGGTTGACCGGGGACTGCGACTGCGCAGGGTCCGGCGGCAACAGGTTCATGCAAACAGCTCCTTCAGGCGACGACACATCAGTTCAAGGGACAGCACGGCATCGGCACCAGCGTGCTGCAGGGCGGAGGCCGGCATCATCGATGCCTCGGCCTCCTCGGGACATTGCAGCCAGGCTCGACCACCGGCGCCGCGCACTGCGGCCACCCCTTCACTGCCATCGCTGCTGGCGCCGGTCAGCAGCAGGGCCAGCACCTGGTCGCCGAATACGGCCGCTGCCGATTCGAACAGCGGATCGATGGCCGGGCGCGAGAACAGCACTGGCGCGTCCACCGACAGCGCCAGCGAGCCGGCGTCTTCCACCAGCAGGTGGTAATCCGGCGGCGCGAAGGTCACCGTGCCACGCAGCAACGGCTGCTTGTCTTCGGCCTCGCGCACCGGCAGCGCGCAGTACGGTGCCAGCACTTCGGCGATGCGGCTGCTGCGATCACGTGGCAGGTGCAGCACCGCCAGCACCGGCACCGGCAGCGTCGCGGGCAGCGCGCCGAGCACCGCCTGCAGGGCCGCGACGCCACCGGCCGAAGCCCCGATCACCAGTACGGCCGGGGGTGTCGGCGTGGCCATCAGGCCACCTTCCGGTACAGGCGATGCTCGCGCGAACAGACCTCGAACGCATCGTGGTGGCACCCGAACTGCAGCGACTCCTTGCTGCCCAGGCCCAGGAAGCCGCGGTGCACCAGCGCTTCACGGAACAGGCCCACCGCGCGGTCCTGCAGGTCGCGGTTGAAATAGATCAGCACGTTGCGGCACGACACCAGGTGTACTTCGGAGAACACCGTGTCGGTGGCCAGGCTGTGGTCGGCAAACACCACGTTGCGGCGCAGCTGCCGGTCGAACACCGCGCCATCGTAAGCCGTGGCGTAGTAATCGGACAGCGACGCGGCGCCACCGGCCGCCAGATAGTTGCGGCTGAACTGCGCCATCCGGTCGATGCCATAGGCCCCGGCTTCCGCGGTGGCCAGCGCCGCTGGATTGATGTCGGTGGCGTAGACGATGCTGCGCTCGAGCAGGCCTTCCTCGTGCAACAGGATCGCCAGCGACCAGACTTCTTCGCCCGTGCTGCAACCGGCCACCCACAGCTTCACCGACGGATAGGTGCGCAGTACCGGCACTACCTGCTCGCGCAGCTCACGGAAATAGGCCGGGTCACGGAACATCTCCGAGACCTGCACGGTGAAGAACTGCATCGCCTGCGCGAACAGGTCCGGCTCGTGCAGCAGGCGGTGCTGCAGATCGGCCAGCCGCCCGCACTCATAACGCTGCATGGCCTGGCGGATCCGTCGGCGCAGCGACGACACCGCGTAACTGCGGAAATCGTAGTGGTAGCGCTGGTACAACGCTTCCAGCAGCACCTTCAGCTCCAGGTCGAACAGGGCCTGCTCGTTCATTGCCGCGAGCACCAGACCCGGCACAGCGATACCAGCTTGTCGACGTCGATGGGCTTGGCGATGTAGTCGTTGGCACCGGCCTGCAGGCAGCGCTCACGATCGTCCGGCATGGCCTTGGCGGTCAGCGCGATGATCGGCAGGTCCTGCAGGTGGCGTTGCGCGCGGATCTCCCGCATTGCGGCCAGCCCATCCTTCTCCGGCATCATGATGTCCATCAGCACCAGGTCGACCTCGCGCTCGGCCAGGCGATCCACCGCTTCCTGGCCATTGCGCGCGATCTCCAGGGTCACGCCCAGCGGTTCAAGCACACTGGACAGTGCGAAGATGTTGCGCACGTCGTCCTCGGCCAGCAGCACCGTCCGACCGTCGAGCACAGTATCGCGACGGCGCGCCTCGCGCAGCAGGCGCTGCTGGTCGGTCGGCAGGCTGGCCTCCACGCTGTGCAGGAACAGGGTGACCTCGTCCAGCAGGCGCTCGGGCGAACGTGCGCCCTTGATGATGATGCTCTTGGAATAGCGGCGCAGGCGCTGCTCTTCCTCGCGGCTGAGCGCGCGACCGGTGTAGACGATCACCGGCGGGAAACCGACATCGTCGTTGCCGGCCATGTGCTCGAGCAGGTCGTAGCCACTGCCGTCGGGCAGCGACAGGTCCATCACCATGCAGTCGAACGTGACCGTGCTGAGCTGTTCCAGTGCGCCGGCCAAGGTGCCCACCGCGACGATCTGCAGCTGGTCGCGGCCCAGCAACAGTTCCAGGTTGCGGCGCAGCTCGCTGTCGTCCTCGACGATCAGCAGCCGCCGCACGTCGCGTTGGCTGGTCTGTTCCAGCTGCTCGATGGCCGTCACCAGCCGCTCGCGCGTGGTCGGCTTGATCGCAAACCCGATCGCGCCCAGCTCGCGCGCCACCTGGCTGCGATCCGTGGCCGAGACCACATGCACCGGGATATGGCGGGTATCCGGGTTGCGCTTCAGGCGCTCCAGCACGCTCAGCCCGGACACATCGGGCAGGCCGATATCGAGCAGGATGCCGTTCGGGCGCAGTTCGCTGGCCAAGGCCAGCGCCTCTTCCGCCGTGCCCGCCACCACACAGTCGAAGTCCAGTTCATGGGCCAGCGCCACCAGCGCTTCGGCGAACGTGGCATCGTCCTCCACCGCCAGGATCAGGCGACCGGCGCGCTGCCGGCGACCACGGTCGTCGGCCACGCCGGCCGTCGCAGTGACCGGCGCTGCCGCGCTCGCAACGCGCACAGGCGCGGCTGGCAGCACGGCCGGTGCCGCCGGCGGCGCTGCCAAGGGACCCTCGGCAGCGTCAGCCGCGCTCGCGGCGGGCGCACCCTGCAACGGCAGCTCCAGGATGAAGCAGCTGCCGCGTCCGGGCTCACTGTCGACCTGGATGCCACCGCCCATGCGCTCGGCCAGATCGCGCGAGATCGACAGGCCCAGCCCGGTACCGCCGTAGCGACGGCGGGTGCTGCCGTCGGCCTGGCGGAAGGCTTCAAAGATGACGTCCAGCTGCTCGCGGGCAATGCCGATGCCGGTGTCGCAGACCTCGAACCGGATGCGGCCGTTGCCGCCGGCACGCACGTGCAGGCTGACCTTTCCATGCTCGGTGAACTTCACTGCGTTGGCCAGCAGGTTCTTCAGGATCTGCTGCAGCCGCTGGCTGTCGACCACCAGCTGGGTCGGTGCCAGCGCGTCGGCTTCGATCTGCAACGCCAGGCCCTTCTGCCGCGCCATCGGTTCGAAGGTCTCGCGCAGGCGCTGCAGCGCGCTCTCGACCACCACCACTTCATCGGACAGTTCGACGTGGCCGGCCTCGATGCGCGACAGGTCCAGGATGTCGTTGATCAGCGCCAGCAGGTCGTTGTTGGACGAGAGGATCGCACGCGCGTACTTCACCTGCTCCTCGGTGAGCGTGCCATCCTTGTTGTCGGCCAGCAGCTTGGCCAGGATCAGCGAGCTGTTCAGCGGCGTGCGCAGCTCATGCGACATGTTGGCCAGGAACTCGGACTTGTAGCGCGAGGTCGCGGCCAGCTCGTTGCTGTTGCGCACCAGCTGGCTCTGCGCCACCAGCAGCGCCTGCTTCTGCGCCTCCAGCTCGTGGGTGCGCTCTTCCAGCTGCACGTTGCTCTGTTCCAGCTCGGCCTGCTGTTCTTCCAGGTGGCTCTGCGACTGCAGCAGGCTGCGGCTCTGCTCTTCCAGTTCTTCGTTGGCCACGCGCAGCTCTTCCTGCTGGGCCTGCAGCTCTTCACCCTGGCGCTGCGACTCTTCCAGCAGCACCACCAGCTGCGCACGCAGCAGCGATGCGCGCAGCGCCATGCCGACGGTCTCCGCACAGCGCTCCAGAAGTTCGCGATCCAGATCACGCAGTCCGCCCACCTTGGCGCGACCCAGCTCGATGACCCCGACCACCGCGCCATCGCTGCTGATCGGCGCCAGGATGCGCTCGCGCACCGGCAACCGGCCGAGGCTGGTCTGCAGTTCAAGCACGGCGGCATCATCGCCGTGAAGGTGGCGGATGCGTTCATCACGGGCGACCTGCCCGGCCAGCCCTTCGTGAAGGGCCAGCGACGCTGGCGTTCCCGCAGGCAAGGCGATGCCACCGGTCAGCTGCAACCGCCCGCCTTCCAGTCGGTAGACCGCACTTACCTCCGCGCCGAGCTGCGCGGCCAGGCTTGTCGCTGCAGCCTCGGCGATCTGTTCCGGCCCCAGGTCACCGCGAAGGCTCATCGCCACCGCGTTCTCGGCTTCCTGCAGCCAGAGCGCGCGCATTGCCTGGCGCCGGGCCTGGATCGCGCGCGAGACGATCAGTGCGATCATCAGGAAGGCACAGCCGCCAATGGTCCGGTTGACGAAGGAGAACGCCGAGTTGGAACTGGCGGGCGCGACGTTGAAGCCGATGACCAGCAGGAGGCAGGACAGCAGGGCCACCACGAACGGCGCCCGCGCGCTGCGCTGGAACACCGTGACGCCAACAGCCAGGAAGTAGGCCAGCCATACGGCATAGCCGAGCGGGACGACCAGTTCCAACGCGATGGTCGCGGCCAGCAGCACAGCGGACGTCATCCAGATCCAGCGGTCACGCGTAGTCGCACCAGGACGCATGCAGGTCGGTTCCAGAAGGCAAAGGGTGGAAGATGGTACTCCGTGTCGCATTCAGCCGCACAGGACAAATGGCACGTGTCAGGTGTGCACGCATCCTTCACACTTGAATGCCTAGCTTCACGTCCCTCACAGGGGTAACACTTATTTACACGTGGACGCAGCTGCCTCTACGACGTCCGTGCTGACGGACCCTTCCCGACAACTGCGACTGCTGATCGACAGCGTGCGCGATCATGCGCTGTACCTGCTTGATCCTGAAGGCATCGTCTGCAGCTGGAACCCCGGCGCCGAACGCATCAAAGGCTATTCAGCCGACGAAGTGGTTGGAACCCACTTCAGCCGCTTCTATCTGGCCGCCGACCGCGAGGCCGGCGAACCGCAGCGCCTGCTCCGCGTCGCAGCGCAACAAGGGCATGTCGCCAGCGAGGGCTGGCGGGTACGCCGTGATGGGTCGTCGTTCCGCGCCAGCGTGGTCATCGAGCCGGTCGTCGAAGCGGGCGAACTGCTCGGCTTCGTCAAGATCACCCGTGACATCACCGAGCAGTGGCAGGCGCAACGGCTGCTGCGTGATGCCCAGCGTGCGCTGCGCAATACCCAGCAGTTCGAAACGGTCGGCCGGCTCAGCCGCGGCCTGTCGCACGAGTTCAACAACCTGCTGACCACCATCGGCAACGCGCTGGACCTGCTGTCGCTGCGCGTCAGCGGTGACGATGCACGCGCCGCCGAGCTGCTGGATGCCGCGCAGGCGGCCACTGACCGTGGCGCGCTGCTGACCCGCCAGCTGCTGGCCTTCAGCACCGGCCAGACCCTGATCCGCGAACCGGTGGACATCAATACGCTGGTGCGGCAGTGGCTGCCGGACCTGCAACGCGCCTGCCCGCCCACGGTGACGCTGGATGCCCATCTCACCCCCGGCCTGCCGCAGGTGAGCACCGATGCGATGCAATTGCAGACCGCCCTGGCGAACCTGGTGGCCAATGCCGTGGAGGCCACCGCCGATGGCGGCCGCATCCTGATCGGCACCGCACTGGAACATCGCCTCGACCCGGATGCGGACACCACGCTGCAACGCGGCTATGTCACCCTCAGCGTCTGCGACGAAGGCCACGGCATGGCCGCCGACATCGCCGAGCGGGCCAGCGAGCCCTTCTTCACCACCAAGGACATCGGCAAGGGCAGCGGCCTGGGCCTGAGCCAGGTGTTCGGATTCACTACCCAGAGCGGCGGCTTCGTCGATGTGTCCACCACCCCCGGTGTCGGCACCACGGTCAGCCTGCTACTCCCCGCAACAGAGGATGCAACCGATGACCGATGAACCGATCCGCGTACTGATGGTGGAGGACCAGAACGATCTGCGCGAGATGATCGGCATGGCCCTGCGCGATTTCGGCATCGAGGTATCCACCACCGCCGACGGCCATGAAGCTGCCGCGTTGCTGAAAGGCGACGCACGTTTCGACGTGGTGTTCAGCGATGTCAGCATGCCCAACGGCATGTCCGGTATCGAGCTGAGCGAGCATGTGGCGCGCGAACAGCCGCAGGCGCGGATGATCCTCTCATCCGGATACGCGCGCTCGCAGCTGCCGCCACTGCCCGATCAGGTGGAATTCCTGCCCAAGCCGTATCGTTTGCGCCAGCTGGTGGAGCTGCTGAAGCAGGATTGAGGAAGGCCGGTCAAGCGCTCGACGGCCCTCATCCCTGACGCCCCAACGGCTTGCAATTATCCTGCGGGCAATGGTGTGCCCTGAAGGCCGCCACGCCGGAGCAGCGTTCAGCCCGAGGTGCGCTGCATGAACAGAAGGTCGGGGGTCGAGAACGCTTCAACCTGCTGGAAACCGAGGTCCCGGTACAGCGCCACGGCAGCCGTGTTGTCACGATAGACGCGCAGGGTGAGCTGCTGCACATCCGCTTGGCCCAGGGCCTGTGCACTCAATGCCTGCATGAGCAGCCGGCCAAGGCCGCGCCCGCGTGCCAGCGGGGAAACGATGATGCGGCCCAGATGTGCGGTGCGGGCGTCAGTCATCCAGTATTGGCCGAATCCAACGCAGGTACCCTGCTCGTCCAGCAGCGCCCAGCCTGGGCGCGACCCGAGTTCGAGCACCTGCGCAAACCGTTCCGGCAGCAGGGGAAACGGCACACCGGGGCCTGCCCAGCGCCGGGTCGCCTCGGCTGATTCAGGCCAGTTGGCCACGATGGCGTAGTGCGACGGCTGGACGGGGCGAAGCTGGGGGCTCATGGCGTTCATGGTGCGTCATCTGCGCCAGGCCTACACGCTGCGCGGCCGCATTTGGGATCTGCCATAGGGCAATAGATTCCAGACGCGCCGCCATCACGCCCCGTGTGCCGCCGCACCCAGCCCAGCCCGGTTTCGCGTGTTCAAAGGCCTCGGCGCGTTTCCCGTTGCCCCGCCCTCTGAAGCGGGTGTTTTCGCGACTGATCGGGTGCGTGACCGGCAGCCACGCCCACGTGGATTCGCGTCATGGCCTGCGCGGCGGCGGCGCTGGGCTGTCTGGGGAGGACTGCCTGCCGCTGCCGTCCGGCGAGCGGTTGCCATGCGGCTGTAGCAGATGGTGACCCCGGCCCGATTCGAACGGGCGACCTTCCCCTTAGGAGGGGGACGCTCTATCCAGCTGAGCTACGGGGCCATTGGCAGCGGAGAAGGATACCTCGTCTGGCTGAATGGACCAAGCGCCGGGCGTTCTGCAGTACGCCCACCGTCAGTAATCTGTGCGCATCTCCCCGCTGCACTTGCCGTCGCCGCATGATGACCTTCTGGCAGAGCCTGTCTGCACTCGGCGACAGCCGCGCCTTGTTTCCGTTTGCCGCTGTACTCGCCTTGTTTCTGCCGCCTTCTCACCGACACCTGCTATGGCGCTGGGCAGCGGCAATGATTGTAGTTGCCGCAACCACGCTAGCGAGCAAGATTGCCTTCATGGGTTGGGGTTTCGGCCTGAAGCATCTGGATTTCACCGGCGTCTCCGGGCACGCCGCCATGTCCAGCACCCTCTATCCCGTGACCTTCTGGCTGCTGGCCAGCGGACGCAGCCTACAGCTGCGGGCCTGGGCCGTCGTGGGCGCAGGCCTAGCGCTCGCGATCGGCTACTCTCGACTGCCATTGCGAGCCCACTCCCCATCCGAAATCGTCATGGGACTCAGCCTCGGCCTGGCCGCGTCGGCATGGGTGCTGCGTGGCGGACATACTCTGGGCAACACGCTGGTCGTGCGTGGCCGCGCCGCGCTGCTGGCCATTGCCGCCGCCGTGACCTCCCCGATACTGCTTGCAGACTTGCACACCCATGACCTCGTGAAGGCCGCGGCGAAGACACTGTCCGGCCGCGCGCAAGCGTTCGAGCGCCACGGCCTACGCGGCCATTCGGTCCCAGTCAGCGGCCATCATGGCGATAGCAATCACAAACCTTGACAGCAAGGATTCATCCGAAGAACATGTGAAAGGAATTTTCCCTGACGGAGCAGGCCTCCCATGTTCAAGAAGACGATCGCAGTTGTGGCACTGGCGGCCCTGTCCGCCTCCCCGATGATGAGTTTGGCGCAGGAAGCGCAGGCTACGGCCGGCACGGAGGCCACTGCGGCGGAAGTTGCCGGAGCGGAGGCTGCAGGCGTCTCGACCGCTGCTGTCGTGGGCACCACCGTAATCGGCGTGGCCGCCGCGGCCGTTGCGTACAGCATCGGCGGCGACAGCACCAGCGGCAGCAATGACGGCGGCGGCGGCACTGATCCGGGCGGCCCGGGTCCGGGCGGCCCTGGTACGGGTGGCACCGGCGGTACGGGCGGTACGGGCGGCACCGGTGGTACAGGCGGCACCGGCGGCTGATCAGCGCACTGCGTACCACTCAGGCCCTCGCCGGGCGCGGCCCGGCGGGGGTTTTTTATGCCTGCCAGACTCTCATCCCCATGAATAACATCACCCCTCGCCTCCTTGCCGCTGCGTTGACCGCACTGGCACTGTCCAGCTGTGCGCTTGCGCCGGGACAGCACCTGCGCCGCAGCGACGTTGCCGTCGACCGCAAGAGCGGCGATGGTCAGCTGGAAATCGTCAGCATCACGCCGAAGCTGATCGCCCAGGAAAACGCCGCGCGGACGCAGAATTCACTGCCAGCTGCGTTGTTCGATTACCAGCCGGCACCGTACACGGTCGGGGCCGGCGACATTCTCTATGTCACCGTATGGGATCACCCCGAATTGACCGTGCCAGCCGGTCCCCAGCAGCAGGGTGCTCTGGCAGGGCGCCTTGTGCAGAGTGACGGCACGATGTTCTACCCATACATCGGCAAGGTCACAGCCTCGGGAAAGACGCCGATGCAGCTCCGTGAGGAAATCAGCACCCGCTTGGCCAAGTACGTGGAATCGCCCCAGGTGGACGTATCCGTCCTCACCTATGGCAGCCAGCGGGTCTGGGTAACAGGCGCTGCCCAGCGATCCTCGCCGATTGCTCTGGGCACCTCGCCGCTGACGCTGGCAGATGCTATCAGCCAATCCGGACTGGACAACCAGCAGGCCGACTTGTCGGGCATCCAGCTCAGCCGGGAAGGCATCACTTACACGATCAACCTGGAAACCCTGGCTCGCGAGTTTGGCGGCCGCCAATTACTCCTCAAGGATGGCGACTCCATCTTCGTGCCCTACCTTGATCGCAAAGAGATCTTCGTGGTGGGCGAAGTGAATCAGCCCGGCGCCTACAGCTTCCGAACCGGTGATGTCTCGCTGAACCAGGCACTCGGCCGTGCTCGCGGCCTGCTTCAACAGACCGCAAACGGCAATGCCGTGTATGTCATCCGCGGCAGCACGGACCTGCAACAGGAGCCCTCGATGGTCTATCAGCTGGAGGCGCGCTCTCCGACCGCTTTTGCCGCCGGCAGTCAGTTCCATCTGCAGCCGGGCGACGTCGTATTTGTCGGCGCAGCCGGCGTCAGCCGTTGGAACCGCTTCGTGAATCAGCTGCTGCCCTTCACCAATATCCTGTACAACGCGGCGCGTACCGGAACCGAAATCAAGGACAACTGACATGGCTCGCATGGATGCGGCCTGCCACCATCGCGCCCATGGCGCGCTGTTGCTGGTCGCCGTCGCCGCCCTGCTGTTCTCCGGGTGCACCACCGGCAGCCGCTCCACACTGGATACCTTCCGGCTGATCACCCATCGCCCGGCACAAGCGACCGCAGAAGGCGTGGCCAGCAACCGCTTCCCGCAGATGCAGGTGGAAACTCCCGACCTCACCGCAGTGGCTGTTCTGGGCTACGTCGATGGAGGCCGCCAGCAGTGGTTCGCGGGTTCACATGCGGTGTTCGAAATGGACGCCCACGGCCTGCTGCTGGGTGGCAGCGGCCTCGGGCAGCAATGGCACGCGCGTATCGATGGACCCTCGCCGTTCGATGACCTGCGTACAGTGACCACGCCCGTTGCGGTGCAGCGCCGGTATGACTGGGTTCCCGCCTACCAGGTCGACGTAGCCGTGACCGGGATCCTGAGCAGGGGCGAACTGGAGCAGGTGGAGATACTGGGTTCGCGCCGGACCCTGCGGCGGTTCGACGAGCAGCTGCAAGGCGGTGGCATGAGTGGCCGCAATGTCTACTGGGCCGATCCGGCCACAGGCTTCATCTGGAAGAGCCGCCAGCATCTGGCGCCCGGTCGTGTTGCTGAGCTGACCCAGCTCAAACCCTATCGCCCGGCCAAGGACTGAGCCATGACGTTCAGATTTATCAACCTGGTAGTGCTTGCCGCGCTGTTCGCTGCCACTGGCGTCCAAGCCGCGCAGGTACATATCGAAGGTGCCGTTGAAGCAGCAGGGCAGTACGAGCTGCGTACCGGCGCCCGTCTGGCCGACGGCCTGCTGCTGGCCCGTCCCAAGGCCGACGCCTACCTGCTGGGGGCAAGTCTCGAACGCCCGCAGGCCCTGCCGGCCCAGGTGCGGCTGCGCGCGGGGCTGCAGTATGGCGCCGGGCAGCTGGCAGAGTCTGCCGACGCAGAGGTCGTGACGCTCGCACAGGCATTGCAGACCTGGCTGGAGACACATCCGGCCACCGGCCGGACGCCCATATCCGGGCCCGCGCGACTGATCCAGGTCCAGCCTGCGAACAACCCGGTGCTAGCCACAGGTGACAGGCTGCGGTTTCCGCTACGGCCACGCACCGTCACTGTCATGGGCGCAGTGGAGCAGGAGTGCGAGCTGCCACACGGTCCGCATCGCGATGCACGCGACTATCTGCGTGACTGTCATCCCAGTCCCCTTGCCGACCGCAACGACATCTACGTGATCCAGCCCGACGGGCGAATCCAGCAGTTGGGCATCGGCCTGTGGAACCGCGCAGATTCCCAGGCTGTCGCGCCCGGGGGTACGGTTTTCGTGCCCGTGCGCGCCTCCCTGATCAAGCGCATCGACCCGCTGTTCAACAGCGATTTCGCCGCGTTCATCGCCACCCAGCCCGTCAACCCGTGATGATCCAGTCCTGCCTGCGCGCGCACCCAGTGCGCCCCGCCCGTTTTGCACTGAGCGCGCTTGCGTTGTCGCTGTCCTGCGCACTGCATGCCCAGGAGGCACCGCCTCCCACTGCCAACGAATGGGGTGGGATCGGTCTTCTGCAGACACCTACCGCGCGCATGGCAAGCGACGGAGACCTGAGCTTCACTGCGTCGTACAACGCCCCCTACGCTCGCTACAACCTGACACTTCAGCCATTCCCGTGGCTGGAGGCCTCATTCCGCTACATCAACGTCAACAATTTGCTGTACGGGCCTAGCATTGCCGGCGATCAGCATTACAAGGACAAGTCGATCGACTTCAAACTGCGCCTGTGGCAGGAATCACGCCTGCTCCCGCAGCTTGCCTTTGGTGTGCGCGATCTGGGCGGCACCGGATTCTTTTCCAGCGAATACCTGGTTGCTAACAAGAATTTCGGCCCGATCGATGCCTCGATCGGACTTGCCACCGGATACATCGGCAATCGCGGCGATTTCTCGAACCCACTGGGCGCCATCGATGATCGTTTCAAAGACCGGCGCTCCATTGCCAACAGCGACATCACGCAGTCCGGAAAGTTCGGCCTGAGCAACATGTTCAAGGGGCCGGTCGGTATCTTCGGCGGCATCACCTACCAGACGCCGATGGATGAGCTGCTGCTCAAAGTGGAATACGACGGCAACGACTACCGGCGTGAACCGCGAAACAACAACCTCCGCCAGCGCACGCCATTCAACGTGGGGCTGGTCTATGTGCCGAACCGCAATGTCGAACTGACTGCAGCCTGGGAGCGCGGCGACGCGGCGATGTTCTCGCTCACCCTGCGTGGCAATCCCGGCAACGCGCCAGCTGCGCCGAAGCCGTTCGACCCGCCACCGCAGCGGCTGTTGCCCGCGACAACCGCCGCCGATCAGCGCGCATCAGTCGCCAGCAGCGACGCTTCTGGTGCCGCTCCTGGCACCAGTACCGACTGGGCAGCAATCAGCACCGAACTGCAGCGCAATGCCGGGTTCCGTGTCGAACGCATTTCGCGCCGCGGCGACGAACTCTATGTCGACGGTTACCAGACCCGCTACCTGCATCCTGCCAAGGGCCTTGGACGCGCGACGCGCATTCTTGCCAACGCGACCGGCGATGACTACGACTGGTTCACCCTGCGCACCACCCGCGTGGGCATGCCGATCGCCGATCTGTCAATCAACCGCGATGCGTTCGCGGGGTACCTGGATGGCACAGTCAGCGAAGACGTACTGCGGCGGAGCACGGAACTGCAGGCGCCCGGCGCGCTCGCGCGCGAAACGCTGTACACGCCCAAGCGCAACCCATTCGGCGGCGGCTTCAACATCGGCTACCGGCAGAATCTTGGCGGCCCTGATGGCTTCATCCTGTACCAGATCGCAGCCAATTACTCGGGCAGCCTGTTCCTGCGCGACAACATCTGGCTGACCGGCACCGTCAGTGCTGATGTCACCAACAACTACCACAAGTTCAAGTACAACGCCCCAAGCCGCCTGCCACGCGTGCGGACGGACATCCGCCAGTACCTGACCACCTCCGACATCATGCTGCCCAATCTGCAGGCCAACATCGCCGGACGGCTGGCACCGGACCTGTATGGCATCGCCTACGCAGGCTACCTGGAGTGGATGTATGCCGGCGTCGGCGGCGAACTGCTGTATCGCCCAAGCGGCGAGCGCTGGGCGGTTGGCGCGAATCTCAACCGGGTGCAGCAGCGCGACTACGATCAGCACTGGGGCCTCCGCGACTATAGGGTCACCACCGGCCACGCCACGCTCTACTATGCCTTCGACGCCCGTGAACGCATCATCGGCTCGCTGTCGGTGGGCCAGTACCTGGCCGGCGACAAGGGTGCCACTCTGGACCTGGCCCGCGTGTTCGACAACGGCGTAACTATGGGCGCTTATGCAACCAAGACCAACGTATCGGCACGCGATTTCGGCGAAGGCAGCTTCGACAAGGGCATCTACTTCAGTATTCCGCTCGATGGATTCCTGCCACGCTCCACGCGCGGCCGTGCGGCCTTCAATTGGAACCCGCTGATCCGCGATGGCGGCGCCATGCTCGGCCGCAAGTATGGCCTGTACGGCATGACGGGTGACCGCGATGAACGCTTCTTCTATGACAATCTGCGTAACGTCGGGGAATGAGAAAGGCCGGGCGCCTGACAGCCCCCGGCCTTTCATCCGCAGCGCAATTTCCAAGGGCTTGTGCAATCAGAGGTAACGCACCCAGCTCTTCACCCCCTCATCCATCAGAGTGTAAACGTGCTCGAATGCAGCACGTTGCTGGCGATAAGGATCGGGAATCTCGCGATCGGACTGCCACTTGCCCAGCAGGAAGGTCTTGCCCGACGCCTCCGGCGCGATTTCGATGATGCGATGGACATGCTTGCGCTCCATCACCAGTACCAGATCCGAAGCTGCAAGGATGCTCCGGTCGATCTGCCGCGCACGATGGCTGCTGCCATCCAGGCCATGCTCGGTCAACAGTGCTTGCGCGGTAGCATCCACACCGTGGTTAACCAGGGCCCCCAGGCCGGCCGAGGACACTGTGATGCCCTTGCCGCTCACAGCCTCACGCAGCATCACTTCCGCCGACGGGCTACGGCAGATGTTGCCGACACACACAACCAGAATATTCTTGAACACGGACAACGGTTTCCATCAGTTCTTCAATACACGAGAAATGCAGCGCGCTGCTGCCACCCAGATGCATCCACACGAGCCTACCGACGCATCCCGGCGCAAACCTTGCACTAATACGCCGATTTCTGCCCCAGCACCTTCAGCGCGGTCAGCACAATGATCCGCACGTCAAGCGTCGGGCTCCAGCGCCGGATGTAATCGATGTCGTACTGCACGCGTTTCTTCATCGAGCGCAGCTCCGGCGTCTCGCCACGCAGGCCGTGCACCTGCGCCCAGCCGGTAATCCCAGGCTTGACGTAGTGACGATGCATGTAGCGCTCGATCACGCGCTCGTAGTGGTTGTTGTGCTGGATCGCGTGCGGGCGCGGCCCGACCACCGACATGTTTCCACCCAGCACGTTGAAGAACTGCGGCAGTTCGTCCAGGCTGCTGCGGCGCAGGAAGGCGCCGAACCGGGTGACTCGCGGATCACCGCGCCTAGCCTGGGTAATCTGCCCCTCTCCCTCTGCATGCACGCGCATGGAGCGGAACTTGAGCATCCAGAACTCCTTGCCACCCAGCCCGTGACGCTTCTGGCGGAACAGCACTGGCCCGGGCGAACTCAGCTTCACGCCAATGGCGAGCACGACAAACAACGGCGCCAGCAGGACCACCGCGACACCAGCCACGAGGATGTCCTCGATCCGCTTGAACAGGCGAAACCGGTGGTCTGCCAAGCCCTGCCGCACACCGATCATCGGCACATCACCCACTTGGTGCAGACCGGGGTTGAGCGCCCCCAGGCCCGTGGTATCAGGGATCAGACGCACAGGCACCGGAAATCGCTCGATCTGCTTGAGCATGTCCCTGACCGCGGCGGCATCCCCCATCGGCATCGACACCCAGACTTGATCGAACTCACCCCGATGCTGATCCATGTACTGCGGGACCTCAGCCAGCAAGCCCAGTCGGCGCGGCGCATCACCGCCACGGCGGGTGGCGATATCGCCTGCACCGGCGAAGTAGCCAATGACTTCCTTGCCCAGCTCCGGCTTGCCACGCAGCAGGCGGTGCAGTTTCAGGGCCGGGGCGCGAAGTCCGACCAGCAGGACCCGTTCGCGGTCCATCCCACGCGAGCGCAGCCGATGCAACTGCACCCTCAGCAGCACACGCAGCGCCGCCATCGATCCCAGGCCAAAGGCATACCAGCCAATCAGCCACGTCGACGGCACCACATCGGCAAGCCCGACCAGGACGACGTAGAGCGAGAACAGCGCAAAAGTGGCAGACCACGCCAACAGCAGCAGCCAGAGATCAGCGAGAAGCCCTCGCATCCGCCAGTTCCGATACAACGGCGCGACCGAGAAGCAAACGACAGCGCTGAGAACCACCGCACCAAATACGATTCGCTGGGAAGAATCCGGCGCACCTGTTCCGTACAAAAGAAAGTGAGAAAGCACTGCCATCCCCGGCAGCAACAACATGTCGCCCAAGCGCAACCCCAACTCCAGGGCAGCGCGCGCTTCAACACGGCGGCGGCCCGCCCGGGCCCGCTCTGCGGGAAGGTCTTCTACTGATCCATGTAGCAATGCACTTCTCCATATCTCGGCTCGAGGGGGCGCGGAACCAGTGCCCACGTGCATGGACTCCCCAGCCAGCACGGAATCATCGAGGTTGTTTCAATCAAATGTGGAGGAATTGTGGATGAAATTTTGACCAAAAGATAGGAATTCCGTTAAGACACAGACCTGGAAAGGCGTCATCAGTTGGACCTAAGCCATTGAAAAAAATGAAAATCCCAACTGTGTCAATTTGAATCAACATGCGTCATTTCGCGTCAATAAAGGAACGCGATTGCGCGCCTCATGTCGGTCCGCTGGCGCCGGGGGGCCACCCCGCACCGCACCAAAGCCCAACCACCACCCTCTGCTACCATCGGCGGTTCTGTTCATCGCGTCCCCCACCTGCCCGCGATGGCGCCAAACAACGTAACGAAACACAGGAGTCTGCATGTCTTCCGAGCTGCTCAAGTCCCTTGGCCTGGACGCGATCAACGCTGGCACGTACCTGGGCAACGGGGAGTGGTCGAGCGCGACCAGTGGTGAGCTGATCACCCCGGTCAACCCGACCACCGGCGAGCCGATCGCACAGGTCCGCGCGACCACCGAGGCCGAGTACGAGACCGTCGTCGCCCGCGCGCAGGAAGCCTTCAAGGTCTGGCGCACCACGCCTGCCCCGCGCCGCGGTGAGGCCGTGCGCCTGTGCGGCGAAGCGCTGCGCAGGCACAAGGATGCGCTGGGTTCGCTGGTCGCCCTGGAAATGGGCAAGAGCAAGCCGGAAGGCGACGGCGAAGTGCAGGAGATGATCGACATCGCCGATTTCGCCGTGGGCCAGAGCCGCATGCTGTACGGCTACACCATGCATTCCGAGCGCCCCGGCCACCGCATGTACGAGCAGTACCATCCGCTGGGCCTGGTCGGCATCATCTCGGCCTTCAACTTCCCGGTCGCGGTGTGGAGCTGGAATTCGTTCCTGGCCGCCGTCTGTGGCGACGTCTGCATCTGGAAGCCGTCCAACAAGACCCCGCTGACCGCCATCGCCTCGCTGAAGATCTGCAACGAGGCCCTGCGCGAAGCCGGTTTCCCGGACATCTTCTTCCTCATCAACGATGCCGGCACCGCGCTGTCGGAGAAGATGGTCGATGACCGCCGCGTGCCGCTGATCAGCTTCACCGGCTCGACCCAGGTCGGCCGCACCGTCAACGAGAAGGTTGCGCGCCGCCTTGGCCGCTGCCTGCTGGAACTGGGCGGCAACAACGCCATCATCCTGGACGAAACCGCCGACCTGAAGCTGGCCGTGCCGGGCATCGTGTTCGGTGCGGTCGGCACCGCCGGCCAGCGCTGCACCACCACCCGCCGCCTGATCGTGCACCGCTCGATCTACGCCGACGTACTGGCCACCCTGGTCAAGGCTTACAAGCAGGTGGAAGGCAAGATCGGCGACCCGACCGATGCCGCCAACCTGATGGGCCCGCTGAACAGCGAAGGCGCCGTACAGCAGTTCCTCGATGCCATCGCCCAGGCCAAGGCCGCCGGCGGCACCATCGAAACCGGCGGCACCCGCATCGATCGACCGGGTAACTTCGTACTGCCCGCCATCGTCTCCGGTCTGAAGAACAGCGACGCCGTGGTCCAGCACGAGACCTTCGCGCCGATCCTGTACGTGATGCCGTACGACACCCTCGACGAAGCCATCGACATGCAGAACGGCGTGCCGCAGGGCCTGTCGTCCTCGATCTTCACCCAGAACCTGAAGACCGCCGAGAAGTTCCTGTCGGCCGCCGGCAGCGACTGCGGCATCGCCAACGTCAACATCGGCACGTCCGGTGCGGAGATCGGCGGCGCCTTCGGTGGCGAGAAGGACACCGGCGGTGGCCGCGAATCCGGTTCGGATGCGTGGAAGGTCTACATGCGCCGCCAGACCAACACCATCAACTATTCGGATTCGCTGCCGCTGGCCCAGGGCATCAAGTTCGACCTGTAACGCTTTCTGTAGTGCGGGGCCATGCCCGGCAGGATGCGCCATGAACACCGCAGGAAATGCAGCCGAGCATGGCTCGGCACTACAGGGTGGCAAGCCGGTGATTGATTTCACCGGCCGCCGCGTGCTGATCGCCGGCGGCAGCAAGGGCATTGGCCGTGAGATGGCGCTGGCCTTTGCCGGTGCCGGTGCGCAGGTCTCGGCCTGCGCCCGCGGCCAGGCCGGCCTGGATGCCCTGCGTGCCGATGCACGGGCGCAGGGCTTCGAACTGCACGCGTTCTCTATCGATCTGGCCGATCCCGGCCAGATCCAGGCCTGGCTGCAGGCCGCCGCCGATGCCCTCGGCGGTATCGATGTGCTGGTCAACAATGCCACGGGCTACGGCATGGTCGACGACGAGGACGGCTGGGCCGCCAGCCTGCAGATCGACCTGATGGCGGCCGTGCGCGCCTCGCGCCTGGCACTGCCATGGCTGCGTGCCTCCAGCGACGCCTGCATCCTCAATCTGTCGTCGATTGCCGCGCAGCAGCCGCGCCCCGGTGGCGCGCCGTACGCCGCGGCCAAAGCCGCGCTTTCGCACTACACCACGTCACAGGCGCTGGCGCTGGCCAAGGACCGGATCCGGGTCAATGCCATCGCACCGGGCTCGATCGAGTTCGATGACGGCCTGTGGGACCGCCGCCGCACCGAAGACCCCGCCCTGTACCACGGCACCTTGGCGAAGATCCCGTTCGGCCGCTTCGGCCACCCGCGTGAGATCGCCGACGCCGCCCTGTTCCTGTGCTCGCCGCTGGCGCGCTGGGTCACCGGCCATGTGCTCAACGTGGATGGCGGCCAGGTGTTGATGGGCTGAATCTGTAGAGACGAGCCCATGCTCGGCTTGCACGCAAGACGCGGTCGATCCCGCATCAGCCCAAGGGGGCAACCGAGCATGGGCTTGGCTCTACAGGGCACTGCCCATGGGATTGCCCGGGCAGAGGCACTATCATGTGCACACTGCCAAAGAGGACCCCGATGAGCGTGGCACCCCGACAGACAAGCGCCCTGGCCGTGGTCAGCCTGGTCATGGGCATCGCCAGCTGGACCGTCCTGCCCTTCGTGGCCAGCATCGTGGCCATCATCACCGGCCACATGGCCCGCGCCGAGATCCGCCGCCGCCCGCATGAACTGGAAGGCGATGGCATGGCCGTTACCGGCCTTGTGCTGGGCTGGGTCATGGTCGGCGCCGTGCTTGCCGCCATCCTGGTCTTCATCCTGTTCTTCGGCGGCCTGGCATGGCTGGCGGCAGTGTCGAAGTGACGCCATGACTGCCTCCGACAGCACTGAACGCTTCAGCAGCCGCGTTGCCGACTACGTCCGCTACCGGCCCGGTTACCCGCCCGCACTGTTGGAGTGGCTGCATGGCCCGATGGGCGTCAGCCACGAGGCCGTGGTCGCCGACATCGGCGCCGGCACCGGTATTTCCAGTCGCCTGTTCCTGGCCAGCGGCCATCCAGTAGTCGCGGTTGAACCCAACGCCGCCATGCGGGGCGCGGCCGAGGAATGGCTGGCACCGCAGTACCCGCAGTTCCGTGCGGTGGATGGCCGCGCCGAGGCCACCACACTGGACGATGCCAGCATCGATCTGGTCAGCGTCGCGCAGGCCTTCCACTGGTTCGACACCGTGGCGGTGCGCGCCGAGTGGCAGCGCATCCTGCGTCCGGGTGGCCTGGCACTGATCTACTGGAACTCGCGCCTGCTCGATGCCAGCCCGTTCCTGGTCGGCTACGAGCAGCTGCTGCTGGACTACGGCACCGACTACACCGCCGTTGCCGAGCGCTACCAGGACGACGCCACCATGCAGGCCTGGTTCGGCCCCGGCCTGCGCGGCATGGTGCAGCTGCCGAACGTGCAACATCTGGATTTCGACGCCCTGCGCGGGCGCCTGCTGTCCTCCTCCTACGCACCCCAAGCCGGTCATCCGCGCCATGCGCCGATGATCGCCGCCCTGCAGGACCTGTTCGCCGCCCACGCGGTCGACGGCCAGGTTGCTTTTGAATATCGAACCCGAGCCTTCCTCGGCACGCTGGACTGAACCGACGCATGTATTCGCTTGCCCGCCCCTTCCTGTTCTCGCTCGACGCCGAGCGCGCCCACGGCCTCGGCCTGTCCGCACTGGACCTGGCCTATCGCACCGGCACCACGCCGCTGCTGGCCGGACGCATCGCGCCGATGCCGAGCACCGTGTTCGGGCTGACCTTCCCCAATCCGGTCGGCCTGGCCGCTGGCCTGGACAAGAATGGCGAGCACATCGATGCATTGTTCGCGCTGGGTTTCGGCTTCGTCGAGATCGGCACCATCACCCCGCGCCCGCAGGCCGGCAATCCGCTGCCGCGCCTGTTCCGGCTGCCGGCGCACAACGCGATCATCAACCGCATGGGCTTCAACAATGCGGGCGTGGACGCGCTGGTGCGCAATGTCGAGCGCGCGCGCAACCGCCGCGGCCTGCTCGGCATCAACATCGGCAAGAACAAGGACACGCCCAACGAACAGGCCGTGGACGATTACATCGCCTGCCTGGACAAGGTCTATCCGCTGGCGGACTACGTCACCGTCAACATCTCCTCGCCCAACACCGCCGGCCTGCGTGAATTGCAGGAAGAGACCGCGCTGCGCCAGCTGGTCAGCCAGTTGCGCGACCGCCAGGAAGCACTGGCCGCGCAGCATGGCCGCCGCGTCCCGATGCTGGTGAAGGTGGCACCGGACCTGAGCGAGCGCGACATCGATGCCGCCGCCCGCGTACTGGGCGAACTGCAGGTGGACGGCGTGATCGCCACCAATACCACCATCGACCACAGCAAGGTGGCCGGCGATCCGCTGGCCAACGAAGCCGGCGGCCTGTCCGGCGCGCCGGTGCTGGAGCAGTCCACGCTGGTACTGCGCCGCCTGCGTTCGCGCCTGCCCGAATCGGTCCCGCTGGTCGGCGTCGGCGGCATCCTGTCCGGTGCCGATGCGGTGGCCAAGATGGCCGCAGGCGCGGCGCTGGTGCAGTGCTACAGCGGCTTGATCTTCCGTGGCCCGGCGTTGGTCTCTGAATGCGTGGAGGCGATCCGTCGCCGCCGCGAAGCGCCGAGCCGCGGCGCGGTGGCCCCACTGTGAGCGCGCCCATGGATACCGTCGACGGCAACGCCCCGCTGCGCTGGACGCTCACCCGCAATGCGCCGCTGCAGGCGCTGAACACCTTCCACGTGCAGGCCAGCGCCGCGCAGCTGCTGGAACTGCACGATGCCGCACTGCTGCCGGACGTGCTGGCGCTGCCCGAGGTGGCCAGCGGCCCGCTGCTGGTGCTGGGCAGCGGCAGCAACGTACTGATCGCCGAAGACCTGCCTGGCACCGTGCTGGTGTTCGGCAACCGGGACATCAGCTTCCTGGAGCACCGCGCCGACCATGCGGTGATCCGCGCCGGCGCTGGCGTGTCCTGGCATGGCCTGGTGATGTGGTCGCTGCAGGAAGGCCTGTCCGGCCTGGAGAACCTGGCGTTGATTCCCGGCACGGCCGGTGCCGCGCCGATCCAGAACATCGGTGCCTATGGCGCGCAGGTCGGCGAGTTCATCCAGGCCGTTGAAGCCTGGGACTGCCAGGAGCAGGCCTGGGTGCGGCTGGACAACGAACAGTGTGGCTTCGCCTACCGCGACAGCGTGTTCAAGCAGCAACCCGATCGCTACCTGATCACCGCCATCGAGCTCAGGCTGCCGCTGCTGCACGACCTGCGCATGGACTACGCCGGCATCCGTGAGGAACTGCAGGCACAGGGCGTGGAGCTACCCAGTGCCGTGGACGTGGCCAATGCGGTGATCGCGATCCGCCGCCGCAAGCTGCCCGATCCGGATGTGCTGGGCAACGCAGGCAGCTTCTTCAAGAACCCGGTACTGCCACTGGAACAGGTAGACGTACTGCTGCAGCACTTCCCCGAGCTGCCGGTGTTCCCGGCCGAACAGGACGACAAGCGCAAGGTCTCTGCGGCCTGGATGATCGAGTCCTGCGGCTGGAAGGGCTTCCGCGAAGGCGATGCCGGCGTTGCGCCGAGCCACGCGCTGGTGCTGGTCAACCACGGCAACGCCACCGGTGCTGAGCTGCTGGCGCTTGCGCGACGCATCTCGGCCTCGGTGCTGGAAAAGTTCGGCGTGCCGATCGAACCGGAGCCCCGCCTGCTCGGCGCACAGTGGTGAACACCCCCGCCCTCTCCCCCAGCGCCACCCCGATGCGGGCGGCGCTGCTGATGCTCGGCAGCACGATGGCATTCGGCCTGATGGCCGTCGCCATCCGCTACGCCACCCGGTACGTACCAACCCAGGAAGTGGCGTTCTTTCGCAATGCCTTTGGCCTGCTCGCGTTGCTGCCGATGCTGCTGCGCCCCGGCCATGCACCACTGAAAACGCAGCAGCTGCCGCGTTATTTCGTGCGCAGTGCGATTGGCCTGGGTTCGATGCTGTGCGCATTCTGGGCACTGGGCCATCTGCCACTGGCGCAGGCGGTTTCCCTCTCGTACTCCACGCCGTTGTTCGTCACCATCGCCGCCGTGCTGTGGCTGGGCGAGACCGTGCGTGTACGCCGCTGGGCTGCGGTGGTGGTTGGATTCATCGGTGTGCTGGTGATCGTGCGCCCCGGTACCGCCGGCTTCACCGCGGGCAGCCTGGTAGCGGTGGCAGCCGCCGTGCTCAGCTCATTGGTGGCGATCCAGATCAAGCAGCTGACCCGTGTCGACAGCGCTGACACCGTGGTGCTCTACACCTACGTGTTCTGGGTGCCGCTGTCGCTGGTCCCGGCACTGTTCGTCTGGGTCTGGCCCTCCGGCATGGCGTGGCTGTGGCTGCTGGCCACCGGCGTGCTCGGCACCGTCGGCCAGCTGTTGTGGACCCGCGCGCTACGGCTGGGCGAAGTCTCCGCCCTGACCCCGATCAGCTTCCTGCAGCTGCCACTGGTAACGCTGTTCGGCTGGCTGCTGTTCAACGAAACGGTGGACCGCTGGACGATCATCGGTGCCGGCATCATCCTCGCCGCCAACGCCTACATCGCCCACCGCGAAGCCGTGCTGTCACGCCGCGCTGCAAGCGCGGCGGCCTCTGCAGCGGCCAAGCCCGCCGAATAAGAACCACCTGCATGGACAAGCCAATGGACCGTGCATGGAAAGGCCCTGGGTAGAGTCGACTGTTAGTCGACTCTCGCGCGCAGCGCGGGCTTCGCCTGTTCCAATCGAAGAGCAGTCGACCAACAGTCGACTCTACCCGGGGCGATCCTGGCAGCGGCCCAGAACCTGATCCAGTGCGCGATACACCCGCTCCGCCGCATCGAACACATTGCCCGGCGCGAACTGCTCGCCCAGATAGTGCAACGACTGCCGGCGCAACTGCGGCGAACGCTCCTCGCCATCGCTGCCCAACAGCACCTGCTGGAACTCGATCAGGTCCTGCAGGATGCGCCAATGCCGGTACCAGGCGATCCAGCGCGGATCGCCGCGGTCGCTGCCGTAGCCCTCCTCGAAGCCCAGCGGATTCTCGCGCCCCCAGCGCCCACCAACCGCCGCACCAATGAACATCAGGTCGCGCTCGCGCGGGGCCAGCGAAAGGCCGTCCCAATCGATCAGGTGCAGGCCCCCGTCATTGCCCATCAGCAGGTTGCCGGCATGCAGGTCGGTGTGACACAGATGCAGATCTACCGGTACGTCCTGCAATGCCACGAGCAGCTCCCGTGCCTGCGCATGCAGCGCCGCGATGCGCGCATGCTGCTGGTCCCATACCGAAACAAATGCGCGGCCCAGCCCGTCCTTCGCGGCCGCCAGGCCTTCGCCGGCCAGCCATTGACCGACCGTCTCCAGCGCCGCGGTTTCCAGCCGTACGATCGGCAGCGCCTGCTGCAGTTGCGCTGGCAGTTGCGCGCCGTGCAGGCGCCGCAGTACCTCGCCCAACCGCTTCCACTGCGTGCGGCTCAACGCCGCCTCGAATCCGGACTGCCCTTCCACATAAGGGAACAGGGTGAACTGCAGCCCCCACCGCTGTACCGATGCGCCGCCGGTCAATGCTGGCCACGGCGCAACGATCTCATCGATACCCAGCGTGCCGCGCAGCCAATGCAGGCTGTCCCACACCGCTGGGGCGACCTGGTAGGTGCGGCATTTCAACCACCACTGCCCGTGCCGCGCATCGACGCGATACACGCTGGCATTGGCGTCGGCACCCACCGGGCGTGGCACCACGGCGGTGGCAGTGATGCCATAGGATTGTTGCAGGACTTCGCCGAGATGCTGCGCCGAAGCGAATGACATGGATGCAAGCGGAAAGTATTGCCTGCTGCCACTATCGCAGATGCATCCGCCGCGACACAGACATGTCCGTCACAACATCAGCTCGCCGCGACCAGAGAACTAGCCTGCGATGCGTCGCATCACCATCTCCAGGGGGCCGCGTGCGAACTGCCACGACCACAGCCAGGCCGCGCCGGTCGCCAGCATCAGGAACAGCATCGCCCACAGCAGCACCGATGCGAGCGACGCGCTGCCATCGAGCAGGCCCAGGCTTTCCAGCGTGCCCATGCCCAGCAGGATGTGGCCCACGTACAGGGTCAGGGTCATGCGTCCGGCCGCGATGAACGGCTCCAGCCAGTCCCCGGGTTGCACACGCGTCAGCCACAGGCAGGCGGCAATGACACTGCAGGCCGCACCCGCACCCGTGAGCACATAAGCCGGTCCCGGCGGCATCGGCTGCGTTCCCAGCCACACCTGCCAAGGCGTTCCCTGCGCAAGCTGCTGCACGCCATGGCCGGCCGCGATCAGCAGCAGCCCCAGCACCAGCAATGCTCGCTGCACCCGCGGTTGCGACAGCTGAAGGCGTGCCAGCAGCATCCCCAGCAGGAAGAAGCACAGCCACGGCAGCAGCGGATGGAAGCCGTTGAACAACAGGTTGCGGGCCGCGCCCGGCCATTGCCACAGGTCGGCGTATTCCAGCGTCTGCCAGTTCCATCCCTGGCTGTAGTCCCAGCGCAGCAACGCCCAGAACGAACACGCCGCCAGGCCCACGATGCTGGCCAGCAACACCCGCGGCGACGCACGCAGCCACACCACCGCCAACGCGAAATACACCGCGTAGTAGTGCAGGATATCGGCCGGGAACAGAGTCAGGTTGAGCAGGCCCAGCACCATCAGGAACAGCGCGCGCCTCCAGGTCTGCACGCTGGCCGGCCACCACCCCTGCCGCTGCGTGGCCAGCACCAGGCCAAGACCGGCCAGAGTGACGAACGTCGCCGAGGCTTTGCCTTCCAGCAGATGGAAGAACCCTGCCAACCAACTCTCACCCTCTGCCGGCACGGCCATCGCCAGGCGGAAGTTGACCAGCACCATGCCGGCCAGGGCCAGGTAGCGCGCCAGATCAAGGCCGTGCAATCGCCGGTCAACGGCACTCATGCGCGTGCCCCGAGCAGCAGCGCGAGCAGGCCAAGATCCAGCGAGGCCTCATCGATGCCATCGGCTTCGCCCAGCCCCCGACGCAGCGCATCGCTTTCAATGGCATCCAGCAGCACCTGCGCCTGCAATGCCGGGGCCAGCACGGGACGCCGACGTTCGCGCCGTGCCACCTGCTGCAGGGCTTCGGCCAGGGTCGCCTGCAATTGCCTGCGATTGGCCGCAAATGCCTCGGCCACGGCCGGATTGCGTGCGCTCTCGGCCAGCACTTCGACGGCAAGCGTCGCCCATTCCGGCTGGCGGCACAGTGCGTGGAAGTCCTGAAGGAAACCCAGTACCTGTGCGCGCTCGCCTTCGGACGCGGCCAGTCGACGCAGCAACGGTGCCAGTTCTTCGCTCTCGGCCACTGCCACTGCAAGGATGATCGCTTCCTTGCCCGGGAAGTGGTTGTAGAGGTTGCCCAGGCTGACGCCAGCCGCCTGCGCGATGTCACGCATGCTGGTCTGGTGGAATCCCTTGGCGAGGAAGCACCGCAGGGCCGCCTGCAGGATCAGGGTCACGCGCTGCTCGTTGCGGTCGATTCGGCTCATGCCACAATCATGAACGAACGTTCGTCCATTTTGTAGATGTCGACCTGGCCACCATCGGACTCCGTTCAGCCGGCCTTGACCTCAACTGCGGTTGAGGCCCGATGCTGCGCGACCTGTTCCATGCCCAACCCGGAGTTCCTGCATGCCACGGATGATCACCACCCTGCTCGACAGCCGCGTGCTGTGGTTCCTCGCCCGGCTGCTGCTGGCCGTGGTGTTCCTGTCCTCGGGCCTGGCCAAGCTGCTGGCGTGGGACAACAGCGTGGCCGAAATGCAGGCCGCCGGGCTGCAGCCGCCTGTGCTGTTCAACCTCGCCAGCGCGGTGGTGCTGCTGGGCGGCGTACTGTGCCTGCTGCTAGATCGCCTGCTCTGGCTGGGCAGCGGCGCGCTGGCAGTGTTCATGCTGCTGACCATCGCCGTCGTGCATACCTTCTGGACCAAGCACGGCGCGGAACAGCAGCTGGCCCTGTTCTTCGCGCTGGAACACTTGAGCGTGGTCGGTGGCCTGATCTGCGCGGCCATCGCCAGCCATGCGCGGGCTCAAAAGAACTCGTCGAGCAACCGGTAGAACGCCAGCCGCCGCTCGTCGGCCACCGCGCCATAGCGCTGGAACAACGGCGCCACCCAACGCGTGTCGCCGAAGTTGTGGACCAGGCTGCGCGCGGCCAGCGCCAGGTCCTGGTAGCGGTCGGCAACACCCAGTCGCCCACAGTCGATGAAACCGCTGAAACGCCCCTCGACCGCCATCAGGTTCGGCAGGCACGCATCGCCATGGCTGACCACCAGATCTTCATGGTCGGGCCGGGTGCTGCACAGTTCGGCGAACACCTGCTGTGCGCTCTGCCCCAGGCGCTCGTCATCGAAGTCATCGGCGTCGACCAGACCCGCATCGACGCGGGCGGCGGCGGCCTGCAAGCGCGAGGCCAATCGCTGGTCGAACGGACAGGCTGCCACCGGCAACACATGCAGCCTGCGCAGCGCGTCAGCCAGCAGTTCCACCAACTGCTGCGGCGCAAGTTCCGGCGACGAGGCCAGGTCGCGGCCGGGCAGCGCGCTCATCAGCAACCAGCGCCGGCCCGCTTCTTCGGCGGTGGCAATTACCGTTGGCGCCGGTTGTCCCTGCTCCTGCAGCCAGCGCAGGCGCGCGATCTCATCACCGAGCTCACTGAAGGCGTCGATCACTTCCGACTTCACGAAGGCATCGGGCTGGCCTGGCTGCTGCACACGAGCAACATCCGCACGCGACACGCCGATCGACTGCCGCTCGATGCGCGCATCGGCAAACGCTTTCTGCCACGCCAACGGCAGCGGCATGCCATCAGTGAAGGGATCGGGTGCTCCCATGTCGGGATGCTCCTGTTGCTGGGGACCCTACGGATTCTCGCCGATCCCGAAGCACACCGCCCAGCAGAGCGCGCAATGGAAGGAAGCAACATGAAATTGATGGTCATCGGCGCCAGCAGGGGCCTGGGTCGGGCGTTCGTGGAAGGCCTGTGCAGTGCGGGCAACACCGTCATCGGCGTTTCGCGCAGCCGTCCGCGCGATCTTGAATGCCCCGAGGGCGTCACCCTGCAGTGGATCGAGGCCGATCTGTCCCAACCCACCCTGGCTGCCAATCACATCGCAGCGCAGGCACCGGCCGATCTGGATGTGCTGATCCACAACCTGGGCATCTGGGAAGAGACCGCCTTCAGCGACGAGTACGCCTTCCTCGACGAGAGCGATGCCGCGCTCACCCAACTGGTCGACGTCAACATCACCGCCACCCTGGTGCTGCTGCAGCGCCTGCTGCCGCGGGTACTGGGCGCACCACGCCCGCAGCTGGTGCTGACCGGCTCGACCTCGGCGCTGCCACGCAGCGGCCGCCCGGAAGTGGCGTTCGGCGCATCCAAGTTCGCGCTCAACGGCATCGCCGATGCACTGCGCGAGGGCTTCCGCGATCGCCGGCTGGCGGTGACCAGCCTGCAGCTGGGCTACCTCAACACCGACGACGTACTGTCGGTTCCCGTGGCGGAGGCCGCAGCACGCGGCGATGGCGAACTTGTGCCGGTACACGACGTGGTGACCATGGTGCGTGCGCTGCTGCAGCTGTCGCCGTCCGGCTTCGTGCGCGAACTGGTGCTGCCGGCCATCGCCGACCCGCGCTACTGACTGCAGAGGCCTCGGCCCGGGGCCCTTGGTGGCCGCTCGGGCGCCTGTGGTTTACCCTGCTCCTCACTGGCCGTCGGTCACAGGCGGGAACCTGCTATGGATGCGCTTTCACGGGTCTCGGCCCAGGTCCTGGACAGCGGCCTGCCCAGCCTGCCGCTGTACCTGCTGCAGGCCACGGCGGTGATCGGCATGATCGGCGTGCTGCTGATCGCCACCCGTCGCGCTGGCCATGCCATTGAAGGCCGCCGCCTGTACGTGGGCGTGGCGCTGGGCCTGATCTACCTGTTCAACGCCTGGTTCGTAGCCCGCTACACCCAGGGCGTGGTCAAGCTGCACCTCGGCTTCGACATCCTGCTGGTCAGCGGACTGCTCGGCGGCTGGCGCGGCGGCCTGGCCTGCCTGGGTGCCAGCCTGCTGGCCCGCTACCAGTTCGCCGGCACCCAGTATTTTCTGCCGGCCGGCCTCGAGGCCACGCTGCAGATGCTGGCAGGCGTCTGGCTGCGCAGGCGCCTGCACCCGCGCATGCTCAATGAACTCTCGCTGCGCATGATCCTGCAGGCCTGGGGCGTGCGTATCGTCGTCACTGCGTTGGGCCTGGCACTGGGCGTCGCAATCATCGGCGCCAATCAGCTACCCGTGGAGGAGTTGGCAATCCAGCGCCTGCTGGCACTGCCGCTGTCACTGCTGATGCTGGGCGCGGTGTTCGCACTGGTCTACAACGATGCGCAGATCGATGCACAGCGTCAGCGCGAACACGCCTGGCTGCGCATCGATCCGATCAGCGGCCTGCCCAACATGCGTGCGCTGGGCGAACGTCTGCAGCAGTACTGGCGAGACAACGACGGCCTCGGCAAGGCCTGCCTGATCGTGGCCGAGATGGGCAACCTGCGCGATCTGCGCCTGCGCTACGGTCCGCTGCAGGAAAGCGGCCTGTGGCAGCGCGACAGCACCGAAGAAGTACATCGGCTGCTGCCATCGCTGCCGACCGGGCAACTGGAGATCTACCAGTTCGGCGATGCCGCGCTGGCGATCCTGGTGCGCGACCTGTCCTTGTCCGAACTACGTACGCAACCGCAGATCACCGAGCTGGCCAGCAACCTGGCCGAACGGGTGGGCCGCGATTGGCCGGGTTTCCGCCCGTTGTTCCGTTGCGCGGTAGTCGAACTCAAGCCCCCCACCGATACACACGACGGTCACCTGCCGTTCCGGGCGATCACCCTGACGATGAGTGCGATCGAATCGGGCGTCGTGTTCTTCGACGACCCGATCCAGCGCGACAGCGAGATCGACGCCCTGATCGAAGTCGCTCTCGAACGCTGGCTGCAGCAGGGCGATGCACCGCTGTGCTACCAGCCCAAGCATCGCCTGCAGGACCGCCAGTTGGTCGGCGCCGAAGCGCTGCTGCGCATGCGCGATGGCGAAGGCCGGCCGATTGCACCGATGCGGGTGATCTCGCTGCTGCGCCGGCAGGGCCGGCTGGCAGACCTGGAATGGGCCACACTGCAGTCGGCGGTGCACTTCCTGCAGCACTTCCGGCAGGACGGCGCGGCGCTGACCATCGCAGTCAATGTGTCAGCCGAATCCCTGCGCCTGCCCGACTTCGGCCTGCGCCTGCAGGAGCTGCTACAACTGCATGACATCCCCGGTCCGATGCTGCGCCTGGAGATCGTCGAATGGACCGAAATCGTCGAGCGCGACGTGGTCGATGCCAACATCACGCAGCTGCTGGCAGCCGGGGTCACCCTGTCGCTGGATGATTTCGGCGCCGGCTATTCAACCCTGATCCTGCTTTCGCAGCTGGCCATCGCCGAGGTCAAGATCGAGCAGGCACTGATCGCCACGCTGTCCGACGCCAAGTCACAGTCGATCGTGCGCTTCATCGTCGAGGTCGCGCACCGCTGCGGCGCGATCGTGGTGGCCGAAGGTACCGAAACCCTGGCGCAGGAGCAGAAGCTGCGAGCCCTGGGCGTGGATGTCGGCCAGGGCTATCTGTACTCGGCGGCGCTGCCGGCCGACGAGTTCCGTCGCTTCGCCGCCAGCTAGACCGCGTAGAAGCCCAGGAACATCGCAACCGCCGATTCGGCCACGCGCGCACGTTCCTGCGCGGTCAGCGGTGGCTGCCCCATCGTGACCTGCGGCCAGAACGCAAAGCTCTTCACCAGGCCGTGCAACTGGTGGCCGGCAAAGTCCGGATCCACCTCGCGCAGGCGGCCATCGGCAATTGCTGCGCGGATCCAGGCACTCTCGCCACTTTCCTTCTCGCCCATGCGGCAGACGATGGCCTGCGCCCGCTCCGGTGAGTGGATGACCTCGGCCATCGCCACCCGTGCCAGGTCGATGAAGTTGGCATCGCTGAGAAGTTCCAGCTTCTGGCCCAGCAACTGCAGCAGCTGCGCCTGCAACGGCTGGTCCGCGCGATACGGCAGTGCGTCGCTGGCCACGCTGCGTTCCCACAGCTCCTCCAGGATCATCGAGAACAGCGCTTCCTTGCTCGGGAAGTGGTTGTAGACGGTGCGCTTGGAGACCCCGGCCACCTCGGCGATGCGGTCCATGCTGGTCGCCTCGTAGCCCGATGCACGGAACTCCTCCACCGCCGCGCGCACGATAGCCTCGCGTTTGCGGTCGGTCAGGCGTTGCGGGGCACGGGGCATGGCAGAAACCGGATAACTGAACGGATGCGCACATTTTACACCGGACAGTGTACTTTTGAAAAACACGAAACTACACTGTGCAGTGTACTCAGCGGACGTCACCCATGAAGCGCCTGCTCCTTGTCCTCCTGCTTGGAATCCTCGCTGTGACCGCCTACACCTTCTGCAAGTCCTGGTCCCTCCCCGACTTCCCCGATTCGCCGCAGTACCGTGATGGCAAGTTCCGCAATGCCCTGCCCCGTCCGGCGATGGGCCTGCGCGACGGTGCGGAGATCTGGTGGACGTTCCTGTTCAACAAGCCCAAGGGCACCGTCCCGGCCCACCCCATTCCGGTGCAGCCGCTGGACCGCGCCACGCTGGACGCCGCGCCGGACCGCAGCCTGTTCCGGCTGGGGCACTCCACGATCCTGCTGAAGCTGCGTGGCCAGTACTGGCTGACCGATCCGGTGTTCTCCGAGCGCGCCTCGCCGGTGCAGTGGATGGGCCCGGCCCGCTTCCATGCGCCACCGATCAGCATCGACGCGCTGCCGCCGATAGCCGGTGTGATCCTCTCGCACAACCACTATGACCATCTCGACCATGCCGCGGTAATGCAGCTGGCCGGCAAGACCGCGCGCTTCATCGCCCCGCTCGGCGTCGGCGATCAGCTGATTGCCTGGGGTGTGGACGCCAGCAAGGTCGAACAGCTGGACTGGTGGCAATCCACCGAAGCCAACGGCCTGCGCCTGACCGCGGCCCCGGGCCAGCACTTCTCCGGCCGCGGGCTGGGTGACAGCGACCGCAGCCTGTGGGCGTCATGGGTGATCCAGGACGGTGACTTCCGCATTTTCTTCAGCGGCGACACCGGCTACTTCGACGGCTTCAAGGCCATCGGCGAGAAGTACGGTCCGTTCGACCTGACCATGATCGAGACCGGCGCCTATGATCCGCGCTGGGCGTTCGTGCACATGCAGCCGGAACAGACGCTGCAGGCGCACTTGGACCTGCGCGGCAAGTGGCTGCTGCCGATCCACAACGGCACCTTCGATCTGGCCCTGCACGCATGGCAGCAGCCGTTCGAGCGGATCACCGCCTTGGCCGCGGCGAAGAACGTGCCGGTGGCCACGCCGATGATGGGCGAAGCGCTGGACATGCAGGCGCCGCAGGCGGGCACGCGCTGGTGGGAGACGGTGGAGTTGTAACCGGCGTGACGGGGCGTCATGTATCCCAAGGCCCTGTAGAGCCGAGCCATGCTCGGCTGCTTCTGAAACGTGTTCAGTGGAAGTCAAGCAGGCTCAGCTCTGGCGAAACTGCAGGTAGAGACGCTGGCAGCATCGCTGACATCAGAATGCACCGCTATCAACTCGGCTTCCGGGAGCGCCTTCTGGACCTGCGCGCATGTGTCACGCGCGACATCGTTTGCGGCCGTTCCCTCTCGCCAGAATCGCAACGCCAAGATGCCCGGCAAACCGCTGCCCAGCAATGCATCGTCACATCCCGACTCTGCAAGACATCGCTCAAATGCACTGAGATCTTCTCCGGTATCGGGCACCCGATACATCAGCGTGAAGCTGAATTCCACCATCAATCCATTTCAGACCTGAGGTCGCTATCAATCAGCGTATGACCTAGCCTGCAGGCGTCCAGAGCCACATGCGTCAGTCCCATCGATGAATCGTGACTCAAGCCCACGAAGGAGGCGACCGGGGATCATCCGCAACCTATTGCAGCGCGTCATGTAACCGATTACATACCTTGCTAGCGTAGCGCTCGCCCGATACCTGCCGAACCTGCGAGGCTGTACGTAATGACATTGCGCGCCGAACGCTCCAAGGTCTCCCGCTCAGCCATTCCGTGGCGAGCTGCCGCCACCCTGCTGTTGGCCGCCCTCGCCGCTGCCGCACAGGCACAGACCCTCCCCCCGCGCAGCCAATGGCAGGCCAGCAGTTCCTCGCAGCAGGTGCCGGCGATGGCGATCGGCCACCTGATCGACGGCGATCCGAAGACCGTCACCGGCGGCGCCTTCAGCCCCGGCCACTGGTTCCAGATCGACCTGGGCGCGCCCACCCAGCTGGCGGGCGCCCGCCTCACCTGGGATGTCTCCAACCCGGAAGGCTATTCACTGCAGACCTCAATGGATGGCATGCAGTGGCAGACCGCGTACACGATGGCCGATTCACTGGGCGATGTGGAAACGCTGTACTTCGCGCCGCGGCAGGCGCGCTATCTACGACTGGCCAGTCCGCAGCGCACCTCCGACTGGGGCGTGTCGATCTTCGAGCTGGAGCCGCTGGACAGCACGCTCAGCGCACGCATCGCCGATGTCGATGCAACACAGGCAGCCGCGCTCTGGCAAGGCGGCGGCACCGTTGCGGTTCCGGCCGGAAAAGGTGGATCCCATGCGCTCGAGATCACGCTGCCGCAGGCTCAATCCACGGCTGGCCTGGTGGTCGACTGGGCCGATGGCGCGCGCGGCGCTGCGCGACTGCAGGCGCAGGATGCACAGGGCCGCTGGCAGGACGTCGCACACGATGCACAGGCGGCCAATCATCGGCAAAGCTGGCTGGCTGCTGACACGGCACAACCCCTGCGTGCGTTCCGGCTGAGCGTGGACGGCCCCGCACCGCAGGTCGCGCGACTGCGCCTGCTCGGGCCAAAGGCGGTAATGACGCCGATGAAGCGATACCAGATCACCGCCAGCGGCGCTCAGCGCGCGTTGTTCCCGGCATCGCTGCAGATGCAGCAGACCTACTGGACCGCCGTCGGTGTGCACGCAGGACGACAGAAATCGATCTTCGACGAATACGGCAATCTGGAAGCCTTCAAGGGCGCGCCGCTGGTGCAGCCGATCTGGCGTGGCGCTGACGGGCGTGCCGCTGGCGCGGCAGGACAGCCGATACAGCACGCGTTGCGGGATGGCTGGAAACCGATGCCCTCCGCTACGTGGTCACCGCAGCCCGGCCTGGAGCTGCGCAGCGAGGTATTCGCCATCGAGCGCGACGGCCAGCCGGTAACGTTCTTGCGGCATCGCCTGCACAACACGGGCAGCGCCAGGATCGAAGGCACGCTCAGCCTGGTCGTGCGCCCGATGCAGATGAATCCGCCGTGGCAGAACGGCGGGCTGTCACCGATCCGCGATGTGACCATCGATGGGCAGGCGGTGCGCATCAATGGACGCACGCTGCTGCAGTCGCTCACGCCGGTGGCTGCGTCCGGCGCGGCGCCGTTTGGCAGGGATGGCGCAACGGAAATCACCGCGACCCTCGCTGCCGGCCAGCTGCCCTCCACGCAACAGGCGCGCGACGACGAGGGTCTTGCCTCGGCTGCGTTGAACTACCGCGTATCACTGGCACCGGGGGCCAGCGATGCCATCGTGGTCGCGTTCCCGCTGGGTACTACCGCCGCCGATACCAAGGGCGCACTGCCCGAAGCGCCTGCGCTCGATCTGGCCACGCTGCCCCGCGATGCCAATGCGGCGTTCGATTCCCTGGCCACGCAGGCGTCCGCGGACTGGCAGGCACGGCTGGGCCAGGTCGGGCTGCGCCTGCCCGATCCCTCACTGGTCGACATGCTGCGCGCGCAGGCCGCCTACATGCTGATCAACCAGACCGGCCCGGCCATGCAGCCCGGCCCGCGCAACTACAACCGCTCTTTCATCCGCGACGGCATGGCCACCTCGGCGGTGCTGCTGCGCATGGGCGAAGCACGCGTCGCGCGCGACTACCTGGCCTGGTACAGCGAACACGGGGTGCATGCCAACGGCCTGGTCTCGCCGATCCTCAACGACGATGGCAGCGTCAATACCGGCTTCGGCTCGGACATCGAGTACGACAGCCAGGGCCAGTACGTGACGCTGGTGGCCGATGTCGCGCGCCTCGATGGCGGGCCCGAGTCGGTACGTGCCTATCTGCCGAAAGTGAAAGCGGCGCTGCGCTTTCTGCAGGAACTGCGCGAGCGCACGCTGGTGCCCGGCTACAAGGCCGACCAGCCAGCGCCGGAGCGCTTCGCGGGCATTCTTGCGCCGTCGATCAGCCATGAGGGTTATCCGTCTCCCACCCACAGCTACTGGGACGACTATTGGGGCCTGAAGGGCTGGCACGACGGCGCGTGGCTGGCCGAATCGCTGGGCGACCACGAGACCGCAGCGTGGGCACGCGAACAGTACAAACTGCTTTACGACGCGCTGCGTGCCTCGATCCGGGCGACGATGGCGTGGAAGGGCATCGACTTCATTCCCTCCTCGGCCGACCTGGGCGATGGCGATCCCACGGGCGTATCGATCGCACTGGACCCGACCGGCGCACAGAGCGTGCTGCCCGCCGAGGCGCTGCGGACCACCTTCGCGCGCTATCTGGACGATGTGCGCAAGCGCAGCCAGCCTGGTGCGTTGTACGCGTACACCCCGTACGAGATCCGCAACGTGCTGAGCTATGTGCACCTGGGCCAGCCAGACGTGGCTGACGAGCTGCTCCAGGGCCTGCTTCATGACCGGCGTCCGCTTGAATGGCAGGTGCTGGCCGAAGTAGTGCATTCACGGCTGCGCTTCCCGCGTTACCTGGGCGACATGCCGCATACCTGGATTGGTGCCGAGTACGGCCGCACGCTGTTCGGCATGCTGATGCGCGAAGACGATGATGCCCTCTCACTGCTGCCGGGCACGCCACCGTCGTGGGTGGCAGGCGATGGATTGGCGGTGGAGCGGTTGCCGACCGCGTATGGCACGTTGCAGATGCAGGCGCGGCAGCGCGACGGCATGCTGACGGTCACGCTGGGCAAGGGGTTGCGCAGCGGGACGGCATTGAAGGTCTGGTGGCCGGCGCGCACCATGCCGAAGACGGTGCGTGTGGATGGGCGTAGCGTTTCCGACTTCGACGCCGAGGGCGTGCGCTTGGCGAAACCGTTCAGAACGCTGGAAGCGCGTTGGTAAAGCAGCCGAGCATGGCTCGGCTCTACAAAAGCAGAAGTCGCGCCGGGCCACGCCCGGTGTCATTGCAACGTTGGCAACCCCGGCGGATTGGTCTGCGACTGTGGCACGGCTTCCTCGGCCACATTCCAGCGTGCCAGCGCCTGCGCGTAGGTGCCGCTGCCGATCTGGGTGTTCAGCGCCTGCGTCACCGCGTCGGCCAGGCCGCTGCCCTTGCGCGTGGTCACCGAGATCGCTGCGGCATTCGGCCAGCCGCCAGGGAACAGGCCCACGCGCCGCACCTTGCCGTCGCGCGCCGAATAGGCGCCGGTAGCATTGGGCTCGAACGATACATCGGCGCGGCCGGTGATCACCGCCAATCGGCCGACCACCGCGTCATCGAAGTACTGGTATTCCACGGGCTTCAATCCCGCCGCGATGTTCTGCTGGTCCCACTGGCGCAGGATCTGGTCCTGGTTGGTGCTGGCACCGACCACCACCTTCAGCCCGGCCACATCGGCGGGCTTTTCGATTTTCTGGATGGGCCCGTCGCTGCGCGTGTAGATGCCCAGCAGGTCGTAACGGTAGCTGGAGAAATCGAACTTCTTCTTGCGTTCCTCGGTGACCGTCACGTTCGACAGCACCGCATCGTACTTGCCTGACTCCAGCCCCAGCGGCCAGTCGGCCCAGGCCACCGGCACGATCACCAGCTTCAGGCCCAAAGCATCCGCGATCAGCCGCGCGATGTCCGGTTCGATGCCGACCACGCCCTTGCTGTCGGCGCCGTAGTCGGCCAGCGGTAGCTGCCCCGGGTGGGTCGCCACGGTGAATGCGCCCGGCGTGACGAAGCGGTAGCCCGCAGGAATCAAGGCCTGCGCCTTCGGGTCGAGCGTGCCCTTCAGCACGGCGGTGTTGGTGCCGGCCAGGTTGGCCGCGGCCACAGCGGCAGCCTCCGGGGCCTGGCGCGCGCGCGAGTAGACGATGCCGGCGATGCCGATGACCAGCACGCCCACGATCAACAGGGTGCTGCGCGAGGGACGACGCGGTGCTGCGGGGCTCATGATGTTCCTTCCGGGGTTACAGGGTCTTGGCCAGGAAATCGGCGGTGCGTTGCTGGCGCGGGCGCTCGAACAACGCCTCGGGCGTGCCCTGCTCGATCACCCGGCCCTGGTCCATCATCACCACGTGGTCGGCCACGCGGCGGGCGAAGCTCAGCTCATGGGTGACGATCACCAGCGTGGTACCCGAACGGGCCAGTTCCTCGATCACGCTGAGTACTTCAGCCACCAGTTCCGGGTCCAGTGCCGACGTGGGTTCGTCAAACAGCAGCACCTTCGGCTGCAGCGCCAGCGCGCGGGCAATCGCGATGCGCTGCTGCTGGCCACCGGACAGCTGGCGCGGGAACGCATCGGCCTTGTCGGCCAGGCCGACCCGCTCCAGCAGCGTGCGCGCCTGCCGCTCGGCCTGCGCACGCGGCACGCCGCGCACCGCGATTGGCGCCTCGATGATGTTCTCCAATGCGGTCAGGTGCGGGAACAGGTTGAAGCCCTGGAACACCATGCCCACCTCGGCACGCCGACGGCGGATCTCGCGCTCGGGAAGTTCGTACAACGTGTCACCCTCGCGGCGGTAACCGATCAGCTGGCCGCCGACGGTCACGTAGCCGCTGTCGGCACGTTCCAGGTGGTTGATCAACCGCAGCAGCGTGGATTTCCCGGCACCGGACGGGCCGATCAGCACCGTCACGCTGCCGGCGCGCAGCTCCAGGTTCACGTCTTCCAGCACCGGCTGATCGCCGAACACCTTGCCCACGCCATGCAGCGATACCGCCGCACCCTCGCCCGCTTCCACCTGGGTGGCGATGCGCGGGCGGTTGGCCACGCGCGGCGCAGCATCACTGGATGTCCGCACCGGTGACGACACCCGCGACACCGAGCGCTCGCGCTGCAGCTGGCCGCGCGCGAAGCGCTGTTCCACGCGCCGCTGCAGCAGTGAAAGTACGGTCAGGATCACCAGGTACCAGACCGTGGCCACCATCAGCAGCGGTACCACTTCCAGGTTACGGCGGTAGATCACCTGCACGGTGTAGAACAGCTCCGGCAACGCCAGCACGTAGACCACCGAAGTGCTTTTGGCGAGGCCGATCACATCGTTGAACGCGGCCGGCAGGATCGAGCGCATTGCCTGCGGCAGGATGATGCGGCGCACCTGGCGGCCCCGCGGCAGGCCAAGCGCGGCCGAGGCCTCGTACTGGCCGTGGTCGACCGAAAGAATGCCACCGCGGATCACCTCGGCCGAGAACGCCGCCTGGTTCAGGGTCAGGCCCAGCACCGCGGCGGTGAACACACCGATCAGCTGCGTGGTCGGGTACGAGAACAGGCTGATGCCGGTGAACGGCACGCCCAGTTCGATGGTGCTGTACAGGTAGCCCAGGTTGTTCAGCAACAACAACAGCACCAGCAACGGGATCGAACGGAACAACCACACATAGCCCCACGACACCGCTGACAGCAGCGGCGAACCGGAGACGCGGGCCAACGCAAGCAAGGTGCCCAGTGCGAAGCCGAGGCCGGTACCGAGCGCGGTCAGCAGCAGCGTGCGACCCAGGCCTTCCAGCACCGGGCGTGCGAAGAACCACTCGGCAAAGGTGCCCCAGCCCCAGCGCGGATTGCCCAGCACGGACTGCAGCCCGATCAGGATCAGCGCCAGTGCCAGTACCGTGCCGAAGACCTGCAGCGGATGCCGGGCGGGCACGATCTTCAGTGCCGGTCCGGGCGCCGGACGAGCGGCGATGCCCTCCAGCGCGGTCGACGGTGTGCTCATGCGTGGGCTCCGTGCAGCAGTGCCTGTGCAGCGGTAACGACAGGCGTCGTCGCCCGCAGGTGCTTTTCGAACGGCAGATGCGCAACGGTTTCCGGGTCGGCCTCCAGATCGAACAACGCGGTGTAGCCGTGGCTCAGGTACAGGCCAACAGCTTCAGGCTGGCGGAAGCCGGTCGTCAGGAACACCTTCCGGTACCCTTGCCGCGCCGCCTGCTCTTCCAGCTCCTGCAGCACGCGCCGCGCAATGCCCTGGCGACGCAGCCCGGGTAGCGTCCAGATGCGCTTGAATTCGGCGGTATCCGGATCGCGGTGCGGCATGAACGCACCGCCGGAAATCGCCACCCCGTCGCGCAGCAGCAGCACGAAGGCGCCCACCGGGGCCGCAAAGGCCTGCGCCGGGTAGCGCTGCAGCTCCTCGCGAGCGCTGCCGCCGATGCGTCGACGCACATCAGCGTAGCGACTGTCGTATTCCTGCTCCAGGCCGTCGAACAACGGCCGCGCCAGCGGGTCATCGACCGAGGTATAGAGGAAGCGTTCGTCGTGGCTCATGTCGCGTCCTTCACCAGGTAATCTTCGGCCAGTCGCGCCCACAGGCTGGCGGCGGGGGCAATGGCCGCGTCGTTGAACACATAGCGCGGGCTGTGCAGCGGTGCACTGTCACCGTTGCCGACGAACACGAAACTGCCCGGCCGCGCCTGCAGGAGGAACGCGAAATCCTCGCTGGCCGTGCGCGGTGCGAAGTCGGGCACCACCTGTCCGGCGCCGAAGCCGTGCACGGCCACCTCGCGGATGTAGGCGGTCTGCTGCGGATGGTTGATCACACTGGGGAAGCCGCGCGGGAATTCGATCTCCGCGCGTGCACCAAACGCGGCGGCAGTCTGCTCTGCAAGTTCGGTGACCCGGCGCCGCAGGGTATCGCGCACCTCCGGTAGATAGGCGCGCACGGTCAGCTTCAGCTCGACCACGTCCGGAATCACGTTGGCGGCCTGCCCGCCGTGGATCGAACCGACGGTCACCACCCCCATCTGCCGCGGATCGACATTGCGCGACACCACGCTCTGCAGCGCGGTGACGATGTGCGCCGCCGCCAGGATCGGGTCGACGCTGCCCTGCGGTTCGGCACCATGTCCGCCCTTGCCGATCACCTTCAGCCGCGCCCAGTCCACCGATGCCATCGCCGGACCATCGACGAAGCCGAAGTGGCCGACCGGTACGCCGGGCCAGTTGTGCAGCCCATAGATCGCATCCACCGGGAAGCGCTCGAACAGGCCGTCGGCAATCATCTTCGATGCACCCGAGCCGGTTTCCTCGGCTGGCTGGAACACCAGCTGCAAGGTCCCGTCGATATTGCCGTGATGGGCCAGGTAATGCGCCGCAGACAGCAGGATGGCGGTGTGACCATCATGACCGCAGGCATGCATCAGGCCGTCGGTCTGGCTGGCGTAGGCCAGCCCCGAGTCTTCGTGGATCGGCAAGGCATCGATGTCCGCACGCAGCCCCAGCCGACGGCCGCCCTGCCCACGCTGCAACGTGCCGACCACGCCGGTGCCGCCGAGACCGGTGGTCACCTCATAGCCCCATTGCTGCAGCAACTCGGCCACACGGGCGCTGGTGCGGTGCTCCTCCAAGGCCAGCTCCGGGTGGCGGTGCAGGTCATGGCGGATCGCGATGGCGGCCTCGGCGCGTGCTGCAATTTCCGGCAGCACGCCGATGGACGCGGAATCCCGCCGGGCATGGCCCGGCGCTGCCGCAGTTTCTCCGCTCATCGCCCTACCCCACCTTCCGCGCCGGTTCGGCGTCGGTCGAATAGCGGCTGGCCTTGTACGGCAGACCCAGATGCTCGCGCAGGGTCTGTCCTTCCAGCTCGCGCTGGTGGTAGCCGCGCGCCTGCAGGATCGGCAGCACGTGGGTCACGAAATCGTCCAGGCCTTCGCGTTGTGCGGCGAATCCAAGAATGAAACCGTCGCTGGCACCGGCGTCGAACCAGCGGATCAGCTCATCGGCCACGTGCTCCGGCGTGCCGATGAATTTTGGTCGCGGGCTCACCGCTTCCAACGCCACCTGGCGCAGGCTCAGGCCCTTCTCACGCGCATCCTGCTTGATGCGGTCGGTGGTGGAACGGAACGAATTGCTGCCGATGTCACCCAGCTCCGGGAACGGTGCATCCGGGTCGTACTGGCTGAAATCGTGGTGATCGAAGAAGCGCCCCAGGTACGCCAGTGCATCCTCCAGCGTGGCCAGTGCGGCGATCGCCTGGTACTTGGCTTCGGCCTCCTCGGCGGTGCGGCCGACGATGGGGCCGATGCCCGGGAAGATCTTCACATCGTTGCCGCTGCGGCCGTGCGCGATCGCCGAGTTCTTCACCTTCTGGGTGAATGCACGGGTTTCTTCCAGCGAAGGCGAATGGGTGAACACCGCATCGGCGTACTTGCCGGCCAGCGCGATGCCATCGTCAGACGAACCGGCCTGGAAGATTACCGGCTGTCCCTGCGGCGAACGCTGGATGTTGAGCGGGCCTTCCACCTGGAAGAAGCGGCCTTTGTGGTCGAGCCGGCGGAACTTCTCCGACGCAAAGAACGTGCCGCTGTCGCGCTCGCGCACGAAGGCGTCGTCGTCCCACGAATCCCACAGCCCCTGCACGACGTCCAGGTACTCATCGGCGATCTGGTAGCGCAGTGCATGCTCCGGGTGTGGCCGGCCGTAGTTGCGGCCCGAACCCTCCAGTGGCGAGGTCACCACGTTCCAGCCGGCGCGGCCGCCACTGAGCAGATCCAGCGAAGCGAACTGGCGGGCGACAGTGAACGGGTCGCTGTACGAGGTCGACAGCGTGCCGGCCAGGCCGATCTTCTTCGTTGCCGTGGCCAGCGCCGACAGCAGCGAGATCGGCTCGAAGCGGTTGAGGAAGTGCGGGATGGACTTTTCGTTGATGTACAGGCCGTCGGCAACGAAGCCGAAGGCGATGCCGTTGTCCTCGGCAGTGCGCGCAATGTCGATGTAGAACTGCAGGTTGACGCTGGCATCGGCCGGATTGGACGGATGCTTCCAGGCATGCATGTGGCTGCCGGGGCCCTGCAGCATGATGCCGAACGGAATGTGGCGCGGGGTGGTGCTCATGGGAATCGCTCCTGCAGGTCAGGCCACCGCCGCGCGCGGCGCGGGCGACAGCAGTTCGAGGGATGTCAGGCGTGCGTCGAAGTCGGCCACCGGCGCGTCGAGGATGAATTCACCCACGCCGAAGCGTCGGTGCAGCGCATCCAGTTCGCCGCGTACCTGTTGCGCATCGCCGGACAGCACGCTTGGCCGTGTTTCCTCGATGCGGAAGTCCGCCACACCTACCTGGCGTGCATACTCGGCAGCCGCCTCGGGGCTGGGCAGGTTCACCGTCTGCCCCGGGCCAAGATGCAGCTTGTAGACGCGCAGCGCGCCGATATGGCGTGCGGCTGCTTCGGCAGTCGGTGCGGCGAAGGCCACCGTGGCCAGCAGCGGGGGCTGCGAGGCGACGCTGCGGTAGGCGTCGAATGCGGCCTCGATGTGCTTCGGATCACCATCGAAGTGCGCGGCGTAGACGAAGCGCCAGCCCAGCTCGGCCGCCTGCTTCGCACTCTGCGGGCTGGCACCGAGCAGGAAGCGCTCCGGCGCCTGCTGCGGAATCGGCCGCGCCAGCACATCGGCTTCGGCGCCGGACAGATAGCCCTCAAGATCGCACAGTTGCTGGTCGAAGTCGGCGAACGCCGGGCGCCCGGCCGCCAGCGCGGCAGTCGACGCTGGCAGGCCGCCCGGCGCCTTGCCCACGCCCAGATCCACGCGCCCTGGCGCCAACGCTGCCAGCAGGTTGAAGTTCTCCGCCACCTTGTACGGCGCGTAGTGGCGCAGCATCACCCCGCCGCTGCCGACACGGATGCGCCGGGTCTGCGCCAGCACCCACGCCGCAAGCACCTCCGGTGCGGGACTCGCCAACGTCGGCGCGGCATGGTGCTCGGCAAACCAGTAGCGGTGATAGCCCAGCTGTTCGGCGCGCTGTGCCAGCTGCAGGCTGTTGCGCAGCGCCTGCTCCGGCGAGGCGCCTTCGGCCACCGGGCTCTTGTCCAACACGCTGATCTGATAGCTCATGGTCGCGTCCTCGCTCAGGGATGGGCCACGGGGATGCCGAGCAACCCGTTCAGCGCGGCCAGGATCGGCTCGGCACCGGAGATGTACTGGCGGTCCTGGTGCACGCCACTCGCGAGGTCACTGCGCACGCCCTGCGGCAGCACCAGCTTCGGCAGCGACTGGTCCTGCTCGCCGATCTCGGCGATCAACTCCCGGCGCGGCCGTGCGAAACCGATGCGGCGCACGTCCAGCTGCGCGTCCAGGCCGTCGATGCTCGACAGCGCCCCTTCCAGCAGCAGGCTGTGCCGGCAGAAGAAGCGCTGGCCGGGAATCTGTCCGTCCTCGAACTCACGGTCGAGCAGGAACAGGATGGGCTTGTCGGTTGCGTCCAGACTCACGGGGTCGTCCTCATCGGGGGGCGGCAATGCGATGCCGCTTCGATATCGATGCTAGAGATGACGGCGGTCGGCACGGCGATGCCAGACGACAATCGGCGGTCAGATCCGGCCACGCAGATGCGCCTTGGCCATAAGCAAAGCGCCGCCGGTTATGCCGTCAGGCGATGCGTCGCAGCGGCGCCGCTACCGCCAGCGCCTGCGTAGCCAGATGGCCGGCCGCACGCTCGGTCGCCAGCGCGATCCGCGCCTGCAAAGCGGCACTGTTGATGTGCTCGCCATCGAAGTCGGCAGGCGTGGCGTACACCCCGATCGGCAGCGTGTGCGCCTGCAGGAAACTGAACAACGGCCGCAACTGGTGGTCGATCACCAGCGCATGGCGCTCGCTGCCGCCGGTCGCTGCCAGCAATACCGGCGTATCCACCAGCGCTTCCAGCCCGATGAAGTCGACCAGATGCTTGAACAGCCCCGGATACGATCCCCGATAGACCGGCGCAGCCACTACCAGCAGCCCGGCCGCCTCGATCGTCTGCAGCGCCTGCTCCACGGCGGGCTCCACTTCGTCGCGCGACAACGCCTGCCCCAGCGAACGCGCGATCGGTGCCAGCTCCACCAGATCCACACTGGCATGCACCCGCTGCTGCAGCGACGCCAGCAGGTGCCGCACCAGCAGCAACGTGCGCGACGTCGCCGAACTGGTCGGCGACCCCACCACTGCAACCACCCTCAATGCAGAAGACATGAACTGCTCCTCGATGATGCCGAACTGCCGCCGGCCGCCTTTCGCCTCGTGTAGAGCCGAGCCATGCTCGGCTGCTTTCGCCTTTGTGGAGTCGAGCCATGCTCGACTGCTCCAGATCAGAACCGGTAATTGATCCGCCCGTACCAGAACGCCCCGATGCGGCTCAGCACGTCGCCCGAATCCCAGGTCGTCTCGATGCTCGCCACATCGGTGGCACTGCGCGCGTACTCCGGCACCTTGCGGGTGCGCTTGTCGAACACGTTGTTGATGCCCAGCGCCGCACTCCAGCCCGCACCCAGTTCCACGCCACCGGAGAGATTGGTCACCAGCACCGGCGGCTGCTTGTACTCCACGCCGTTGTTCAGGCGCTTGATCGGTCCGTAGTAGGTGAAGTCGACGTTCGAGCGCCAGCGCCCGTTCTGCCAGCCCAACCCCGCCACCTGCGTGTAGCTGGGCGTACGGAAGCGCAGCGCGTACTCGCTGCTCTTGGTCAACAGGTTGATGTTCGGCAGCCCCTGCAGCGCCGCCGGAATGTCGCTGACCTTCTGGATGGTGGTGCGCCCCACGTTGGCCGCATAGCTCCAGCGCAGCTTGCCCCACACGGTTTCCTGGTTGGCCTCCAGGGTCAGCTCGACACCGCTTGTGCGGGTATTGCCCACGTTGGTGAAGTAGCTGGCATAGAACGCATCACCCGGCAGGATGCTGATGCCGGCCGAGCCCAGCAGCGCATCGATGGTGTTCTTCTGCGCCTTACTCAGCACCGTGCCGCTGTTGTCGGTGATGCGCGCTGGATCCTGCGCGTTGTAGCCGATCTGGCTGGACTGGCCGAGCTGGCCACGGATGTCGATCTGGTACGCATCCACGGCCAGGTGGAACGCCGGGCTCGGGTCCCAGGTCACGCCCAGGCTGTAGTTGGTGGCTTTCTCGGGCTTCAGCGGCGTCGCACCCAGCGCAACCGCCGCCCGCGAAGACACCTGCGCCACCAGCGTGGTGCCGCAGGGGCAGCTGCCCGTGGCCTGGTAGTACTGCGCGCCCAGGCTGGGTGCATGGAAACCGTTGCTGACCGTGGCGCGCACGCCCAGCGCGTCGGTGAAGTCGAAGCGCGTGGTCAGGCGGCCGGTGGAGACACTGCCGAAGTCGGAGTGATCTTCCCAGCGCGCGGCCGCATCCAGATACCAGCGCGAGGTGATGTTGGTGGCCGCGCCCACATAGACCGCCTTGCTGTTGCGGGTAGCCTTCACCGCGTCCGCAGTGGAATAGCCGACGAAGGCCGCAGCACCAAAGCCGGTATACGACTCCCACTGCCCCGCCCCACGTTCGTACTGTTCGTGCTGGTACTCGGCACCTGCGCTCACTTCCAGCGGCGAGGCGAACGCAGCCACCTCGAAGCCACGGCGCAGGTCGAGGTTGGCGATACCCTGCTGGTAGTCCAGCTTGCCGTCGTAGAAGTCGGTAGGCGAACCGGGGTATGGCAGCGAGTAGTTCACCGAGTTGCGGGTATACGTGCGCACCGTGCTGCGGTTGCCGGTCAGGCTGGCGTCGTAGTCCCAGCCTGCGATCTGGCCTTTCACGCCCGCGGTGCCGGTGTACTGCTTCTCCTTGGTTTCCAGCACCGGCAGGAAGCCATCGGGAAACACGCTCAGCACGCCGGGTGCCTTGTAAGTGGTGAAGATGGTCGCCGGCAGACGGAAGTTCTGGATCGCCTGCGCGGTGCGGTCACTGGCCGTAGCGTTAGCGTAGAACTGCGCGCTTTCGCCCAGGCCATGGCCCACGTTCACCGCGAAGGCCTTCAGCGCATACGATGGCGAACTGAGGATGGTGTTGGCCTCGGCATTGCGGCTGGCTTCGGCCGGGTTCAGTGATGCGCCGGCCGGCAACCGGTTGTTCGGGCGCAGTGCGACCAGGTTGCCGTTGGCGTCCACCGCCGGATAGCTCAGGTAGCCATCGATGTAACGGCGGGTACGGATCGCGTGGTGCTGCCGCGTGGTCTCGCCGGACAGGTTGACGAAGCCATCGGCACCCCACGGCAGGCCCACGTTGGCACGCACGCTGGTTCGCGATCCATCACCGTCGATGCTCTGCCCGCTTTCCACGGCGAGCTCGCCACCGTGCGCCTGCGACTTCAGGATCACGTTGACCACACCGGTGATCGCGTCCGAACCATAGATGGCCGACGCACCATCGCGCAGCACTTCCACATGGTCGATGGCCGACACCGGAATCAGCGCCAGATCGGCCCAGGCATGGCCGGGGAAGCCGCCGCCGTTGGCACCGCTCACATAGGCGCTGGCATTGCGACGCTTGCCGTTCACCAGCACCAGCGTGTAGCCCGGCGACAGGTTGCGCAGCTGGTAGCCACGGATCAGGCTTTCCTGGTCGCTCTGGTAGCCACCGATCTGGCTCAGCGACGGCAGCGCACGCTGCAACGCTTCCAGCAGGTTGCCCTGCCCGGTAGCGGCAAGGTCCTCGGCAGAGATCACATCGATGGGCGTGGAGCTGTTCTTCACCGTACGCGTACTGGTGCGCGAGCCGGTCACCACCACGGCATCCAGCGTGGACGCGGCCACGTTGGCCGTCGCGGCGGCGGCAGCAGGATCCGCATCGGCTTCAGCCGCATGGCTGGGCGAAGCGGCGAGGATGGCTGTGATCAGGACAGCGAGAGTGCTCAGGACAGGGGCGTGGGCGACAGGCATGGGGGCTCGTGGGGGTGGGCCGGAAACACGCTTCCATTCAAGGGCCTGTTCACCTGGCGCGACAGGCGGGATTACGTCACCCAACCGTCATATCCGGCCACCCACATGACCGCTGGTAATGAGGTTAGGCGGCATTGCCGGTGCACTGCTGTCTGTAGAGCCGAGCCCACGCTCGGCTGCTCCTCGCGACGGCGTCAGATGCATCCCCCTGCCGGTATTGAGCCGAGCGTGGGCTCGGCTCTACAAGAGGGGAGCGACCGCTCCATATGCCTGGCCGGCATCACCTCATGCCCGCGCACCACTCAGCGCCATGCATCTGCACCCGTAGCATCAAGCCATGCCCAGCCCACCCGCCGACCCCGCTGCGCCGCTCGTTGCCATCGTCGCCTGCCACGGCCAGGGGCTGTTCGAATTCGGCTGTGCGGTGGGCCTGTTCGCGCCGATAAGACCCGAGCTCGGCGTGGCCTGGTATCGCACCCAGCTGTGCGCGGGTGAACCCGGTGCGCTGCGCATGCTTGGCGGAACGCAGGTGCAGCTTCCCTACGACCTCAGCACAGTTGATGACGCCGACATCATCGTCATTCCCGGTTGGCGCGAGCCCAGCGAGCGCCCGCCACAGGCGCTGCTTGATGCACTCATCCGTGCCCACGGCCGTGGCGCGCGCATCGCTTCGATCTGCTCCGGTGCCTTCGTGCTGGCGTGGGCCGGGCTGCTCGATGGCCGCCAGGCCACCACCCACTGGCGCCTCACCGAAGCGCTGGCGCGCGACTTCCCACGCATCGATGTGCGCGAGGACGTGCTGTACGTCGATACCGGCAGCATCATCACCTCGGCCGGCTCGGCCACCGGCATGGACATGATGCTGCACATGGTGCGCAAGGACTACGGCGCGCGCGTGGCCAACCTGGTGGCCGAGCGGCTGGTACTGGCGCCATGGCGTGATGCCGGGCGCAGCCAGCGCGTCAGCCGCGCCATTCCCCATGGCGAGCCCTCGCGTCTGGCAAAACTGATGGAATGGATGCGCCGCAACCTGCGCGAGCCGCACTCGCTGGGCAGTCTTGCCGAGCAGGCCGCGCTCAGCCAGCGCACCCTGCAGCGGCAGTTCCTGGAAGCCACCGGCCTGTCACCCATCGACTGGCTGATCCGCGAGCGCGTGGCATTCGCCCGCGAGCTGCTGGAAACCACTGACCGGCCGCTGCAGTGGATTGCCGAGCAGGCCGGCTTTGGTTCGCAGGAGTCGTTCCGCCGGCACTTCCGCGGCCAGGTGGACGCCAGTCCTACCGAATACCGCAGCCAGCATCGCGGCGGAATTGGCGCGGATCGGCTGGTGGGCTGCTGATCCAACGCATCACTCCCAGGTGATGCGTGAGGAAAGGCTCACGGCAGGCTACGGCGCCCCACGTATAGTGACGGGCGTCACAAGAAGCCCCTTCCATGCTCCACGCATTTGCCTACTCCAGCCACATGTCGGCTGGGCTTTCCGATGAAATCCTCCGGCAGATCGTCTCCTGCTCTGCCACGTTCAACCGTCGCGTGGACGTTACCGGAGCGCTGCTCGTCGACGGTCAGCGGTTTTTCCAGTACATCGAAGGTCCTCCCGACGGCCTGGAGGCGGTCAAGCGCCGCATCCATGACAGTCGCTCGCATGCTGCCGTCGTTCCGGTACTGGACATGGCCATCAGCGCGCGTGCTGTTCCCTATTGGGCCATGACCCGCATCGACACCGGGCAGATCATGGTGTCCGGCCTGGTCAATGCGCGATGGGACGAATTTGGCCATGCCGTTCCGGGCATGGATCAGCTCGTCGGCCTGCTGCGTCCGCACTTTCCGCGCATCGGCCCGCTCAGTGCGCACCATGCGCCCGTCGGATCCAGCTGAACCGCCGCCTTGCGCGCGTAGTCCCACGCGGCCGCGTGCTCCCTGCACACGTCATCATTCAAGCCGCGTTACCCATCGTTCCTGCCAGATCCACAGCATGCCTGTACCCGCTCAACCTTCAACGCAAACACGTGCCTCGCCCGCCGAGTTGTTCGAGGTCGTCGTCCTTCGTGCAGGCACGGCCCTGTTCGCGATCGACGTCCAGGCTGCCGTGGAAATACGCGGCCCCGAGACCTTCGGCCCTGCAGATCAGCATGGCCGGCGGAACCTGGAGGTACGAGGGCAGCCGTTGCCGGTAGCCGACCTGCGCAGGCTCAGCGGTCAACCGGCATTCGGTGGCGGCAGCCCTGCCGTGCTCTTGATCAACGCCGGTAGCGCAACGCTGGCGCTGGCGGTGGATGAAGTGCTGGAGATCGAGACGCCGGACGCAACGCCAGACGTATCCGCGCCTGCCGAGGGTCGGGTGTTCAACTTCTGCAGCCGGCATGTTCGGGTGGATGCCACACGTTCGGCTGCGCTGATCGAACCGCAGTCGTTGCTGGCTGAAATGGCCATGCGGGACTGAGGTGCCTCTGCTCAAGGGCGCCTGCGAACCGGTTGAGACCGCATGCGCCAGCACTGCGCGGCAAAGCCCAGCACAAACACTGCCGCCAATCCCAGCAACGTCTGCAGCACCACCGGGGCCATCGGCGCCGCAGCTATCGGTTGCGCGGCCGGCAGGCGGGTCAGCGTTTCATTGACGCCGGGCACCAGCGACAACAGGAAACTGAACGACAGCGCGAAGGTCGACAGGTAACGCGCTGCGCGCGCCAGCCAGCGCAGCCGGGCGGCCAGCACGCCGCCGAAGGCAACCAGCAGCACGATCAACCCGAATGCGTGGCCCGGGTTGATCCCGCCCGTACTGGAGACGGTGAACGACGTTGCCACCGACAGCACCAGCCCGAGCAGGTACAGCTTGCCCGCGCGCGTGGCGGGGTCGATCGCGCGATGGCGAATGAAGGCATACAGGCCGGCGAACACCGGTACAAGGCTGACGGCCGTGTGGATCACGCCCAGCGTGGACAGAGAGTGCGACATGGAACATCTCCAAGGGTTGATTGAACCTACTAGTAGGTAGACTTCTGAATCAAAGAAAAGGCCTACGTTGCCGCAGGCCCAGCACACATCAATCAGGCAGCCGCGCTCACCCTCGCGATGGCCAGCCGTGCCAGCGCAGCAAACGTCGCCGCATCGCCGAAACCGCGCGCGGCCAGCATCGCGCCATGCACCGACGACATGAACGCCCTGGCCTCGTCCGCAGGGGAACCCTGCAGGCGCAACTGGCCCAGCGCCGCGCCCTTCTCCAGCGTCACCGTCAGCCACCCACTCAAATCATCGAAATGCCCGCGTACTTCTTCGGCAATCTCCGCAGGGATCATCGGCGCCTCTGCCGCCAGCATCGCGCAGGTGCAGAACGAAGACGTGCCACCGGCGATACAGCTCGACCAGTAGTCCACATAGGCGTTGAGCTCCCGCAGCGGGTCGTCCAGCTGCCGGTCCAGCAGCGCCAGGCCTTCGCGCGCCTCGGCCCGGTACAGTTCAACCACCGTGCGCACCAGGTCCGCCTTGCTGGGGAAGTGGTGATGGATGCTGGCCTTGCTGATGTTCACCCGCGCGGACACGTCGGCGTAGCTGAAGCCGTTGTAGCCACCGGCCTCCAGCAGCGAGCGGGCATGGGCCAGGATCTCCTGGGCCTTGGGCGAGAGCGACTCTTTCATGTCGCCAACCTACTAGTAGGTTGCCCCACTGTCAAGTCCCCGCTGCGAGGTCGGCAGCATCTGGTAGTGCCGGCCGCTGGCCGGCAACTGCACGCACCCAACTCCACCGGGATGCCGGCCAGCGGCCGGCACTACCGCATCCGGGCGTTCGTGGCCGGTTTTGACATGCAGGTAGTTACCTGCATATAGTCCACTCAAGGGCGGCACCTGCCGGCCCATGCGAGGAACCTGCAATGGTGGATATCGCACACCGGGTCGGCATCAAGGCCCCCGCAAGCCAGGTGTATCAAGCACTGGCCACCCCCGAAGGCGTCGCCGCCTGGTGGGCAGAAGACGCCCATGGCGACTACAACGTCGGCGGCACGGCAAAGGTCCGTTTCACCAACAACGGCCAGGAAATCGGCGCCATGGAAATGCAACTGGAACAGCTGATTCCTGGCGAGCTGGTGCTCTGGAAGTTCCTGGTCGGCCCCGCCGAATGGATCGGCACGCATGCACGCTTCGCACTGAAACAGGAAGGCGACTACTGCATCGTACTGTTCACCCACGAAGGCTGGAAGGAACGCGTCGAGTTCACCTCCCACTGCAGCACCAAGTGGGCGGTGTTCCTGATGAGCCTCAAAGCCCTGCTGGAAACCGGCAAGGGCCAGCCCAACCCGCACGACGTCAGGATCGACAACTGGAACTGAAGACGCCCCGCATGAATGCAGACAAGGTGTTCAAGGCCTTGGCCGACCCCACACGCAGGACGCTGCTGGACCTGCTCTGCGAAGACAACGGCCAGACCCTCGGTCAGCTGTGCGAGCACCTGGACATGGCCCGGCAATCGGTCACCCAGCACCTGGGCCTGCTGGAAGACGCCAACCTGATCAGCACCGTGCGCCGTGGCCGCGAGAAGCTGCACTTCATCAACCCGGTGCCGCTGCATGAGGTCTATGAGCGCTGGGTACGCAAGTTCGAGCAGCAGCGCCTGAGCCTGCTGCATGACCTGAAACGCGAACTGGAAGGAGAATGACGATGTCCGCAGAGACCACCCGCTTCATCCACGTGATCTATATCGCCTCCACGCCACAGAAGGTGTTCGAGGCCATCACCCGCCCCGAGATCGCCAGCCGCTACTGGGGCCATGAAAACGTCTCGGACTGGAAGCCCGGCTCGCGCTGGCAGCATGTGCGCGCCAACGAAACGCGCTCGGTCGAACTGGTCGGCGAAGTGGTGGAAAGCACCCCGCCCTCGCGGCTGGTCATCACCTGGGCCGCCGCCTCGCAGGCCGACGACCCGGACGCCTACAGCCGTGTGACCTTCGAGATCGTGCCCTACCAGGACATGGTGCGGCTGACGGTTACCCATGAGGAGCTGGAACCGGGCAGTGGCATGGATACCGGCATCCGCCAGGGCTGGCCGATCGTGCTGTCCAGCCTGAAGTCGTTGCTGGAGACCGGCAAGGGATTGGATGTGTTTGCGAAGCCGAGTTGAACATCTCGAGCAGCACGATGAGAGCGAAGCCGCACTGACTGCAGGCGGCTTCGCTGTCACGAGCGTACGCGACCATACTCGGCACACAACGCGGATTTCAGGACACCCCATGCCCCCTTCTCTGGAACAGCTCGGCACCATCCGCGTCCTGCGCATCGAGCCGCAGGGCCCCGCACTCGATGCCAACGGCCTGCGCGATCTGGTCGGCGACGCCCTTGGGCATCAGGCCGAGTGGATCGCCATTCCGGTGCAGCGCCTCTCTCCAGAATTCTTCGAGCTGCGCTCCGGCATGGCCGGTCAGTGGCTGCAGATGCTGGTGAACTACCGCCTGCGCTTCGCCGTGCTGGGCGATGTCAGCGGCTACCGCGCACAAAGCGAATCGCTGGACGCGTGGATCACCGAGTGCAACCGTGGTCGCGACGGCTGCTTCGTGGCCGATTGGGATGCTCTGCAGACTCGCCTGTCGGCCTCGGCCAGTTAGCGCGCCGTCCAGCCCCCATCCACCGGCAGCGCCGTGCCGGTGATCTGCGCCGCAGCGTCCGAGGCCAGGAACACCACCATTTCGCCCAGCTGCTCGGGCGTCACGAACTGCAACGAAGGCTGCTTCTCGGCCAGCAGCGCGCGGGCGGCCGATTCCTGATCCGTGCCTTCCTTCTCCGCCAACGCGGTGATCTGCTGCTCGACCAGCGCCGTCCGCACCCAGCCCGGGCAGATCGCATTGGCGGTGATGCCCGTGCCCGCATTCTCCAGCGCGGTTACCTTGGTGAACCCCACCACGCCATGCTTGGCCGCCACATAGGCCGACTTGTTCACCGAGCCTACCAACCCGTGCACCGACGCGATGTTGATGATGCGGCCGGCGCCCTGCCGCTTCATGTGCGGCAACGCCGCCGCCGTTGCATGGAACACCGCCGACAGATTCAGCGCCAGGATTGCGTCCCACTTCTCTACCGGGAATTCCTCGATCGACGCGGTGTGCTGGATGCCGGCATTGTTCACCAGGATGTCGATGCGCCCCATCGTCGCGACGGCGTGGTCGATCATCCCGCGCACCGCTGCACCCCGCGACAGATCGGCGCCATCATGCGTCACCCGTACGCTGAACTCGGTTTCCAACCGGGAACGAATTTTTTTGATTTCCGCCGCGTCGCCGAAGCCATTCAGCACGATGTCGGCACCTTGCCGCGCCAGCGCGGTGGCGATGCCAAGACCGATACCGCTGGTGGAGCCGGTGACCACCGCAACCTTTCCAGAGAACATGGGCGAGCTTCCATCGGGCGTAGGTGGTCAGTGTAGCTTCACCGGTGCCCCCTTTAAGCGACGCTACCTTGGTCAATCAACGGTTAGAACGCGTTGGGCATCCGCCGAGGGAAGTGTCCAGCGTTCATTCAAAACGGACGGTACACCTCAGAGGGGGCGCAGCCGTGGCCTGCTGGCGATACTGTCCGACTCCCACAAGGGCAATGCATCCATGCTTTGCCCAGCGGATCGAACACGTCCGAAAATAGCTTCTGCGGCCCTTCTACTCCCCCCACCTCCAACCGGGCGGAGCGCCTTTCATCCAGCAGATAAGGACAAGGACCAACACTACGGCCCACGTGCAGAGCTGAAACGCGATGGGCTCGCGAAATGGAGAGAACAGAAACGGACCTGCCAGCAGCAGGCCGAATGCGACTGCGTACACAAGCCAGCCCTGCCACGCGCACGGCATCCCCCAACCCCATCCGTACTTTTTCCTGGTAAACCAGTACTTCCTGCTGATCATTGCAATCTTCCTCGATGACCGCCGGTCTCACGTACCTGATCCATGCATGCTTTGAGCTGTTCGTGAAGACGTCGGTCCAGAATCAAGTCAGTATCCCCTCTGGCTTTGACGAGAACAGAGCTACGCTCCGTGCGCAGCACGAAGACGTTGCGACCGCTGTGCATGCGGAACTTGCCAAGCTCAACGCCACCGGTGCTCGTTCCAAGTTGCCGGTGAGGCAGCGTGAGCCTTGAAGCATCGGAAGCGTCCTGCCACGAGACACTGGAAAGCGGGAGCTGCAGTCGGACAAACGCTGCTGACCCAATCAGCTGGCCATCTGTAACGGCGATGTACGCTGTCCGCGCTTGATATACGAGGCCAAAGGCAACTACGACAACAACGGCCAGCGCCGAGCCGAGCGCAATATTCCTGGCTGGCACCCCGCCAGAGCGGGGTACCAGCCATACTGCGATCAGAACCACGGCTGCTGCCACGCATATGCCGAGAGGAAGCGCATAGGCATGAATCAGGGAGACGTCCAGCGTGGATCGGCACATCATCATGAACTACTCCGCAGAGATTGACCGCATGCCGTAAACGTAAGTCGCTTCGACAATCGTCTCAAATGCATCTTCTTCATAGGTGACAAGGCCGACGTTTCGCATCGCGCGCAGGAACGAGCGAACCTCGTTCTTTATTACGAGTTTTGCGTGTTCGTCGTAAAGGCCGGGGGCTCCCAGGATGGAAGCTGCACGATGTGCAACGTCGCAACTGTCGCAGATGTCACCGTCCAGCCGACTCAGCTGGCCGTTGAACACATGATTGTATGACGGTATCTGGGTCTCGTTTCCGGCAACCACTACCTGGTTCACAACGGCAACCATGGTGAATGCAGCCACGGCTACGGTCACACCAACAATGGCGTCAACAGCCGCAACCACAATCACAGCCGCGCCAACAACCGCTTGACCAGGGGCTGTCCGCAGAAGCTCCGCCACACTGGCGAGGGCCGCGAGGTCTGCCGTTGTAGGAGGCTTGTCAGTAGCTTTGATGAAAGAGAGTACCGATTCGGCATCGGGAGACTCGTCCCCAGAAAGCTCCATCACGCCGCGGATCATGTCTATATTGCTCTGGAGTGCGTGCTGCATCTTCATGGTGAGCACGTCTTCCTTTGGACGCGCCAACGCACCAGATGCCTGGAGATAGTTCAACATTTGCGTATAGTCACGACGTTTGGCCGCGTCTTGTACATCCCTATCCGACAGAGCAACCAGCAGAGCCAGAGATGGTGCGTTCAGTGTCTCTTTGCTGGTGTCGAACCCAAGCGTGGAAAGATATCGACCAGGATTGGTGTTGAAGAGCGAACGCTTCTTCTCGTCAGAAAACATATCGACAGCAGCGGCACTCAACTTTGACCAGTGATCCCAGCCGGCTGCAGGCATGCCGCTACGCGAGAGTGGAAGAAGCATTCGTGTTGCGTTGACATCCGTGCCGCCGGTAAGGCTCGCAGGTGTGCCGAACACCCTCTTGTCGCCCGCGGCAGCCGCCGCCCCGGAAATTGATGCAGCAGCACTGGCCGCGAGTGTGGACTGGATGAACTTCCGCCGCTTCATTTGAACGCTCCTTGTTGCCGGGAAAGGGTGTTTACTGCCTTACCGAGTGCGTAGCGACTCATTACCTCTGGAATGAACTTCTGGTAATCCGATTCAAGTCTTGCGCGCACTTCACTGTTCTTGTGAAGCACTGCGCAGTCGTGGCACATGTGCACCGATCCATTCAGTAGTTCATCGGCTTTCTCTTCGCCCATCACGCGCCTGATGATCTCCGCAGGGCCGTCCACTCTGATCCAGAACTTGAGGAAATCGTCCGTTTGAGAGAGATAGGCGTTGCTGACGCCATCCTCGAGACGCCCAACTTTCATCTCTGGGATGTGCTCAAGTGTCAGTCCGCAACAGGCAGCGACTTCCTTGTAGGGCGTGACAACGATGTTGTCATGAATCTGGTGGCACGGGGCTATTCGCAGGTGCTGTGGAACCGTATTCTCGCGCTTGACCTGATCGCTTTTGAACTCCATCCAGCTGTTTGACTGCAGTTGCAAGCCCTTCTTCAGAAGCATCCGTATTGTCGAATCCTCGGCGAAGGTCGCCATTGTTCGACCGTCTTCCGTGTCTGCCTCCACCGTCACGAGAACGTGCAGCCCCGCAGTGAGGCCGGCCTCGGCAGCATTGACCACGGAAGAATGAGGTACCCACTCCTGATGATCTTTGCCGGAGCTGATATTAAGCTCTTTCAATCCTGCGGTTGAAAGCTTTTCAGCCCAACGCTTCGCGGTGGATCGGGTCTTCGCCCAGGAGCCATTCGATACCATCCGCGTGCCGAGCCCTAGCGATGTCGCTTCGGCTATCACACTGATCAAATCGTCTTTGAGAAGTGTCGCCTCGCCGCCGGTGAAGACGATGACAGACAGCGAGGGGAAGGAGCCTTTGGCATCATGAAGCGCTGTGATCATCTCATCGCGACTGAGCCTTCCTTTGACCGTCGGGCTCGACTCGAAACAGCACTGAACGCATGCCGCAGTGCAGCGATAGGTTGTGATAAACGTCAGCGTCCTGGGCGATAGCACCTGGGTAGCGCATAAATCCATTTTTGCTTCTCCATGTTACTGGCAAGGGCCAATCCGGGCCGCCTGTGGACACTACGGCGGGTCCAAACAGCAGATCCACCATAAGGGATATTTCGGAAGATTGAAACCCGGCAGATCTTCGATTGCATATTTGACGTGAGAACGCCTACGGGCGCTCATGGCCCGACAGCCTCATTACTTCTGGGCTTTAAGCCAACGTGCGAGATCGCTGATCATTACCGGGTCCACGTTTCCGGGCTGCATGTATTCCTGGGGGGAAGCCGGGCCATCACCTGCAATGCCGAGGTGGTTGAGTGCGGAATACTCTCTCAGTTGCACTTCCTGCTGCCCCTCCAGCGATTCGTTCCACATGCGCCAGTCAATCGCTGTTACCTGAAAATCGCGGCCACCATGCAATAGAAGCAATGGTTTCCGGAGTGACCTGGCGTCGCCGCGCGCGTCAATTGCTTCGATGCTCTTCCAGAAGGATTGGGGTGCACCCAGCGGGAGCTTGCTGGCCTCAACTTCCTGATCACCCAAAGCAGCCGCGATTTGTGTATCCAGCATGGCCAGCTGCTCTTCCGCTTTTGGCCCAAGCTGCCCGTCTACCGAAAGGAGGCGGCGGGTCTGCTCTGGAATAATCTGCAACAGGCTTCGCGCGGGTGCGGCCCATAGGACTACCCCTCTCACTTCAGGTGATCGCTGGGCGATGCGCGGCGCCAGCATCGCGCCTTGGCTATGGCCCAGCACAAATAGCTGCTTGCCATCTATGCTTCGATCAGCGCCCAACGCCGTGAGCGCGGCAACCGCATCGTCGGTTGTTTCATCATCAATGCTGAAGTCGCCATTAAGATCCTGGGGGCGCGCACGGCTTCGCTTGTCGTATCGAAGTACTGCGATACCCTGCGCGGCGAGACCGCGCGCGACGTCCAGGAAGGGCCGATTGGGTCCAACGGTTTCGTCACGATCCTGCGGTCCTGAGCCATGCACCAGCACAACGGCGGGAAATGGGCCTTCTCCTTTGGGAAGCGATAGCGTGCCTGGAAGCGCACCGCGTGCCTGTGGAACGACGAAATCGATCTCATGGTAGCTGGCATTGGCCGGGGCCGGCGCCGCTTGTTCGGGCGCGGCGGGCCGCAACATTAACCCGCCGACTTTCTCCTGTTTGTCGACCACCACTTGTGCAACAAATCGACCGTTGCTGAACTGCAATGGCACCAACACCAGCTGCATGCCTTCATGAGTGCTGATCGCTGCCAGGCCACGACTCTTCAAAGTCCCCAATGAGTTCCACAGGGTGCTGAGAGATTCCGCCGGTACCGCTTCGGCCATTTGTGGAGTGAACATTGCTTCGGCTTCAGCGATGCGCCCAGCCTCCAGGTGATCGAGCAAGCGGGCTACGACTTGCTCAGGCTCTGCTGCGACCGCTGAATGAACAAGCATCGTTAGCGACAAGATCAACATCCCAATGCGCTTCTTCAATGTTATAGCTCCATCTTGACGCTGCCCAACAGAGGTAGTCAGCGTCGACGTGATAGCGCTCACCAACCCAGTTCTGGCGGATTCGTTGAGTCGAGGCAGCGCATACGCAGTTCATCCTGAATGACGCCATCATGGATGCATGCGGGTACGGAGGTCAACGTGTGCTAGAGGTGGCTGCGATTCTTGGTTGGAGATGGTCGCAAGCAAGCGGGGATATTCGTCTAGAGCGCGCTACGAACTTTGAAGCAGATATACCCCTCGCTGACACAGGCCGGCTTCACAGCCTGACCGGTCACATGCTGGACCTTCCGAGCCAGAGTGCCAACCTGCGCGCGCTCCTGCTCATTCGCCAGCACGGGCAATATATGGCCGAGCGTGTCCACGGCAATGTGAAACTTGCTTCCATTCTTGCGTTTATTGCCGTCATAGCCTGCGCGCGGGCCACCCGCGCACGTCGATTGCGCAACAAACGCCCATTTCTCATCGATCACATCGGTCGAACAGGGGCTGCACGCTGTGATGCCATTGCAGTGACACTGTTCATACCGAACTTCAAACACGCTCTAGAAGATGACGCTTGCCCGCTCAACGGTCGCGAGCGGATTGACCTTCCGCACCGCCTCCAGAAACAGCAGGAAGTCGCGGTTGAACAGCGTCAGGTTGTTGGTAAACTTCACGCACTTTCTGCCCGATGCCTTGCTGAAGCACACCTGCCAGACATAGCGCCCGTAGATGCTGTCGGACGTTCGCGTGACTGAGGTGATCTGCGAAAGCGGAACCATCGTGGGCTGCGGACCCCGCCGCATGTAAAAGGACTCCGCATCAAAGAAGTAGTGCTCGCGATCCTCTTTGCCATCCACCATCACCAAGGTCATGGATGTTCCGGATATCCGGCGAGGAGGATCCAAACGCAGCCCCGATTTCACGGACGAGCGAGCAGTTGCCGACATTCGCCGAAGGGTAAACCAGAGGATCACCAACGGAAGCGCCGCAAGGACAATGAAACCTACGGTCTTCAAAACATTTTCCAGCGTGCTGGGCACACAGATCTCCAGGATGAACGTTCAGGCACTTGCAAGGCCCGACTAGATCCACGCCACGCGTGGATGCTCTGGCTTCAACGCCCCATCACTTCCAATGATCCGGCCCCAGGAACGGCAGGCTCAACACAAACACCGGAACCGCCACAGGGATCAACGCCGCGCCCAGCACCTTGCCCGCCGCCGACCCCACACCCGGCTTGTCCTCCCTCTCCGGCAGGATCCGCTGCGCCCGCGCATTGATCGGCTGTGCCAGCTTCCCCTTCTCCGCCAGTGCCGCAGCATCCGGCAACTGCACCCGCTCGCCGTCGCCCTCGAACAGCGCGCTGTAATAGCTGCCGCCCTTCCTTGAAAGATTGCAGGCGCGGTCAAACGCCAGCGCGTAACGGGTCCGGTCCATCGGCAGGTAGTAGCGCGCCCGCTCCTCCACGGCCTTGGCCTCACGCGGGAGCACCTCAATCCGCTCCAGCTTGAACTGCGCGGCCTGTTCCGCCGTCACCTGCTCCGGCCGCAGCAGCAGCGCATAGCTGCCGTGCACCTTGGCCTTGTTCGCCGGGTCGCGCCAGTCTTCATGGAAGTACATCTGCGCGCAGGCCACTGCCTCGCGCAGCGGGCTGTCCATCAGCGCCCGGTACTCACGGAACGGCGCGGCATTGAAGCGCATCGGCTCGTCATAGCGCGGCAGCAGGTACAGCTGGCCGTCGTCGGCCACGAACGCACTGGTGATCTCGCGGCTTGAGGCGTGCTCCTCCGGGCCACTGGCACAGCCGGACAGCAGGCCAAGGCACAAGGCGGAGAGAATGAAAAAAGACGTTCGCATGTCGTGTTCTAGAGCTTCCGTGGAAAACCGGCCCCGCCCGGAAGGACGAGGCCAGCCCACCATGTTGCCACGGCACCGCACGCGATGCAGAGCCCCGCCTTACTTCAACCGCTCCACCAGCCGCTGCCCCACCTCCAACGCCGAAGCCGGGTTCTGCCCGGTAATCAGCTCGCGGTCCACCACCACATGCCCGGTCCACGGCGTGGTGTTGCTGCTGAACGTCGCCCCCGCCCGCTGCAACGCGGTCTGCGGGTAGAACTTCATCTCACCGCCGCCCAGCAGCGGCTTGGCCTGCTCTTCTTCCTGGTTGCTGATCACCGTCATCTGGTAGCCGCTGTAGATCCACTTCGGCGTAGCCGGCATCGCACCCGCTTCCAGCTTCGCCACAAAACCACCCGCATCCGCCAGCGTGGACAGCAGCGCGATCGGCCCGTGGCAGACCAGCGCGGTGGTCTTGTTGCGCTGGTGGAAGTCGGCCAGCAGCCGGCCCAGCGCCGGGCTTTTCAGCAGGTCCTGCATCGGTGCGTGGCCACCGGGAATGTAGACCGCATCGAATCGCGCGTAGCCCTGCTGCTCCACGCGCGCCAGGCTGACCACCGGCGAGGCCGTCGGCGAGGTCAGCGCCAGCTTCTCCAGCAACTCCTTGTGCAGCGTCAGCTGCGCCGCATCGTTGCCGAAGTACGCCGGCGTCACCGAGGACGCATCCACCGTCGGCGCCCGCCCCTGCGGCGTGGCGAAGGTCACCTCGTGGCCCGCGTCCAGCAGCAGCTTCACCGGCTGCATCAGCTCATTGAGATAGAAGCCGGTGGACAGCACCTTGCCGTCCTTCAGGTCCAGGTGGTTTTCGTCGGACAGCACCACCAGCACGTTGGCAGCATGCGCGCCGCTGGCGGCCAAGGTCAGGGCCAGCGCTGCGGCCAGCCGGGTCATCAGGTTCATGGGGAGCTCCTATCGGGGAATGGCGGCCACTTTATTCATCGCCGCAGCGGCGATAAATTGGCCCCATCGCAAAACATCTGTTCCCCGGAGAGCCAAATGAGCCGCAAGTTCGACTACCTGGGCGATGTGGAGGTGTTCCTGGCGGTGGTCGAGCACGGCTCGTTCACGGCCGGCGCAGTGGCGCTGTCCACCACGCCCTCGGTGCTGAGCCGCGCGGTCACCCGCCTGGAAGCGCGACTGGGCCGACAGCTGCTGCAGCGGACCACCCGCCGCGTGGGCCTGACCGACGCCGGGCGGCTCTACCTGGAACAGGTGCGCACCGCCTTCGGCCTGCTGGACGATGCCGAGCGCGACGTACTGGCCCAGGACGGTGCGCTGGCCGGCCGCGTGCGCCTGAGCGTGCCCACCACCTATGGCCACTACCGGCTGCCGCCCGTGCTGGCGCGCTTTGCGCAGCAGTACCCGCAGGTGCAGGTGGAACTGAACATCACCAACCGCAACGTGGACCTGGTGGCCGAAGGCTTCGACTTGGCCATCCGCCTGGGCCAGCTGCCGGACAGCGGGCTGGTGGGGCGGAAGCTGGAAGACGCGCCGCTGCTGCTGGTGGCCGCGCCGGACTACCTGCAGCGCCGGGGCACGCCGCAGACGCTGGACGACCTGCAGCAGCACCTGTGCCTGCCCTTCGTGATCCCGCGCACCGGTCGGTTGGCGCCATGGATCTTCCGCGACGGCGGGCGCGACGTGGACTGGCTGCCGCGTTCGTCCATCGAGACCTCCGACGATGTGCTGGGCGTGGTGTCGCTGGCCGAACAGGGCATCGGCATCTGCCAGAGCTATGAGTTCATCGTGCGCGAGCGGTTGCAGCGTGGGCAGTTGGTGGAGGTGCTGCCGCAGCTGCGTGGGCGGTCGAGGCCGTTCTCGGTGATCTATGCGCCGCATCGGCGACAGTCTGCGGCGGCGCGGGCGATGATTGAGTTGCTGGTGGGGAATGCGGGTGAGGATCGCGCTGGTTGAAGCCGCAAGGCTCGATGGCGGTGTCGGGTTTGAACCGATTTTCGGGGTGTGCGGCTGATCGCGTGCCGCTGCTTGGCGAGGCGGACTAAGAACTGTTGCAAAGAAGGCTGTCGCGCTATTCGCTTGTGGCATGGGCGATTGCGCCACTTTGATTCGCCATCAGCAGAGTAGCTGCGCGAATGCGTCTGCTCGCGTCGCGTGCTGCATGAATGGTGCGTGCAACAATAGTTCTTCGCTCTCGGATTCCGCGATTCCTTCGCGAATTTCTATTGGCATTCGAAGCGGCTGCGTAAACACCATGACGTGCCACCGACAACGGGTGGCAGCGGGCGTCCAAACCCGAGACAGATAGTTGTTTACGCTTGCCCGTCGGCACCGTCCTTAACCGGTGCCGGCGGGCAATCCGTCGGTCTTTATGGCGGGCGGTGCGTGGGGGTCTTCGGACCCGCCGGTTATTGACAACTGTCTGTCCCGGTTTGGAACCCGCACCGTCCGCCACCTCTTCGCGGTGGCGCTGTTAAGCACAGCCACGGAAGCCGACGCCATGCACGAATCCGACACCTTCTCTTCGTACACCGTTGTTGAACCCATCAACGACGACACTCCCCTGCCCGATCTGAACTCCCTCCTCGGCATCCTCAAGCGCATGCGCGGCTGCGAGGGGGCGGATGGGCACCCGTGGCCAGAAACCGATGTATCACCCGGCCGCCGCGTGAGCCTGGCCAGGAGCGAGCGTGCGATGGTCGGGGCACTCACGGTGCTGGAACTCCTGCACGCGGCAGACCGCTGCCGGGTAGCAGCGGACCCGGAGCGGCATTTGGATGAGGGAGTGGTGGATGGATTGTTTCTGGCTTGCCGCGGGCTGGTTGAGTGGGCCTGTAATGAGGTTAGGCCGGACAGCTAAAGGTCGATCAACACTCGTCCTTCCGGGAGGAGGTTCGACTAATCGCAGACCTAGGGACCACTCATGCTCTCTCGACTAAAAGAGCACGAAGATGAAGAAAACAAGAACGACTACGATAATCCCAGCCTATAGAGCCAACTACGCCCCACCCCTTTGCTCGTCTCTTTCGAGTACTTTCTAGCAAATGGAAAAACGAGACTAGCTGACGACCCATTCAAGCGCTTGAGGTAATACATACAAAACCCAATTACTTGGGGCTTTGTCGCCAGCGGACTCATATATATATTAGAAATCCCACCTTGGTTTATAGAAATTCTTTGGAGAGCGCTCTCAACAGCCATGAATGTTGCAAATGGATCGTTAGCGGCAGCATACGCAATTTGCACCGGAGCAACACTCCCAGGAGCCTCCACAACGCGCTGCAATCTAACCAGGCTTTCCTGATACATATCAGCACTAAGAGATGGCAAGCTAAGCAGCTGCAAAATCCGAGCCCCTCCTTTGTAAGAGATAACTTCACTAATTAAATCGTGATCATACCCACAGCCAATCAAGAGTATATCCTTCGAGAGATCGGTAGAATGAGCCCCCTCATACCCCTCGACTTGGCGAACCTCAATAACATCACTCGAAAATACAGTCTCCGCCTTTTTTACGTAGTGAGATGGCTCCGTGTAGATCACGTCTACATTTAGAAATCCACTCTCCCTACAATAGAGCAACAGAAACATTAGATGGGGGCGCATAAATCCAGTTGAGTCAATGCACACCCGCGCATCTGAAGAAATCCCTTTCAGAACATCCTTCATCACGTCAACCACAAAGTCCGCCTCACCCTGAGCACCGGAGGTGTACATCTCCGCACCTTCAGGCAGATCGGCTGATGCGAAATCATATTCCTGATGGAGCACCCAGCATTTGCGAGCAGCAGAGACTTGATCGAAAACACTTCGCACTCGCTGACTCAGGTTAAACGCTGAGACAAATACATCACAGCTGTAATCGCTGGGCAGAGGGAACCGCCCCTCACCGAGGGAGTCGTAGAGTTGCCGGAGATCCCTATCCCTACTCATTGAACAGGCCTCCTTGAGAACTAGCAGCCGCAGCGACCTTCCAACGAGACAGGAGCTTCCCTCCATCCATTCCATCTACCCGCGCTCGTATGGCCTGCTTAACTTCAGTACTTTCACCCTTCGATGAGAACATGGTGTTGGCGAGCTCATCGCTCAACTCCACCGACCCTCGCCTTGACCCAGAAATCCCCCACCGCGCGGCCAGCATCGGATTGACTTGGTACTTATAGAGGATTCGACCATCATTCTTCGAGCCAGATGCGGTACCAACCTGAATTAGAAACGACCAACTTTCCGCGGCACGAATCGCGACAATACTATCCTCCGACAAACCATCCAGGGCAATTAAAAAGGAACACAGATCGCACTCGGAAGGATTATCACTGTATCTTATTGAGCGCAGAAGGGTCGCGACATTTTCTACCGCGCCACGCACCACAGAACCAAAACGGTCTGGTTGCGCGTCCTCCCAGAACCAATCCGCCGAGTCTTGGACGCCATACGTTTGAGCATCAACAGAAATAACACCACTTCTGAATGGATCCTCCCCCGCAAACTCAGATCTCCTATATATGTTCTTTAGAAGATTGAGAAGATTTCTCGGAATACCCTGCGACAATCTGACAAGAGTTCTAAACCCAGCATAAACTGGTCTTTTCCCGTAATCTCTATACAGCTGAGCAAATATATCCGAAGAAAAGTGCGTATAGGTAACGTAGTACGACGATGAAGCCGACCGGCCTCCCAATCGGAAGGCTGCACAGTCAGCTGCCACCTTATCGGATAGCTCAATCAGATCCCCGCCACGCGACACACGCTTTAAGAAGATCATAATATTAATCTTCTCGAGAACCGGATGATCTGCCACACTTAGATTCTTGACGATTCGGGCCACTTCCTCCGCATCAGACAGTACATCTGCGAGCTGCCTCTCAAGACGCGCCAAGTGTGGTCGTCGCTGCCCAGCCATATCCCGTCCGTTAACTAGTGCGAGAGACGCTTCACGATAACAGTCAGTTGGATCTGGTTCAGAGAAGAATTCTCTAGGATGTTGACTACGGAGAGAGATATCAATGCCAGCCAGCTGAATCCGCCTTTTTACGAGCTTTTCAGCCATCTTTTCGTACTTTGCTTTCTCAAGCCGAAGTACTTCATCGATGACTTCAACATCGAACTCTGCGCCCCTGCGGATGGGTTCACCCGCCCCCAGAGTTAAAAATGTCTTTACACCATTAATACGAGATCCAACACGCAGCGTTGCAGGCCCCTTCCTGTACCTTATCAAGGTATTGATAAAGAACTGTTGCTGCTCCGTGAAGTTCTCTAGCTCATCTATAAGATAAATAAACATCGCCTCAGAAAGAAACGAATATTCCTTCGCGAGCAGCTTGGGAATTCCATAAACCAAGTGCCCTGGCGTAAAGCCGACCTCAATTCCGCTCAGGCTTCGCTTAATGGCAGCATTATTTACAATAAGATCGACGTGACGGCGGAGACCATTAAGAGAATCAATGAGTCCAGATATACTACCCTTCCCCTCCCCCTCAAGTTGCACCATAGCCCGGATATCGGACTCCACTCGAGCAGAAATTTCAGGCTCTCGATCCAACTCAAACTGCAGAGATGTCAGAAGACTCACAGCAAGCCACAGCTCGAACGAATAGCAGAAGACCGCAGACCAAGCCTCCTCGGACTGGCCTTTCCCTGAGAACCGATGAACGTTCAAGCCGTCGATACTGGTATATATACCTACATACCCGTCAGACTCTATGGCTAAACGCAGAGAATCATGACGAAGCTCTTGAACGGCTGAAGAGCAGTAACGCATTAAATGCGTCTTCCCACTGCCCTTGCCGCCCAGAAGGAACATCGGCCTAGCGGAGCTCAGATTCAATAAACGGAGTAGCTTGAGATCCTCGACGTCTACCCAATAGTCCTGAACCTGCTTGTCCGAATAGTCTGAAGCCTTGTTCAGCTCAAATGGATTCTGATATACCTTCGGATCATCACTGAAATGATTCATACTTTAGGGTACCTTCGGAATGCGGGATACCAAGAAGTCCCGCTATTGTATGCGTCCGCCCATATTACGGGCATGGTATTATCAGGCGTATTATGAAAGAATCCAAGGAGAAGCTGCCCATCCAAGTATCCCAGGGGATGGTGAATACTCAGGCCACTACCGTAGGTTAGTGCTATTGAATCCAGAATTTTGGGATCGACTCCAACGGGAATGCCCGCCTTGAATCTGGAATCCTTAGAACACCATTTATAGCTCTCATCCAACTCAAATACAGCAGCGGCATTCTGACCAAATCGAGACTCTCCCCTGACTCGATCCATTCCCGCCTTGGTTCCGAAAAGACAGAGATAGCTGACTTCTATCCCGGGCTTTTGATCCAGAAGGTCAGGCAGAACGTCATTCGAGTATCTTACAGCCGTCTCACCACTACCGCACATGTCGTCTATGAAGATGTACCGCTCCACATCGTCGTATCTCGCGACCCTGCGACGCTCGCCTGCCACTTCGACATTTTTGTACATCTGAGCCGCATCGATGAAATCAGACTTGGAAAGCAGATTTTCCTGTCTAAAGTAATAGAGCAAATGAACGCCACTTTCGGATGGATTACCCAGACCCAAGAATCTGGTTTTTGATATCTGACTATTCATTTCAGAATTAAAATCTGAAACCGATCCGGTACGCGCCTTCACCTCATGCGCGAGAGGCAAGAGAAATAGATCCCTATATAAAGCCTGCAGAAGAACTCTAATTTCTCGAGAACCAAAGTACATAAACTGAGAAAGCATATAGAGAGCCCCGAGGCGCTCCTCCGCGGTAGCATTCCCAGTTCGGCCGTCAAAGTTTTCCAGCCAACTAGTTATAACCTCGGCGCCCACCCTCCGATCCCAAGCCCGCTCGTTCAAAGTAACAATTCTGCTAGCTAAAGATTCCCACGCCAAGATCTGATCATTGGAAAGCCCATTTGGAATTTCAAGCATCTCTCACCTTCTTGAACACGATCACCCATTCCCTAGATATCATGCCGGCCGACCTATTTCTCTTGGTCATGAGGCCGCGAGACTTGATTTCATCTACCAGCTCGAGCTCAACTCTAAAACCCAGCCCGGTCAACATTTCAGATAAGTATGTGGATGACCAGAACTCCTCACCACATACCTGATTATTCCCTATTATAAGAATAAAGTATCCACCAAGCCTTAGGCATTTCGCCGCCTGAACAAGGGCATCATACATCTCAATGAGATAGATCCGGCATATTGCCGCGCGATAACCATTCTTGGCCTCTATTCTCCTCAGAACCTTTTCTGCGCTTGGCGCGTGCGTCTCTCCCGCCTGCAATCGATCCCTAAGCTGTAGATGCTCACGTCCAATCGTTAGATTCTCTAGAGGCTTAAGCTTTCCCGCCCCTGCTAGCCCCAGCCAACCCAAGCTAAGTGAAGAAGCACGAATATATTTTTGAGCTCCAGCATAAGGCGGGGATGAAATAACTAGGTCGACCTCGCCTGGATTTAGAACACCACCATCTTGCACTAGCAAACGACGGCAATCGGATCCGGCAACCGTTAGAGATCCGCCGCCGTTAATAGCGGCCATGTACTCACTCATACGGCGCACATTGGCTTCACATTGCTCGGAAAATCGTTTAAATACATCAACTTCGCCACTCGGCGTCGATCGAGCTTTTATTAACACAGGAACAGAAAGCCTAGGATCGGCATTGCTTACCTTTCGAAGTGTGGCTGAAAAGGTAACCAGCAAGAAATTCCGAATAGCTTCAACAGGCTCTGCGTCAATTGATCGCTTTAGTCTAGCCAACTGCCGAATGACTGATCCTGCGAACCATTTTTCCACATTCACTACATCCGGGAGCGAGTTGCTGCGGGCTCGCTTATATCGACTATATACAGATGAGAGCAAAGAGTCGGCGTCTAGATTGGCGATAGGAGTAACTTTGGCTGCCGCGATCATGCGAGCCAAAGGATTTGTATCAGCGTATACAGCATGGCGACCTGACAAGCAGGTCTCAAGCGCCACAGTACCAGTCCCACCGAATGGATCAAGCACCACCCCATACCTTGGACAGAAAATTTCTGTAGCCAAGAAGAAATGAGCGATCTGGGGGATGAGCTTAGCCGGATAATGGTGAATATGGTGCGTCGCGCGCTCACCCATCTTAATCCATGGAACAAGCTGCCTAAATGATACAGCGACAGGCTGCCCTTCGATTGCGTACTCCGCAAACAACTTCAGCACCGCCGAACTTGTGTCAAAAGGATACCCGACGGAGCTGGCCGGCACCCTCCCTGCCTCGTTCGCTCCAAAACCATCGCTAGTTATTCTCGACATCAAACTACCGAAATTATTGTTCATCACAGTTTATAGTGATAAGACCGACTGGCACTCGCAGGCAACAATGGCGCTTCATTACGCTAGCGAATTGATCACCATCTATCCAACAGGTTCCCATTCGCGTTCTGACATGGCCACAAACTGAAAGGGCGCGAATTCCGCGCCCTATAGTCACTCCGCGCCTATCTCGGCGAGCCTACATCAAGAACCACGCTCATTCCCACTCAATAGTCGCAGGCGGCTTCCCCGAGATGTCATAGACGACCCGCGACACCCCCCGCAACTCATTGATGATCCGGTTGCTCACCGTGCCCAGGAACTCATACGGCAGATGCGCCCAATGCGCCGTCATGAAATCAATCGTCTCTACCGCACGCAGCGCAATCACCCACTCATAGGCCCGCGCATCGCCCACCACGCCTACCGACTTCACCGGCAGGAACACGGCAAACGCCTGGCTGGTCTTGTCGTACAGATCGGCCTTGCGCAGCTCATCAATGAAGATGGCATCGGCCTTGGCCAGCAGTTCGGCGTATTCGCGCTTCACTTCGCCCAGGATACGCACGCCCAGGCCCGGGCCCGGGAACGGATGGCGGTAGACCATGGTGCGCGGCAGGCCCAGCTCAACGCCCAGGCGGCGCACTTCGTCCTTGAACAGCTCGCGCAGCGGCTCCACCAGGCCCAGCTTCATGTGCTCTGGCAGGCCGCCCACGTTGTGGTGGCTCTTGATCACATGCGCCTTGCCGGTCTTGCTGCCAGCCGACTCGATCACGTCCGGGTAGATGGTGCCCTGCGCCAGCCACTTGGCGTTGCTCAGCTTGTTCGACTCTTCGTCGAAGATTTCAACGAACAGGTTGCCGATGATCTTGCGCTTGGCTTCCGGGTCGCTCACGCCTTCCAGCGCGGCGAAGTAACGGTCGGCGGCATTCACGCGTACCACCTTCACGCCCATGTGCTCGGCGAACATCGCCATCACCTGGTCGCCTTCCTGCCAGCGCAGCAGGCCGGTATCCACGAACACGCAGGTCAGCTTCTCGCCGATGGCCTTGTGCAGCAGCGCGGCCACCACGGACGAATCGACGCCGCCGGACAGGCCCAGGATCACTTCGTCATCGCCCACCTGTTCGCGCACGCGGGCGATCTGGTCGTCGATGATGTTGGCGGCGGTCCACAGGGTCTGGCAACCGCAAATATCCACCACGAAGCGGCGCAGCAGCGCTTGGCCCTGCAGGGTGTGGGTCACTTCCGGGTGGAACTGCACGCCGTACCAGCGCTTTTCTTCGTTGGCCATGGCGGCCACCGGAATGCGGTCGGTGGTGGCGGTGATGGTGAAGCCCGGCGGTGCAACGGAGACGTGGTCGCCGTGGCTCATCCAGACATTCAGCTTCGGCTCGCCGCCGTGGTCGCTCAGGCCCTTGAACAGCGCATCCGGGTTGATCACGTTCACTTCGGCGTGGCCGAACTCGCGCTGATCCGCCGCTTCGGTGGCACCGCCCAGCTGCGCGGCCAGGGTCTGCATGCCGTAGCAGATGCCAAAGATCGGCAGGCCGCTGTCGAACACTTCCTGCGGCGCGGCCGGGGCACCCGGCAGCGTGGTCGATTCCGGGCCACCGGACAGGATGATGCCCTTGGCGCCAAACGCCGCGATCTCGGCCGGGTTGTGGTCCCACGCCCAGATTTCGCAGTAGACGCCCAGCTCGCGGATGCGGCGGGCGATCAGCTGCGTGTACTGCGCGCCGAAATCGAGGATGAGGATCTTGTCGTTATGGATGTTGGTCATGGCGCCCCGGCAATGCAGTAGGGAAAACGAAATCAGATTTACGGCGGCAGATGGAGAAAGAGGAACGGGAAGTGCTTCCCCGTTCCTCTTTGCTCGGCCCGCATCAGGCGCGGTAGTTCGGCGGCTCTTTGGTGATGGTCACGTCGTGGACGTGGCTCTCACGCTGGCCGGCGCCGCTGATCTTCACGAACTTGGGCTTGCTGCGCATCTCGTCGATGGTGGCGCAGCCCACGTAGCCCATGGTGGCGCGCAGGCCGCCCATCAGCTGGTGGATGATGCCGCCCACCGGGCCGCGGTACGGCACGCGGCCTTCAATGCCTTCCGGCACCAGCTTGTCGGCGGTGGCGGCGTCCTGGAAGTAGCGGTCCTTCGACCCCTTCTCCATGGCAGCCAGCGAACCCATGCCGCGGTAGCTCTTGTACGAACGGCCCTGGTACAGCTCGGTCTCGCCCGGCGATTCCTCGGTACCGGCCAGCAGGCCGCCGACCATGATGGTCGAGGCACCGGCGGCCAGCGCCTTGCCGATGTCCCCCGAGTAGCGGATGCCACCGTCGGCGATCAGCGGGATGCGGTCCTGCAGCGCTTCGGCCACCAGGTCGATGGCGGTCACCTGCGGCACGCCGACGCCGGCAACGACGCGGGTGGTGCAGATCGAACCTGGGCCGATGCCGACCTTCACTGCGTCAGCGCCGCTGTCCAGCAGCGCCAGTGCGGCTTCGCCGGTGCAGATGTTGCCACCGATGACCTGCACGTTCGGGAAGTTCTTCTTGACCCAGCTGACGCGGTCCAGCACGCCCTGCGAGTGGCCGTGTGCGGTATCGACCACGATCACGTCCACGCCGGCGGCGACCAGCGCTTCCACGCGGCGATCGGTATCGCCACCCACGCCGACGGCAGCGCCGACCAGCAGGCGGGTCGACAGGTCCTTGGCAGCGTTCGGGAAGTCGGTGTTCTTCTGGATGTCCTTGACGGTGATCAGGCCACGCAGCTCGAACGAATCGTTGACCACCAGCACCTTTTCGATGCGGTTGCGGTGCAGCAGCTGCAGCACTTCGTCGGACGCGGCGCCTTCCTTGACCGTGATCAGGCGATCTTTCTTGGTCATGATGTGGCGGACCGGATCGTCCAGCTCGGTCTCGAAGCGCATGTCGCGGTGGGTCACGATGCCGGCCAGCTGGCCGTCGCTGCCCACCACCGGCACGCCGGAGATGTTGTGCGCTTGGGTCAGGGCCAGCACGTCGCGGATGGTGGTTTCCGGGCCGACGGTGATCGGGTCGCGGATGACACCGGCCTCGAACTTCTTGACCTTGGCCACTTCCGCGGCCTGCTGTTCCAGGCTGAGATTCTTGTGGATGATGCCCATGCCGCCGAGCTGGGCCATGGCGATGGCCAGGCGGGCTTCGGTGACGGTGTCCATGGCTGCGGACAGGATCGGAAGCTTCAGCTTCAGGTCGCGAGTCAACCGCGTTTCGAGGTTGACGTCCTTGGGCAGGATGGTCGAGTGGGCGGGGACGAGCGAGACGTCGTCGTACGTGAGTGCTTCAGCCTGGATGCGCAGCATCGGCATACCCGAGATGTGGGGAAGCGCGACATTTTACCCTGTTTTCGCGCCGCGTGGCAGGGGGGAGATGCGACGCAGTGTCGCGCGGGCGGCGATTGGTTCAGGAGGGCTTGGAACCGGCTCTCAGGGCCTGGAACCTGCCCTTGGTGGATGCGGACCGTTGGTCCGCATTACCTTGATACACCTGTGCACCGGCATTGTGCCGACCAACGGTCGGCACCCACCTTGACCTTGAGAGGATCACCTGGGCCAGCCCTGGGGCATCTTTGATAGGTGCGGACCGTTGGTCCGCACTACCCTTCAGACACCTGTGCCCCAGCATTGTGCCGACCAACGGTCGGCACCCACCAACAGCAGATAGCCCCAATTGGGGTCAGCTCAGCGCTTCCGCGGCTTCCAGGGTGTTCTGCATCAGCGTGGCCACGGTCATCGGGCCCACGCCCCCCGGCACCGGGGTGATCCAGCTGGCCCGCTGGGCGGCCGCCTCAAACCCGACGTCGCCCACCAGGCGGCCGTCATCCAACCGATTGATACCCACATCGATCACCACCGCGCCCGGCTTCACCCACTCGCCCGGCACGATGCCGGGGCGGCCCACCGCCACCACCAGGATGTCGGCGTTGCGCACGGCCTGTTCCAGCACGTCCTTGGGGGTGAACTTGTGGCAGCTGGTCACGGTGCAGCCGGCAATCAGCAGCTCCAGGCCCATCGGGCGGCCGACATGATTACTAACGCCCACGATGGTGGCGTTGCGGCCTCGCACCGGCTGGTCGGTGTGGCCCAGCAGCGTGGTGATGCCGCGCGGGGTGCACGGGCGCAGGCCGAACTCGCGCAGGGCCAGGTGGCCGACGTTTTCCGGGTGGAAGCCGTCCACGTCCTTGCGCGGGTCGATGCGCTGGATCAGTCGGCGCGCATCGGGGATGCCCGGCAGCGGCAGCTGGATCAGGATGCCGTTGATCTTCGGATCGGCGTTGAGCTGGTCGATCAGGTCGAGCAGCTCGGCTTCGGTGGTCCCGGCCGGCAGATCGTAGTCATGCGCCTCAATGCCGACCTTCTCGGCGGCACGGCGCTTGTTGCGCACATACACGGTCGAGGCCGGGTCGCCACCGACCAGCACCACGGCCAGGCCCGGGCGGCTGCCACCAGCAGCCACGCGGGCGTCGACGCGCACCTTCAGGCTGTCGAGCAGGTCCTCGGCGATGCGGCGGCCATCAAGGATGCGGGCAGGATGCTGGGGGGCGGAATCGTTCATCGGGGGCAGGCGTGGGGCGGCGGGGACGCTATTGTCCCCGATTCAGGCCCCCTCGCCCACCGCCACGGCATCGACCGACCCGCCCCTGTAGAGCCGAGCCTGCGCTCGGCTCACGCGCGCAGCGCGGCTTTTTCGCAACCTGACCGAAGAGCGGCCGAGCATGGGCTCGGCTCTACAACCGACCGCCCCGCCCGTGTAGAGCCGAGCCTACGCTCGGCTCACGCGCGCAGCGCGGCTTTATCGCAACCCGACCGAAGAGCAGCCGAGCATGGGCTCGGCTCTACAACCGACCGC
>NZ_JCAFSQ010000009.1:0-202524 GCF_059369375.1 Stenotrophomonas sp. YJH_SMC_48-3 | reverse complement strand
TTTAACATCCTGGCCAGGAAGCTGGCCAAGATCGCCTGGGGCGTCTTCAAGAGCGGTCGGGACTTTGACCCAGCCATGCTGAAAGTGGGTCAAGCCTGCTTCCAGCAGGCTTGACCGCGAACATAGGATCTCGGCTCTACAACGCACAACGAAGAAGGGCGGCCTCGCGGCCGCCCTTCCATCGTTTTATTTCTTCTCGATGGCCGACTCGACCACCATGTCCAGCACGTACGCCTGCGACGGCGCATCGGCCGGCGGGTTCTTCACCTCGTAGCGCTTCACGCGCACCACGTTGCGCACGCCGTCTTCGTGGGTGTAGCCCTCGATGGTGCCGTAGAAGTTCTCGAACTTGCCCGGCTCGCCCTGCTTCAGGCCCTTGTCGTCGAACTTCACTTCACGCACCTGCAGGCACTGGTAGTCCGGGATCAGCGGGTGCGAGCACTTCTCGGTCTTCGCGGCCACTTCCAGAAACACGGTTTCGCCGGCCCCGCCGTAACGGGTTTCAGCGGTCGGTTCCGGGTTGAAGACCAGCGTGTCGCCCTTGGCGTTGGTCAGGGTCAGCTTGCCATCGGCATCCTGCTCGGCCTTCAGTTCGCCCTGCAGGCGGCTCGACACGGCCTCGTCCAGCGCCATCAGCGCCTTGTCGGTGCAGGCCATCATGGTCGAGGCCATCGCGCTGACGGCCAGCTTGCCAGCGTCGAAGGTGTAACCACCGCCCATGCGGTTGCAGGTGTTGCTGACCGACAGGCGGCCGTCAGCGAAGTCGAGGGTGACCGGCTTGTCCTGGCGGGCGAACAGCGCGTCGATGCGCTTGCCGTCGGCGCCGGTGGCCTGCTGCAGCAGCCAGTGCTGGCTCTGCAGGCGCTGCGCGTCCAGATGCGCCAGCGTCTGCTGGTCCGCTGCCTTGGCCGCGGCCGGGGCCACGTCATCGCCGCCGGTGCCGGCCGGGGCCGGGGTCTGGCTGCACGCGGCCATCAGGGCCAGCGGGAGGAGCAGGGTGAGCTTGCGGTTCATGGTGATTCTCCTTGGGGAACCGTGGGGGAAACGGGGTGGGGCTGGCATTGGGGTTACCGTGCCCCGGTGCTGTTCAGCTGCCGGAGGGCAACCACAGCAGCAGCGCCGCGCCCAGCGCGATGCGGTAGAGGGCGAAGGCCGTGAACCTGTGCGACTTGATGTAGCCCATCAGCCACTTCACTACGACGAAGCCGGTGACGGCCGCGGCAAGGAAGGCCACGCCCACCTCGGTCCAGTTCTCGCTGCCCAGCTGCCCGTCCCTGGCCAGTTCCAGGAAGGTGTAGGCACTGGCGGCGAACATGGTGGGAATGCCGACCAGGAACACGAATTCGGCCGCCGCCGCGCGGCGGCTCAGGCCCAGCAGCATGGCCAGGAAGATCGCCGAGGCCGAGCGCGAGGTACCGGGGAACACGCCTGCCACCACCTGCGCCAGGCCGACGCCGATCGCCACGGTCCAGGTCACCTGGTCGCGGTCAGGCAGGCGCGCGGTGTAGGCCTCCACCAGCAGCATCCAGACACCGCCGATGATCAGCGCCCAGGCCACAGGGCTGACCGTCTCCGGCAGCGACCAGCCGGCTTTGCGTACCACCAGGCCGACCACGGCGGTGACCAGGAAGGCCGCCCCCAGCTTGAATACATACTCCCGGTTCTCACGCTGGTTGAAGCCGGTGGCCAGCTGCAGCAGGCGCTGGCGGAACACCAGCACCACCGCGACGATCGCGCCGGCCTGGATGACGATGTTGAAGAAGTCCGAGCGGGCACCCAGCCAGTGCTGGGCAATGAGCAGATGGCCGGTGCTGGAGATAGGCAGGAATTCGGTCAAGCCTTCGAGGATGCCCAGCAGCAGGGCGGAGAGCAGGTCGGACATGGACGGTGCGGGCACGCGCGGCAGGAAGGAAGAAGGTCGAGAGGATAGACGATCCCTGCTGCACCAAACGGGTGCGCCTGCTGCCGACTGCACCCGTTTGGTGCGCGCTGTTCCGCACCGGTGCGGGGCGGGCTTAGGGAAATCAACGACTTGCGGGTCGCAAAAAGTTGGCACGGTCATTGCTGTACCTCAGCAGGCATTCATCCCCATCCGAGGTCGTACCGATGTCCGTGGAAAACGTTGAGAAGCTGATCAAGGACAACCAGATCGAATTCGTCGATCTGCGTTTCGTGGACATGCGTGGCGTCGAGCAGCACGTCACCTTCCCGGTCAGCATCGTCGAGCCGTCGCTGTTCGAAGAAGGCAAGATGTTCGACGGCAGCTCGATCGCCGGCTGGAAGGGCATCAACGAATCGGACATGGTGCTGCTGCCGGACCCGTCCAGCGCCTACGTCGATCCGTTCTACGCCGATCCGACCCTGGTGATCAGCTGTGACATCCTCGATCCGGCCACCATGCAGGCCTATGGCCGCTGCCCGCGCGGCATCGCCAAGCGTGCCGAGGCCTACCTGAAGTCCTCCGGCATCGCCGAAACCGCGTTCTTCGGCCCGGAGCCGGAATTCTTCATCTTCGACTCGGTCCGTTTCGCCAACGAAATGGGCAACACCTTCTTCAAGGTCGACTCGGAAGAAGCGGCATGGAACAGCGGCGCCAAGTATGACGGCGCCAACAGCGGCTACCGTCCCGGCGTGAAGGGCGGCTACTTCCCGGTTCCGCCGACCGACACCCTGCACGACCTGCGCGCCGAGATGTGCAAGACCCTCGAACAGGTCGGCATCGAAGTGGAAGTGCAGCATCACGAAGTGGCCACCGCCGGCCAGTGCGAGATCGGCACCAAGTTCAGCACCCTGGTGCAGAAGGCCGACGAGCTGCTGCGCATGAAGTACGTCATCAAGAACGTCGCGCATCGCAACGGCAAGACTGTCACCTTCATGCCCAAGCCGATCGTCGGTGACAACGGCAGCGGCATGCATGTGCACCAGTCGCTGTCCAAGGGCGGCACCAACCTGTTCTCCGGTGACGGCTACGGTGGCCTGAGCCAGCTGGCGCTGTGGTACATCGGCGGCATCTTCAAGCACGCCAAGGCCATCAATGCCTTCGCCAACTCGGGCACCAACAGTTACAAGCGCCTGGTGCCGGGCTTCGAGGCGCCGGTGATGCTGGCCTACTCGGCCCGCAACCGTTCGGCCTCGTGCCGCATTCCGTGGGTGTCCAATCCGAAGGCGCGCCGCATCGAAATGCGCTTCCCCGACCCGATCCAGTCCGGCTACCTGACCTTCACCGCGCTGATGATGGCCGGCCTGGACGGCATCAAGAACCAGATCGACCCGGGTGCACCGAGCGACAAGGACCTGTACGACCTGCCGCCGGAGGAAGAGAAGCTGATCCCGCAGGTCTGCTCCTCGCTGGACCAGGCGCTGGAAGCGCTGGACAAGGACCGCGAGTTCCTGAAGGCCGGCGGCGTGATGAGCGATGACTTCATCGACGGCTACATCGCGCTGAAGATGCAGGAAGTGACCAAGTTCCGCGCGGCCACCCACCCGCTGGAATACCAGCTGTACTACGCGAGCTGACCGGGCGCGATGGCGGTGGGTTCCCCCTCCCACCCGCCGCCATCGCTTCCGTTCTCGCGGCTGGGGAGCCGCAGGGCGGGCGCAGGCCCGCCGTTGTAGAGCGGACTGTCAGTCCGCTGCATTGGAACGCGAGCCATTGGCCCGCTTATCCAGGGGCAAGAGAGAGACCGGATACGCGACCAGGGCCGCCCTCCCTCCCGCGTCGGTCGTGCAAGGAGAGAGGCACGGCCGTCCCGGCCCTGTACGTGTCCGGTGCAACAGCCACGGTCATCATCCTGATGACCCGTGGTTGCCTGATGCCAACGCGCGCTGGCGCGCTGGCCCCATCCACCCTCGGGACATGCGCATGAAACTGATCTCCGCCATCATCCGACCGTTCAAGCTCGACGAGGTCCGCGAGGCCCTGTCCGATGCAGGCGTGTCGGGCATCACCGTGACCGAAGTGAAAGGCTTCGGTCGCCAGAAGGGCCACACCGAGCTGTATCGCGGTGCCGAGTACGTTGTCGACTTCCTGCCCAAGATCAAGATCGAAACCGTCGTCACCGACGAACGTGCCGACGCGGTGATCGAAGCGATCCAGTCGTCTGCCGGCACCGGCAAGATCGGTGACGGCAAGATCTTCGTGACCGCTGTCGAGCAGGTCATCCGCATCCGCACCGGCGAAATCGGCGCCGACGCGCTGTAAGCCCCCTTCCGGAGACTCCCCCATGAAGATGCGCCTTCTCACCGGGTGGCAAGCCCGGTTCCATGTCGTGTGGCTGTTGATGCTGCTCAGCGCGTTCGCCGCCGGTGCGTGGCCGGGCAGCGCCCATGCTCAGGCACAGGTGTCGCCGCTGCCGAGCGAAACCGTAGCGGTTGAACCGTTGCAGGCCCCGGTGGCCGCAGCACCTGCCGCTGCCGAAGCAACGGCCCCGGCGTTCGACCACGGTGACGTGGCCTGGATGCTCACTTCCACCTTGCTGGTGCTGTTGATGGTGGTTCCAGGCCTGGCCCTGTTCTATGGCGGCCTGGTGCGTTCGAAGAACGTGCTGTCGGTGCTCAGCCAGATCCTGGTGGTGTTCTCGCTGGTGCTGCTGCTGTGGGTGGCCTATGGCTACAGTGCGGTGTTCAGCGCCGGCAATCCGTTCTTCGGCTCGTTCACCAAATTCGCCTTCCTCAAGGGCTTCACTCCGGAGTCGGTGGGCAATACGCCGATCAAGGGCCTGCCGGATTACCTGTTCGTCGCCTTCCAGTCGACCTTCGCCGGCATCACCACCGCGCTGATCGTCGGTGCCTTCGCCGAGCGCATCAAGTTCCGTGCGGTACTGCTGTTCTCGGCACTGTGGTTCACCCTCAGCTACATCCCGATGGCGCACATCGTCTGGGGCGGCGGCTACCTGGGTGAACTGGGCGCGATCGACTTCGCCGGTGGCACCGTGGTCCACATCAATGCGGGCGTGGCCGGCCTGGTCGGCGCGTGGCTCGTCGGCAAGCGCCTGGGCTACGGCCAGACCGCGCTGAAGCCGCACAACGTACCGTTTACCTACATAGGCGCCATGCTGCTGTGGGTAGGCTGGTTCGGCTTCAACGCCGGTTCCGCCGCTGCGGCCGATACGGTGGCCTCGCTGGCCTTCCTCAATACCGTGCTGGCCACCGCCGCCGCCGTGCTCGGCTGGACCCTGGTGGAAGCGATCGGCAAGGGCAAGCCGTCGGCGCTGGGTGCAGCCTCGGGTGCGGTGGCCGGCCTGGTCGGCATCACCCCGGCCTGTGGCACGGTCGGCCCGCTTGGCGCGATCGTGATCGGCTTCGTCGCCGGCGTGATCTGCGTGTGGGGCGTGACCGGCCTCAAGCGCCTGCTGAAGGTGGACGACACCGCCGACGTGTTCGGTGTGCATGGTGTCGGCGGCATCGTCGGCGCGATCCTCACCGGCGTGTTCAGCGCGCAGTCGCTGGGCGGCACCAAGGCCGATCTGGATATCGGCCACCAGGTGTGGGTGCAGGTGGTCAGCGTCGGCCTGACCGTGCTGTGGTCGGCGGTGGTGACCGCGGCCATCCTGCTGCTGGTAAAGGTCGTGGTGGGCCTGCGCGTGACCGAAGAAGCAGAGCGCACTGGCCTGGATGTGACTTCGCACGGCGAGTCTGCCTACGAGGCCTGAGGTAGCGGCGTACTGACGTGGTGGGTGCCGACCGTTGGTCGGCACTTCCCCTGTCCTGGTTCTGGTAGGTGCCAAGCTTGCTTGGCACAGGGTCCGGGTCTGCTCTGGTGGGTGCCGACCGTTGGCTGGCACGGCCGGAGTGGCGCATCCACGCATGGCGTGGATCTACCGAATCTTTCTTGTGACATGCACCCTCGCGCCAGATCGCGCACAATCAGGCCATGCCTCCGATCCGCACCACACTGATGCTCTCGGCCTGCCTGTTGCTGGCCGCCTGCGCTTCCACGCCACGGGAAACGCGCAACCCGCTCGCCACCTGGGTGCCTTCGCCCAACCAGAACGCGCGCACGCCGGTCATCATCGTCATCCACCACACCGAGCAGAAATCGGTGCAGCAGAGCCTGCATACGCTGCGTACCGCCAACAGCGGTGGACCGGTCAGCGCGCACTACCTGATCGGCGCCGATGGCCATCGCTACCAGCTCGTCGCCGATGAGCGCCGTGCCTGGCATGCCGGCGCCGGGCGATGGGGCACCATCACCGATCTCAACTCGGCCTCGATCGGCATCGAGCTCGACAACGATGGCCGCAGCCCGTTCAGTGCGGCGCAGATCGAATCGCTGATCGTGCTGCTGCGTGACCTAACCACCCGCCTGAACATCCCGCCGCGCCAGGTGATCGCCCACGCCGACCTGGCACCGACGCGCAAGCAGGATCCGAGCCGCTTCTTCCCGTGGCAACAGCTGGCCGAGGCCGGCTTCGGCGTGTGGCCGCGCGCGGCCGACGGCGCGGCACCAAAAGGCTTCGACGCGTGGAATGCGCTGGCCCGCTTCGGCTATCCACTGGACAACCGAGAAGCCACCGTCGTCGCCTTCCACCGCCGTTTCCGTGGCCGCGACGACCTGCCCAAGGCGCTGGATGCCGAGGACGCCCGCATCCTGCATTCGTTGCTGCTGCAGATGCCGTGACTCCGCGCATGAACGCTTGACCCCGCGCCGGGTTGCCGCCCAGCGGCCGGCCCGCCACCATGGCGGCATGATCGATTCCGCTACCTTCTTCAAGCGCAAGCACTGGACCCTGTTGGCAGCGGCGGTGCTCGCCGGTTGCGCCACCACCGCTCCCCGCACGGGTTCCGAAGCGCCCACGGCGACCTCACCGCCGGCGGCCACCTACGCCAAGGTCGACTGGAAAGCCCTGCCAGCGGTCTCAAACAGCGATCTGCAGGCCGGCTTCGTTGCCTGGCGCAGCAGCTGCACCCGCCTGAAGAACGACGCTGCCTGGGCCAAGCCCTGTGCCACCGCCGCAGCCGTGTCAGACAAGGACCCGGCCGCGATCCGCCAGTTCCTGCAGCGCGACCTCGATGCCTATGCGCTGCGTGCTGGTGGCCGTCAGGCCGACGGATTGATCACCGGTTACTACGAGCCGATCTACCCCGGCAGCCTTACCCGTACCGATAAGGCCACGGTGCCGGTGTACGGCACGCCGGATGATCTGATCGTGGTGCAGCTGGACAGCCTCTACCCGGAACTGAAGGGCAAGCGCCTGCGCGGGCGGGTTGAGGGCAAGGTGCTCAAGCCCTATGACGATGCCGGCACCATCGCCGCCAAAGGCGTAAAGGCGCCGGTGCTGGCCTGGCTGACCGACCCGATGGACCTGCAGCTGCTGCAGATCCAAGGGTCCGGCCGCGTGCGCCTGGCTGATGGCACGCAGGTGCGGCTGGCCTATGCCGAGCAGAACGGCCACCCCTATCGCGCGATCGGTCGCTGGCTGGTGGACCAGGGCCAGCTGAAGAAGGAAGACGTCACCATGGACGCGATCCGCGCCTGGACCCGGGCCCATCCCGCGCGCGTGCCGGAACTGCTGCGCAGCAACCCCAGCTACGTGTTCTTCGTGCGCACTCCGGACAGCCCGGAAGGTCCGCGTGGTTCACTGAACGTACCGCTCACCGCCGGCTACAGCGTGGCGGTGGATCGCACCGTGGTACCGCTGGGCAGCCTGCTGTGGCTGTCCACCACGCGCCCGGACGGCAGCCCGGTGGTGCGCCCGGTGGCCGCGCAGGACACTGGCGGTGCCATCGCCGGCGAAGTGCGCGCCGACCTGTACTGGGGCAGCGGCGAAGCCGCGGGCAAGCTGGCCGGCGACATGAAGCAGAAGGGCAACATCTGGATGTTGTGGCCGAAGGGCGTGGCGTTGCCAGCGCCGGCCCGCTGAAGCGCCCACCTGCGCGCTGCGAGGTCGGGCGATAATGGCGCCATTCCGCACTTTCCGGCCGCGCCAGCGGCCAGGGCTCCTGCAATGACCTACGCAAAGCACAACGCAAAACCCGGCGCGAAGTCCGCCGCAAAGAAGTACTACAAGCACTGGGCCGAATCGGGCCTGGGCAAGGGCAACGTGCTGATGGAAGCGCGCGGCGAGAAGATCGTGCGGCAGGTGGAAATCTACGGCACCAGGATGGTCTGGGCCGACGAGCATGCCCACAGCGACGACCGCTTCCTGCTGGCCGACCAGCCGGTGTCGTTCCTGGATTTCGACGAGGACGACGAAATCTCCGCGCGTGAATTCGAAGCCGCCTGGAAGAAGGCACGGGAAGCCACCGGCTACCCGGTGTAATCCCCCCGGCTCCCGCCCTTGTAGCGCCGAGCTTTGCTCGACGCTGCAAAAGCGGGCACGTGAAATGTTATATGATTACATTTCACCGTAACCGCCCCCTCCCATGACTCCCACCCTTTTGGCCGCCTTGGCGGCCGCGCCGTTCGCCCCTGAAGCTTTCGCACAGTCCGCCGATGCCGCGCTCACCCTCGGCAAGGTGCAGGTGCACCAGCACGGCGAAGGCCAGCTCAGTGCGCACCAGGTACTGACTTCGGTGGACGTGCTCGGCGCGGACCAGATCGAAGACCGCAACGTCTCGCACAGCTGGGAGCTGCTGGGGCAGATGCCCGGCATCCAGCTCACCGAAACGCGGCAGGGTGCCGAATCGGGCAAGGTCAGCTTCCGCGCCTTCAACGGCGAGGGCTACCTCAACGCGATCAAGACCCTCATTGACGGCATCCCCAGCAACGTCAACAGCGGCAACCAGCGCTTCATCGACATGCTGTTCCCGCTGGACATCAGCTACATCGAAGTGGTGCGCGGTACCAACGACCCGCGCTACGGCCTGCACAACATCGGCGGCAACGTGAACTTCGGTACGCGCCAGGGCGGCACCTACACCGACGCGCGACTGGCCTATGGCAGCTACAACACCCGAGATGCACAGCTGGCAGTCGGCCGTGAAGCCAATGGCTTCGCGCAGAACTATTTCGTCGGCACCCAGGCCAGCGACGGCTACCGCGACCACGACACCTCGAAGAAGCATTCGCTGGGCGGCAAGTGGTTCTACGGCTCGCTGGACGACGGCCTGCGCGTGGGCCTGACCGCGCGTGCGTACCACCACGAAGCCGACGAACCCGGCTTCATGACCGCCGACGAGCTGCGCACGCACCGCCGTGGCAGCGACCTGCGCAACGGCAACGATGGCGATGACCGCGACATGCGCCAGCTTGCCGCGCACCTGGACATGAAGCTGTCCGACGCAATCACCTTCGGCACCCGCCTGTACTACAACCGCTACGAAGACGACCGTCGCGTGACCTTCAGCGACCTGCCCACCGGCAACCTGCCGCGCCAGCGCCGCGTATGGGACGAGCGGCAGCATGGCCTGCTCGGCACGCTCACCTGGCAGGCCAGCCCCACGCTCACCGTCGAGGGTGGCCTGAACTACGAGCAGCAGGACAACGGCTACCTCCGCGAGCGCTACGCCTACGCTGAACCCACCGATTTCAGCCAGCCCCCCGCGCGGGTGCAGAACAATGATCGCCACAGCTTCGACAACTGGGGCGCCTACGTGCAGGCCATCTACCAGCCCGTCGAGGCCTGGAAGATCGTGCCGGCCTATCGCGTCGACCGCTTCAGCGGCCGCACCCATCTGGTGAACGGCGTCAGCGGCCGCCTGCAGGACTACGGCACGATCGGCCAGCCCAAGCTGAGCATCATCCACACCCTGGGCCAGACCACCCACGTCTACGCGAACTGGGGCCGCACCTTCCAGGTACTGACCGGCTCCACCGCACCGGCCTACCTCACCCCGGGGCAGGCACCGATGCAGCCGTCCACCAACACCGGCATGGAGCTGGGCCTGAAGTTCCAGCCGTTCGCGGGCGCCCAGGCACGTCTGGCGGTGTGGCAGCAGGACGCGGAAAACGAGGTATCCAACATGCCGGCCACCGGAACCACGGTCATTCTGGGCAAGACCCGCCGGCGCGGCGTGGATGCGCAGTTGAGCCTGCAACTGGGCGACGACTGGACGGTGTGGGCGTCGCACGCCTACCAGGAAGCGAAGATCACCCGCGACGACCGCGATGCCGGCGTTTCCCTGCAGGGACGCGAAGTGGCTGCCACCCCGCGCCACATCAGCAATCTGGGCGTGGATTACCGCGCCGGTGATGCGCTGCGGCTGGGCCTGCAGGCGCGTGCACAGGGCGATTACTACCTGGAAGAGCGCAACGTAGCCGGCAAGTTCGGTGGCTTCGCCGTGCTCGACCTCAGTGCTGCCTACCAGCTTACCCCGCGATTCAGCGTGGACCTGCAGCTGAAGAACGCCACCAATCGCCAGTACGCCTACGCCTGGTACGACAGCTTCTTCTGGGACAGCGCCCGCCCGATGTTTTCGCCGGCCCCGGGACGCAGTGTGTTCGTCGGCCTCAACATGAAGCTGTAACCGGCCACGCATCTGGTAGTGGTCGAGCTCGCTCGACCTGCGGCGGGGGCCGGAGCCCTTTTCTGGCGGAACGTGCTCTGACCCCGAACCCCGCATTTTGCACTACATTGGTGCAATGTCCGACCCCGCACCCCCGCCATCCCTCGATGCCCTGGGCACGCCGCTGGCCTGGGCCGGGGCCGATGGCCGCATCATCGGCTGCAATCCGGCCTTCGGCCGCTGGCTGGGTGTCAGCGGGCGCCGCCTGCTGGGCCAGCCGCTGGCTGCACTGGAAGTGCAGGGCGAAGCGCTGGCCCACTTCCTGGCACGCGATGAGCGCGACAGCCTGCGCCTGAACCGGTTGGCGCTGGCGGTGCCCGGCGAGGCGCCGCGCTTCGCCGAGGGCTGGATGAGCCGCCGCGACGATGGCGGCTGGTTGCTGGAGGCACATCCGGTCGACGAATTCCCTGGGCTGGACCCGACGCAGGCCCTGCCCAGCGCGCTCAGCGCGGCGCTGAAGGGCCTGGCCCACGAGCTGCGCAACCCACTGGCCGGGTTGAAGGGTGCGGCCCAGCTGCTGGCCCGCCGCGCGGCCCAGCGCGAGGCCAGCGAGCGCGAACTGATCGAACTGATCGGCTCGGAGATCGAGCGCCTCAACGGCCTGCTCGACCAGCTGCTGTCGCCGGCCCCGGCCGCACCCCACGCCGAACTGAACATCCATGCCTCGCTGGAACGCGTGCTGCGCCTGGCCGAGAACGAGGCCGGCTGGGCAGTACGCCTGCAGCGCGACTACGACCCCAGCATTCCCGAATTCCGTGGCGACGCCGACCGTCTTACCCAGGCGGTGTGGAACCTGGTGCGAAACGCAATCCAGGCCGGTGCCGGCAGCATCACCCTGCGCACCCGCGTGGAGCATGGCGCGCGCATTGCCGAACAGCTGCACACGTTGGCCTTGCGCCTGGAAATCGCCGACGACGGCCGTGGCGTGCCCGAGGAACTGGCCGAACACCTGTTCCTGCCCTTGGTGAGTGGCCGCGCCGAAGGCACTGGACTCGGCCTGGCATTGGCCCAGCAGGTCGCGCGCGAGCATCGCGGCACGCTGACCTACCGCTCGCGCCCGGGTCATACCGTGTTCACCCTGCTGCTGCCGATTGTCAGTGGCGCCGCCCCGGCCGAGGAGGCCCCGCGCGATGTCTGAGTCTTCTTCGTCCCCGCAGCGCATCTGGGTGGTCGATGACGATCGTGCCGTGCGCTTCGTGCTGTGCACCGCGCTGCGCGAGGCGGGCTACCAGGTCGTCGATTTCGACAGCGCTGCGGCAGCCCTGCAGGCCCTGGGCGAAGGCGCGCCGCCGGCGCTGCTGTTCACCGATGTGCGCATGCCTGGCGACGATGGCCTCGTGCTGCTGGACAAGCTCAAGGCCGCGTTGCCGCAGCTGCCGGTGGTCGTGATGTCGGCCTATACCGATGTGGCCAGCACGGCCGGTGCGTTCCGCGGCGGCGCGCATGAATTCCTGTCCAAGCCGTTCGACCTGGACGATGCCGTGGCGCTGGCGCAGCGCGTGCTGCCGGCGGTGGCGCCGGCACTGGCAGCGCCCACGCCTGCGCCGGAAGCGCATGGCGACCAACCGCCGCAACTGGTGGGTGAGACGCCACCGATGCGCGCGCTGTTCCGCGCCATCGGTCGCCTGGCGCAGGCGCCGCTGGCGGTGCTGATCACCGGCGAGACCGGCACCGGCAAGGAGCTGGTGGCCAATGCACTGCATCGCGAATCGCCGCGCGCGCATGGGCCGTTCGTCGCGCTCAATACTGCTGCCATTCCGTCCGAGCTGCTGGAAAGTGAGCTGTTCGGCCATGAAGCCGGCGCCTTCACCGGCGCGCAGCGCCGCCATACCGGCCGCTTCGAGCAGGCCGATGGCGGCACGCTGTTCCTGGATGAGATCGGCGACATGCCGCTGCCGTTGCAGACCCGGTTGCTGCGCGTGCTCGCGCAGGGCGAGTTCTTCCGCGTCGGTGGCCGCGAACTGATCCGCGTCGATGTGCGCGTGGTGGCCGCCACCCACCAGGACCTGGAAGGGCTGGTCGCGCAGGGGAAGTTCCGCGCGGACCTGCTGCACCGCCTCGACGTGGTGCGCCTGCAGCTGCCGCCGCTGCGCGAGCGCCGCGAGGACATCGCGCAACTGGCCAGCACCTTCCTGGCCGCCGCCGCACGCAGGCTGGACACGCCGCCCAAGCGCCTGACCGCCGCCGCACTGCAGGCGCTGCGCGAACACGACTGGCCCGGCAACGTGCGCGAACTGGAAAACGTGTGCTGGCGGATGGCCGCGCTGGCCGCCGCTGACACCATCGGCGTGGCCGACGTCGATACCGCGCTGAACCGTACGCGGGGCGGTCGCGGCGGCATCAGCGGTGCCGATCCAGGCCAGTGGGAAGCGCTGCTGGCCGAATGGGCGCGCCGCCAGCTCGCCGAAGGCGTGGAAGGGCTGCATGCGCAGGTGCGCGAGCGGGTCGACCATGCGCTGCTGGAAGCGGCGCTTCAGATCACCCATGGCCGCCGCGCCGAAGCCGCTGCCCGCTTGGGCCTGGGCCGCAATACCCTTACCCGCAAGCTGGGCGCTGGCCGCCGCCGCGGGGGCCATTGAACGGTCCCTGCACGCGGTCCTCGCGCCTGCTTGCCGAACTGTTGATCGTTCATGGACGATGCAACGCTTAGTGTCACCTGCAAGGAGTCTTCGATGCGTCTGTCCTTTGCCATCCTGCCGTTGTCCGCCGCCGTGCTGCTGTCTGCCTGTGGCAGTACGCCGAAGAAAGCCGAGCCCACCCCGCCGCCGCCGACCGTGGTCAGCGCTGCGAAGCAGGGCGAGGCCAATCTCGCGCCGGCCTCGGCCAGCATTGTCAGTGGCCGCATCGCACTGATGGTGGAGCCCGGCGGCATGCACATCACCGGCCTGGTCGGTGGCCTGCAGCCGATGCAGCAGGCCGGCTTCCACATCCATGAGCGCGGCGACTGCAGTGCGGTGGATGCCAGCAGTGCCGGCAATCATTTCAATCCCGGTGGCGCTGCGCATGGCCGCGCCGGCACCGGCAAGCACCACCTGGGCGACATGGACAACCTGCGTGCCGACGCCCAGGGCCGCGCCAACGTCGATATCCACCTCAAGGGCGTTACCCTTGGCGGAGGCGCCGCCACCGATATCGCCGGACGTGCACTGGTCGTGCATGCCAACGCCGACGACTATCGCAGCCAGCCCGCCGGCAATGCCGGCGTCCGCATCGCCTGTGGCGTGATCCGGGTCGTCCGCTGATCACTGCAGGCATCATCGAGGGAGAGATTCCAATGCGTCTGATCCACACTTCGCTGTTTGCGGCCATCGCCGCGCTGGGCCTGGCGGCCTGTAATCAGCAGCCCGCCACGCCGCAGACTGAAACTCCGCCGGCCGCGCCGGCCGACGGCGCCACCACCGGACCGGCGGCAACTCCGGAACCGGCTGCGGCACCGGCGGCCGATGCTTCGGCAACGGCCGAGCTGGCACCGACCCAGGGCAACGAGACCAAGGGCAGCGTCACCTTCAAGGTGGTTGATGGCAAGGTGCACGTGACCGGCCAGGTTACGGGCCTGAAGCCGGGTAGCGAGCACGGTTTCCACATCCACGAGAAGGGCGACTGCAGCGCGCCGGACGGCATGAGTGCCGGCGGCCACTTCAACCCGGGCAAGCAGGACCACGGAAGCGTGGCGGCCGATCCGCACCACGGCGGCGACATGCCCAACATCAAGGCCGACGACAAGGGCGTGGCCACCATCGACGGCCCGGTGTCGAGCAACGTCAACATCGGCAAGGGTGATGACTTCGACATCATCGGCCGCGGCCTGATCGTCCACGCCGCTGCGGATGACTACAAGACCCAGCCGACCGGCAACGCCGGCGCGCGCCTGGCGTGTGCGGTGATCCAGAAGGCCCCGTAAGGACGCTTTTGCTGGAAACGGAAAACGCCGGCGCAAGCCGGCGTTTTTCTTTGCATCGCTTCCTGTAGAGCCGAGCCCATGCTCGGCTGCTCTTCGGTGGACCTGAGCCGAGCATGGACTCCGGCGCTACAGCAATACGCACGGCGGTCGCGCCCCGGCGAAACGCAATTGCACGGTAGCGCCGGGCCATGCCCGGCGGTGCGCATCCGCAGATCAGCGCGCCAGCAGCTCGCGCGCGTCCTGCCCGGCCTCGCAGTGCACGAACAGCACCGGCACGCCGTGTGCCTCCAGCACCGCAGCCATCTGCCGCTGGCGCATCAGGAACTGTTCGTAGATGCCCTTCAGGCGGTCGCAATCGTTCTTGCTGTGGTTGTAGTGCGCGCACCAACCGGCCGGGTCGAACAGTGCCATGCGTGCTTCGCCGTGCGTATAGCGCAGCAGCGGCTCGGGCGCGGCATTGAGCCACTCGTCCTCGCCCGGCGCCATGATCGCGGTCTCGATCAGCGGCCACAGCGCGGCCAGGCCCTGGTTGTCGTACTGCATCGACATCATCGCGGCCAGATCGTTCACGGTGAAGTAGCGTGCGTGTTCGATCCGCGCACCGAAGCTGTTCTGCGCCATCAGCGCGGTGTCGGCATGCGCCATGCCGTTGGCGAGCAAGGTGTCTTCCAGCGCATGCGCGACCGCGTTGGTGGTGGCCACATCGCTGCCGGTCAGTAGGAACGGCACCACGCGCAGGCCACCGCCAACCAGGCTGGCATCGGCCTGGAACGGCAGCGGCACATCACCCTCGGCATCGGTACCGAAGGCCAGCAGGCGCGGGCCCTGGTTGCGGCCCGGAGCACGCATCTGCAGTTCTTCCAGGCGGCGATGGATCGGCCAGCCCGGGCGCAGCACTTCGGCCGGGTCGAAATGGGCGGCGGCGAACACCAGGTCCAGCTCGGCTACCTGTGGCACCAGCTTGGACAGGTCACGGCCGACGCGTTCGGCCAGTTCACCGGCCTGTTCTGCGCTGAGCACCGCCTGGCGGGGGATTTCACCGCCGGCCAGTTCCAGGGCCAGCACGCCAAGGGCATTCATCGCGGGGTCGGGTTTGCTCATGGTTCCACGGTTGGCCCATCACAGGGCGGCAGCTACACTTGGCTCCATTATGCCTGCTCCGCCGTGCAGGCCATGTTGCAGACACCCTCATCCATGCCAGGTATCTCCATGCCCAACGCTCGTCCCGTCGCCATCCTCGGTGGCGTCCGCATTCCGTTCTGTCGCCAGAACACCGCGTATTCGGATGTCGGCAACCTCGGCATGTCGGTCCGTACGCTGGGTGCGCTGGTCGAACGGTTCGGCCTGCATGGCCAGCAGCTGGGTGAAGTGGCAATGGGTGCGGTGATCAAGCACTCCAGCGACTGGAACCTGGGCCGCGAAGCCACGCTGTCCTCCGGCCTGTCGCCGCTGACCCCGGGCATCACCCTGCAGCGCGCCTGCGGTACCTCGCTGGACAGCATCATCACCGTGGCCAACAAGATCGCGCTGGGCCAGATTGAATCGGGCATCGGTGGTGGTTCGGACACCACCTCCGACGTGCCGATCGTCTACGGCAAGAAGCTGCGTGCACGCCTGCTGGCCGCCAACCGCGCCAAGAGCACCGGCGACAAGATCCGCGCACTCACCGCTGGCTTCAAGTTCTCCGAGCTCAAGCCCGAGTTCCCGGGCGTGGCCGAGCCGCGCACCGGCAAGAGCATGGGCGACCACTGCGAGGACATGGCCAAGGAGTGGAACATCTCGCGCGACTCGCAGGACGAGTGGGCGGTGTCCTCGCACAAGAAGCTGGCTGCCGCCTATGAGCGCGGATTCTTCAACGACCTGATCGCACCGTTCCGTGGCGTCGAGCGTGACAACATCCTGCGCCCGGATACCTCGCTGGAAAAGCTGGCGACGCTGAAGCCGGCGTTCGACAAGGTCTCCGGCCGTGGCACGCTCACCGCCGCCAACTCCACCCCGCTGACCGACGGTGCCGCTGCGGTACTGCTGGCCAGCGAAGAGTGGGCACGTGCGCATGGCCATGAGCCGCAGGCCTATCTGCGCGATGCGCATGTCTCTGCGGTGGACTTCGTGCATGGCGAAGGCCTGCTGATGGCACCGACCGTGGCCGTGCCGGAGATGCTCAAGCGCAATGGCCTGACCCTGCAGGACTTCGACATCTACGAGATCCACGAGGCCTTCGCCGCGCAGGTGCTGTGCACCCTGCGTGCGTGGGAGAGCGAGGATTACTGCCGCAACCGCCTGGGCCTGGACGCGCCGCTGGGCCGCATCGACCCGGACAAGATCAATCTGCTGGGCTCGTCGCTGGCCACCGGCCACCCGTTCGCCGCCACCGGCGCACGCGTGATCGCTACCGCCGCCAAGCAGCTGGCCGAACGCGGCGGTGGCCGCGCGCTGGTGTCGATCTGCACCGCCGGCGGCATGGGCGTGGTGGCGATCGTCGAACGCTGATCGCTGCGACTACCGGGTTCCACATATGAAAACGCCGCCCGGTGGGCGGCGTTCTTTTTCTCCGGTGGGTGCCGACCGTTGGTCGGCACGCTTCACGGCAACCGCGGGTTGCCGAATTCGTCGCGCTCTTCGTTGGCGTCATACACCGGGGGCTGCACCGCGATCGGCTGCTCTTCCACCGTGGCACGCAGCGGCGCTTCGCTGCCGCGTACCAGTTCCACGCTGTCCTCGCCGCGCTGCAGGCGCAGCGCATTGGCCAGGCACTGTGCCGCCAGCGCGTGTTCGCCACGCTGCGCGAACAGTTCACCCAGTGCCTCCCACGCTGGGGCACCGGCGCCGGCGGCGATGGCCTCGTGCAGGAACGTATCGGCGGCATCCCACTGCTGCTGGGCCAGGGCCACGCGGCCCTGCGCCAGATGCAGTGCGGCCGAGCCATCATGCACATTGCGCCAGCGCGCCAGGTTGGCCTGGCGGGTGGCCAGGCGCTCGGCCGGCAGGCGGCCGTACAGCGCCACCAGTTCGTCGTCCCAGCGCTGGTCCAGCGCCTGTTCCAGCGCCAGCAGCGCCGGCTCATCCCAGTTCAGGGCCACCGCGCGGCTGGCATAGGCGCCCACCACGTCCGGGGTCGGCCGCAGCGCCTTCGGCGTGGCTTCCCACTGTGCGGCCAATGCGTTGACGTCGGCCGCTTCCAGCAGCGCCTGTGCGGCCAGGCGGGCTTCCAGTTCGCTGTTTGATTCGGCCGGCAGTACCTTGCTCTGGCGCAGCGCACCCAGCTGGCCATAGGCCTCGTGTGCGCGGCCGGCACGCGCCAGCGCTTCGGTACGCAGCCACAGGCCGCGCGGCGGCAGCGGCTGGATCGCGGCTACGTCCAATGCGTTGATCGCATCCACCGGCAGGTCGCGCGCCAACAGCTGTTCGGCGCGCAGCAGCGCCTGCAGCGTGGCATCGCTTTCGCCCAGGCGCTGCAGCAGTGCTTCACCGGCGGGGCCGTCGGCGCGCGCCTGTGCGCTGCGCACCGCATTGGCCAGTGCCACCGCGCTCACCTCCGGGTCCTTGGCCGCACCGTCCAGCAGTTTCTCGGCACGCTGCCACTGGCCATGCTCGTAGGCCTGCAGGCCGTCGATCAGGCGCACCCTGCCCTGCTTGCGGCGGTAGCGGCCCCAGGCACGGAACGGTGCAGCGATCAGGCTCCACAGCAGCCACAGCACCAGGACCGTGATCACCGCCAGCAGCGCTACCTTCGGCAGGTTGCTGTGATAGTCGTAGCCGCCGTAGCGCAGGGTCACCTCGCCGAAGCGGTTCAGGTCATCGGCGCCGAGCCATTGCGCGGCGACCACGCCGATGGCCACGGCCAGCAACAGCACGACCAGGGATTGCAGGGGTTTCATGCGGGCTTACCTCCGGTCGGTCTGGGTGCGCAGTTGTTGCAGGGTGCTGCCAAGGACAGCGTCGTTGGCCTGCAGTGGAAGTTCGCGCAAGGCCTTCAGTTCAGCACGTTGCGCGCGCAGGGCCGGTGAATCCGGCCAGCGTCGCTGTGCCCAGTGTTCCACCCGGTCCAGGGCGGAGTTGCGGCCCGCGCGGTCGCCACGCTCGATGGCGGCACGTGCCAGCGTCAGTTCCAGCTGCAGTGCATCGTCGGCGTTGCGCTGTTCGGCGGCCGTCAGTGGGCCGTTCTGGCGGCTGGGGGTGATGTCCACGAACGGGGCCAGGGTGGCCTGCCACCACGGCTTGGCAGCATTGCCGCCGGTCGTGCCGGTGATCTGTGACGGTAGGCCCTGCAGCGCCCGGGCCACAGCATCCAGACGCTGCAGCGACTGCACGCGCGGGCCGCTGCCGAGCGCGTCCAGTGCCTCGCGCTCCTGCACCAGCGCCTGGCGCAGGTTCAGGCCATCAGCGTCGGGCAGTTCGGCCAGTGCGGTGGCCGCCTGTGCGTACAGGCGGCGTGCGCCCTCCACGTCGTCGGCATAATTCAGCCGTTGCGCCGCCTGGGTCAGCAGCAGTTCGGCCTCATCGCGCTGTACGGCCTGGCGGCCCTGGTTGGCGCTGTCGGCCAGCTTGGCCAGGTTCTCTTCCAGCAACGCGCTGCGCTGGGAGAGGCCCAGCATCTCGTCGCGCAGCACGCGGTTGGTGGTGGCCGCGTCCTGCAGGCGCTGGCTGGTTGCGCGCTGGTCACGACGCAGCGCATCCAGCGTGGCCTCCAGGCCCTTCAGCTGGACGGCCGTGGTCTGTGCCTGCGCTTCCTGCTCATGCTGTTGCTGCTGCCAGACGTACCAGCCAGCGTAGCCGCCCGCGCCAAGCACGACCGCAGCGGCCAGCGGCAGCAACCAGCGCACGGGTCTACGGGGCGGGGAAACGGGCGGAGTCTCGTTCATGGGGCTTCCTTGTCGGCAACGTCGCCGGTCAGGGTCCGGCAGGCCGCATGGTGCACAGCATCACTGTTGCCGACCACAGCGGCAAGCGTGATCCACGTCCCTGTTCAGTTCGCTGCCGGGACGGTGAGCGTGGCGTGTGCAGCGGCCACCAGCTGCGCAGCAGTGGGGCCGGCGCTGCGTGAGATGTGCCGCAGGCCGAGCGACCGCGCCTGTTCGCCGAGGCGGTCGCTGGCAACCACCACGCGGGCAGACGCCCGCAGGCGCTGCTGCCAAGTCGGCGGAAGCTGCTGCCAGAAATGCAGCAGCGCCTCGCCACTGCTGACCGCCAGCACCCACGGCTGCGCTGAATGCGCCAATCGCGCCAGCGTGCGGGGCGAAAGGCGCAGCAGGCGACGCTGGTAGACATCGGCACGTTCGATCGCGGCGCCGGCGGCCTGCAGGTGTGCAGCAATCAGGCCGCGTCCGCCGGGCGCGGTGACCAGTCCGATGCGCAGGCCGCGGACGTCCGCCAGCACCGGCAGCGCCAGCAGCCCCTCGCTGTCCATCCGCTGCGGCGCATGCACCCCGGCGACGCCGTGCTCCCGCAGCGCGCGCGCGGTGCCTTCGCCCACGGTCAGCCACGGGCTGCGTTGCGCCTTGGCCAGCGGCAGCAGGGTGGCGGCCGCGGTAACCGCGGCCGGGCTGGTGAACACCACCCGGTCGCAGTTCAGCGCGCGTTGCAGCTGACGCACCACTGGCATGCCGTTCAAGCGCTGCAGGCGCCAGGGCGGCAGGGCCACCACATGCCCGCCCAGCCCAGCAACGGCGCGGCGCAGCGCGGAATTCTGGCCCTGCGGTCGCAGCGAAATGAAGGTCCAGCCCGGCTCGGAACCGGCGGCGCCAGTGGGTATCGTATGGTCGGCCATTGCCTGCATTATGCGGGCCCTTCGTTGTCGTGGTCGCTGCTCCGATGTCCGTTGATGCTCTGACTTCCTCGCTGGCCGCCCTGCAGGACGTGCTGGACTGCATGCCGGCGGTGCGCGCCATGCAGATCCAGCTCGATGGCTATGCCGATGGCGTGCTGCGCATCACCGCGCCGCTGGCCGCCAACGTCAACGACAAGGGCAACGCCTTCGGTGGCAGCCTGGCCTCGGTGCTGACCCTGTCCGGCTGGGCACTGGTCAGCCTGCGCCTGCGCCTGGCCGGCCACGATGCCGAGGTCTACGTGGCCGACAGCAACCTGCGCTACCTGGCCCCGGTCTACGAAGACCTGCATGCCCATGCCGAAGCGGCCGAAGCCAGCGGCTGGGATGCCTTCCTGAATACCTTCCGCCAGCGCCGCAAGGCCCGCATCAGCATCATCGCCACCCAGCCCGGCGCCGATGGCAAGCCGGCCGCCGAGTTCAGCGGTCGCTTCGTTGCCTTCGCCAAAGGGTAGGATGGCAGGCTGACGTCCTGGGGAAACCACCGATGCGCCGCCTCATCCAGTTCCTGATGTGTTCCCTGCTGCTGGTCAGCGCCGTGGCTTCGGCCGACGACCTCAGCCGCAAGCAGCGCAAGTTGCTGGAAGAGACCCAGATCGCCTACGGCGCCACCATCCGCTGGGGCAGCATGGACGATGCGATCGGCTATCTGGACCCCAAGCTGCGCAAGGAAAAGCCGCCGACCGAGTTCGAGCTCAACCGCTACGCACAGCTGCGCGTGTCGTCCTATCGCGAGCGCAGCAGCGCCGCGCTGGATGGCGGCCTGGTCGAGCGCCGTGTCGAAATCGGGGTGATCAACCAGAACACCCAGGCCGAGCGCACCGTGGTCGTGGTCGAGCGCTGGCGCTGGGACCCGGAGGCCAAGCGGTGGTGGCAGACCGCCGGCCTGCCGGACCTGTGGAAGGGGCAGTGACGGGCCGCGTCCGGCTTGTGCGACAATCGGCGCCCGCTTAATCGACCCGTGACCTGAGTGAATTACGAAGAGTTGCTGGCCTTTGCAGGCCGAAACCCGATGCTGTCCGCGGCCCTGGTCGGCCTGACCGTGGCCATCATCGTCACCGAGATCCGCCGCCTGTTCCGGGGCTTCAAGGGCATCAAGCCCGCCGAACTGACCCAGCTGATCAACGCGGGCGGCACGGTGGTGGTCGACCTGTCGGCCAGCGGTGACTTCGAGAAGGGCCACATTGCCGGCAGCCGCAACGCCCAGGCCAGTGCCTTCGGCCCGGAGCACAAGCTGGTGGCCAACGCCAGGCAGTCGCCGGTGGTGCTGGTGTGCCGCAGCGGCAACGCCTCGGAAACCGCCGCCAAGGCGCTGAAGAAGGCCGGCTTCGAGAAGGTCTACGTGCTCGACGGCGGCATTCCTGCCTGGCAGCAGGCCGAGCTGCCGCTGGTCAAGGGCCGCAACTGATTGCCGCAGGTGGCGGATCCGGCCTTGTATGGGCCTGATCCCGCCCCCATCGCAGTAATTCGACCATCGTTTTCATTGCATTCATTGGAGTTACTGGAAATGTCCGAAGAGATCACCAACGGCGCTGCTGCGCCGGTCGATGCCGCCACCGGCCCCGCTTTCACCGTCGAGAAGATCTACGTCAAGGACGTCTCCTTCGAGTCGCCGAACGCCCCGACCATCTTCAATGACCAGGTGCAGCCGGAGCTGCAGCTGAACCTGAACCAGCAGGTGCAGCGCCTGGGTGAGAACGCCTTCGAAGTCGTGCTGGCCGTGACCCTCACCTGCCAGGCCGGTGAGCGCACCGCCTACGTGGCCGAAGTGAAGCAGGCCGGCGTGTTCGGCCTGGTCGGCCTGGACCCGCAGTCGATCGACGTGCTGCTCGGCACCCAGTGCCCGAACATCCTGTTCCCGTACGTGCGCCAGCTGATCAGCGACCTGATCCAGGCCGGCGGCTTCCCGCCGTTCTTCCTGCAGCCGATCAACTTCGAAGGCCTGTACGCAGAAACCCTGCGCCAGCGCCAGGAGCAGGGCGACGCACCGTCGCTGGCTGACTCCGAGCCGGCCGGCAACGCCTGATTCCTGCCGCGACGTCACGGATGAGCACTCCCGCTGACAAGATCGCCGTGCTGGGCGCCGGTTCCTGGGGAACCGCGCTGGCCAGCCTGCTCGCACGGCACGGTCACCCGACCGTGCTGTGGGGGCGCGATGCTGCCGTGGTCGACGCCATCGACCAGCGCCACGAGAACCCGCGTTACCTGCCGGGCATCCCGCTGCCGGACGGCCTGCGTGCCACTACCGACCTGGCGTCGGCGGTGGAGGGAGCGGCCTGGATCCTGGTGGTGACCCCCTCGCATGCCTTCGGCGAAACCGTGCGCGCGCTGGCGCCGCTGCGCCCGGCCGGTGCCGGCGTGGCCTGGGCCACCAAGGGCTTTGAGCCCGGTTCGGGCCGCTTCCTGCACGAAGTGGCGCGCGAAGTGCTGGGCGAGGACGTGCCGCTGGCCGTGGTCACCGGCCCGTCGTTCGCCAAGGAAGTGACCCAGGGCCTGCCGACCGCGATCACCGTGCACGGCGACGTGCCCGAGTTCGCGCAGACGGTGGCCGAGGCGATGCACGGCCCGGCGTTCCGCGCCTACACCGGCGACGACATGGTCGGTGCCGAGCTGGGCGGCGCGATGAAGAACGTGCTGGCGGTGGCCACCGGCGTGGCCGATGGCATGCAGTTGGGCCTGAACGCCCGTGCCGGCCTGATCACCCGCGGCCTCAACGAAATGCTGCGCCTGGCCGCTGCGATCGGCGCCAAGCCGGAAACGCTGATGGGCCTGGCCGGCCTGGGCGATCTGGTGCTGACCTGCACCGGCGACCTGTCGCGCAACCGCCGCCTGGGCCTGGCCCTGGGCCGCGGCCAGACGCTGCAGGATGCCGTGCGCGAGATCGGCCAGGTGGTCGAGTCGGTGCAGACTGCCGACGAAGTGATGCGACAGGCGCGCCGCCATGGCATCGACCTGCCGATCTCCGACGGTGTGCGTGCCGTGCTGCATGGCGAGCAGACCCCGGAAGAAGGCTTGCGCGCACTGCTGGCGCGGGAACAGAAACCGGAGTATCCGGACACGCTGTTCAAGTGAATCGAAAAACCCCGGCCAGGTGCCGGGGTTTTTTCTTGTGCGCCTCATCCACGCATGGCGTGGATCCAGGACGGATCCCGCTTCTGGTAGCGGCCAACCTTGGTTGGCGCCCGGTAGCGCCGGGCCATGCCCGGCGGCATTCATCACCGCGCCCGCGGCGGCGCGTTGCTGTTGTCCATGTCCGAAAAGATCAGCCACGGCCCATCACGCTCACGCTTCAGCGTGAGCGTGAACTTGCCGGTATCGCCCACGTTGTTGCCGTAGCTGTACGCACCGATGATGTAACCCGTGTTCCCTTCCACCGCATACGCCAAGGCACGCAACCGCAACGGACTGCCGCCCTGTCCGGCATATGCAGCCTCGATCGCAGTGCGCCCGCGCACGGGTGGCTGGTTGCTCTGCAGCACAAAGCCATCCTCGGCGAAGAGCGCAGCCAGTGCCCTGGCATCACCCCCGCGCCACGCCTGCTCGTAGTTGCGCAGCACACGGTCCAGCGGTGCGGGCAGGGCTGCGTCCGGGAGAGGCTGCGCAGGCTTCGCGTTTTCTGCATCGTGGGCAATTGCCGGCAATGCCAGCAGCAGGGCACTGCAGAAGATCATGGCGAGTCGTGTGCGGCGCATGCGTCCAGGCCCTGGCGATGATGGGAAGGCTTCAGACGCATCCTAGCGCGCCGCTGGTTAGAATCACGCGGCCGCCGATTCGGTGGACGCGGCGCAGATCAGACAAGGACACGCGATGAAGATGCGAATCACAGGGATGGCGATGATGGCCGCGCTGCTGGCAGCCTGCGGACAGGCACCGGAGAAGACTGGCGAGGCCGCGCCTGCTGCGGCGCCAGCACCAACCACCGAAGCTCCGGCCGCCACGGCCACGGTGGTCGAGAAGGAACCGTCAATCGAAGACAGCGTGGACCCCGCGGTGTGGGACAGCGAGGGCGAACCGGAAGACCCGGGCGCTGGCGGCGAACTGACCTGCGCGGACAATCCGCTGGCGACCCACTTCTTCACCCTGGTCGGCGGCAGTACCGTGGACGACTGCGGCCGCAAGGACCCGAAGGTGCTGGCCGCGTTCGATGCGCTGATGAAGGGCACGCAGGACGCCGAATCCACTGACAAGGATATGCCGTCGCTGCGCAAGCGCCTGTTGAGCGGACCCAGCGGCCCTGGCGAGCTGGTAGTGCTGCAGGGCGAGCCGTGGTGGTTCTACACCGCCTGCCAGGCCCACGACTGCCCCGGCACCGCGTTGGCGATGCTGTACTCACCCACGCAGGCGAAGATGGTCGGCCGTCTTACCGCGCGCTGCCGTGTGTGGTGGCTGGGCGAGCCGACGGCGGAACAGCGTGAGCAGATCGAACAGCGCCAGCCACTGCAGGATGCCGCGTTGAAGGAAGACAGCGCGCTCTGCGAGTGATGTGGCGCCGGCGTCACCCGTCCGGCTGCATGCGCGCGCTGGCCTGTGCGTTCATCGTCAGGCACGCCATGATCAGCCCTTCCATCACCCGGTCGCCCACGTACTCGGCCTCCGTGCCGTTCTGGCGCACGCGTTCGGCCGCCAGCAGCAGCTCCAGCGTCACACGCTGGCCGGCCAGTGCGCAGTCCGCATCGGCCAGCGCCATGCAACGGCCCGGCATCTGGTGACGCTCCGGCCAGGGTTGGCCATCGGCGGCCGCGCCTTTGCCGATGCGGTGAAGCGTGGCGATGAAGGCGTTCGGGTCGGTCGCAGCCGCGTGCTCTGAGGGCTCACCGCCAGTGGCGGACGAGCGATGCGGATGCAGGCGGGGGAAGTCCGGTGAGGTCATGGCAGTGCTCCGTGCAGGACAGACGGTAGCCGCCACGCAAAGGTGGCGGGCGGAGACGTGGCTCGAAAACCGGGAGATCACGAACAAGACCGGCAGGCGCAAGGCCTCCACGCTCCGCCCGCCATAGCCGGCAGACGGAATGCCAGCCGGCGCCACGCGGGGTGACGCCGGCTGGCAAGCGCAAACAACGTTCGTGATCTAACGGGTTTTCGAGGCCCGGCCACCCATTTTCCGGCGGCCCGCCATCTGTACCGCCGTCGCTGCGCAACGCCAATCAGAAGAGTTGCATTCAACGCTGGATCAAAGACGCTTTTGGCATTTTTGCATGCTGTTAAGCCGTCGCAGACGCAGGCGCCGCAACGTCCGTAGCGGCATGGGGAATATGCGACATGGGTCGAAGTTGACGACGTGGCGTACGGGTACCCCACCAGGCCGATGACGACAGTGCGGGGCGAAGAACGTAAATCGACTTCGGCGCACTCCGGTGTGTCAGTGCTCTTCGCGTCTCTCGTACCAGGCTTGAGTACGGTTCACGATCCGCACCACAGACAACATGACCGGCACCTCGATCAGTACACCCACCACCGTCGCCAGCGCAGCCCCCGAATGCACGCCGAACAGCCCCACCGCGGTGGCTACCGCCAGTTCGAAGAAATTGCTGGCACCAATCAACGCCGAAGGGCCGGCCACGCAATGCGCCACGCCCAGGCGACGATTGAGCAGGTAGGCCAGGCCGGAAGTGAAATAGACCTGGATCAGGATCGGCACCGCAATCAGTGCGATCACCAGCGGCTGCTTCACGATCTGCTGGCCCTGGAAGCCGAACAGCAGCACCAGTGTGAGCAGCAGCGCACACAGCGAGACGGGCCCAAGCTTGCGAAGCATCTGCTGCAACGCCGCCTCGCCACGATGCATCAGGATCCAGCGCCGCAGCAACGCAGCCAGCAGCACCGGCACCACGATGTAGAGGCCAACGGACAGCAGCAGGGTATCCCACGGCACGGTGATCGCCGACAGGCCCAGCAGCAGTGCAACCACCGGCGCGTAGGCCACCACCATGATCGCGTCGTTCAACGCCACCTGGCTCAGGGTGAAGTTGGCATCGCCACGGCACAGGTTGCTCCACACGAACACCATGGCGGTGCAGGGCGCGGCCGCCAGCAGGATCAGCCCGGCGATGTAGCTGTCGATCTGTGCTGCGGGCAACCAGTCGGCGAAGGCATGGCGCAGGAACAGCCAGCCCAGCAGCGCCATCGAGAATGGCTTGACCGCCCAGTTGATGAACAGCGTTACGCCGATGCCCTTCCAGTGCTGCTGCAACTGGCGCATCGCAGTGAAGTCGACCTTCAGCAGCATCGGGATGATCATCAGCCAGATCAGTACCGCAACCGGCAGGTTGACCTTGGCGATCTCTGCGGATGCCAGCGCGGCAAAAGCACCGGGTAGGAAGTGGCCCAGCAGCGTGCCGACCGCAATGCAAAGCCCGACCCAAAGCGTCAGGTGGCGTTCGAACAGATTCATGCGGGAAGTCACGGCATGCTGTCGGTCGGCTGCAACTGTCCAATCTGATCCAGCGCGTGCTGCAGCGCTTCGCGGTCGGACCACAATGAGTCAGGCAAGGCGAGCAATGCACGCAGTCGCGCCTTCACGATGGCATGAGCCAGCGCGAAGGCTGCGGTCTTGTCGGCATCGTTACCCGCTACGGCCGCCGGATCGGGCAGGCCCCAGTGGCTGCGGATGAAGTCACCGAACACCACCGGGCAGGCCTCCGCTGCGGCTGAATCGCACACGGTGATCACCAGGTCCATCGGCGGTGCATCCACGAACTCATCCCACGACTTGCTGCGCAGCCCTTCAATGGGCATTCCTTCGGCCTGCAGCTGGGCCAGCGCGAAGGGGTTGATCTGGCCAGTGGGCTGGCTGCCCGCACTGAATGCGCTGAAGCGATCGCCGCCCCAGGCGCGCAGGGTGGCTTCGGCAAGCACGCTGCGGGCGCTGTTGCCGGTGCAGAGGAACAGGACATTACGGGTCATGTGGCTTCCGTGGTCAGTGAGTGGCTTGGACATGCAAAGCGCGCTGCCCGGACAGAGACGGGTGAACTCGGCAGAGCTGCGGATCGCCTCCGCTATCTGCGCGCGATCGCATCCGGCATAGCCGTGCCGCGCGAACCACGAGCCTGCCGATGTTGTCAGCAGCACCAGTTCCCTGACCTGCATACGGTGGGCCATCTCTTCGGCCGCTGCCAGCAATGCGCGTCCAAGGCCGGTGCCGCGTCGGTCATCAGACACCACCAGGGAGCGGAGCAGCGCCGAGGCGCTGAAAACCTGCAATCCAACGGCGCCCACGGGGACGCCGTCGAGGTCTGCGACGAGAAACACGACCTCGCTGCTTTCCAGATCGGCCACGGGCAACTGCGCCCGCTGCAGAAGGTCTCGGATGCAGGACAGGTCGTCGCGTGTGCCGGCACGAATCACGGGGTCTGGCTTCATCTCAGCACCTGCAGGCCGGTTCGCTTGCCGCGCACTGCTGGTCCGGCGAACCCGCGCAGCAATTGTGCGTCAGGTACTGGATCAAGCCGTTCATCGCATCGAAGTTGGCGCGATAGCAGACATGGCGGCCCTGGCTTTCGCTCTCCACCAGCCCGGCCTGTACCAGCTCCTTCAGGTGGAAGCTGAGCGTGGCTGGGGGCACCTGCAGGGCCGTGGCGATGTCGCCCGCCATGCGCCCTGCCGGGCCAGCCTCCACCAGCAGGCGGAAAGAAGCCAGGCGGGTGGCATGACCGAGCGCGGTGAGGGCGGTGATTGCATTTAACGTTTCCATATTTCTAGAATAATCGAATGAATAAGCCAATCACAAGCCCTGACCTGCCCAATCTGGTGGAATCGTCATTGCCCCAGCCCAATCATCACAAGCTCGCCGCGGCAGATCTGGGGCCGCCACGCATCCTCCTGCTCTACGGCTCGCTGCGGCCGCAGTCCTTCAGCCGCAAGCTGGCGCTCGAAGCCGAGCGATTGCTGCGCCATCTGGGGTGCGAAACCCGCATGTTCGATCCACATGCGCTGCCCATGCTGGACAGCGTGGACACGAGCCACCCTGAAGTGCAGCGGTTGCGTGCGTGGTCGCAGTGGTCGGAAGGCCAGGTCTGGGTCAGCCCCGAGCGGCATGGCACGGTCACCGGCGTGTTCAAGAACCAGATCGACTGGTTGCCGCTGGAAGATGGCAGCGTGCGGCCCACGCAGGGCAGGACGCTGGCGGTGATGCAGGTGAGCGGCGGCTCGCAGTCGTTCAACACCGTCAACACGTTGCGCGTGCTCGGTCGCTGGATGCGCATGCTGACCATCCCAAACCAGTCATCGGTGGCCAAGGCCTGGCAGGAATTCGATGACGACGGCCGGATGAAACCCTCGCCGTACTACGACCGGGTGGTGGATGTGATGGAAGAGCTGGTGAAGTTCACGCTGCTGACGCGGGGCCGGTCGGACTACCTGGTAGACCGTTACAGCGAGAGGAAGGGCGACGCGCTCGCGGCCGCATTGGCGCAGGCTGCTGGCGCTACCGCCTCCTGAGTTCCGCTACGCAAACGCGCTCTATTTGCTCGCGCGCCGCGCGCCCTTCTCGTCTTCTTCCTTCGCATTCCCACGGCTCTGTGCGAACTCCGGGAAGGTTTTCGCGATCGAATCCTTGTCCGGCAGGATGTAGAACACACCGCCCTTCTCGAACGTGGAGTGCACGATCTGCTCGTAGAACGCAGGCGAAACGTTGATGCAACCGTGGGTGACACGGTTGTCGTCCGGCGAGGGCGATGCCAACCGCTCGGCGCGCTTTTCCTTCGGGCTGCCCGGCGGCAGCGGGTGCATCGAGACTGCGGAATCGTAGTCCACCCACAGCACGCGTCCGGCATCGTCGGACGGGCCGTAACCGCCAATGAAGCGGCCGGCAGGCGTGGTACGGTCGTGGCCGGGAATCGCGCTCAGTGCGAGCTTGGCGACGCCCGGTGCGGAGTGGTCGCCGATCGCCGACCCAAACAGCGCCGGTGCTGCGCCGCGCAGCTTGCCATCACCGCCGAAGACCAGAACCTGCGCCGCCGCCTTGTCCATGACCGCAAACGGATAGCCCTGGTTGTCCTTGCTGGCGACCACCCAGCCGGCCAGCTCGATCACTGTTTCGGACACGCTCTGGTCGGGCGGAAGTTCATCAACGGCGGCAATGCGTTGTTCAGGCGCTTCCTTGTCCTTGCCCTTGGCGCTGGCTGCGCCGCTGCACGCAACGGCCAGTGCCAACGCCAGTGCGGCATGGAAGACGCGGCGTGCAGGGGAGGAGGAGGTACGAATGGGACGGCTCCTTGCAATGCAATTCTGGGTGGAAGGATGCCAGTGGCCGGCGAAGGCCACTGGTTCCCGATACAGAGGTGGATCAATTCAAAGGGTGAGAGAGCTATCAGCCGCGCGGCTTGCGACCGGCCGGTGCCCTTTCAAGCTGCTGTACGCGGCCTTCGATCTGGTCCAGACGCTGGTTGGCCTGCTGCGCCGACTGGTTGGCGGACTCGGCACTCTGGGCAGCGCCCTGCACCTTTACGTCGAGCTGATCGAGGCGCGAGTTGATGGTTGCGAACTCGTCCTTGTAGGTGGCGCAAGCGCCGAGGCTTACGGTGGCCACGATGGCGACGGTGATGGCGCGTGCTGCGTTGATGTGCTGCTTGGTCAATTTCATTTCCAACTCCCTCCTTCGTCTGGGGAAGCTGGAATATAGCGGCGTTTGTTCCCGGCGCTAGCCCGTGCTTTCAGCTGGAATTGGAAGACGTGGAAGCGCTGTGAAGACGTTCGATCAACAAAACTTAACAAGCAGGATCACGCGGGCGGACGTGCATCGGCCGGCTTGCCTTGTGCCTGTTCAGAAGCACGTATTCATCAGCATGAAGCGGATTTCATCGAAGTGCCGTCGGCACCGCCTCGATGCCAGCGCACGCGGGCCGCCACCGGCTGGCTTCCAGCAGCGCCTGATAGAGCAGGGTGGGCTGCTCGAATTCCACGCGTGCACCTGGCTGTTGCACGTGCACGTACTCATGGGCAATCAGGTGCACGAAACGGTCGCCGACATCGGCCTGCATCCAGTCGGCGTCGCACAGCGCTTGCAGTCCAATGACCACGCCTGCTTCGGCGGTCACGCCACCACTGTTGCCGCGGCCCACCAGTACGGTGACCGGGGGAAAGCGCCGCAGACGACAACAAGGTGCCCAGCTGATCGACGGCAGCGGCGACGCGCATGCGGATCGATGGCAATGCTGTCGCGCAGGTTCTCGCTTTCGCAAACAATGCCGGCGTGTCCCGGATGGCCCTGGCCAGCCGCTCCATCGAGCCGATACGGCTGTCGGTGAAGCTGCGCAGAGCGTCTGTGCCAGCATCCAGATAGCCGCGCTGCAGATCGTCGGCACTCGGCTTTCCAGCGCTGGCATCCAGCACATGGAAGAAACGCGTGACATCGTCCGTCTGAATCACGATGCGCGCAGGAGGCTGGCTGCGCTCGGCCGCCTGCAGCATCATCGCAGGGATGATGAGCAGCAGCTCGCGCACCCTACGGCGGGCACGTCCCCGCAACAGCAGTGACGCGGCGGATGTGTGCGGCATGCGGAGTTCCCTGAACGTCGCCCATATTTATATACCAGTCAGTTCAATATTCAGGGTTGATTAGACCCCCTAACGGATAATTCACACCTGTCGATCGCCTCCTCTCTCTCCCCCTCCCGGGAGGCGGCCGACGAAACCAAAATAATTAAAGGTGTGTCCCGATGAACAAGAATTCGCTGCTCGCTCTGGGCCTTCTGGCTGCCCTGCCGTTCGCTGCATCGGCAACCGACGGCCTGTCGTACAACTACGTTGAAGGCGGCTACGTGAACACCGACGCCAAGGGCGGCGACGCCGATGGCTGGAAGGTGAAGGGTTCCGTTGCGGTGCACCCGAACTTCCATATCTTCGGCGACTACAGCGCGCAGGAGACCGACAAGTTCAAGAACGATGTCGACCAGTGGCGCATCGGCGCCGGCTACAACTACGGCATCGCACCGAACACCGACCTGGTGGCTCGCGTTGCGTACCAGAAGTACGACATGAAGCACGGCCTGGACTTCAACGGCTACTCCACCGAAGTGGGCGTGCGCACCGCGTTCAACCCGTACGTGGAAGGCTATGTGATGGCCGGCTACGAAGATTTCAGCAAGAAGCATGGCTACAACCCGGACGGCGAGTTCTACGGCCGTGTCGGCGCCACCGCCAAGTTCAACCAGAACTGGGGCCTGAGCGGCGAAGTGAAGCTGGCCAAGGCCGGCGACCGCGAGTGGTTCGTGGGCCCGCGCTTCACCTGGTAACAAACGCCTGTCGTTAGTGCGTGTTGTGCTGGCGTGTGACTCTCTCTCTCTCTCTCCCACACGCCAACCGAAGCCCGGCCTCGCGCCGGGCTTCACTTTTATGGGCCCTGTAGCGCGACAATGCGGCATGGGCGACTCTTCCCCCCTCGCAGGTACTGGCACGGCCTACCAGGAGCATCCGGCGCCTGCGCCGCTGCGCGGCCACTTTGGCCAGCTGTGGCAGAGCCAGCTTCCTGACGATGCCGATGGGCACATCACCGTACTGCCTGACGGTTGCGTGGATATCCTCTGGCGCGACGGTGCGTTGTTCGTGGTCGGCCCGGACCGCGTGGCCGCGCACCCGGCGCTGGCACCCGGTGCGCAGGTGCTGGGGGCACGCTTCCGTCCCGGCCAGGCACTGGCCGCGCTGGGCCTGCCCCTGGCCGGGATCATCGGCCAGGCCGTGCCCCTGGCTGACCTGAAGGGCGCGTGGGCGAACAAGGCGGCGGCCTCCATCGGCGACACCGCGCCTGCACAGCGCCTGCAGCGAATGGCGCACTGCCTGCAACAGCATATGGGTGCGGTCGCGCTCGACACCCCCGCCAAGCGCGCACATGCCCTGTTCCAGGCGCTCGCCGCCGGCCACGCCACGCTGGACACGCTCGCGGCGCACGTCGGCCTGAGCCCGCGCAGCCTGCGACGCTTCAGCCAGTCGCAGTTCGGCTACGGCGCCAAGACGCTGGAACGGATCCTGCGGCTGCAACGTTTTCTGCGCCACAGCCGCGCGCTGCCGCAGCACTCCCTGGCGATGCTGGCCGCCGAGGCCGGCTATGCCGACCAGGCCCATCTCAGCCGCGAGGCACGTGAGCTTGCCAGCATGACAGCACGCGAGCTGCGCCTGGAATGGGGCCAATGATGGCCGTTTCGTTCAAGACCGCGATGCCACGTTGATTGAAGCTGGGGCTCCCAACACGGAGCCACGCCATGAGCCACGCCGCATCCCGCGATGCCGAACGCCGCATCGACAACATCGAATTCAACGTCGCCGACATTGCCCGCAGCAAACGCTTCTACGGCGAGGTGTTCGGTTGGCACTTCACCGACTATGGCCCGGCCTACACCGAATTCGACGATGGCCGCCTGAAGGGCGGCTTCGTGGCCGACGTGCCGGTGCGTGCCCACGGCGGGCCGCTGGTGATCGTGTATTGCGCGGACCTGTCCGACGCGCAGCAGCGCGTAGTCGCTGCCGGTGGCGAGGTGGTGCGGGCGGTGTTCGCATTCCCCGGCGGCCGCCGCTTCCACTTCCGCGACCTGGATGGCTACGAGCTGGCGGTCTGGAGTGATGTGGATTGAGGTCTTCGTACCTTCGCTGGTGGACGGAACGAGAACCGCTCCGTCCCCGGTCAGGCGGTTCCGCTATGATCGCCCGCACATCGCCACACGCGACGCGCCCGCCTCAAGCCCGCAGGAATACCGTGAACACCCAGCCCGCCCAGATCACCGCCCTCAACCACACGCTCGACAATGAGCCGCAGCAGATCACCGCGCCACTGACCCATTCGGCGGCGTTCCTGGTGCTGAAGGTGAAGGATGATGAGGCGTCGATCGCCAGGGCGCGCGAGGTGCTGGCCAGCACCGACGACCTGATCAAGAACACCGCCATCCGCGAGATCGAACGCACCTTCACCTGCAACGTGGCCATCGGCCACCGTGTGTGGCAGCCGCTGGTGGGCACCACGCCGCCGCGCGAGCTGAAGCCGTTCCGCGAGATCAAGGGCGCCACCCACACCGCCGTGTCCACGCCGGGCGACCTGCTGTACCACATCCGGGCGCGCACGATGGACCTGATCGTGGCCTTCGAGCGCAACCTGCTGATGGCCTTCGGGGATGCGGTGGAAGCGGTCGATGACGTGGCTGGCTTCCGCTATTTCGATGGCCGCGACCTGCTCGATTTCGTCGACGGCACCGCCAACCCGGAAGGGCTGTCGCTGCCGGAAGCCACGATCGTGGGTGAGGAAGACCCGGAACATGCCGGCGGAAGCTACGTGGTGGTGCAGAAGTACCTGCACAATCTCGATGCCTGGCGCGCGCAGAAGACCGAGGCGCAGGAGGCGATCATCGGCCGCACCAAGCACGACAACATCGAGCTGGACGATGCACCGGCCGATGCGCAGAAATCGCACAAGACCCTGTGCACCATCGAGGACGCCGACGGCGAGCACGAGATCCTGCGCGACAACATGCCGTTCGCCAACCCGGGCCGCGGCGAATACGGCACCTACTTCATCGGCTACACGCGCCGCCTGTGGGTGATCGAGAAGATGCTCGAGCGCATGTTCATCGGAAATCCCGCACCGCTGCATGACCGCATCCTCGATTTCTCCACCGCCACCACCGGCGTGACCTTCTTCGCGCCCTCGCGCAAAGTGTTGGCCGATCTGGGCGACTGATCGCGGCTCTCGTCCTTGCGCATGCTACTGGCCGCTCTGTTCCAGTAGATCCACGCCACGCGTGGATGGTACGCACGTTGCCCGTAGCAGCCACGCATGGCGTGGCTCTACTGTGCCGCCATCTGCCTGTCATCTACCGCCCCGACCATCAGCCGTTGGATGAGAGCGCAGGGGCGGACGATGGCGATGGCAAGGAACACAACCGGTGCACGCCGCTGGTGGCGGCCGCTGGCCGCGGTGTTCGGTGCGCTGGTACTGGGGAGCGCGGCGGTGTCCGCGCAGGAAGCCCCTGCGCATTGGATGGCCTACGCCGCTGCGGTCGGTGGCCAGCTGCAGCAGCGCCTGCAGCAGGAGCAGGACCCGCAGGCGCAGCGCGTGCTGGAATGGCTGCAGGCACATCCGGACGCACCGACGCCGCTGCCGGTGAGCGTGTGGATCGCGGCGGATGGCCGCATCTCGAAGCTGGAATTCGACAGCCTGGGCGATGCCCAGGTCGACGCCGACCTGCGCGCGACGCTGCAGGGCGCGCCGTTGCAGGCAGCCCCGCCGGCCGACATGCGCCAGCCGCTGCGGCTGGGGCTGGTGCTGGAGCCGAAGTAGATCCACGCCATGCGTGGATGTGGTGGGTAGATGCCGACCTTGGTCGGCAGGCGCGCGCCAACCCGGGTTGGCGACTACCGGTAGCCCGCCACGCATGGCGTGGCTCTACTGCGTTGCCACCTGTGGCTCGCGCGCGGCGGCGCTCCATGCGCGCAGGCCGAACACGGCCAGGCCGAGGAAGAACACGTACAGCGCCGCGGTCACATGCAGCGACTTGAACAGGTACGCACCCACATAGACCACGTCCACCGCGATCCACACCCACCAGCAGGCCACGTGGCGGCGTGCCTGCCACCATTGCCCGACCAGGCTCAGGCCGGTCAGCAGCGCGTCCAACCACGGCAGGGCGGCATCAGTGAAGCTGTGCATGGCTGCACCCAGCGCCACGCCACCACACAGGCCGATGGCCAGGTCACGCAGCAGCGTGCCGCGTGCCAGCGGCACGATGCGGATGCTGCCCTCATCGGCGGCATGCTGCCGCCAGTTGAGCCAGCCGTAGACCAGGAAGCCACCGAAGGCGACCTGCAGCAGGGTGTCCGAGTACAGCTTGGCCTCGGCGAATACCAGCCCGTACAGCGTCACCGACAGCAGGCCCACCGGCCACGCCACCAGCCGGCGCCGGGCCATCAGCCAGACGCCAAGGATGCTGCACAGTGCGGCGGTCCACTCGAGCATCACGCCGCTCACAGCGCGAACGTCACCGACAGGCGGGCCTGTCGCGGTGCGCCGGGGAACAGGTAGTAGTCACCGCCGCTGCTGCCGGTATCGCGCCAGTAGAAGCGGTTGAACACGTTGTCCACCGACAGGTTCCAGGTCACCGCACGCTCGTGCAGGCGATGCTGGAAGCGCAGACCAGCGTCGAACACCGAGTAGTCCGGTGCGCGCACGCCGCCGTCGGCACGTGCGACGTTGGCACCGGCATAACGCCAGCCGCCAGTGACATCCAGGCCCTGCACGAACGGCAGCGCATAGGCCACATGCACGCTGGCCCGCACCTTCGGCACATTCACCAGCTGATGGCCTTCATAGGCCGGCGTGCCGGTGTCGCGCGCACGCGCCTGCAGCACGCTGGCACTGGCCACGATCTGCAATGCGTCGGTCAGCTGGCCGTTGGCGGTCAGCTCCAGGCCGGTGTGGGTCTGGGTGCCTTCCTCGACGAAGGTGTAGCCCACGTCGCTGTTGTCCGGCCTGGCGTACTGGTACGGCTGCGAAATGCGGAACACGGCCGCACCCAGGGTCAACGCCTCGACCGGCACGTACTTCACGCCCACTTCCAGCTGGCGCGACTGCACCGACGGCAGGAAGGTGTCGGCATTGCTGGTCCAGAACGGCGCTTCCTGGCCAAGCGAAATGCCGCGCACGTAACTGGCATAGGCGTTGAGCTGGTCGGTGGCCTTCCACACCAGCGCGGTCTGCGGCAGGAAGCGTGACAGGCGGCTGTGGCGCTGCGGGGTGCCGCGCTTGTCGTAGGCGCGCTCATCGAGGCGCACGAAGCGGCCACCGGCCAGCCACTGCCAGTCGTCACCGAAGCTCATCCGGTCCAGCGCGAAGAAGGCGGTCTGGCGGCTGTCCAGGCGACGTGCGGACGGGCCAGGCATCTTCGGCGACGGCGCGAATACCGGCACCGGTGCTTCGTGGATGTTGGTGGTGCCGACGTACTCGTTGACGCTCGGGCGCCTGTCCACGGTGCGGCGGAAGTAGTCGGCGCCGAGGGTCAGCTCATGGCCGACGCTGCCGGTCTCGAAACGGCCACGCAGCTCGGCACGGGCCTGCTGGTTGCGGCGGGTATCGTCCGGGCTGCGGTAGTCGTAGACGTCGTAGTCGCCGTTGGGCGCGAAGTAGTTGCCCGGCACGCTGCCATCGGCGCATTGCACGGCGTAGTAGCAACCGTAGGCGAAGGCGACGTTGTCATCGATCACCGACCGGCTGTGGCCGACCGACACGCGGGACTGCCAGGCGTCGTTGAAATCGTAGGTGTGCAGCGCGGTGATGTTGGTGCTGGCAATATCCACCGGACGCTGCCACGGCTGGTAGCCGAGCAGGTGCTCGCGGTCGACGCCGCGCGGCAGGTCGCGTGCGCCCAGCAGCTGGTAACCGGACACCGAACGCTGCGAACTGGTCTGGTAATTGGCGTCCACCTCCAGCTTGCCGCGTTCGCCGATCAGCCAGTCGGCCGCCAGCGAGTAGAAATTGCGGCGGCCATCGGCGTGCTCGACATAGGAATTGCTTGAATCCCACGCGGCATTCAGGCGCAGGCCGAAGCGCGGGGTGATCCAGTGGCCGACATCGACGGCGACGTAGCGCGAGCCTTCCGAATCGGTGCCGAGCGTGGCGGTGCGCACTTCGGCCGGGCGCTTGCCGATGTAGTTGATGATGCCACCCGGTGCCATCACGCCTGCGGCCAGGCCGGCTTCACCCTTGAGGATCTCCACCGACTGCACGTTCTCCAGCGCCAGGCGCTGTTCGCCGGCGATGGACAGGCCGTTGAAGCGGTAGCCGGTGGCGGCGTCCAGCGCGAAGCCACGGATGGCGATGTTCTGGTAGTAACCCACCGGCGCATACGCATCACCGAGCGAGGCATCGTTGCTGGCCAGCTCGGACAGCGAACGCACCTGGCGACGGTCGAGATAGTCGCGCTCGAGCACGTTCACCGAGGCCGGCGTGTCCTTCCAGCTGCCGCCACCGAAGGCGTTCACGCGCGAGGTATCGGCTTTCGGTTTGCCGGCCTGCACGCGCACCGCTGCCAGTTCGGTCGGCGAATGCTCGGCGCCGGTGGCAGCCGCATCGGGGGACGCCTCGGCCTCGCTGGCGTGCAGCGGCAGCGCGGCGCAGAGGGCGAGGGAGAGCAGGGTGGGGCGCAGGCAGCGGTTCATTCGATTCGTCTTCGGACAACAAGGGAGACGAAGCGACGGCGCGCAGGTGCACCTGCCCATGACGGGGGTGTGGCTGCGGCTCAAAGCTCCCTACGCCGGTGCAAACCGGATCAGGTTCCAAGGGACTCTCTCAGCCTGGCAGATCCAGGCACCCCCGCTTCAGGTGACCATTTCACTACAAATGGTACGGATTTGCGAGCCGGCGCCCTTCAGGCTGCCGCGTGCAGGGCCTGCAGCAATGCCTGTCCCGGCGCGCTGTGGAACCACGCCGGGTGCCCCAGCATGAAGGGCTGCCACGCCACGTCGGCATTCGCGGTCGAGCCGGTGACACCTTCGAAGTACTCCACTTCGGACAGTGCGAAGTCGAAATGGACCATCGGCAGCAGGTCGGCCAGCAGGTGCACGCGTGCCGCCGACAGCGGCAGTACCTGGCGGTAGCCGTCGAGCAGGGCCAGCGCGATATCGATGCGCACCGCCTCCATGCCGCGCTCCAGCTCCAGCCACGCCACCGCGTTGCGCTCGATCGCGGTGGCGAGGTCGAACAGTGCGCTGGTGGGCGAGGCCAGGCCGAAATCCAGCACGGTGCTGATCTGCCCATCGCGCCACAGCAGGTTGGAAACATGCCAGTCGTTGTGGGCCCACAGCCGCGGCTCGTCGCGCAGGCGCTTGGCCAGGCCGGCATGCCACGGCAGCACGTCACGCTGCAGCTGCGCTTCCCACGGAATGCGCGCGAGATAGCGGGCCAGCGCGGGGCGCTCGTGCAGCCCTGCCTTGATGGCCGCGACCGGATCGTCGGCGCGGATCAGATCGTCGCGCGCGACCAGCACATGGGTGCTGCGCTGGGGCGCGTGGTAGCTGGCGGCGGCACGGTGCAGCTGTGCGAGTGCGCGTCCGGCTTCACGGGCCTGCGCGATATCGGTCAGCAGCGACCACGACACCGCGTCGCGATACAGGTCCTCACCGACGCCAACCGCATGCAGCTCGAAGGTCCATTCGCCATGCTCGACGGCGCTGTGGCCATCGGCCGCTGGCAGCACCTGCACCACCGGCACGCCCGCTGCGGCGAGATGGGCGATGAAGTGGTGTTCTTCTTCCAGGCAGGCCGCGCTGCGCACGCTGTGGTGGTGGCGCTTGATGAACACCGCGCCGTCCCTGCCATTGACGATGGCGGCGGCCGACAGTGGCCGCGGGCTGTGCCAGCGCGGTTGGCTCTGCTCGTCCAGCTGAGGGTAGCGCTGGCGCAGCCACGCAATGTCCGCCGCGCTGATCGGTGGCCAGTCGGCAGCAACCTCGTCGTTGTTCAGGCCCTGCACGCGGTGGGAGGAAGAAGTCATGCCGCAGCCCCGGTGGGGAAAGTCGCATCCAAGGCTGCGCATTCAACGCCATGCACGTGGCCAACGCAAACGGGCGGGTCATCGACCCGCCCGTCCGTGCATCAGCTGCGGTGATGCCGCCGCGCTGCCTACCAGCCGCGATGGCGGCCGCGGTCGTGGTAGTAGCGGTTGTCGTAGTAGCGCTCGCGCTGCCAGCGACGGTTGTCACCGCGGTCGTAGTAGCCGCTGCGGTAATAGCCACGGTCGTAACGACGATCGTAGCGGTCGTCATAGCGGCGGTTGTCGTAGTAACGACGGTCGCGGCGGTCGGAGGTGGTCAGGTTGCCGATCGCGCCGCCGGCCACGGCGCCGCCCACGGTGGCGGCAGGATCACCGTTGGAGAGCAGGTTGCCGGCCACGCCACCGACCACGGCGCCGACCAGGGTGCGCTTGTCCTTCCTCGACATCGCGCTGGCATCGCTGACCACGGCCACACTGGCCACCAGTGCCAGAGCCATCGCCAGACCACGGAAGCTGAGTGTGGAAGTACTGAGCATGTTCGTTCTCCTGTGAGGTGCATGCCACGCTGGGCAGGGAGGGCGCGGGCGCCCCGGCTGCCGTGGTGTCCACGCTGGCGTTCCAACATTGCCGGAACATTGCCTGGTCCACCGTGCGGCTTGCGCATTCATCTAGCGGCAGGCGGCATGAAGCAAGGCTGAAAGCGGCCTCGGCCGCTCAGCTGGCAGAAAGGGAAAAGGCCACGCGGACGTGGCCCTCCCTTCTCTCCCAAGGCGCTGCGGGCTTAGACGCCCATCGCCTTCTGTGCCTGCCGGGCCTGCTCCTGCTGGGCATCCTGCTGCTGGTGCAGCACGTTTGGGGCGCCCTGCACGGCACCACTGCTGAGCGCCAGGCTCTGCTCGCTGGCGGCACGGGTCTCCACCGCCACGCGGCTGGCCGCCGGGTCACCGATCGTGCCCTGCACGGCGAACAGGCGCTCACCGTTCGGGCTCGGCACCACCGTGTCGATGCGTTGCAGGCCGGCGGCATGCGCCTCCTTGGTCAGGGCCGCGGCGGCGCTTTCCAGCGCGTGGCGATCCTTGAAGGTACCTGCCGGCAGCCGCTCCAGGCCCTCGGTGGCCTGCAGGTACATCGGATTGCGTGGGTGCCGCTCGTCGTTCAGCAAGGGCCGTTCGCGTGCTTCCTTGATCGCTTCCAGCGTCTTCGGACCGACGATGCCGTCGACGACCAGGCCGTTGTCCTTCTGCAGCTGGCGCACTGCCGCGTCGGTGTTGCGGCCGAAGCGGCCATCCTCGACCAGTGGCTTGCCGTCGGCGCCGACGTAGCCCAGGTGGCCCAGCTGCTCCTGCACCTTGCGCACGCCCTCGCTGTGTGCGCCCTGCTTGTACAGTTCGGCGTGCGGCGTGGCGGCCGCCTTGTGCTCGGCGTTGGCCTTGCCCTGGGTCTGCTCGTGCGACTGGGTGCGGTTTTCCAGCAGGTCACGGGCCTTGGACAATGGATCGGACGCGAACAGCTTCCAGTGCGGGTGGTCCTTCACCTGCTTGAGGTAGTCCTCCACCGGCATGGTGTGCACGCCCTTGCTGCCGGTGGACTGGCTGATCAGCAGCTTGTCGGTGTTCGGGTCGCGCACCACCATCACGATGTGGTCGATGCCGTTCCAGTGTTCATGGCGGGTCCTGGCCGTATCCAGGCCGATGATCATGCCTTCCTTCAGCGCACCGGGCTTGAGGATCGCGTCGCGGTCAAGCAGCACGCCGGACTGGTCGAATGCCTTGCGCACGATGCCGCCGGAACCCAGGTTGCCCAGGTCGATGCGATCGGCCTTGCTGAACACCGCATGCCCGGCCTTCTGGTTGATCTCGTCCATGGTCCGGTTCTGCAGCGTGCCGACCCAGCCGGAGCAATCGATGTAACCCTGGTCCACGTTCTTGCCGGTCTTGCCCGGTACGTACAGCGCGTGGCCCGGAATGTTGATGGCGTACTTCACATCGTCGTACTTCACGCCGGCCTCGTAGGCGGCCTGCAGTTCGATGCCCGGTTTCGGCGCGGCAGCGGCTGTTGCGGTTGCCGCCAGCGTGGCAGCACCGGCCGCCACGGCTGCGCTGGCCTGTGCAGGCGCGGCCGGGGCCTGGCCCTGTGCCACCGCCTGCGGTTCGATGTTCTTTTCCGGGATGCTGATCGCTGCGTACTTGTGGATGTAGTAGCTGGAGAAGGCCCGTGCCAGGTCGCCATCGTTCATGCCGCGCATTTCGGCCAGGCTGTGGCCGGTCAGCGCCTTCGCGTCCGACCCGATCTGGTTCAGCACGTTGCGGCGCATGTTGATCTCGTCGCCGTGGCTGTTGCGGACCACGCCGAAGGTGCCGGTGGCAATGGCGGTCTGCACCGAGCCATAGCCGGCACTGCCCTGCTGGTGGGCCAGGTACAGGTCCAGCCCGGTCGGCGTACTGCCGCCGGACAGGTACGGGTGGCCGGTGCGCTCGTTGCGGCGTGCCATCGAGTCCAGGTTGTCCTGGTACATCTGCGCGGCCGCTTCGGTGTTGCGGGTGGGGTCGAACTCGTGGCCGGTCAGGTGGTACTGGCGTGCGGACCCGGGCACGAACTGGAACAGGCCCTTGGCGCCGGATGACGCGTTGTGGGCGCGCTCGTTGAACGTGCCACCGGTCTCGATGTACGCGAAGCGCATGAAGTCGTCGACCGGAATGCTCTTCTGCCTGGCGACCTGCTCGACGATGTCCAGGACTTCCTTTCTGCTGTAGTCATGCTGTGCCATGACGTTTTTCCTCGGGGTTGATGGAGCGGCGCATGCCGCGAATCGCCAACCGGACTCATCCGTGAGTCAAGAACATGTCGGTCAACAGGGGACCCGCGCGTGGCGGGTGCTTTCAGCGCGCGAGGTACTGCTGGGTCGCGCTGTCGAAGGTGTAGTGCACGGTGTCGCCGGCACCCAGGGTGCGGGTCCTGCCGGGGCCTTCGAGGGTGGTGCCCTTGAAGGTCACGGTCAGTCGCGGCAGGCCGTTGCCGTCGGCAGCGAAGGCCAGTTCGCCGTCGCTGCCGGTGCAGGGCATCACGTTGCCTTCGTCGCAGGCGGCGCTGTTGTCCTCGCCCGTACGCACCGAACCGACATAGCGCCAGACCTTGCTGTCCACGTCGTCTTCGCTGCGCTTGGGGTTGAACAGCAGCAGTGCATAGCCGGTGCTGCTGATGCCGCGGTCGAAGCTGCTGGTCGGCACCGCCAGCAGCAGGCGACCGTCGGCGGTTCGATGTTCAAGCAGCTTGCGCCGGGTATCGATATCGTCGGCCTTGTCGTAAGCGCCCAGTGCGCCGATGGTCCATTCCTGGCCACGGAACTTCCAGGGCTTGTTCGCGTCGCTGCCGGCCAGCACGAAGGTGGCCTCGGCGAGGTTGGCGCGGTCATCCGGGCCGGCCGGCGACTGCTCGCCCGGCTTGCCGTAGTGCTCGCGGGTATCCCAGGAGAAACCCGTGTAATACGTGGTGCCGTCGAGGGTGAAGGTATGGCCGAACCAGAAGGTCGCCACGCTGCCGTTCTGGACCTCATAGGAGGTCGCGCCATCGCCATCCACTTGATAGGTGAAATACATCACGGTCGGCGCGTCGGGCGGGGTAACGGCGGTGTCGGGAGAGGTGTTCTGCATCGTGGCAACATCCTGTCGGGGCGCATTGGCAGCCTGCGCAGGGGCGCCGGGCTGGGAGGACGAGGGGACCGGATCGGCGGCGCTGCAGGCGGCAGCGGAAAGAGAGACGAGCAGGCACGCCGCGAATGCGCGCAGAGGCCGCAACGGCAGGGTCCAGCGTAGCTTGGGGGGATGTTGCATGCGCCTCTCCATGGTCAGCGTTGCCGGGCCAGACGGCCGGCAGGGAACCGCGCCACGTCCACCAGGGACGGGAGCGAGGACATGAGCCGGTCGATTCCTTCGACCTCGCATTGGGAACTCATGCCCCACCATCTTGGCACAGATCGGCGGCCCGTCAAAGAGGGCAGTGCCAGATGCCCTTCTTGTGCGATCTGGCTCTCAGATCTTGCCGTCGCGCAGGTAATCGAACAGCTCGGCGTCGCCCTTCAGGCCCAGTTTGAGCATGGCATCACCTTTCTGCCGGCTGATGGTGCTGACGCTCTTGTGCAGCTGAAGCGAGATTTCCTTCACGGTCATGCCGGTGCCGAGCAGCCGCAGCACCTCCACCTCGCGTGGCGACAGCGGCTTGCCGTCACCCTCGCGCATGCGCCAGCTGCCGGCAGCCTCGACCCGCTCGCGCAGGCTGCGGCTGATGTAGGGCTGGCCGCGGTAGACCGACTGGATGGCCTGCGGCAGCTCGTCCATCGACGAACTCTTGTCGACCAGGCCGAGCACGCCGCTGTCGAGCACCATGCGCAGGATCGCCAGATTGCTGGAGACGCTGAGCATCAGCACCGGCAGGTCTGGATGACGGCGGCGGATCATGCCGATCATGGCGAAGCCGTCGGCCTGCGGGCTGCCCGGCATGGAGTAGTCGGTCACCAGCAGGTCGCAGGGCTGGCTGCCGAGCAGGGCCATCAGCGCCTGCGCGCTGTCGGCTTCGCCGACCACGCGGCCCACCCCGCTCGATTCGATGACGGCGCGGGTACCGATACGGACCACCGGGTGGTCGTCTGCGATGATGATGCGCAAGCTCATGCTCTAGTATGGCCACCGGGCTGGCTGGGCCGCGACCATCGCGGTCCCTGGCAGGATTCTAGGAGATCGACGCCGATGCGTAGCTGGGCTGTTCGCGGGCTGGTCCTGCTGCTGGTCGTACTGGCGCTGCCGGCAGCGTTGGCGCAGGCGGCGCCCGGGCCGTTGCCGCTCAGCCCCCTGCAGCGCGAGTACCTGGCCGCCCATCCGAGCATCGTCGTGGGTCAGTATGACAGTGGCTGGCCACCGTTCGAGTCCCTCCGTGATGGCCAACAGGTTGGCCTGGGTCCGGATTATCTGTCGCTTCTTGTCCGTCAGTTGGGCGTGAAGGTGGAGGCAAGGCGCTACTCCGACTGGACATCCGTGCTGGATGCGGCATGTCGTGGCGAGATTGATGTGGTGATGAACGTCGGGCTCAGTGCCGACCGCACCCGTTGCATGGTCTACACCGCCGCCTATGGCGAGGCCCCGCTGGCCCTGGTGGGGCGCCCGGACGACCTGCGTGCCTCCGACAATCCCGATCTGGACGGACTGCGGGTGGTGATCGAGCAGGACTTCCTGACCGGGCCCCAGGTGCGCGCCCGCTTTCCGCATGCGCGCCAGCTTGTCGCAAACAACTCGTTGGCGGCCTTGGAGATGGTCAGAGACGACAAGGCCGACGTTTACATCGGCAATGCCTATGTGGCCACCGAACTGATCGCCCGCGAGGACCTGCGGGGCGTCGTGCTGCTGCGCCCCAGCGATCTCCCGCCGGAGCGACTGCACTTCGGCATTCCCAACGGCAAGCAGCCACTGGCCGAAGCGCTGGACCTGGCGCTGGCCGCGACCAGCCAGGCCCAGCGCGATGCGCTGGCGCAGCGCTGGCTGCCACCTCCGCGGTGGTCGGCATCGGCGCAGCTGGCGCTGAGCCAGGCCGAGAAGCGGGTACTGGAGCAACCGTTGAGGATCGGCTTCGCGCCGAACGCGGCGCCACTGTCGTTCGCCGACCAGGATGGCAACCCCAGCGGCCTGGCCAGCGAATACCTGCGCCGCCTGCTGCAGGCTGGCGCCAACCTGCAGGTGGAAAACAGCCATGACTGGTACGAAGTGCGCGAGAAGGCGCGCCGCGGCGAGCTGCAGGCGGTAATGGGCATTCCGGCCGATTCGCGCTACCTGGGCCCAGACTGGGTGTTCAGCCAGCCCTTCATCAGCGTGCCGAACGTGATCGTCAGCCGGCGCGACAGCCCGGCGCTGCTGGGCCTGTCAGACCTGCAGGGCAAGCGGGTGCTGCTGTCCGATCCGGAGCGCGTGCGTGGTTATGTGCTGCAGCAGGCACCGCAGGCCCGGATCATCGCGGCGCGCAGCGCGGAACAGGCCCTGCAGCGCCTGATCAATGGCGACGCCGACGCCTATATAGGCAATCTGGCCGTGGTGGACCACCTGCTGCGCAACCGCTTCCCGGGGCGCCTGCAGGTGGCCGCACCGGCCGGCTTCAACGATCAGCTGGTGCTGGCTGTCGAGCGTCGCCATGCCGCCCTGGCCACCACCTTCGACCGCCTGCTGCTGCAGATGACCCCGCGCAAGCGCGAAGCCCTGCGCGGCGACTGGCTGGCCGTCGAATACCGCAACGGCCTCGAGTGGACCCGCGTGGCGCGCTGGGGCGTGCCGCTGCTGCTGGTGCTGCTTACCGCGCTGCTGGTGCACGCCATCGGGCATTGGCGGCTGCGCCGTGAGGTAGCCGGGCGTCGCCATCTGGAACAGCGCCTGGCCGAAGTTACCGACAACCTGCCCGCCGTGGTCTATCAGGCACGCCGTGCGGCTGACGGAACCCTCAGTTTCCCGTTCATTGCCGGTGACCTGCAGGCGTTGTTCGGGATCAGCCGGCAGCAGGCCGAACAGGATGCAACCTGCCTGCTGGAGCGCATCGAGGAAGATGACCGCGAGCACATCCTGCATGCGGTCGAGCAGGCGGCGCGGCAGTTCGCGCCGCTCATTCTCGAGTTCCGGCTGCGTCCTGAAGGCACCGGCGCGCGCTGGGTGCGCAGCCAGGCCCATCCCTATGCTGCGGAAGCGGGCGCGGTGATCTGGAGTGGTTACTGGGTGGACGTCAGCGAGGCGCGTGCGCAGGCCGAGGCCCTGACTGCGGCCAAGGCAGAGGCCGAACAGGCCGCGGAGGCGAAGTCGCGTTTCCTGGCAACCATGAGCCATGAGATCCGCACGCCGATGAGCGGCGTGCTGGGCATGCTTGAGGTGCTGGCCCATTCGCCGCTGGATGCCGAGCAGCAGCGCATTCTCGACGTGATCGAGGATTCCGCGCAGATGCTGCGGCAGATCCTCGACGATATTCTCGATTACTCGCGGCTGGAGGCCGGCGCACTGCGCCTGGAACCGGTGCCGCAGCCGCTGCGGCCCTTGCTGGAGAGCGTTTGCCGGTTGCTGTCGGCGCAGGCCAGTGCACGTGGGCTGGACCTGCACGTGCAGATCGACCCACAGCTGGCAGCGGCGCACGAAGTGGATGGCGTGCGCCTGCGCCAGATCGTGTTCAACCTGCTCAGCAACGCCATCAAGTTCACCGTGCGCGGCGAAGTGCGGTTGCAGCTGGAAGTGCTGGGGCCGACCGCCGAAGACGGCAGCCAGCCGCTGTGCCTGAGCGTCACCGACACCGGCATCGGAATCGCGCCGGAACAGCTGCAGCACCTGTTTGCGCCGTTCACCCAGGCCGGTGCATACATCCAGCGTGACCATGGTGGTACCGGCTTGGGCCTGAGCATCTGCCAGCGCCTGGTGCAGATGATGGACGGCGAACTGGAGCTGCACAGCACGCTGGGCGAGGGTACCCGCGCCGAGGTGCGGCTGTCGCTGGTGGAAGCCGGCCGTGGCGATGTTGAAGCGCTTGCCGCCGAGGAGGAACAGGCGGCGCTGCTGCCGCCGGCGTTGCGCGAGGCACGCGTGCTGGTGATCGAAGATCATCCGACCAACCAGGCGATGATGGCCTGGCGCCTGCAGCAGCTGGGTGTGCCGCATGTGCTGGTCGGCGATGGCCAGCAGGGGCTGGACCGGTTGGCGTCGGAGCCGTTCGATCTGGTCATCACCGATTGCCGGATGCCGGTGCTGGATGGCTTCGCCTTCACCCGCCTGCTGCGCGAACGCGAGGGTCGCAACGGCCAGCCGCGGCTGACCGTACTGGCGCTCACCGCCAGCGTACTGGACGACGATGCACGGCGCTGCCGCGAGGCCGGCATGGACGAAGTACTGTCCAAGCCGCTGTCGCTGGCAACCCTGCGCGCCGCGCTGCTGCGCTGGTTGCCGCAGGCGCAGGGACTATCGGTTGTGGAGCCGCAGGCCGGACCCGCTGCCGACGATGGCGGGACGCTGCCTGATCTGGCCAGCCTGCAGCGGCGGTTCGGCTCACGCGTGGTGGCCGAGCAGCTGCGCGACAGCCTGTTGCAGGCCAGCGAGGGCGATCTGGCGACCGTGCAATGCGCCGTGCAGGCCGGCGACCGCGAAACCGCGGCGCTGCACCTGCATCGCCTGGCCGGCGGCCTGGGTGCGGTTGGGGCGACGGTGCTGGCCGGGCAGGCCAACGCACTGGTCGAGCGCCTGCAGGATGCGGGCGAAACCGATCCGGCACCGTTGTTCGCAGCCGTAACGGCGTTCGTGGCCCGGCTGCAGCATCAGCTGCAGCGCCTCGCTCACTGAGCCGACTGCTGTTGCAGGTAGGCGATCACCAGCGCGCGGCGTTCGGCGCTGGGAAAGGCGTTGTACATGCGGGTGCCGGGCACCACGTGGGTGGGCGACTGCAGGAAGGCATCCAGGGTCTGCGCGCTCCAGGTGATGTCGGCGCGGCGCATGCCCTCGGAATAGCCGTAGTCGGGCAAGCTGCCGGCGCGGCGGCCGATCACGCCATGCAGGTTCGGCCCGAAGCGGTGGATGCCGCCGGGCTGCACGGTGTGGCAACCGGCGCACAGTTCGAACGCGCGCTGCATGGCCTGCTGCCGGGCCTGTTCGGGCGTGGCGGGCGCAGCAGGCGGGCGCTGGCAGGCCGTGGCGAGCAGGGACACGGCAATGGCAATGAGCAGGCGGTCGGCGCGCATGGGCGGCAGGATAGCGGTGCGGTCGAGCCGCCGGGCTGCGACACGCGGTCGCAGCCCGGGGCGATCACATGCCAGAGTAGTTCGGGCCGCCGCCGCCCTGCGGGGTCACCCACACGATGTTCTGGGTGGGGTCCTTGATGTCGCAGGTCTTGCAGTGCACGCAGTTCTGCGCGTTGATCTGCAGGCGCGCGCTGTCGGCTTCGCCGACGAACTCGTACACGCCGGCCGGGCAGTAGCGCGCTTCCGGACCGGCGTACTCGGCCAGGTTCACCTTCACCGGAATGCTCGGGTCCTTCAGCGTGAGGTGGCTGGGCTGGTTCTCGTCGTGGTTGGTGCTGCTCAGGAACACCGAGCTGAGGCGGTCGAAGGTCAGCACGCCATCCGGCTTCGGGTAGGCAATGCGGGTGTGCTTGGCCGCCGGCTCCAGGCAGGCATGATCCGGCTGGGTGCGATGCAGGGTCCACGGCGGGTTGCGCACGCCCAGTTTGGGCAGCAGCCACTGCTCCACGCCGGTCATCAGCGTGGCCACGGTCTGGCCCTTCTTGAACCACTGCTTGAAGTTCTTGGCCTGCTGCAGTTCGGTGAACAGCCAGCTGGCTTCGAACGCCTTCGGGTAGGCGCTCAGTTCATCGTGCTGGCGATCAGCAGCCAGCGCGTCGAACGCGGCGTCGGCGCACAGCATGCCGGTCTTGATCGCGGCGTGGCTGCCCTTGATGCGGCTGGCGTTGAGGTAACCGGCCTCGCAGCCGACCAGCGCGCCCCCGGGGAACACCGTCTTCGGCAGCGACAGCAGGCCACCGGCGGTGATTGCACGGGCGCCGTAACCGATGCGGGTGCCGCCCTCCAGGTGCTTGCGGATGGAGGGATGGGTCTTGAAACGCTGGAACTCCTCGAACGGGCTCAGCCATGGGTTCCTGTAGTCCAGGCCGACCACGTAGCCGATGGCGACCTTGCCGCCGTCGGCGTGGTACAGAAACGCGCCGCCGTAGGTGTCGCTGTCCAGCGGCCAGCCGGCCGCATGCACCACCAGCCCCGGCTCATGCCTGGCCGGGTCGATCTGCCACAGTTCCTTGATGCCGATGCCGTAGGCCTGCGGGTCCTTGCCTTCGTCCAGTTTGTAGCGGGCGATCAGCTGGCGGCCGAGGTGGCCGCGCGCGCCTTCGGCGAAGACCGTGTACCTGGCGTGCAGCGCCATGCCGCGCTCGAAGGCCGGGCCGATGCTGCCGTCTTTCTCGATGCCCATGTCGCCGGTGGCCACGCCGATCACTTCACCGTTGTCGCCGAACAGCACTTCGGCGGCGGCAAAGCCCGGGAAGATCGCCACTTCCAGCGCCTCGGCCTGCTGCGCCAGCCAGCGGGTCACTTCGCCCAGGCTGATGATGTAGTTGCCTTCGTTGTGGAAGCACTCCGGCAGCAGCGCGTTGGGCGTGCTGCGTGCGCCGGTCTCGCTGAGGAACAGGAATTCGTCGCGGGTGACCTTCTGCTTCAGCGGTGCGCCGCGTTCGGCCCAGTCCGGGAACAGTTCGGTCAGTGCGCGCGGGTCCATCACCGCACCGGAGAGCACGTGCGCGCCCGGTTCGGAGCCCTTTTCCAGCACGCACACCGACAGCTCGCGACCGGCTTCGATCGCGCGCTGGCGCAGGCGGATCGCGGTGGCCAGGCCGGCAGGACCGGCGCCGACGATCACCACGTCGAACTCCATTACTTCACGCGGGGGCAGGGCGTTGGCTTCAGCGCTCATCGATTGCATGACTCGTGGGTAGGGCCGGCATCGGGGCCACCGGCGGTGCCTGGGAATCGCGCGTGCGGCCACGGGCGAAACGGTTGTTTGAATGTGTCAGGGTACCGGGCCGCGCGTGATCGAGCTAGATAGACGCCGTTCACCGCATGATTGCTGCAGCGCAGCGTAGTGCCTCAGCCCTGGTGGGGGCCAACCCTGGTCGGCACGCGCTGCCCGGATGACCGACAATGGCCGGGTCCTGACTGCGTGTGAGTGCCATGGCTTTGCATCCGTACGATCTGTTCGATGTCCGTTCCCTGCTCAATGAGGAAGAGCGTGCGGTGCAGGAGAGTGTCGCCCGCTTCACCGACGAGCGCGTGCTGCCGATCATCGGCGATGCCTTCGACCAGGCCCGTTTTCCGTCTGAACTGGTGCCGGAGATCGCGTCACTGGGCCTGCTCGGCGCAACGCTGCCGACCGAGTACGGCGGCGGTGGCCTCGGCGCGGTCAGCTATGGCCTGATCTGCCAGGAGCTGGAGCGCGGCGATTCCGGCCTGCGCAGTTTCGTCTCGGTGCAAAGCTCGCTGTGCATGTACCCGATCTACGCCTATGGCAGCGAGGAACAGCGCCAGCAGTGGCTGCCGGCGATGGCGCGCGGCGAGCTGATCGGCTGCTTCGGCCTGACCGAGGCGCATGGGGGTTCCGATCCTGCCAGCATGAAGACCCGCGCCGTGCGCGACGGCAGTGACTGGCGCATCAGCGGCAGCAAGATGTGGATCACCAGCGGCCCGGTGGCCGACCTCGCGATCGTCTGGGCACAGACCGAGGACGGCATCCAGGGCTTCGTGCTGGAAAAGGGCATGGCCGGCTTCACGACGCAGGAGATCAAGCACAAGATGAGCCTGCGCGCGTCGCTGACCGGTGCGCTGTTCTTCGATGACGTGCGCGTGCCCGACAGCCATCGCCTGCCGAACGTGAAGGGCCTGAAGGGGCCGCTGGGCTGCCTGACCCAGGCCCGTTACGGCATCAGCTGGGGCCCGATCGGCGCGGCCATCGCCTGCCTGGATGAAGCGCTGGGCTACGCCAAGGAGCGCGTGCTGTTCGGCCGCCCGTTGGCGGCCACGCAGAGCGCGCAGATCAAGCTGGCCGAGATGGCCCGCCGCATCACCACCGCCCAGCTGCTGGCCCTGCAACTGGGCCGCCTGAAGGAAGCCGGCCAGCTGCAGCCGCAGCAGGTCAGCCTGGCCAAGTGGAACAACTGCCGCATGGCCATCGACATCGCCCGCGAGTGTCGCGATCTGCTCGGTGGGGCTGGCATCACCACCGAGCATGTGGCGATCCGGCATGCGTTGAACCTGGAATCGGTGATCACCTATGAAGGCACCGAGACCGTGCACCAGCTGGTGATCGGCCGCGAGCTGACCGGCATCAACGCGTTCTGAGTGCACCGGTAGTGCCGGCCGCTGGCCGGCATTGTCCATTAGCGTATTCGCAGGCGAGCGATCGGTGTGCCGAACCGCGCACCGGACCGCGATGGGTTCAAGGACAGCCTGTACCGCGCGGCTGTCGGGTCCGCCTTGAAGCGAGCCGAGCACCGCAGGTCCGGCGGGGGCGAAGAGGCGCGGGTGTCTGAGCGCAGCGAGTTCCGCGCCGTCCCCCGGCGGGCCGAGGAGCGCAGGGTACCGGTGCGCAGCACCGGCTCGCGGATGGCGGCGCGTTAATCAGGCAGAAGAGAGGCGCGTGGCGCTACGCGCCGCCGGCAAACCCATGCTGCCGCCACGCCTCGTACATCACCACCGCAACGGTGTTGGAAAGATTGAGGCTGCGGTTGCCCGGCCGCATCGGCAGGCGCAGGCGGCGGCCGTCGGGCAGGGCATCGAGCACGTCCTGCGGCAGGCCACGGCTTTCCGGCCCGAACAGGAAGGCATCGCCCTCTTCAAAGGCCACGCTGTCGTAGCGCACGCTGGCGCGGGTACTGAGTGCGAACAACCGATTCGGTGCGATCCGCGCCAGCGCGGTGTCCAGGTCGGGGTGCACCTGCAGGCGTGAATACTCGTGGTAGTCCAGCCCGGCGCGCTTGAGCTGCTTGTCTTCCAGTGCGAAGCCAAGCGGCTCGACCAGGTGCAGCTGCGCGCCGGTGTTGGCACAGAGCCGGATCACATTGCCGGTGTTGGGCGGGATTTCCGGTTGGAACAGGATCACGTGGAACTGGGGCGCGGCATTCATCGGCGCAGTGTACCTGCGACGGCGGCCGCCTTTACGGCGCACGCCCTGCGCGAGGCAGGGCGGCACCGGTTACGGACGCAGCAGGACCTGGGCGGTTTCGGTGGCCAGGGCCTGCAGGTCGGCGGCGCTCGGACGCACCTGCAGGGCCGGCAGGTTGACGATGACCGAGTTGGCGACGTTGGTGGCGGCGGCAGCCAGGGTCGCGGCGTAGCGCTGGGCTTCCAGCTCGGCGGCCAGGGCGACGCGCTGTTCCAGGCTCGGGCGCACTTCCACCGAGGCCAGGGTGGTGATCGGCATCGCGGCCGCAACCGGGGCGGCGACGTAGCCGTTGCGCTCGGCCAGCTGGTCGGCGCTCGGGCGCACTTCCACGGTGGCCAGGGTCGGGATGCCGCTGGCCTGTTCCCAGGCCTGCTGGGCCAGCTGGTCGGCGGCAGGGCGGACCTGCACGGTGGACAGCGTCTTGATGGATTCGGAGGCCTGCACCGACGAAACAACCGCGGTGCCGGCAATCAGGGCGATGGCGATGGCAATGGTCTTGGCGTTCATGACGGGGCCTGTTTAGTGTTGGTGATCAGTGGTGTGGTAGTAATGTAGTACACCAATTCTGGGCTTGCAAGGAAAATTTCCGATTTCCTGCATTTGTTCAGTATTCAGTCAGCTTTCGTCTGAAGCCCTTCCTGGCGCAGGAACTACCAAGCAATCCGCGTGCCAACTTTTAGTTGTTGATTTAGAAGGGGTTTGTTCGGGTAGAGAAGTGTCCGGTGGGCGGACACCTGTCCATTCCTCGGGCCGCGGACACTGTCCGGACGTTGCCTGCGGGCGCTTGTGACCGCCCCTCCCGGGCCGCAAAGCAGGGGTGGAGGGGCAAGGAGGCAAACACCCCCAGTGACTGCTGGCCGATTCCGGCCGCTGTGCGCGCAGGCTAGGATCGGGGTTCACCTTCGTGACCAAGGATCCGGATATGTCTATCGCCCTTCGCCCGCGCGCTGCACTGCTGGCTGTCGCCCTCAGCACCGCCCTGGGCACGCTTGTGCCTTCCCATGCGCTGGCGGCCAAGCCGGCCGCACCGGCCAAGGTCGATATCCCGTACGAGCAGTTCACCCTGCCCAACGGCCTGCGCGTGATCGTGCACACCGATCGCAAGGCGCCGATCGTCGCGGTCAACGTCTGGTACCACGTGGGCAGCAAGGACGAGCCGGCCGGCCGTACCGGCTTCGCGCACCTGTTCGAACACCTGATGTTCCAGGGCAGCGAAAACCACGACGGCGAATTCTTCGAGCCATTCAAGCAGGTCGGTGCCACCAACCAGAACGGCACCACCAACACCGACCGCACCAATTACTTCGAGAACGTGCCGACCACCGCGCTGGACATGGCACTGTGGATGGAATCGGACCGCATGGGCCATCTGGTCGGTGCGATCGACCAGGCGGCGCTGGACGAGCAGCGTGGCGTGGTGCAGAACGAGAAGCGCCAAGGCGAGAACCAGCCCTACGGCCAGGCCTGGGACCAGCTCAACAAGGCGCTGTATCCGGTGGGCCACCCGTACCACCACGGCGTGATCGGTTCGATGAACGATCTGAACGCGGCGTCGCTGGACGACGTGAAGACCTGGTTCCGCACCTGGTACGGCCCGAACAACGCGGTGCTGGTGCTGGCCGGCGACATCGACCTGGCCACCGCCAAGGAAAAGGTCTCCAGGTACTTCGGCAGCATCCCGGCCGGCCCGACCATGGCGCAGCCGGCGGTGAACGTGGCCAAGCGCAGCGCCGATACGCGCGAGACGATGACCGACAAGGTGCCGCAGGCGCGTATCTACCGCGCCTGGAACGTGCCGCAGGTCGGCACCACCGAGGTCGATCAGCTGCAGCTGTTCGCGCAGGTGCTGGGCGGTGCCAAGTCCTCGCGCCTGAGCCAGCGCCTGCAGCACCAGGACAAGCTGGTGGACAGCATTGCTGCCGGACTCTCCACGTCACAGCTGGGCTCCAACTTCGTGATCATGGCCACGGTCAAGCAGGGCCAGGACCCGGCCAAGGTCGAGAAGATCATCGACGAGGAGTTGGACCGGCTGATCAAGCAGGGCCCGACCGCCGCGGAACTGGAGCGCGCCAAGACCGGCGCCCGCGCCGGCTTCATCCGCGGCATCGAGCGCATCGGTGGCTTCGGCGGCAAGGCCGACGCCCTTGCAGAATGTGCGGTGTTCACCGGCGACCCGGGCTGCTTCCGCACCTCGCTGGCCAACATCGAGAAGGCCAGTGCCGCCGATCTGAGCCGGCTCGGCGCGCAGTGGCTGGACAAGGGCAGCCACACCCTGGTGATCGCACCGGGTGAGCGCGTGGCGCTGAAGGAAGATCCGAGCCAGGCGCCGAAGCCGTTCACCGTGCCAGCGGTGGACCCGAAGTACAGCACGCTGCCGGAGCAGGTCGACCGCAAGGCCGGCGTGCCGCAGACCCGCGAGTTCCCGCAGTTGAAGTTCCCGGCGCTGCAGCGCGCGACACTGAAGAACGGTACCCAGGTGATCCTGGCCGAGCGCCATGAGATTCCGGTGGTGCAGTTCAGCTACCAGTTCCCGGGCGGCTTCAGTGCCGACCAGGGCCGCAAACCGGGCACCGCCAACTTCACCATGAGCCTGATGACCGAGGGTGCCGGCAAGCTCGGCTCGCTGGCCTTCGCCGATGCGGCGGATGCGCTGGGCGCCAGCCTGGATGCCTCGGCCGGCCTGGACTCGATGAGCGTGGACCTGTCGGCGTTGAAGGAAAACCTGGTGCCGTCGCTGGCGCTGTACCGCGACCTGCTGCGCGAACCGCGCTTCGAGCAGGGCGAGATCGACCGGGTCAAGGCGAGCTGGATCGCGGGCATCCAGCAGGAGAAGGTCAACCCGGGTGCGGTGGCGATGCGCGTGCTGCCCCCGCTGCTGTACGGCAAGGGCCACCCGTATGCCATTCCGTTCACCGGCAGCGGCGACGAGGCGGCGATCAACGGCCTGACCCGCGAGGACCTGGTCGACTTCCATCACGACTGGCTGCGCCCGCAGAACGGCACCCTGATCGTGGTCGGCGACACCACCCTGGCCGAGATCGTGCCGCTGCTGGACAAGCAGCTGGGCGACTGGAAGGCTGCCGGCGATGCCCCGCAGGTGAAGGCGGCCACCGACGTGGCGCTGCCGAAGGGCCCGCGCGTGTTCCTGATCGACCAGCCGGGCGCGGTGCAGGCCAACCTGTTCGCCGGCCAGGTGGTGGCACCTTCCAGCGCCACCAGCTCGACCCGCTTCGACATCGCCAACGGTGTGATCGGCGGCGACTTCACCTCGCGCCTGAACATGAACCTGCGTGAAGACAAGCACTGGTCGTACGGTGCGCGCAGCAGCGCGGTCAATTCGGTGGGCCAGCGCCCGTGGATGGCCAGCGCGCCGGTGCAGATCGACAAGACCGGCCCGGCACTGGCGGAAATGCGCAAGGAAATCGCCGCGTTCGCCGATGGCAGCAAGCCGGCCACCGCTGCCGAGGTCAACCGCATCCGCAATATCCAGACCCTGAGCCTGCCCGGTGCCTACGAGACCGCCAGCGCGGTGGCCTCGACCATCGGCTCGATCGTGCAGTTCAAGCGCCCGGACGACTACGTGCTGCGTCGCAAGGCCGAGATCGAGGCGATGACCCCGGCGCAGGTGCAGCAGGCCGCCGCCGAGATCAAGCCGCAGGCGCTGACCTGGGTGGTGGTGGGTGATCTCAAGCAGACCGAAGCGGCCGTGCGTGCGCTGAACCTGGGCGAGGTGACCGTAATCGATGCCGAAGGCAACCCGGTCAAGAAATAAGGGATGTGCCTGCCCGCCACGGCGGGCAGTTCTCCCGTGGTAGCGCCGGGCCATGCCCGGCGGCTTTCCGGCGGCCAGCCATGCCGCGCTGTGCGCTCGCCGGGCATGGCCCGGCGCTACCTGGGCTCCGCCCCGGCTACCCCCGATTCAGGCTGTTCAGGCAGAATCCCCCCATACCCTTCCAGGATCTGCCCATGCGCGTTCTGCTGCTTTCCTCCCTGCTGCTCACCGTCACCGCCTGTACCTGGGTGCCGATCGAACCGGCCGGCAAGGCGACCCGCGTACTGCCGGCAGGCCCCGTTCCCGCTGGCTGCATCGCCAAGGGCGAAGTGGTCGTCACCGTGAAGAGCAAGGTCGGCTTCTACAACCGCAACCCGCTGCGCGTGCAGGAAGAGCTGGAAACGCTGGCCCGCAACGAGGCCCCGAGCGCAGGTGCCAATGCCGTGCAGGCCGCTGCGGCCCCGGCCGATGGCAGCCAGCGCTTCGCCGCGTTCCAGTGCCCACCGCGCTGAACGCTTCACCATACGGCCAGCGCTGAATTCGTAAAGATGCGGTGAAGGCCCCCGGGGTTATAGAATAGCGCCCCCTTTTGCCTGAGCCTTGGCGCTAACCTCGATGCTCTTCAAGAATGTCTCGATCGCCGGCCTGGCACACGTCGACGCACCGCATACGCTGACCACCAAGGAAATCAACGAACGCCTGCAGCCGACGTTGGATCGTCTGGGCATCCGCACCGACGTGCTCGGCGATATCGCCGGCATCCACGCGCGCCGCCTGTGGGACAACGGCGTGCTGGCGTCCGACGCTGCCACCATGGCCGGCCGCAAGGCGCTGGAAGACGCTGGAATCGATGCGACGCAGGTGGGCCTGCTGGTCAATACCTCGGTCAGCCGCGACTACCTGGAGCCGTCCACCGCCTCCATCGTGTCGGGCAACCTCGGCGTCAGCGACGAATGCATGACCTTCGACGTCGCCAACGCCTGCCTGGCCTTCATCAACGGCATGGATATCGCCGCGCGCATGATCGAGCGCGGTGACATCGACTACGCGCTGGTGGTGGATGGCGAGACCGCCAACCTGGTGTACGAGAAGACGTTGGAGCGCATGACCGCTCCGGACGTCACCGCCGACGACTTCCGCAACGAACTGGCGGCCCTGACCACCGGTTCGGGTGCTGCGGCGATGGTGATGGCGCGCTCGGAGCTGGTGCCGGACGCGCCGCGCTACAAGGGTGGCGTCACCCGCTCGGCGACCGAGTGGAACCAGCTGTGCCTGGGCAACCTGGACCGCATGGTCACTGACACCCGCCTGCTGCTGATCGAAGGCATCAAGCTGGCACAGAAGACCTTCACCGCCGCCAAGATCGCACTCGGCTGGGCCGTGGAAGAGCTGGACCAGTTCGTGATCCACCAGGTGAGCCAGCCGCACACCGCTGCGTTCATCAAGAACTTCGGCATCGACCCGAAGAAGGTCATGACCATCTTCGGCGAGCACGGCAACATCGGGCCGGCCTCGGTGCCGATCGTGCTGAGCAAGCTCAAGCAGCTGGGCAAGCTGAAGAAGGGTGATCGCATCGCGCTTCTGGGCATTGGTTCCGGCCTGAACTGTTCGATGGCTGAAGTGGTCTGGTAAGCAGCCCGCTGCCCGACCTCCTGTAGAGCCGAGCCATGCTCGGCTCACGCGCACAGCGCGGTTCTTCCGCGGCCTGACCGGAGAGCCGCCGAGCATGGCTCGGCGCTACACCGCGCCGCGATTCTTCCAAGGTGCTCCGCATGCGCGATCTTCCCGGTTACCCCGCCCACCCGCAGCGCTTCGAAGTGCGCCCGGGCCTGTCGATGAACTATCTCGACGAAGGCCCGCGCGACGGCGAGGTAGTGGTGATGGTGCACGGCAATCCGTCGTGGAGCTATTACTGGCGCACGCTGGTGGCCGGCCTGTCGGACACCTACCGCTGCATCGTGCCGGACCATATCGGCATGGGCCTGTCGGACAAGCCTGATGACAGCCGCTACGAGTACACGCTGCAGTCGCGCGTGGACGACCTCGATGCGCTGCTCAAGCACCTGGGCATCACCGGACCGGTGACCCTGGCCGTGCACGACTGGGGCGGCATGATCGGTTTCGGCTGGGCGCTGTCGCACCACGACCAGGTCAAGCGCCTGGTGGTGCTCAACACCGCCGCGTTCCCGATGCCGGCGGCGAAGAAGATGCCGTGGCAGATCGCGCTGGGCCGTCACTGGAAGATCGGCGAGTGGATCATCCGCAGCTTCAACGCGTTCTCCTCCGGTGCCTCGTGGCTGGGCGTGGAGCGGAAGATGCCGGCCGACGTGCGCCGCGCCTACGTGTCGCCGTACAACAGCTGGGCCAACCGCATCAGCACCATCCGTTTCATGCAGGACATCCCGCTGTCGCCGGCCGACAAGGCCTGGTCGCTGCTGGAACGCGCCGGCAAGGCGCTGCCGTCGTTCGCCGACCGTCCCGCCTTTCTCGGCTGGGGCCTGCGCGACTTCGTGTTCGACCATCATTTCCTGAAGGGCTTCCAGGCCGCGCTGCCGAAGGCCCAGGTACATGCGTTCGAGGACGCCGGGCATTACGTGCTGGAGGACAAGCACGAGGTGCTGGTGCCGGAAATCCGCGCGTTCCTGGACGCCAACCCGATCTGATCGATGTGCCGACCAACGGTCGGCATCCACCCCTTCCTCTTCCGGTGGGTGCCGACCGTTGGTCGGCACACCCGAAGGGTTGATGAGGTTGCCGGCCAGCGGCCGGCACTACCATTACGCGGCGACCGGCGCCTGCGGCGGCGAGGAAGGGCTGTTGCCGTTGTCGTCCGGATGGTCGTCGTCATTGTCGGCGTCATCGCGCCAGCGCCAGTCGGCCGGCGTCAACGGATCCAGGCCATAGGCGATGCGCGCCTTGTCGCACTGCGGGCTGGCCTTGCCATACTCCCACGATGCATCCACCTCGCGGCACACGCTGGGCCGGTTGGGGTGGATGGTGCAGCGTGAATACACGCCGATCTGCGCATCCAGCGCGACGCAGCGCACCGGCTTGGAATGGGTGCCGCGCATGCACAGGCGGTGCGGGTCCAGCACCTCGGTAAGCTGGTGCGGCACGCCGCCGGGGGTGACCTCGTCCGATTCCATCCAGTGGAAGGCCACGCGGTATTGGGTGCAGCAGGCGCCGCAGGTCATGCAGGGATGTTGCATGGGCAAGCCGCCTCGGGCGGCAGTCGGAATCGGGAACGAGGGTGCGGATTTTCCACGAAGTCGGCCGCCGCGCAAGAAATTCCGTAAGCGGCGACAATGAACGGATGAACCGACCCTGCAACATTGCCGCGCGCCTGCCTGAACTGGCGCGTGAACGCCCCGATCAGATCGCCATCCGCTGCCCGGGCCGCCGAGGCGCCGGCAACGGCATGGCCGCCTACGACGTCACCCTCGATTACCGCCAGCTGGATGCCCGCAGCGACGCCATGGCCGCCGGTCTGGCCGGCTACGGGATCGGCCGCGGGGTGCGCACGGTGGTGATGGTGCGGCCCTCGCCGGAATTCTTCCTGCTGATGTTCGCGCTGTTCAAGCTGGGGGCGGTGCCGGTGCTGGTCGACCCGGGCATCGACAAGCGCGCCCTGAAGCAGTGCCTGGACGAGGCGCAGCCGCAGGCCTTCATCGGCATTCCACTGGCCCATGTGGCGCGGCTGGCGCTGCGCTGGGCGCCCTCGGCGACCCGCCTGGTCACTGTCGGCCGCCGCCTCGGCTGGGGCGGCACCAGCCTGGCCGCGCTGGAGCGCGCCGGCGCCAGCGCTGGGCCGATGCTGGCCGAGACCGATGGCGAGGACATGGCCGCGATCCTGTTCACCAGTGGCTCCACCGGCGTGCCCAAGGGCGTGGTCTACCGCCACCGCCATTTCGTCGGCCAGATCCAGCTGCTGGGCAGTGCCTTCGGCATGGAAGCGGGCGGGGTGGACCTGCCGACCTTCCCGCCGTTTGCCTTGTTCGACCCGGCGCTGGGCCTGACCTCGGTGATCCCGGACATGGACCCGACGCGGCCGGCGCAGGCTGACCCGGCACGCCTGCACGATGCCATCCAGCGCTTCGGCGTGACCCAGCTGTTTGGTTCGCCCGCGCTGATGCGGGTGCTGGCGAAGCATGGCCGGCCGCTGCCGACGGTGACCCGGGTGACCTCGGCCGGTGCACCGGTGCCGCCGGACGTGGTCGCCACCATCCGCAGCCTGCTGCCGGCCGACGCGCAGTTCTGGACGCCGTACGGCGCCACCGAGTGCCTGCCGGTGGCAGTGGTGGAGGGGCGTGAGCTGGAGCGCACCCGCGCCGCCACCGAGGCCGGCGCTGGCACCTGCGTGGGCAGCGTGGTGGAACCGAACGAGGTCCGCATCATCGCCATCGATGACGCGCCGCTGGCCGACTGGTCGCAGGCACGTGTGCTGGCCACCGGCGAGGTGGGAGAAATCACTGTGGCCGGCCCAACCGCCACCGACAGCTACTTCAACCGCCCGCAGGCCACCGCGGCGGCGAAGATCCGTGAGACGCTGGCCGATGGCAGCACCCGCATCGTCCATCGCATGGGCGACGTGGGCTACTTTGATGCACAGGGCCGTCTGTGGTTCTGCGGCCGCAAGACCCATCGCGTGGAAACCGCGCAGGGGCCGTTGTACACCGAACAGGTCGAGCCGGTGTTCAACACCGTGCCCGGCGTGGCGCGCACGGCCCTGGTGGGTGTTGGCCCGGCCGGTGCACAGGTACCGGTGCTGTGCGTGGAACTGCAGCGCGGGCAGAGCGACAGCCCGGCCTTGCGCGAGGCCCTGCGTGCGAAAGCCGCCGCACGGTTGCCCGATGCGAACCTGCAGCACGTCCTGGTGCATCCGGCGTTCCCCGTCGATATCCGTCACAACGCCAAGATCGGCCGCGAAAAGCTCGCCGTCTGGGCCGGCGCCGAACTGGAGAAGCGCGCATGAAAATCCTGGTCACCGGCGGCGGTGGTTTCCTCGGCCAGGCGCTGTGCCGAGGGCTGGTTGAGCGTGGCCACCAAGTGCTGGCGTTCAACCGCAGCCACTACCCCGAACTGCAGGCGATGGGCGTGGGCCAGATCCGCGGTGATCTGGCCGATGCGCAGGCGGTGCTGCATGCGGTGGCCGGCGTCGATGCGGTGTTCCACAATGGTGCCAAGGCCGGCGCGTGGGGCAGCTATGACAGCTACCACCAGGCCAATGTGGTCGGCACCGACAACGTCATCGCAGCCTGCCGCGCGCACCGCATCGGCAGGCTGGTCTACACCTCCACGCCCAGCGTGACCCATCGCGCCACCCATCCGGTGGAAGGCCTCGGCGCCGACGAGGTGCCGTACGGCGAAGATTTCCAGGCGCCGTACGCGGCCACCAAGGCGATCGCCGAACAGCGCGTGCTGGCCGCCAACGATGCCGCGTTGGCGACGATGGCGTTGCGTCCGCGCCTGATCTGGGGCCCTGGCGATCAGCAGCTGGTGCCGCGCCTGGCCGAGCGTGCGCGGCAGGGCCGCCTGCGCCTGGTGGGCGATGGCAGCAACAAGGTCGATACCACCTACATCGACAATGCCGCGCTGGCGCACTTCCTCGCCTTCGAAGCGTTGGCACCGGGCGCTGCGTGCGCGGGCAAGGCCTACTTCATCTCCAATGGCGAGCCGTTGCCGATGCGCGAGCTGGTGAACAAGCTGTTGGCTGCGGTGGGTGCGCCGACGGTGGACAAGGCGATCAGCTTCAAGACTGCCTACCGCATCGGCGCTGTCTGCGAGCGGCTGTGGCCGCTGCTGCGACTGCGCGGGGAGCCGCCGCTGACCCGTTTCCTGGCCGAACAGCTGTGTACGCCACACTGGTACAGCATGGAACCGGCGCGCCGTGACTTCGGCTACGTGCCGCAAGTCAGCATCGAAGAAGGGCTGCGCAGGCTGAAGGCTTCATCTGCTGCATAGATCGCCATCACTGGTTGCACACCGCAGGATCGGGAGGATGGACCCACGCCATCCAAGGCTCGACCACCCGCGAGGAGCGCCATGCTGCACTACGCCATCATCTTCTTTGTCATCGCCATCATCGCCGCCGTTCTGGGTTTCTCCGGTATCGCCGGCGCCGCAACGAACATCGCCTGGATCCTGTTCGTGGTGTTCCTGATCCTTGCGGTGATCTCGATGTTCCGCAAGCGAGGCTAGTAGACCGCAGGGTAGTGCCGGCCGCCGGCCGGCACTGCTCTTTCCGGTGGGTGCCGACCGTTGGTCGGCACGCCCCTTTGTAGAGTCGAGCGTGCTCGACTGCTTCTCGTGAGTCGAGCATGGCTCGACTCTACAGAGGATCATCGAGCATGGCTCGACGCTACACACAGCGCCGCTACACAGCGCTCTGCAGTCCGCGATCGGCCTCGTGGCGCTCCAGCGCCAGTTCGATCAGGCGCGTGATCAGCGTGGTGTAGTCCACGCCGCTGGCGCCCCATAGCTTCGGGTACATGCTGATGCGGGTGAAGCCCGGCAGCGTGTTGACCTCGTTGATGACGATCCCGCCCGCTTCGGTAAGAAATACATCCACGCGCGCCATGCCCGCGCACTCCAGCGCCCGGTAGGCCTGAAGCGCGATCTGCTGGATACGCGCCTGCGTTGCGCCATCAATGTCTGCCGGCACCACCACGTCGGCGCCATCGTCGTTGATGTACTTGGTGTCGTAGGCGTAGAACTCGTCGTGTACCACTACCTCGCCGCACAGGCTGGCCTGCGGATGCGCATTGCCCAGCACCGCGCACTCGATCTCGCGGCCGACCACCGCCGATTCCACCAGCACCTTGTGGTCGTAGCGCAGCGCCAATGCCAGCGCCTCGGCGAAGCCCGCTGCATCCTTGACCTTGCTCACCCCCACTGACGAACCCTGGTTGGCCGGCTTCACGAACAACGGCAGGCCGAGCTGCGCGATCACCGCATCGACATCGACTGCCGCCGCCTGATGGCGACGGATGCACAGCCACGGTGCCACCTGCAGCCCGGCGTCGCGCAGCAGGCGCTTGGTCACGTCCTTGTCCATCGCCACCGCCGAACCCAGTACCGGTGAACCGACGAAGGGCAGGTTGGCCATGCGCAGCAGCCCCTGCAGCGCACCGTCCTCGCCCAGCGGCCCGTGCACGATCGGCAGCACCACATCGATCTGGCCGAGCGCGCTGGCCGCATCGCACGGCTGCAGCTGCGCCTGCTCGGCGCCCGGGCGCACCGCCAGCGACGTACCGGACCGATGCAGCGCGATGCGCGACGGATCATCGGCATTGATCAGGAAGGTATCGGGTTGGCTCAGATGCCACTGACCCTGCTTGTCGATACCGACCAGCACCGGCTCGAAGCGCTCGCGATCAAGTGCATCGAGGATGTTCTTCGCCGACTGCAGCGAAACTTCGTGCTCGGAAGACTTGCCTCCGAAAATGATGCCGACCCGGGTCCGTGCCATGGGGAATGCGATGTCCTGTGCGTTGCGTGACCCCATAGCATGAACCTTCATCGGCCCACCGCGTGAGGCACAGATGAACCAGAAATCCATCCACGCATGGCGTGGATCTACCGTGTCGACCAAGGTCGACACCCACCAACAGCAACACAGAACGCCGTCCCGACAGATCGCAGCAAGCTGTCGAAGGCGGGGTGGGTCCGGTTGCGGGGGCGTGAGCGTGAGCGCCATGGATGGCGCGACCGAGCTTATATGGACGTACTTGCAGCGTCTCCCGCAACCGGACCCACCCCGCCATCCCACGGATAGCCAGCTTTTGATGTTGATCTTGCCGGCCAGCGGCCGGCACTACCACGGGTGCCGGGCGGCAGCCCGGCCCAAGCCCCCCACCCACGCAGGTAGAATGCGCCCATGGCTCCTTCCCTGCTCAAGTCCCTCAAGCCGGTCGCTGGCCGCGCCCTGCAGATCGCCCTGAACCGCGCCCTGGCGCTGGATCCGGATACCCGCCATGCCCTGGCCAGCCTCGACGGCCGCCACATCGACCTGACCCTGGAAGCGTCGTCGCTGGCGATGCGCATCAGCGTCGACGGCGACCAGCTGCGGGTCGGTCCGGTGGACGCGCAGGAAGCCGACCTGGCCGTGCGCAGCAGCCTGGCCGGCGTGCTGGCGCAGCTGCCGCTGCTGGCCAACGCACGGCGCGGTGACAGCAACGGCAAGGGTCGCGTGCGCGTGGCCGGCGATGCCGAACTGGCGCGACGCCTGCAGCAGCTGGCCAAGGGCTTCGACCCGGACTGGCAGCAGCCCTTCGTCAGCGTATTCGGCGAGGTACTGGGCGTGCAGGTTGCCAACACCCTGCGCAACGGCCTGCAGCACGCGCGCCAGGGCGCGATCGATCTGGCCCACAGCGCCGCCGAGTTCATCACCGAGGAATCGCGCGATGTGGTGCCGCGTGCCGAGCTGGACGCCTTCCACGATGACGTGGACGTGCTGCGCGATGACGTCGAGCGTCTGGGTGCACGCGTGCAGCGCCTGCGGGGTGCCGCATGAAGGCCGTGCTGCGCGCCAGCCGCATCGGCCGGGTGATCCTGCGTTACCGCCTCGACGACCTGCTGCAGGGCACACCGGCCGAGCGCTGGTTGCGCCTGGCCAAGCCGTTCGTGCCGCGGGCCTCGGCCGACATCGCCGCACAGTCGCGCGGTGCACGCCTGCGCCTGGCGCTGCAGGACCTCGGCCCGATCTTCGTCAAGTTCGGCCAGATCCTGTCCACCCGCCGCGACCTGGTGCCACCGGACGTGGCCAATGAACTGACCCTGCTGCAGGACCGGGTCAAGCCGTTCGATGGCGAGACCGCGCGCCGCATCGTCGAGGACGCGCTCGGCCTGCCGGTCAGTGCGGCCTTCGCCAGCTTCGACACCGAACCGCTGGCCTCGGCCTCGATCGCGCAGGTGCACGCGGCGACGCTGGCCGATGGCCGCCAGGTGGTGGTCAAGGTACTTCGCCCGGGCATCGAGAAGCAGATCGACGCCGACATCGCCCTGCTCAATTCGCTGGCCGCGCTGGTCGAGCGCACCCATCCACGCGCCGACAAGATCCGTCCGCGCGAAGTGGTGGCCGAGGTCGAGAACACCCTGTCCGCCGAGCTGGACCTGCAGCGCGAAGGCGCCAATGCCAGCGTGCTGCGCCGCTTCTGGGAAAACAGCGACGACCTGTACGTGCCGGAAGTGATCTGGAGCCATACGGCCGAGCGCGCACTGACCCTGGAGCGCGTGTGGGGCATTCCGTCCGACGACATCGCCGCGCTGGACAAGGCCGGCATCGACCGCAAGGCGCTGGCCGCAAAGGGCGTGCGGGTGTTCTACAACCAGGTGTTCCGCGACAACTTCTTCCATGCCGATGCGCATGCCGGCAACATCTGGGTCGACACCGATCCGGCGCGTCGCGCCAACCCGCGCTTCATCGCGCTGGACTTCGGCATCATGGGCCAGCTCTCGCAGGAAGATCAGTACTACCTGGCCGAGAACTTCATGGCCATCTTCAACCGTGACTACCGCCGCATTGCCGAACTGCACGTGCAGGCGCGCTGGATGCCGGACCACGTACGCATCGACGATCTGGAAGCGGCGGTGCGATCGGTCTGCGAGCCGTACTTCACCCGGCCGCTGTCGCAGATCTCGCTGGCCGAAGTGCTGATGAAGCTGTTCCGCGTGGCGCAGCGTTACCAGCTGACCCTGCAGCCCCAGCTGATCCTGCTGCAGAAGACCCTGCTGAACATCGAAGGCGTCGGCCGCCAGCTGGACCCGCAGATCGACATCTGGGCGGTGGCCAAGCCGGTGCTGGCGAAGATCCTGCGCGAGCGCTACAGCCCGCGCCGGGTGGTACGCGAGATCGGCAAGCGCCTGCCGGAAATCATGACCCATGCCCCGGACATGCCACGTCTGGTACACGCCTGGCTGACCCAGCAGGTGGAAGGCCGCCATGAACTGTCGATGCGGTCGCGCGACCTGGCCGCTCTGGACGCCAGCGTGCAGCGCCTGCAGAAGCGCGCGGTGGGGGCGATCACTGGCGTGGGCCTGCTGGCCATTGCCGCGCTCATGTACGTGCTGCAGCCGCCGGGCTGGTACTGGGGCGACCTGCCAATGTGGAGCTGGTTGTCCGGTGCGCTGGGCGCAGTGGCGCTGGCGCGCGCGTGGTGGAAGTAGGTCCCATGCTGCAAGCGCTCAAGGACGAACTGGCACGCTTCGGCGCCGACAACGACGCCCGCGAGAGCGCGCGTGGCCGCCGCATGCTCAACATCACGCCGGACACGGGTGAATTCCTGTCCGTGCTGGTCCGCTTCGGCGCCGCGCGCAGGGTGCTGGAGATCGGCACCTCCAACGGCTATTCGACGCTGTGGCTGGCCGAGGCTGCCGCCACCATCGACGGCCACGTGATCACGCTGGAATACGCACAGGACAAGGCGGCGATGGCGCGTGACACCTTCGCGCGCAGTGGCTTGGCCGATCGCATCACGCTGGTTCACGACGATGCAGGGCCGTGGCTGGCACAGGCCGTCGATGCCAGCATTGACCTGCTGTTCCTCGATTCGGACCGCGGGCAGTACGCCGGCTGGTGGCCGCAGCTGCGCCGCGTGCTGCGGCCGGGGGGCCTGCTGGTGGTGGACAACGCCACCTCGCATGCGCAGGAAATGGAACCGCTGCGCGTGCTGCTGGACGCTGATCCGGACTTCAGCGTCAGCCTGGTGCCGGTTGGCAACGGCGAGCTGCTGGCCGTACGCAGCGCCTGACTGCAGCGTTGCCCGCGCCTGATCCGGCAGGGCCGGCCGCGCCTGATCTGGTAGTGCCGGCCGCTGGCCGGCAACCCCAGCAGCCAGACGACCCTGAGGCAGCCGGCCAGCGGCCGGCTCTACCCCATTCAGTGCCCAGCCCCGATAATCCCGCGGTGAGCACCGAACCCGATACCCTCGCCGCGGTCGAGACCGACACCGCGCCCCTGCAGTTGCTGCACCTGGATGAGCGCCTGGCCGTGGTCAACAAGCCTGCCGGGCTGATGGTCCACGACAGCAAGCTGGCCCGTGGCGAAGACGACTTCCTGGCCGACCGCCTGCGCGAGCAGCTGGGGCGGCCGATCTTCCTCGTGCACCGCCTGGATCGGGCCACCAGTGGCTGCCTGCTGCTGGCCTTCGACCGCGAGACCGCCAGCGCGCTGGGCAAGGCGTTGATGGGCGGCGAAGTGTTGAAGGACTACCTGACGGTCTGCCGGGGATGGCCGGCGGAACTGTCCTGGCGGGTGGACCATGATCTGGATGGCGGCCCGGGCAAGCCGGTGAAGAAGCCGGCGATCACCGACTTCCAGCGCCTGGCAACGGGCGAGCTGGCGGTGCCGGTCGGTGAGTTCACCCGTTCGCGTTATGCACTGCTGCGCTGCCAGCCACAGACGGGGCGCTTCCGGCAGATCCGCCGGCACCTCAAGCACCTCTCGCACCACATGATTGGCGACACCAGCCATGGCGATGGCCGCCACAACCGCATCTTCCGCATGCAGGGCGTGCACCGCATGCTGCTGCACGCCGAGCGCCTGCGCTTCCCGCATCCGGAGGGCGGCGACGTGGATGTCAGGGCGCCGCTGGACCGTGAGTTCCAGAAGGCGCTGGACCTGTTTGGCTGGCAGGTGGACCTATAGACGGTAGTGCCGGCCGCTGGCCGGCACCTGCCTGATCCCAACCGTACGAGGTTGCCGGCCAGCGGCCGGCACTACCTCACTTTTTTTCCGGCTCGTTGACGATCGCCTCCAGATCCTTCTGCAGATCCGCGAACAGCGGCTGCATGCGCGCCTGGATGGCCACCATCACGTTCTGCATCAGCGCCGGGGTCTTGTCCAGCAGGCTCTGGCCGGCCGAACTCTCGTAGAACTCGGCCATCGCCAGCACGTCTTCCTTGCTGAACGTCTTCTTGTACAGGTCCACGTACATCGGCCGCAGCTGCTGCCAGGACAGGGCCTGGCGCAGGGTCTGGCTGGTCCGCGCCTGGATCCGCTTCAGCTGTTCCTGCTGCTGGGCGTTGAGCTGGCGCTGTGCGGCCACCTGCTGGAACTGCTGCTGCTGCATCGCCTCGATCTGCGGCAGCATGGTGTCGATCATGCTCTGCGCCCGTGACGCGGACAGCAGGCGGTTGATGTCGCCATCGGTCGGTGGCGCGGCCAGGGCCGGAACGCTGACCACGGCCAGCGCCAGCAGCAGGGCGGCGCGGCGCAGCAGGGACGGCAGGGCGGGTGTAGTGCGGGTCATGCGGGCTTCCTGCGGTACATGGGACGGCCAGCATACCCGCAGCCAAGGCGAAGGCGGCGTGTTCGGTACCTGATCGGCGGCATACGGCGCGCGATCCCGCACTCCGGCACGTGGCTGCCGCTACAATGCGCGGATGGGCAGTGGACCGGTCACCATCAGCGCGCAGCTTGAAATCCCCGACGGCGAGATCGTCGAGCGGTTCGTGCGTGCCAGCGGTGCCGGTGGCCAGAACGTCAACAAGGTCTCCACCGCGGTGGAACTACGTTTCGACGTGGCCAACTCGCCTTCGTTGCCCGAACCGTTGCGCGCGCGCCTGCTGGCGCGGCGTGACCGGCGCATGACCGGCGAAGGCGTGCTGGTCATCGATGCGCAACGTTTCCGGACCCAGGATCGCAATCGCGAGGATGCGCGCGAGCGGCTGGCGGCCTTCATCCAGGCCGGGCTGAGCGTGCCCAAGCCGCGCAAGGCCACCAAGCCGACCCTCGGGTCGAAACTGCGTCGTCTGGACGCCAAACGCGGGCGCGCGCAGATCAAGCGCGGTCGCTCATCACGTGACTGGGAGTGATTGCTTGAACAACCCGACTTCGTTGCTGCCGGCCGTGCCGCCGCAGATGCCGCAGGTCAAACCCAACGCCTTCCTGCGCTGGCTGGCGCGCTGCACCCTGCGCATGGGCGGCTGGAAGGTGACCGGCACCCTGCCTGACATCCCCAGGCTGGTCTTCATCATCGCCCCGCATTCGTCCAACTGGGATGGGCTGTGGGGCATGGCGGCCAAGATCGCGCTGGGCATGAAGGTGAAGGTACTGGGCAAGGCGTCGCTGTTCTGGTGGCCGCTGGGCCCGCTGCTGCACAGGCTGGGCGTGATCCCGCTCGATCGCAGCTCGCCGCAGGGCACCGTCGGACAGGCCGTGGACCTGCTGCGCAACAACGAGAAGATGTGGTTCGCCATCACCCCCGAGGGCACCCGCAAGGCCGTGAAGGACTGGAAGGCCGGCTTCCTGAAGATCGCCCGGATGGCCGACGTGCCGATCCTGGCCGCGTATTTCCACTACCCGGAAAAGACCATCGGCATCGGCCCGCTGTTCACCCCCAGCGGCGATGACGCCGCCGACATGGCCGCCATCCGCGAGTTCTACCGGCCCTGGATCGGCAAGACCCGCGGTACGGTCTGAGCCTGCCACAGGCCGCCGCATAGACGCCACGTCCGGCACATGCCGGGCGAGCGCGACAGGAGTAGGGTGGAGGGCTGGTATCCCGTACCGTCTGCCCAAGGAGTGTTTTACATGTCGCGTACCGTAGTCCTGGCCGCCGCCATCAGCCTGGCGCTGGCGGCCTGTTCCGGCAAGGAGTCCACCCCCGTGTCCGATGCCCAGAAAGCCCCGGCCCAGCAGCCGGCCGAAGCCTCCACCAATCCGCTGCTGAGCGCCAGCACGCTGCCGTTCCAGGCCCCGCCGTTCGACAAGATCAAGGACAGCGACTACCTGCCGGCGTTCGAAGAGGGGATGCGCCAGCACCTGGCCGACGTGCGCAAGATCGCCGACAGCAGCGAGCCGGCCACCTTCGACAACACCATCGTGGCGATGGAGCGCAGCGGCGAGACGCTGAACCGTGTCTCGCGCATCTTCTTCGGCCTGGTCCAGGCCGATACCAACGATGCACGACAGAAGATCCAGGAAGAAGTGGCGCCAAAGCTGGCTGCGCACCAGGACGAGATCAATCTCGATCCGAAGCTGTTCGCGCGCGTGAAGTCGATCTATGACCAGCGCGACACGCTGGAACTGGATCCGGTGCAGAAGCGCCTGGTCGAGCACTACTACGACGGCCTGGTGCGCGCCGGTGCGCAGCTATCCGACGCTGACAAGGCGACCCTGCGCAAGCTCAACGTGGAAGAGACCACCCTCTCCACCCAGTTCCATACCCGCCTGGTGGCCGCCACCGCCGCTGCGGCCGTCGTCGTCGACGACAAGGCCAAGCTGGCCGGCCTGGACGAGGATGCGATCAACAACGCCGCGGCCGCCGCCAAGGAACGCAAGCTGGACGGCAAGTTCCTGCTGCCGCTGCAGAACACCACCCAGCAGCCGGTGCTCGGCTCGCTGAGCGATCGCGACCAGCGCGCCGCCGTGCTGAAGGCCTCGGAGACCCGCGCCGAGCGCGGTGATGCCAACGACACCCGGCAGACCGTGCAGCGCCTGGCCCAGCTGCGTGCGCAGAAGGCCAAGCTGCTCGGCTTCGAGACCTTCGCCGACTACCAGCTGGGCGACCAGATGGCCAAGACCCCGGCTGCGGCACTCAAGCTGCTGACCGACACCGTGCCGGCCGCCACCGCCAAGGCGCGCGCCGAAGCCGGCGAGATCCAGAAGGTGATCGACGCGCAGAAGGGTGGTTTCCAGGTCGCCGCTTCGGACTGGGACTTCTACGCCGAGCAGGTGCGCAAGGCCAAGTACGATCTGGACGAATCGCAGATCAAGCCGTACTTCGAACTGGACAATGTGCTGCAGAACGGCGTCTTCTACGCCGCCACCCAGCTGTACGGCATCACCTTCAAGCCGCGTACCGACATTCCGACCTACAACCCGGACATGAAGGTGTACGAAGTGTTCGACAAGGACGGCACCTCGCTGGCGCTGTTCTACACCGACTACTTCAAGCGTGACAGCAAGTCCGGCGGCGCCTGGATGGACGTGTTCGTCGAACAGGACGGCCTGACCGGTGCCAAGCCGGTGGTCTACAACGTCTGCAACTTCACCAAGCCGGCCGCCGGCCAGCCTGCGCTGATCAGCTTCGACGACGTCACCACCATGTTCCATGAGTTCGGCCATGCGCTGCACGGCATGTTCTCGAACGTGAAGTACCCGTCGATTGCCGGCACCGCCACCTCGCGTGATTTCGTCGAGTTCCCGTCGCAGTTCAACGAGCACTGGGCGCTGGATCCGAAGGTGTTCGCCAACTACGCCAAGCACTACAAGACCGGCGAGGCGATGCCGCAGGAACTGGTCGACAAGATCCTCAAGGCGCGCAGCTTCAACCAGGGCTATGCGACCACCGAGTACCTGTCTGCCGCGCTGCTGGACCTGGCCTGGCACACCCAGAAGGCCGACGCGCCGCTGCAGGATGTCGGCGCCTTTGAAGCCAGCGCGCTGAAGAAGTTCAAGGTCGACCTGCCGCAGGTGCCGCCGCGCTACCGCACCACCTACTTCGACCACATCTGGGGTGGCGGTTACTCGGCCGGCTACTACGCCTACTTCTGGGCCGAAGTGCTCGACCATGACGCCTACCAGTGGTTCACCGAGCACGGTGGGCTGACGGCGGCCAACGGCCAGGAGTTCCGCGACAAGATCCTCTCGCGCGGCAACAGCGTGGAGCTGTCGACCCTGTACCGCGATTTCCGCGGCAAGGACCCGTCGGTGGAACCTTTGCTGAAGTTCCGCGGGCTGAAGTAAGAAATCGAAAACGGCGGGGGAAACCCCGCCGTTTTTCTTTGTGTAGAGCCGAGCCCATGCTCGGCTGGCTTTTTCTGGAGACGCAGCCGAGCATGGGCTCGGCTCTACACAAGCGGATCACGTCCCCACGTGCACCCGGTTGGCCTGCTCGGCCAACCCGAGGTGATCGAGCGCGATATCCAGCGCCAGCACATAGCTCTGTGCACCGTAACCGGCCGCAATGCCCAGGCGCTGGCCGACACCGGGCGGCAGGCACGGCTCGGCCACCGCGCCGTCGTCATGCACTTCCACGTAGGCGTTGTGCAGGTACGGCAGCAGACGCTGCAGGCGCAGGCTGTTGGCGCACGCACCCGGGTCAAGCAGTGTCACTTCGCCACGGCTGTGATCGGCCACGCGCAGTGCGTCCAGCAGTTCCTGTTCCGAGCCACAGGCACGGATCGCCACGCTGGTGCCGGCATCGATCGCGCGATGCACCAGCGACTTCAGTACCGGCGCCGGCAGTGGCATTGCCGTGCGGATCAAGGCGCCGGCGGCTTCCGGGCCGCGGATGATGAAGATCGACATGGCTCAGCCCTCCTGCGCCAGGCGACGGCCGACGATGGCCAGCGACAGCGGATAGCCGGCCTGCTGGCTGCGCTGGTCGACCACCACCGCGGCGGGGCCGTGCTGCAGGCGCAGCCGCGCATCCAGGCCGGGCTCGCTGGGCGACTGCAGCTCGATGTACTGCGCCGGCAGCCGTTCCAGCGCCGCCTGCAGTGCGCCACCCTCGGCCTGCCATTGCGCCTCGTCGGCCACGCCGACATCCAGCAGCACCCAGTCGGCCGAGCGCGCCTGCGGCTGGCACAGGCACTGGCGCACTTCGGACAGGCTGGCGCAGTCGCTGCACAGCACGCGATGGCCGGCCAGCTGCGCCGGCAGTTGGGGACGCGGTGCCGACGAAGAGGCGTGGCGGATCACCAGGAGGGTCATACAACACCTTGCGGAATGCGCCCTGCGGCGCGGTGGGCACACGATGCACGTGCTGGCCGTAAAGGTGCGATGCCCGTGGCCGGGTGCGCGCGTAAAACCTGCGTAACCCTTCCTGTAGAGCCGAGCCTACGCTCGGCTGGCGTGCACCGACACTCGAAGAGCAGCCGAGCGCGGGCTCGGCTCTACAACAAGCCGGCGCGGGAACCTCTCCCGCCCGAGTGTGGTCTGATGCAGCGACCACCCACCCGGAGCCTGTCATGGATGCTGTTGCCCGCACTCCCTTTTCCGAACGCGCGCTGGCCTGGCTGAAGAAGGAGGCGCTACCGTTGCTGGTGATGCTCGGCCTGCTCGCCGCCGCCCGCGATACCCTGGCCAACCACTACGTGGTGCCCAGCGGCTCGATGCAGCCGACCCTGCAGCCCGGCGACCGGGTGATGGTGGACATGCGTGCCTATGGGCTGCGCCTGCCGTTTACCGGCAAGGAACTGATGGCGACCGGCACCCCGCAGCGCGGCGAGGTGGCGGTGTTCGATTCGCCGGCCGACGGCACCCGCCTGATCAAGCGGGTGGCCGCGGTGGCCGGTGACCATGTGCAGCTGCACGAAGGGCACCTGAGCATCAACGGCCAGCCGCTACAGACCGCCGACCTGCAGGACGTGGAAGCCTTCGGCGAGCGCCGAGCCCGCCTCGATCTGGGTATGGGGGGCGGTCCTGACATCGCTGACCTGGTGGTGCCGGCGGGCAAGGTGCTGGTGCTGGGTGACCACCGTGGCAACAGCTTCGACGGCCGCTTCTTCGGTTTCGTCGATGCAGACAGGATCTACGGCCGCGCGGTGGCGGTGTACTACCGCCGCGGTGACGGTTTCGAGTGGCAACGCCTGTAAGCTGAATTGATACTTCCTATATATCAATCCTGATCTATCAGGTTATGGATCGACTGGATCGACGGGCCTAGTCTGAGGCCCGTTCCCTCCCACGCCCGGCCGTCCCCACCGGCCCTTCGATTCCATGACTGGCGAAACTGCGGCGGCCGTTGAAGGCCGTCCCTCCACTCTCGATACCGGCACCGACACCCGCATCCAGCAGGGCACCCCGGCCTTCCGCCGCACCGCGTTGGCACTGTTCCTGGCCGGCTTCTCCACCTTCGGCCTGCTGTACACCGTGCAGCCGCTGCTGCCCGAGTTCAGCCGCCACTTCGGAGTGTCGGCCGCAGGCAGCGCGATGTCGTTGTCGCTGACCACCGGTACGCTGGCGGTGGCGATGCTGTTGGCCGGCCTGCTGTCCGATGTGGTCGGCCGTCGCCCGTTGATGATCGTTGCGCTGTTGGCGTCGGCCATGCTGTCGCTGAGCACGGCGCTGGTGGACGACTGGACCACGCTGCTGGTGCTGCGCACCCTGCTTGGCCTGGCGCTGAGCGGCGTGCCGGCAGTGGCGATGACCTACCTGGTCGAGGAAATGGACAGCCGCGCGCTGGGCCTGGCGATGGGCCTGTACATCGGCGGCAACGCCATCGGTGGCATGAGCGGGCGCCTGCTGGCCGGCATCATCGCCGATCACTGGGGCTGGCGCTGGGGCATCGGCGTGGTCTCGATCATCGCCATCGCCAGTACCGTGCTGCTGTGGCTGCAGCTGCCGCCGTCGCGCCATTTCCATCCCCGCCGCGATGGCCTGCGCGAGTTGCCGTCGCGCTGGCGCCTGCTGTTCGCCGACCCGGGCCTGCCGTGGCTGTTCGCCACCTCGTTCGTGCTGATGGGCGTGTTCGTCACCCTCTACAACTACCTGGGCTATCACCTGCTGGCGCCGCCGTACCACCTCAGCCAGACCGTGGTCGGGCTGATCTTCAGCGTGTACCTGGTGGGCACCTTCAGTTCGGCGTGGATGGGCCAGCAGGCTACGCGGTACGGGCGCGGCCGCATCCTGTCGATCTCGTTCGCGCTGATCGGCGCCGGCATCGCGCTGCTGGCGATGCCGTGGCTGAGCACGATGGCACTGGGCATCGCGCTGGTCACGTTCGGCTTCTTCGGTGGCCACTCGGTGGCCAGCAGCTGGGTCGGCAGCCGTGCCGGTACGATGCGCGCGGAAGCGTCGGCGCTGTACCTGTTCGCCTACTACCTGGGCTCCAGCGTGCTGGGCGGGGTCGGCGGCCTGGCCTACGCGGCCTGGGACTGGTGGGGCGTGTGTGCGTTCGCCGCGGTGCTGACCCTGATCGGTGGTGGCATCGTCTGGGCGCTGCAGCACCGCGCCCCGCAGCCGGTGACCGCGTGACCCAACGCACGGTAGTGCCGGCCGCTGGCCGGCAACCACGGTGTAGCGGCTTTGCCGAGGTAGAGTCGACTGTCAGTCGACTGCTCTTCCATCAGATCGCGAAAACCCGCGCTGCGCGCGATAGTCGACTAACAGTCGACTCTACCGGCGAACGCGCCGCGCAGCAGCCCGGCGAAGTTTCGGATCAGCGGCGTCACCCGTTCGCGATGCCACGCCAGCTGCACTTCCGAATGCGCGCCAGCATCGGCCAACGCCACGAAGCGCGATCCTTCCACCCGGATGTGATCGCACGACGACGGCAGGATCGCCGCACCCAGGCCCGCAGCGGCCAGGCTGATCAACGTCGATGCTTCACCGGCTTCCTGCACGATGCGCGGCGTGAAGCCCGCCGCCGCACACAACGCGATCATGTGGTCGTGGATGCCCGCGCCCGCGCTGCGCCGGAATGCCACGAACGGCTCCTGCGCGAAGTCGCGCAACGACACCGTGCCCTGCTTCGACAGCCTGCGCAGGGCAGGGTGGTCGGCATGCACGATCAGCGCCAGCGGATCGACGAACAGGCTGTGTGCCACCAGTTCCGGCGGCAACGCACGCTTGCGGATGATGCCCACGTCCAGTGAACCATCGAGCAGCGCGTCGATCTGCTGCAGCGTATTCATCTCGCTCAGCTGTAGCCGCACCTGCGGATACTGCTGGCGGTAATGCAGGATCGAACGCGGGATCTGTGGCGACAGCGGCGTGGCCCGGGTCAGGCCGATATGCAGTTCACCCTGCTCGCCGCGCTGCGCACGCTGCACCTCGTCCACCGCGGTTTCCACCTGCTGCACGATCGCACGCGCGCGCTCCTGCAGCCGCTCCCCAGCAGGCGTCAGCTGCACGCGGCGATGGCTTCGCACGAACAGGCGCGCGCCGATCAGTTCCTCCAGCTGCCGGATCTGCTGGCTGAGCGGCGGCTGTGACATGCCCAGGCGCTCGGCCGCCTGGCCGAAGTGCAGCGTATCGGCAACAGCGAGGAAGTAGCGCAGGTGGCGCAGTTCGATGGACATGGGGCCAGTTTATTCATCGTCAGCCGGAAATGAATCAGAGATGGGATCCGATCCCGTGCCGACCAACGGTCGGCACCCACCAACAGCAGCTGGCACCAACAGCAGCGACCAACTGTCGAAGGCGGGGTGGGGCCGGTTGCGGGGGCGTGAGCGCCATGGATGGCGCGACCGAGCTTACAGGGACGTACTTGCAGCGTCCCCCGCAACCGGACCCACCTCGCCATCCCGCCGAATGCCGCTCTTGATGTTGACGTTGATCTGGCTTCGGCGGGTGCAGGGCGGCAGCCCTGCAAACCAGAACACCCCTCACCGCTCCGAATGCCCGCTCTGGTCGTAATCGCGCGGACTGAACAACTCCGGCTGGATCAGCTCGATGAACGCCCGCGCCTGCGCCGACAGTGCCTTGCCGCGGCGCACGATCACCCCGTAACTGCGCTCGGGGAACCAGCGCTTCATCGACCGCGCCGCCAGCCGCTCGCGGTCGGCTTCGTGCAGGCACAGCGCCGGCACGATGGAAATGCCCATGCCCATCGCCACGTACTGCTTGATCACTTCCCATCCACCCACTTCCAGCGCCACGGTGTAGGCAATGCGGTGGCGCTGGAATACCTGGTCGACCAGGCGGTAGGTGATCTGCCGCTTCGGCGGCAGTACCAGCGGATAGCGCGCGATGTCGGCCAGCTCCAGCTCGCCGCCGCTGGCCAGCGGATGGTCGTGCGGCGCGATCAGCACCTGTTCGAAGCGGTAGGCCGGGGCGTAGGTCAGGTCGGCCGGTACATCGGTCATCGAACCGATGGCCAGGTCGGCGGCATCCTCGCGCAGCAGGTCGGTGCCGTCAGCGCTGATCGCGTTGTGCAGGGTCAGGCGCACATCCGGATGGTGCAGGCGGAAGCGTTCGACGATCTTCGGCAGCAGGTACAGGATGGTCGAGCTGTTGGCGGCGATGTTCAGCTCGCCCGCGTCCAGGCCGCGCACCTTGTCGCGGAAGCGCGCCTCCAGCCCGTCCAGGCTCTCCACCAGCGGCTGCGCCATCTCGTACAGCAGTTGGCCCTCGCGGCTGGGCACCAGGCGCCGCCCGCTGCGTTCGAACAATGGCACCCCCAGCTCCCGTTCCAGGGCCTGCAACTGCAGGCTGATCGCCGGCTGGCTGACGAAAAGTGCCTCAGCCGCCCGTGAGACCGAACCCAGGCGCACCGTCTGGCAGAACGCACGCAACGGCTTGAGCCGGTCGGATTTGTAGGAAAAACGCGGACTTGGCGGGGTGCGTGTGCTCATCGTGTCACGAGTATTAGCACAACTTATGTAGAACATTGCAAAAACTGTTTTGCCAAATACTCAGGCCCGGCGGCACCGTGGAGCCGTTCCCCCACCGCTGGAGTCGCCTCATGTCCGCCGTCGCTTCCGCTGTTCCCACCCCCGCCGCGAAGGCTACCCCCGGCGTCGCCCTGGCGACCCGCGTGGCCGGCCAGGACACCCTGCTGCCGGCGCCGCTGCTGGCCCTGCTGGTGTCGCTGCACCGTGCGGTGGAACCGGGCCGGCAGGCGAGGCTGCAGGCCCGCCGTGAACGCCAGGCATTCTTCGACCAGGGCGGCCTGCCGGACTTCCGCGAGGACACCGCCGCCATCCGCAGCGGCGACTGGCGCGTGGCCCCGCTGCCGGCCGCGTTGCAGGACCGCCGCGTCGAGATTACCGGCCCGACCGACCCGAAGATGGTCATCAACGCGCTGAACTCCGGCGCCAAGGTGTTCATGGCCGACTTCGAGGATTCGACCTCGCCGACCTGGCGCAACCTGCTGGCCGGCCAGCAGTCGCTGGCGGCGGCGGTGCGCGGCGATCTGGAATACACCGCCCCCAATGGCAAGCACTACACGCTGCGCCCGTACGACGAGCAGGCGGTGCTGATCGTGCGCCCGCGGGGCTGGCACCTGGATGAAAAGCACGTGCGCATCGACGGCCAGTTCCTTGCCGGTGGCCTGTTCGACGCGGCGGTGTTCGCCTTCCACAACGCCCGCACCCTGCAGGCGAAGGATCGTGGCCCGTACTTTTACCTGCCCAAGCTGCAGAGCATGGAAGAGGCGGCGCTGTGGGAGACCGCGCTCTCGCATATCGAGGGCATGCTCGGCCTGCCGCACGGCCAGATCAAGGTGACCGTGCTGATCGAAACGCTGCCGGCGGTGTTCGAGATGGACGAGATCCTGCACGCGCTGCGTGATCGCATCGTCGGCCTGAACTGCGGGCGCTGGGACTACATCTTCTCGTACCTGAAGACCTTCCGCCGCCACGCCGACCGCGTGCTGCCCGAGCGCGGCCAGGTGACCATGACCCAGCCGTTCCTGAAGGCCTATTCGGAACTGCTGATCCAGACCTGCCACCGCCGCGGTGCGCATGCGATGGGTGGCATGGCCGCGCAGATCCCGATCAACAACGATGCCGCCGCCAACGAACAGGCGATGGCCCGGGTGCGCGCCGACAAGCTGCGCGAAGTCACCGCCGGCCATGACGGCACCTGGGTTGCGCACCCGGCGCTGATTCCGGTGGCGATGGCGATCTTCGACGAACACATGCCCGGTGCGAACCAGCACAGCGTGCTGCGCCAGGATGTGCGCGTCGGCCGCGACGAACTGATCGCACGGCCGCCGGGCACCGTCACCCGCGCCGGCTTCGAGGGCAACGTGGAAGTCTGCGTGCGCTATCTGGCGGCGTGGCTGGATGGCAACGGCTGCGTGCCGATCCATCACCTGATGGAGGACGCGGCCACCGCCGAGATCAGCCGCAGCCAGCTGTGGCAGTGGCTGCATACGCCGGGCCAGCAGCTGGACGATGGCACTGCGATCGATCTGGCGCTGCTGGATTCCACCCTCTCGCAGCTGCCGGCACGGCTGGGCGATACCGCCGTACTGCCCGGTGGTGCGCGCATCGGCGAGGCCATCGCCCTGCTCGGCGAACTGAGCCGCAGTGACGAACTGACCGATTTCCTGACCCTGCCGGCCTACGCGCGCATCGATTGACCGACTGCCGGCCCTCCTGCCGTTTCACTCCCCGCTGCACGCACGAACCGAACTGGAGAAAGACATGAGCAAGCTGCCCACTGCCGAACAGATCCAGCACGACTGGGACACCAACCCGCGCTGGGAAGGCATCCAGCGCAACTACAGCGCCGCCGACGTGGTGCGCCTGCGCGGCACCGTCCACATCGAGCATTCGCTGGCCCGCCTGGGTGCAGAGAAGCTGTGGGCGTCGCTGCATGAGCGCGAGTTCGTCAACGCGCTGGGTGCATTGACCGGCAACCAGGCCATGCAGCAGGTCAAGGCGGGCCTGAAGGCGATCTACCTGTCCGGTTGGCAGGTGGCGGCCGACGCCAACCTGGCTGGGCAGATGTATCCGGACCAGTCGCTGTACCCGGCCGATTCGGTGCCGGCGGTGGTCAAGCGCATCAACAACACCCTGCTGCGTGCCGATCAGCTGCATCATGCCGAAGGCAAGGACGACATCGACTTCCTGCAGCCGATCGTGGCCGATGCCGAGGCCGGTTTTGGCGGCGTGCTCAACGCCTTCGAACTGATGAAGGCGATGATCGAGGCCGGTGCGGCCGGCGTGCACTTCGAAGACCAGCTGGCCTCGGTGAAGAAGTGCGGGCACATGGGCGGCAAGGTGCTGGTGCCGACCCGCGAGGCCATCGAGAAGCTCAACGCCGCGCGCCTGGCTGCCGACGTGCTGGGCGTACCGACCCTGCTGGTGGCGCGCACCGATGCCGAAGCGGCTGATCTGTTGACCAGCGACATCGACGGCAACGACAAGCCGTTCACCACCGGCGAGCGCACCGTGGAAGGCTTCTACAAGACCCGCAATGGCCTGGACCAGGCGATCAGCCGCGGCCTGGCCTACGCGCCCTATGCCGATCTGGTGTGGTGCGAGACCGGCAAGCCGGACCTGGAGTTCGCCCGCAAGTTCGCCGAGGCGATCCACGCGAAGTTCCCGGGCAAGCTGCTGGCCTACAACTGCTCGCCCAGCTTCAACTGGAAGAAGAACCTGGACGACGCCACCATTGCCAAGTTCCAGCGCGAACTGGGTAGCTACGGCTACAAGTTCCAGTTCATCACCCTGGCCGGTTTCCACGCGCTGAACTACGGCATGTTCAACCTGGCCCACGGCTATGCACGCCGCCAGATGAGCGCCTTCGTGGAGCTGCAGGAAGCCGAGTTCGAAGCGGCCGAGCGCGGTTTCACGGCGGTCAAGCACCAGCGTGAAGTCGGTACCGGCTACTTTGATGCGGTGACCCAGGCGATCCAGCAGGGGCAGTCGTCGACCACCGCGCTGACCGGCTCCACTGAGGAAGAGCAGTTCCATGGCGGGCGCAGCGAACGCGCGGCGTGATGCGGTAGTGCCGGCCGCTGGCCGGCAACCCATCGGTGTTTCCGAAGCCCATGCAGTTGCCGGCCAGCGGCCGGCACTACCGGGCACCGGGTGATCAGGGTGGCCAGGGAAGGGCCAGACAACGCCGGCCGGTCGGGGGACCTGCCGGCGTTGTTGTATCGGTGCAAAGGCGCGGCGGCCGGCAGGCAGCGTCAATCAGGCGCACCCCCTTGGCCGCAACTTGGCCGAAATCCTGTGAAACCCGGCATCGGATTGATCCAGCAGGGGTTTTGCCCGGACATGGGTGACCAGAACGGGCCACCACCGATCTTCACATCACACAAGAGCGCCCTGAGGCTCAAAATGAGATAGGGCGCACACTTTAAAGCGGTGCTATGCTCCGCGGCTCACCAGGGGACGCTGGCGGCGGGTGCAGGGAATGACCGGCAGGGGTGCGGCCGAGAACAGTGATATGACGACAGGTATCGCCCGGGTGGCGATGGCCGAGATCGTGCATGCGCTGTTGTCGGACGCCGAGGTGGCATTGTTTGCCAGATTCGCCCGCCCATGCAAGCTTCATGCCGGACAGTGGCTGTTCCAGCGGGGCCACCGCGGCGAGCGCATGTATGTGATCCTCGACGGCCAGATCGAACTGGACTTCGGCGAGGACCTGGTGATCAAGACACTCGGGCAGTATGAGTTCTTCGGCGAACTGGGCCTGCTGGTTGGCGACCACCTGCGCAGCGCCAGCGCGCGCGCGCTGGTCGATTGCGATGTCCTGGAGCTGGGGCCGGCCGATTTCCACCGCTTGGTCGAATCCGATCCCGGGCTGGTGGCCTACTTCCTGCGTCGCACGATCATGCGCGTGCTGACCAACGAACAGGCCCTGATCAGCCAGCTGCGGCGCCGCAACCACGATCTGGAAACCGCGCTGGACAACCTGTACATCACCACTCATCAGCTGACCCATACCCGCGAGCTGGTGCGCACCGATGAACTGACCGGGCTGCACAACCGCCGTGGCCTCACGTTGTACCTGCAGGAGTGCCGCGAGCGTGCCGAGGGGCTGCCGCAGGCGTTGCTGCTGATCGATTGTGACCGCTTCAAGCAGATCAACGACCGCCACGGCCACCAGGCCGGCGACCGCGTGCTGCAGAGCATGGGCAACATCCTGCGCTCGATGGCCGGCGAGCATGACCTGGCCTGCCGCCTTGGCGGTGATGAGTTCTGCCTCATCCTGCGCCGCGGCAACCACGAGATCGTGCAGCACGCGGCCGAGTTCATCCTCAGTGCGGTGCATGGCCTGCTCGAACGCAGCCCCGGTACGCCGCATGTCAGCCTGGTCAGCATCGGTGCGTGCCTGCTGGCGCCGGAGGCAGGCTGGAGCGAGTGGTACGCGCGCGCGGATCGCGCGCTGTACCAGGCCAAGCGCGATGGCGGCAACTGCCTGCGTTGGGCGAATGATCCGGACGGCCAATAGGGGGAGGCAGGCGATGGACGGCGACAACGGAACGTCAGCCCCGCATAGCCCACAGCTACGCGCCCTGCTGTTCACCGATCTGTGTGATTCGCTGCAACTGGTCGAGCGGATCGGCGATGTGGCGGCCGCCAGCCTGTTCCAGGAACACGACCGCCTGGTGCTGGTCCTGCAGCAGCGCTGGAACGGCCAGCTGATCGATCGCTCCGACGGCCTGTTCATGCTGTTCGAGCGGGCCATCGATGCTTTGGGCTTCGCCCTGGACTACCAGCGCGAACTGCACGCGCTGGGCCAGCAGCGGGCGATCGAACTGCGCGCGCGTGCCGGCCTGCATGTGGGTGACGTGCTGACCTGGGAGAACAGTGCCGAGGCGGTCCGGGCCGGCGCCAAGTCGATGGAAGTGGAAGGCCTGGCCAAGCCGATGGCAGCGCGCCTGATGACGCTGGCCCGCCCTGGCCAGATCCTGTTGTCGGCGGTGGCCGAATCGCTGACCCGTCGCGCCACCGGCGCGCTGGGGGAACGGGGTGCGCGCCTGCTGTGGAAGTCGCACGGCCGTTGGCGCTTCAAGGGAATGCCGGTGGTGCAGGAAGTGATCGAAGTGGGTGAGATCGGTTCAGCGCCGTTGCGCATGCCACGCGCCACTGCCAAGGCACGCCGTGACCTGCCGCTGTGGCGGCAGCCGCTGGTGCTGGCCGCCGAGGGCCTGGTGCTGACGGTGGCCGTGCTGGGCGGCTGGTTGCTGCTGCGGTCGGAACCGGCGATCGCGTTCGCCGAGCGGGACTGGGTGGTGCTTGGCGATGTCGACAACCTCACCGGCGACCCGATTTTCGACGACTCGATGCGGCACGCGATCCGGATCGCGCTGGAGCAGTCGCGCTACGTGAACGTGCTGTCGGAGGGCAAGATCCGCGAAAGCCTGGAAATGGCGCGGCTCTCGGGCGATACCCGGCTCAGCCGCGATACCGCGGCCAACGTGGCGGTGCGGGAGGGCGCGCGCGCCGTGCTGCTGCCGACGGTGCGGCAGAAGATCGGTGGCTACGAGCTGGCCATTGATGTCGCCGCACCCGGCACCGGCCAGGTGATCCAGACGTTCACCGCCACCACGGATCGATCCGACCAGATGGTATTCGCGGTGGACGACGTGGTCGGGCGCCTGCGTCGCGGACTGGGCGAATCGGTGGCGAGCCTGGAACAGTCGTTGCCGCTGCCGCGGGCATCGACCCAGGACCTTCGCGCACTGCGAGCGTTCGCGCTGGCCGAGAATGCACTGGGCCAGCGTCGCTTCGAGGAGGCTCGCAACCTCTATCAGGCTGCAATCGATATTGATCCCGGTTTCGCCCTGGCCTACATGGGCGTGGCCAAACTGCATGCGCGCGTCGATGAAGGGCGGCGCGCACGCGAAGCCATGCAGCACGCGCTGGACCTGCAGGATCGGTTGCCGCCACGCGAGCGCCTGTACCTGAAGGCCTGGATGGCCGAACTGGAGCCTGGTGGCTGGGCGCTGGAGCACTGGCGCACGCTGGCCAAGGTCTACCCGGATTCGTTCGCCGGGCTGTCCAACACGTCGTGGTACCTGCTGCAGGCCAACCAGTTCAGCGAGGCCGAACCCTACGCGCGTGCGGCTGCGGTGCCGCAGGATCCGCTGCGCTTGTATCCGCTGATCCACCTGGTGCGGATACAGATCGCCGCCAACCAACCGCAGCTTGCGGCCCAGACACTGGCCCAGGCACAGGTCCTGCGCGGTCGTGATGATGCCGATGAGACCGGCGTGGACGTACTGGTCGCGCAGGGCAAGTACGCCAAGGCGGCCCAACTGCTGCCGCAGATCCGTGCCAACGATGCCCTGCAGCAGCGCATGAAGCTGCGTGCGCAGCTGCTGCTGGCGGCCACGCAGCGCGATTGCGCGGCCATGCAGCAGGCGGTACGCGACGACGCGTCGGCGCCGGCGCTGGTCGACTTCCAGGTGCAGCAGCGGCTGCAGCACGCCAGCGTGGCAGCTCTGTGCCCGAGCGCGGACCGCGCCGAGTTGCAGGCCATCGCTGCGTTGCTGCATCCGTTGCTGGAGCAGCGCGATGATCCCATGCTGCATGCCCGCGGCCTGCAATGGCTGGCTCTGGTCCATCTGGCCCAGCGACAGGGCCAGTTCGAGCTGGCTAGGCGCTGGCTGGACGAGCAGCGGCCGCTGCTGCGCAGCCTGCGCAGTCCGGTCGCCGATCGCTGGCTGCGCATTGTCAGCGCCGTGGATGAACTGCAGATGCAGCGGCCCGAAGCTGCCCGCGCCCTGATCGAGCCAATGCTCGATGGCAGCGAGCCGGTGCAGGCACACGTCGTGCTGCTGCTCGCGCTGCGCGCACAGGGCAATGAAGCTGCCGTACGCCGCGAGCAGGCCTGGCTGTCCCAGCATCGCGGCCAGGCCATTGCCGAGGTCACCGCCATGCAGGTCTGGCAACCACTGAATGTGCACGACGTGTCCACGTGGGCATCGCCGGCCGCGGCCGGCGCGCCCTGATGACGGGTCAGCCGTCGATGCGCTCGCCGACCTTGCCCGCTTCGAAGCAGAACACCACGGTCATCGCCGCCACCGACCCGGACAGGTGGGCCTGCAGGCTGTCACGCACCTGGCTCAGCTCCTCGACCGAAGCCAGGGTGCCGATCTTCATGCAGTCGCTTTCGCCGACCGCACCGTCCAGCCCGATCGAGGCCAGGGCCTTGGCCGGCGAAGCGGTGAAGTGGCTGCGGAAGTCGTCGTTGCCGATCAGGTGGTCCAGCAGGGTGCTGGCGTCTGCGGCGGAAAGGCGGGGATGGGTGCTCATGGGGATCGTCCGTAGGCTGAAGTTCTCGTATCGGCCGCGACAGCCTGCCATTGAGGGCCGCGCTGCGTACGTCGCTAAAGTTGGCCGCGCTGCGGTCGTTGCTGCTATGCCGGTTGTGCGGCAGAAGGAAGGAATCCCATGCGCCTGCGCCGCTGCGCCAGCCTGATGTTCGAGCCCCGCGAGGCGATCACCCTCGACCTGCGCGCGATGCTGGCCGGCCACGCCGAGATGGACAGCCAGATCAGCTGGGTGGCCCTGGCCGCGCATCTGGACCAGCCACTGCCGGTGGACGCCGAGGAGCGCCAGCTGCTCGGCGAGCTCAGTGCGCACCGCTGGTGCGAACCGCCCGCCGATGCCTGCCCGGCCATGCTGGCCCGCTTGGTCGAGCAGGGCCTGCTGTTGACCGACCCACCGAGCGAGGTGGGGCACCAGCTGCGCGACGAGGCTTTGCGGCGCAGCCAGTGGTGGCCGCTGGCGGCGCTGGCCCATCGTCATGCGCGCTGGCAGGCCGTGGACAGCGTGGAGGACATGCGTCGGCAAGGGTTGGACACCGCTGCCGGCCTGCGCCAGCGCCTCGGGCCGCCACCGCCGGTGGTGCAGCCGATGCAGGGCGATTACCAGCCGCTGCCGCGCAGCGAAGAGGCGCCGTTCGACACACTGCTGGCGCGCCGCAGCACCTGCCGCAATTTCGATACCCAGCGCGCGCTGCCGCTGCCGTTGCTGGCCCAGGTGCTGCAGCGCACGCTGATGGCCCACGCGGTGCAGAAGGTCGAGCGCGATACCGAGTTCCTGAAGAAGAACGTGCCTTCCGGTGGCGGCCTGCATCCCACCGAAGGCTTCCTGCTGGTGCAGAACGTGGAAGGACTGGCACCGGGCCTGTACCACTACCACCCGGTGCAGCACGCCGTGCTGCCGCTGCCCTCGCCACCGCCGCAGGCACTGCCGGCGCTGGCGCGGCGGATGCTGTCCGGGCAGGCGTGGTTCGCCGATGCGCCGGCGCTGCTGGTGCTGGCGCCGCGCTATGACCGCTGCTTCTGGAAGTACCGCAACCACGCCAAGGCGCATCGTGCGGTGACGCTGGATGTCGGTCACATCTCGCAGCTGCTGTACCTGTGTGCGACCGAGCGCGGGCTGGCGGCGTTCGTGACGGCGGCCATCAACGATGCCGATGTCGATCGTGCCTTCGGTTTCGACGGCATCGGGCAGAGCGCGATGGCCATCTGCGGCCTGGGCTGGCGCAGTGCCACGCTGGACACGGCCGAATTCGATCCCGCCGGGCGGGTGGTAGCGGGCGACGACCGCTGAGCGGTCGCCACCCCAGCGTTCACGCCGCCTCGAAGTCCACCAGTACCGCGCCGTCGCCGACCTGGTCGCCGGCCTTGGCGCGGTAGCCCTTCACCGTCCCGTCGGCCGGCGCCTGCAGGGTGTGCTCCATCTTCATCGCTTCCAGCACCACCAGCGGCGTGCCGCGCTTGACCTCGGTACCGGCGGCGACCAGCGTGGCGACGATCCTGCCCGGCATCGGTGCCAGCAGGCTGCCGGCATCGGCCACGGCGTGGTCCGATTCGCCCACCGGATCATGCAGGGTGAAACGATGCTGGCCGTCAGCACCGAACAGGTACAGCTGGTCTCCGTCACGCAGCAGCTGCAGTGCCCAGCGGCGCCCGCCCAGCTGCACCACCAGCCCGCGCATATCGGCTGTGCCGACCACCTGCACGGGTGCCGCGTCATCGCACTGCACACGCCAGCCATCGGCCTGCGCCCACACCTTCAGCGTGTGCCGGCGTTCGCCCTGCTGCAGCGGCAGCACGCGCGGCGCGGGCGCGCCAAGGCGCCAGCCGTCCTGTGACTGCCACGGCGAATGCGGATCGCGCGCGTCGGTGCTGGCGGGTGCCGTGCTTGCCACTGCGGCCACGGCGGCTAGCAGCCACAGGTCCGCACCCGCGTCGACGACGGCACTCAATGCCGCCTGCTCGCGCTCGATCAGCGCGGTATCCAGCTTGGCGTGGGTAAACGAATCGGTGTTCACCAGGCGGCGCAGGAAACCGGCATTGGTGGTCACGCCCACCACCTGGCAGTCGGCCAGTGCCTGGCTCATGCGGCGCAGTGCAGCGTCGCGGTCCACGTCCCAGACGATCAGCTTGGCGATCATCGGATCGTAGTACGGGGTGATGCTGTCGCCTTCCTCGACGCCGGTATCCACGCGCACATGGGCCGACGGCGCCGGCAGGCGCAGGCGGCGCAGGGTGCCGGTGGACGGCAGGAAGCCTCGATCGGCATCCTCGGCATACAGCCGCGCTTCGATCGCGTGGCCGTGGATGGCCAGCTGCTCCTGGCGCAGCGGCAGCGGCAAGCCTGAGGCCACGCGCAGCTGCCACTCCACCAGGTCGGTGCCGGTGATGTACTCGGTGACCGGGTGCTCGACCTGCAGGCGGGTGTTCATTTCCATGAAGTAGAAATCGCCGTCCGGGCCGGCGATGAACTCCACCGTGCCCGCACCTTCATAGCCCACCGCGCGCGCGGCATCGACCGCCGCCTTGCCCATCGCAGCACGACGTTCCGCGCTCATGCCCGGGGCCGGCGCTTCTTCCAGCACCTTCTGGTGGCGGCGCTGCACCGAGCAGTCGCGCTCGAACAGGTACACCGCGTCACCGTGGCTGTCGCCGAACACCTGGATCTCGATATGGCGCGGGCGCTCGACGTACTTCTCGACCAGCACGTGGTCATTGCCGAACGCCGAGGCCGCCTCGCGCTGGCAGCTGGCCAGCGCATCGACGAAGTCCTCGCTGCGCTCGACCTTGCGCATACCCTTGCCACCGCCACCGGCGCTGGCCTTGATCAGTACCGGGTAGCCGATGGCGTCGGCCTGCGTGCGCAGGAAGTCCGGTGCCTGCTGGTCGCCGTGGTAGCCCGGGGTCAGCGGTACGCCGGCCTTGGCCATCAGCGCCTTGGCCGCGCTCTTGTCGCCCATCGCGCGGATCGCGCTGGCCGGCGGCCCGATGAAGGTGATGCCGGCGGCGGCGCAGGCATCGGCGAAGTCGGCATTCTCTGACAGGAAGCCGTAGCCGGGGTGGATCGCCTGCGCGCCGGTCAGGCGTGCGGCGTCGAGCAGGGCATCGCCGCGCAGGTAACTTTCACGTGCAGCGGCCGGACCGATGTGGATGGCTTCGTCGGCCAGGCGCACGTGGCGCGCGTTGCGGTCGGCATCGGAATATACCGCCACGGTGGCGATGCCGAGGCGGCGGCAGGTGGCGATGACGCGGCAGGCGATTTCGCCGCGATTGGCGATCAGGACTTTGGTGAACATGGCAACGGGCTTCATGGGAGCGTGCTCGGTCATGGCACGGGTTACATGCGGAACACGCCGAAGCGCGTCTGCTGCGGGGCGGCGTTGAGGCTGGCCGACAGCGCCAGGGCCAGTACCCGGCGGGTGTCGGCCGGATCGATCACGCCGTCGTCCCACAGGCGCGCGCTGGCGTAGTACGGGTGGCCCTGCTGCTCGAACTGCTCGCGGATCGGTGCCTTGAACGCGTCTTCCTCCGCCGCCGGCCACTGGCCGCCCTTGGCCTCGATGCCATCGCGCTTGACCGTGGCCAGCACGCTGGCGGCCTGCTCGCCGCCCATCACGCCGATGCGCGCGTTCGGCCACATCCACAGGAAGTTGGGCGAGTACGCACGGCCGCACATGCCGTAGTTGCCGGCACCGAACGAGCCGCCGATGACCACGGTGAACTTGGGAACCTTGGCGCAGGCCACCGCCAATACCAGCTTGGCGCCGTCCTTGGCGATGCCGCCCTGTTCGTACTTGCGGCCGACCATGAAGCCAGTGATGTTCTGCAGGAACACCAGCGGGATGTTGCGCTGGGTGCACAGCTCGATGAAGTGCGCGCCCTTCAGTGCCGACTCGGAGAACAGGATGCCGTTGTTGGCGATGATGCCGATCGGGTAGCCGTTCAGATGCGCGAAGCCGGTAACCAGTGTTGCGCCATAGCGCGGCTTGAACTCGTCAAAGCGCGAGCCATCGACCAGGCGTGCGATCACTTCGCGCACGTCGTAGGGCTTGCGCGTATCGGCGGGAATCACCCCATACAGTTCATGCGCCGGCAGCAGTGGTTCCTCGGAAGGCTGTACCGCCATCGCCGGTTCCGGCTTGCGCCAGTTCAGCTGGGCGATGATTGCGCGCACCCGTGCCAGCGCCTGCAGATCGTTGTCGGCCATGTGGTCGGCCACGCCGGAGATGCGCGTGTGCACGTCGGCACCGCCCAGTTCCTCGGCCGTCACCACTTCACCGGTGGCCGCCTTCACCAGCGGCGGGCCGCCGAGGAAGATCGTGCCCTGCTCGCGCACGATCACCGTCTCGTCGCTCATCGCCGGCACATACGCACCACCGGCGGTGCAGCTGCCCATCACGCAGGCGATCTGCGGAATGCCCTGCGCCGACAGGTTGGCCTGGTTGTAGAAGATCCGGCCGAAATGATCGCGGTCGGGGAAGACTTCGTCCTGCAGTGGCAGGAACGCGCCACCGGAATCGACCAGGTAGATGCACGGCAGGTGGTTCTGTTCGGCGATCTCCTGCGCGCGCAGGTGCTTCTTCACCGTCATCGGGTAGTAGGTGCCGCCCTTGACCGTGGCATCGTTGGCCACGATCACGCATTCCACGCCGCTCACGCGGCCGATGCCGGCCACTACGCCAGCGGCCGGCACGGCGTCTTCGTACATGCCGTGCGCGGCCAGCGGCGCGATTTCCAGGAAGGCGCTGCCGGGGTCGAGCAGGGCGTCGATGCGGTCACGCACCAGCAGCTTGCCGCGCGCGGTGTGCTTGGCGCGTGCGGCTTCGCTGCCACCCAGCGCGGTGCGCGCGAGGGTGGCATGCAGGTCGTCGACCACGGCCTGCATCGCCGCGCGGTTGCTTTCAAACGTTTCGCTGCCCGGTTGCAGCTGGCTGTTCAGGACGGTCATCGCGTTGGCCTTACAGGGTGCGCTGGAACAGTTCGCGGCCGATCAACATGCGGCGGATCTCCGAAGTGCCGGCGCCGATTTCATACAGCTTGGCGTCGCGCCACAAGCGGCCGGTCGGGTATTCGTTGATGTAGCCGTTGCCGCCGAGGATCTGGATCGCCTGGCCGGTCAGCCAGGTGGCCTTCTCGGCGGCGTACAGGATGGCACCGGCGGCGTCCTGGCGGGTGGTGCGGCCCTGGTCGCAGGCGCGTGCCACGGCATAGACATACGCGCGGCAGGCACCCAGGCCCACGTACATGTCGGCGATCTTGGCCTGGATCAGCTGGAAGCTGCCGATCGGCTCGCCGAACTGGTGGCGCTCGTGCACGTACGGCATCACCACGTCCATGGCCGCGGCCATCAGGCCCAGCGGGCCACCGGACAGCACCACGCGCTCGTAGTCCAGGCCGGACATCAGCACGCGCACGCCACCGCCAACCTGGCCCAGCACGTTCTCTTCGGGAATCTCGCAGTCCTGGAACACCAGCTCGCAGGTGGGCGAAGAACGCATGCCCAGCTTGTCCAGCTTCTGCGCGGTGGAAAAGCCCTTCATGCCCTTCTCGACCAGGAACGCGGTGATGCCCTTGGCGCCGGCCTCCATGTCGGTCTTGGCATAGACCACCAGCACGTCAGCATCCGGGCCGTTGGTGATCCACATCTTGTTGCCGTTGAGCACGTAGCGGTCGCCGCGCTTGTCGGCGCGCAGCTTCATCGACACCACGTCCGAACCGGCCCCCGGCTCGCTCATCGCCAGCGCACCGACCAGGCTGCCATTGCAGAGGCCGGGCAGGAAGCGCTGCTTCTGTTCTTCGTTGCCGTTCTTGCGCAGCTGGTTCACGCACAGGTTGGAGTGCGCGCCATAGGACAGGCCGATGCCACCGGAAGCGCGCGAGATTTCTTCCATCGCCACCACGTGGGCCAGGTAGCCCATGCCGGTACCACCGTATGCTTCTTCCACGGTGAGGCCGAGCAGGCCCTGTTCGCCCAGCTTCGGCCACAGAGCCAGCGGGAACTGGTTGCTGGCATCGGCCTCGGCGGCCAGCGGCGCGACCTCGGCGGCGGCAAAATGGGCCACGCTCTGGCGCAGCAGGTCGATGTCTTCGCCAAGGTCGAAGTTCAGGGATGGCACGTGCATTGTGGTGGCTCCACGACGGGATGGCAGGAAATGGACGCACCCGGCGGGGGAGCGGGCGGCGGTCTGCAGGACCGCTGCCCGCACGGGCGATTGGACCCCAGCGTAGCGGGGTTCGGATAAGAAGTGAATACAAATTCAAAAATTGAAACCAGAATCAAAACATGGCCTACAAACGCTCTGCACTGATGGAAGAACGCCTGGCCGGGGCCCGTGAACGGATCCTGCTGGCCACCCGTGAACTGGTCGCCACTGGCGGCTGGCGCAATGCCCCGGTGACCGCCGTGGCGACCCTGGCGGGGGTGTCCACCGGCCTGATCTACCGGCACTTCCCGTCCAAGGCCGAGTTGTTCGTGGAGGTGCTCAACGCCGCGGTGGCCCACGAGGTGGCGATCATGGAGCGCATCGCCAGTGGCCCGGAGGCGGCCAGCGAGCGCCTGCGGCTGGCGATCACCGCCTTCGTACGCCGTGCCCTGGCTGGGCCGGGGCTGGCGCACGCCTTCATCGTCGAACCGGTCGACCCGGACGTGGAAGCCGAGCGCATGCGCGGTCGTCGCGCCTTCGGCGACGTGTTCCTGCGGCTGGTGGAGGAGGGCGTGGCGGCCGGTGAGCTGCCTGCGCAGGACGCGCATGTGGCCGCTGCGTGCCTGGTCGGCGCCTTCACCGAGGCGATGGTCGGCCCGACCGCGCCAAGCCGCGAAGCACACCGCGACGAAGATGCACTGGTGAACGCAATCTGCAGCTTCTGCCTGCGCGCGATCGGTGCCCCGGCAATTCGGTAGCGCCGGGCCATGCCCGGCGGCTGTTGCCATCCTCGACCGTTGTTGCCGCGCTTCGCGCTCGCCGGGCACGGCCCGGCGCTACCCGCATGCGGCCACGGCCGCATGCTGCGCCGCACCAGCATGACGCCTGTTGTCGCACGCATAGCGCGTTCTATACTCGGCCCATCACGCAGTCGCTCAGCCGTGGTCCAACGACTATCAGCCAGGGGTAACGAAGAGTGCGGAATTACGATCTGGAGTTCCTGAAACGCTTCTCCATGGTGATCGCGCTGCTGGCGACCATCACCCTCGGCCTCATCCTCCTTGCCGCCTACATCCACACCCGGATTCCACCCGAAGTATCGCCGACCGCGGCCAAGCGCACCGAACAGCGCATTTCGCCCACCGGCGCGGTCTATGCCGGCAGCACCGGCGCCGCCGCGCAGGCTGCGGCCAAGGCCGCCGCGCTGGCCAAGGCCGCGTCGCAGGTGGCTTACGGCGGCACCAAGGATGGCAAGGTGATCTTCGACAACCTGTGCACCGCCTGCCATACCACCGGCGTGGGCATGGCACCGACGCTGGACCACTCGCACTGGGACAAGCGCATCGCGCAGGGCAAGGACACCCTCTACAAGCACGCCATCGAGGGCTATACCGGCCCGGATGGCGGCATCATGCCGCCCAAGGGTGGCAACCCGGCCCTGACCGAAGAACAGATCCACGCCACGGTGGACTGGATGCTGGGCAACCTGAAATAGCCGCCGCAACGCGCCGCTTCCTGTAGAGCCGAGCCCACGCTCGGCTGCTCTGCGCACGGTGTGGCCAGGCGCAGCCGAGCGTGGGCTCGGCTCTACCACCTACTAAGCTTTGCCCACCGAGGCCTGATTGCCCCTGTGCCCCCGCCGCGCAGGCGGATCTCCGCATTTCAGGGTTAGTCTGTGCGCCCTCTTCCCTGGAATCGCCCGTCGATGCGCCGCCGTTCCCTTGCTCTTGCCCTGTCCCTGCTGCTGCCGGCCAGCGCCTTTGCCCAGGCCCAGCCGCAGGCCGCACCAGCTACGACGCCCGCTGTCGCGCGCAGCAGCGCCACCGTGGTGCTGACCGCCGCACCGGCCGACTGGCGCGCGCTGGATGGCCAGCGCGTGCGCATCGCCGCACCGCTCACCCTGGCCGGTACCGATGGCCTGGAGCGCTTCGGCCAGCTCACCGTGGCCTTCGACGGCCGCCTCTGGCAGCCGACCGAAGTGGCTGCGCCGGGCACCGCCGGCTACGAGCAGGTGATGGCCGACAACCAGCGTCGCCGGCTGGTACTGGAAGATGGCAGTGACGCTCGCGACCCCGCCAGCGTGCCCTACCTGCCGGGCAACCCGGTGCTGCGCACCGGCATGCAGCTGCACAACGTGGAGGGCATCGTGCGCGTGGATGCGCAGGGCCATCCGCGCCTGCAGGTCGAAGGCGCGCTGAAGCTGCCGGAACTGAAGCGCCCGGCAGTGCCCACGGTGCCGGGCAGCCTGCACGTGGCCGCCTTCAACCTGGAGAACTTCTTCAATGGTGACGGCCAGGGCGGTGGCTTCCCGACCCTGCGCGGCGCGCGCACCCTGGACGAGCACAAGGCGCAGCTCGCCAAGCTGGTCACCACGGTCAACGCCTTGGGCGCCGATGTCGCTGCGCTGATGGAACTGGAGAACGACGGCTACGGACCGCAGTCGGCCATCGCCGAACTGGTCGATGCGCTCAACCGTGACCGCGGCGCGCAGGGCGACTGGCGCTTCGTCGATGCCGGCAACGGCCCCGGCGACAACCCGATCCGGGTCGGCATCATCTACCGCAGCTCACGCCTGCAGCCGGTCGGCACGCCGGCCACGTTGACCGGCGGTCCGTTCGTCGAGCACAGCCGCGTGCCGCTGGCGCAGGCCTTCCAGGGCAAGCAGGGCGCGCCGTTCGTGGTGGTGGCCAATCACTTCAAGTCGAAGGGCTGCCGCGACGCCAGCGGCGCCGACGCCGATCGCAACGACAACCAGGGCTGCTGGAACGCCACCCGCGTGACCTCGGCGCAGCAGCTGCATGCCTGGCTGCAGACCGACCCGACCGGTACCGGTGCCAGGGACGCGGTGCTGCTGGGCGATTTCAATGCCTACGCGATGGAAGACCCGATCCGCACCCTGCGTGACCTGGGCTGGCAGGACGCATTCAAGGTCGCCAAGGTCGAGCATCCCTACAGCTACGTCTACAACGGCTATACCGGCCGCCTCGACCATGCACTGCTGAGCCCGGGCATGGCCAAGCGCCTGCGCGGTGCCGCCGAATGGCACAGCAATGCCGACGAGCAGGACGCCAGCGGCTACCAGGGCCGCAACGTGCAGGGCCCGTGGCGCAGCTCCGACCACGACCCGCTGCTGCTGGGTTTCGACAGATAGGGTTCGCCGGGGATCTGCTCTGGTAGGGACCTTGATCGGCACGGATGCCGCCTTTGCTTTTGATCTACCAGTCCGCCTTCCAGCGAGCCGAGCATCGCAAGTGGATCAGGGGCGAAGAGGCGCCGATGTCTGAGCGCAGCGAGTTCGGCGCCGTCCCCTGGTTCACCGAGAAGCGCAGGGTACCGGTGCACAGCACCGGCTCGCGGCTGGCGGCGCGTTTCTTTTGGTTACTTTTCTTTTCGCGCGAAAAGAAAAGCGACATCCCACCGCGGGCGCGGAAATGGCCCGCCGCAACCAACGCTCACCCCCAGGCGATCAGTCCGATCGCCAGCACCGCCAGTGCCAGGCCGACGCGGTTCCACTTCGTGGTGGCCTCGCCGAAGACGAACATGCCTACCAGCGCGCCCAGCACCACCACGCCGATGTTCATGCCGGCGAACACGGTGGCCGGACTCTCTGGCATCGCCTGGTGCGCCTGCACATAGAAAAGGATGTTGCCGCCATTGAGCAGGCCCAGCAGCGCGCCTGCGCCCAGGTTCCGCCAGGCCAGCCGGCTGCAGCCACTGAAATGCCGCCACAGCTGCAACGCCAGCATCAGCACGAAGGCCACGCTGAAGCTGGCCAGCACTGCCGCCATCGACGGTGTGCCCGACAGCGCCACCTGCTTGAGCAGTACGTCCACCACCGCGAACCCGGCCCAGACGCCCAGCAGCCAGCCCCAGGCAGCGGGCGAGGACGCTACGATCGGGCCGCGCGGACGCAGGCTGATGGCCACCATCGCCAGCAGGCCCAGGGCGAGCCCAGCCAGCTTCCACGGCGTGGCGGTCTGGCCGAAGAACAGGAAGGCGGCGGCCAGCGACAGCAGCAGTGACAGCCGCTGCGCGACATCGCTGCGGACGATGCCGGCCACCGCCACCGCGCGGCCCAGCACCAGGAAGATCGACGGCAGCACCACCGCCAGCGCCAGCAATGACAGCCACGGCGCATGCGGCGCGCGCAGCGCATCCAGCGGCGGCTGCAGCACCACGGCCGTCAGGGTCGCAGCCACCAGATAGTTCCAGGTGACCATCTGCGCAACATCCAGTTGGCGGCGTCCGGCCACCTTCAACAGCACCGAAACCAGCACGCTGCAGATCACGGCCAAAGACAGGTAGAGCATGGGGCGGGCACAGGGCAGGGGCGGGGGACGGTATCATGGTGCCATGCACAAGCCTTCGTTCCCCGTCGCCCCCGGCGAAACCGCCTGCCTCGAACTGGACGGCCCGGCCGGCCCGCTGGAAGTGGTCGTCGACCTGCCCAAGGCCGATGTACCGGTGCAGCCGATCGTGGCCATCGTCTGCCATCCGCTGTCCACTGAGGGCGGCACCCTGCACAACAAGGTGGTCACCATGACCGCCACCACCCTGCGCGAACTGGGCGTCGCCACGGTGCGCTTCAACTTCCGCAGCGTCGGTGGTTCGGCCGGTGAGTTCGACCACGGCGTGGGCGAGCAGGATGACCTGAAGGCCGTCGCCGCCTGGGTACGCAGCCAGCGCCCGGACGACCGCCTATGGCTGGCCGGTTTCAGCTTCGGTTCGTTCGTGTCGCTGAAGGCGGCTGCCGCGCTGCAGCCGGAGGCGCTGATCTCGATCGCGCCACCGGCCGGTCGCTGGGATTTCGACGGTATCGCACCGCCGGCCCGCTGGCTGGTGATCCAGGGCGAGCAGGACGAGATCGTCGACCCGCAGGCCGTCTACCAGTGGCTGGACACGCTGGACTTCCCGCATGAGCTGGTGCGCATGCCCGAGACCAGCCACTTCTTCCACCGCAAGCTGATCGACCTGCGTGGCGCGCTGACCCACGGCGTGAAGCATTGGTTGGGCGCGGCGGCATGAGTGCAACCGAGCTGACCCCGTCGCAGCGGTATGCGGAAGGGGTTGCCCGTGGCGACTGGCAGAACGACCCGGCCCAGCATGCGGCGCTGGCCGAGCTGGACCGCATCCACCTGGGCCTGCTGGACAGTGCCGAGGATGGCTGGCTGGACCGCCTGTCCTCGTTCTGGAAGAAGCCCGAGCCGGTCAAGGGCCTGTACTTCTGGGGCGGTGTCGGCCGCGGCAAGACCTTCCTGGTCGACCTGTTCTACGACGGGCTGCCGATCAAGCAGAAGTACCGCACCCACTTCCACCGCTTCATGCGCAGCGTCCACGAGCGCCTGCGCGAGCACCAGGGCCAGAGCGACCCGCTGGCGAAGATCGCCCAGGAATGGCGCAGCAACCTGCGCGTGCTGGTGCTGGACGAGTTCTTTGTCACCGACATCGGCGATGCGATGCTGCTGGCGCGGCTGCTGGAGCGCCTGTTCGCCGAGGGCGTGACCCTGGTCACCACCTCCAACACCGCAGTGGAGAACCTGTACCTCAACGGCCTGCAGCGCGAGAGCTTCCTGCCGGCCATTGCCCTGCTGCAGCGCTTCTGCGTCGAGCTGTACGCCGAAGGTACCGAGGATTACCGGATGCGCGCGCTGACCCGCTCGCCGGTATACCGCGCACCGCTGGCGGCCGACAGCGATGAGTGGCTGGCCACGCGCTGGAGCGAGCTGAGCGGCGGCCAGCCGGCCAAGCCCGGCAACATCGAGATCGAGGGCCGCAAGATTCCGGTGCGCGGCCGTGGCAAGAGCATCGCCTGGTTCGATTTCGCCGCGCTGTGCGAAGGCCCGCGCGGGCCCTCGGACTACATCGAAATCGCGCACGAGTTCAACACGGTGCTGCTGGGCGGCATTCCCGCCTTCGACCGCCTGAATGAGGATGCCGCGCGCCGCTTCGTCAACCTGATCGACGAGCTGTACGACCGCCACGTCAACCTGGTCTGCACCGCCAGCACCTCGCCGATCGAGCTGTACACCGGCCAGCGCCTGCAGGGCGCCTTCGAGCGTACCGCCTCGCGCCTGATCGAAATGCAGAGCGCCGAGTACCTGGGTACCCCGCACCGGGCGTGAGGGGTTCTGCTGGTTGTAGAGCCGAGCCCACGCTCGGCTGCTTCAAGTATTCCGGTTAGGGTGAATCATGAGTCAGGAAATCAACAAGCACGTTGCGCGAGCGATCGTTGAGCTTGCCATCTTCCTCGAGTTTTCGACGGATGACGTATTGGATCCAGATGCTGCAGTGCAGGGGCTCGAACGATTGGCTTCCACATTGCAAATGATGGACGTGGATTCCAAATCGTCTTTGTGCGTGCAGTTTGAAAGCATCGCAATGGAGTATTCAGGTGAGCAAGCCGGATTTGTTGAAGGCTTGGGCGAAGCGCTGGGGTTGATCGAAGCGTAGTCTGCTCATGTGTAGAAGCCCCAGATTCTTCTGGCACAAGGCAGTCAGAAATTCCGTGTTCGCGCAGAAGCAGAACATGAGTAACAGGTGCCTTCGAGCGTACCGCCTCGCGCCTGATCGAAATGCAGAGCGCCGAGTACCTGGGTACCCCACACCGGGCGTGAGGGGGCCTGAGGGCGTGCGTTGCCGGCCGGCGGCCGGCACGACCAGCCCGGAATTCCGGTAGTGCCGGCCGCTGGCCGGCAATGAATGGGGGGGGGAGGGCGAAACGGCGTTACCTGCGGCCGCTCCTCCGGCCCGGCCGACACATGCGGCCTCGAGTCGCTGCCCGGCGGGTGATCCCCGACGTCCACCGCATTCCCACCGGCTGCCCACCACCTATCCACAGGGTTGTCCCTAGCCAGCTTCATCACTGTCATGTGAAGCTGTCATTGTTCCGTTTCTGCGGTGCGTTGTGCCACCGCAGTGACGCCTTTCGGGCTTGACTGCGCAGCCCGTTCCGGCGGGTCTGGAGCGTCTGATCAGGGCGCCGATGGCACGATCCTTGCGGCGCAAGGGATTGCCGAATTTCACTACATTTGGCGTTGACGGACCCCATTACCCCCACTATCTTGTGGCCGTCGGTCGCAGCAACCCCAGGTCTGGGGGTGGCAGCAGCACCCATCCGCGATCGTCAACGGCAGTGGCAGGCGCAGGGTCTCATCCTCTGCGACGCCGTCCTGCCATCCTGGGCCGTCATGTCCCGGGCTGCGTCACCCCGATGCATCGAGCACCCCCAAATCACGCCAAGAGGACATACGCCGTGAGCACCGAATCCAGCGCCACCATCGAGAAGGAAAGCGAATTCCTGTTGACGTCGCCGCCGACGGCCAACGCGATGAGTGTGACCAAGCGCAACGGGACCACCGAGCTGGTGGACCTGAACAAGATCGTGCGCGCGGTGCAGCGTTCCTCCGAAGGCCTGCACGCCGTCGATCCGATGCGCGTGGCCACCCGCACCATTTCCGGCCTGTACAACGGCGCCACCACCCGCGAGCTGGACGAGCTGTCCATCCGAACCGCCGCCCTGCTGATCGGTGAAGAGCCCGAGTACGGCCGCCTCGCTGCGCGCCTGCTGGCCAACTACATTGCCAAGGAAGTCTCGGGCCAGGAAATCTACGCCTTCTCGCAGTCGGTCAGCCGTGGCCATGAAGTCGGCCTGATCAACGACCGCCTGCTGAACTTCGTGCAGACCAATGCACGCAAGCTCAACGACGCCATCGACATCTCGCTGGACCTGAACTTCGATTACTTCGGCCTGCGTACCCTGTATGACCGTTACCTGCTGCGCCACCCGCACACCCGCAAGGTGATCGAGACCCCGCAGCAGTTCTTCCTGCGCATCGCCAGTGCGCTCAGCGAGGACGTGTCCGAGACCCTGGCGCTGTACAAGCGCATGGGCAACCTGGACTACCTGCCGTCCAGCCCGACCCTGTTCAATTCCGGCACCACCCACGAACAGCTGTCCTCGTGCTTCCTGCTGGATTCGCCGCAGGACTCGCTGGAGTCGATCTACGCCAAGTACGGCGACATCGCCCAGCTGTCGAAGTTCTCCGGCGGCATCGGCGTCAGCTACACCCGCGTGCGTTCGCGTGGTTCGCTCATCAAGTCGACCAACGGCCACTCCAACGGCATCGTGCCGTGGCTGAAGACCATGGATTCGTCCGTGGCCGCGGTGAACCAGGGCGGCAAGCGCAAGGGCGCAGCCTGCGTGTACCTGGAAACCTGGCACGCCGATATCGAGGACTTCCTCGAACTGCGTGACAACACCGGTGACGAAGCCCGCCGTGCGCACAACCTGAACCTGGCCAACTGGGTACCGGACCTGTTCATGAAGCGCGTCGAGGCCGACCAGGAATGGTCGCTGTTCGATCCGCGCGTGGTGCCGGAGTTCACCGACCTGTTCGGCGAAGCCTTCGAGGCCGCCTACCTGCAGGCCGAAGCCCAGGGCAAGGCCAACCGCACCATCCCAGCGCGCAAGCTGTACGCCCGCATGATGCGTACGCTGGCCGAGACCGGCAACGGCTGGATGACCTTCAAGGACAAGTGCAACCGCGCAAGCAACCAGACCCTGCGTCCGGGCAACGTGATCCACCTGTCCAACCTGTGCACGGAAATCCTGGAAGTCACCTCCAACGATGAAACCGCAGTGTGCAACCTGGGTTCGATCAACCTGGGCAACCACTTCGACGAGCACAACGAGTTCGACTTCGAGAAGCTGGCCGAGACCGTGCGCCTGGCCGTGCGCCAGCTCGACCGCGTCATTGACCTGAACTTCTACCCGATCGAAACCGCCCGCCGCGCCAACCTGCGCTGGCGTCCGGTCGGCCTGGGCTGCATGGGCCTGCAGGATGTGTTCTTCCGCAAGCGCCTGCCGTTCGACAGCGCCGAGGCCCGCGCCCTGTCGAAGAAGATTGCCGAAGCGATCTACTTCCACGCGCTGGAAACCTCCTGCGAGCTGGCCCAGGAACGCGGCAAGCACCCGTCGTTCAACGACACCCGTGCCGCCAGTGGCGAACTGCAGTTCGATGCCTGGAACGTGGTGCCGGAAGACACTGCGCGCTGGGATGCCCTGCGTGAGCGCATCAAGGAACACGGCCTGCGCAATTCGCTGATGATCGCGATCGCGCCGACCGCGACCATCGCCTCGATCGCCGGCTGCTACGAGTGCGTCGAGCCGCAGGTGTCCAACCTGTTCAAGCGCGAGACCCTGTCCGGTGACTTCCTGCAGGTCAACCGCTACCTGGTCAACGAGCTGAAGAAGCTGGGCCTGTGGACGCCGGAAATGCGCGATGCCATCAAGCTGGCCGAAGGCTCCATCGCGGGTCTGCCACAGATCCCGGAAACGCTGCGCGAGGTCTATCGCACCGCGTGGGAACTGCCGATGCGTTCGCTGATCGACATGGCCGCCGAACGTGGCGCCTTCATCGACCAGTCGGCCTCGCTCAACCTGTTCATGGAAAGCCCGAACATCGGCGCGATGTCCTCCATGTACATGTACGCCTGGAAGCAGGGCATCAAGACCACCTACTACCTGCGTTCGCGCCCGGCCACCAAGATCGCCAAGACCACGGTGAGCAGCGCGGCCCCGGCCAAGGTGTTCAGCCCGGACGAAGCCATCGCCTGCTCGCTGGAAAACCCGGAAGCCTGCGAGGCCTGCCAGTAACACACCGCGCGGTGGGTGCCGACCGTTGGTCGGCACTCGAGCACCTCGCACCTGTAGAGCCGAGCCACGCTCGGCCGCAGCACGGAAACACCCAGGTAGCGCCGGGCCACGTCCGGCGTTTTGACCCGAGAAGACAAGGAAACACCCATGGCCGACAAGCCCAAGCAGATGCTGCTCGATCCCGGTTTTGAACTGACCCTGCGCCCGATGCGCTACCCGCAGTTCTATGACATGTACCGGAACGCGATCAAGAACACCTGGACGGTGGAAGAGATCAATTTCCAGATCGACATCACCGACCTGCACAGCAAGATGTCGCCGGGTGAGCGCCACCTGATCCACCGCTTGGTCGCGTTCTTCGCCACCGGCGACTCGATCGTGTCCAACAACCTGGTGCTGAACCTGTACCAGCACCTCAATGCGCCGGAAGCGCGCATGTACCTGTCGCGCCAGTTGTATGAAGAAGCGCTGCACGTGCAGTTCTACCTGACCCTGCTGGACAACTACCTGCCGGACCCGGAAGAGCGCGCCAAGGCGTTCTCGGCGGTGGAGAACATCGACTCGATCAAGAAGAAAGCCGATTTCTGCTTCAAGTGGATCGACTCGATCCAGGACCTGACCCGCATCGAGACCCGCGAGCAGCGCCGCCAGTTCCTGCTCAACCAGATCTGCTTCGCTGCCTGCATCGAAGGCCTGTTCTTCTTCGCTGCGTTCGCCTACGTGTACTACTTCCGGTCGCGCGGCCTGCTGCCGGGTCTGGCCTCGGGCACCAACTGGGTGTTCCGCGACGAAAGCGCGCACATGGAGTTCGCCTTCGAGTCGGTGCGCGTGGTGCGTGAGGAAGAGCCGGACCTGTTCGACGATGAAATGAAGCAGCAGGTCTACGACATGCTGGCCGAAGCCATCGAATGCGAAGTGCAGTTCGCCGAGGACGTGCTGTCCGGTGGCGTGGCTGGCATTTCCACCCGCGACATGCGCCAGTACCTGCAGCACTGCGCCGACCAGCACTTTGCCAAGCTGGGCATGGAAAAGAAGTACAACGTGCGCAACCCGCTGCCGTTCATGGAACTGCAGGACGTGCAGGAACTGACCAACTTCTTCGAACGCCGCGTCTCGGCCTACCAGGTCGGCGTGCAGGGCGAAGTCGCCTTCGACATGAACTTCTGATCGAACCGGTCAGGCCTGTCGCAACGAAAGACCCCGGCCAATGCCGGGGTTTTTTGTTGCGCGCCCGCTTTTGTAGAGTCGAACCATGCTCGACTGCTGTTCGCAAGAAAGTCGAGCATGGCTCGACTCTACAATCAGCGCCGCCCTTCCATCGCCATGCGCACCGCCAACCCGGCCAGCACCGTGCCCATCAGCCAGCGCTGCACCCTCTGCCAGGTGGGGCGCGCGGCCAGAAAGCCGGCGATGCTGCCGGCGGTCAGCGCGATCAGGCCGTTCACGCTGACGCTGACCAGGATCTGGGTGGAGCCCAGCACGATCGACTGCATCAGCACGCTGCCGTCGCTGTCCGGATGCAGGAACTGCGGCAGCAGCGACAGGTACATCACCGCGATTTTCGGGTTCAGCAGGTTGGTCAGGAAGCCCATCGTGAACAGCTTGCGCGGGCTGTCCTGCGGCAGGTCGCGTACCGCGAACGGCGAACGTCCACCCGGCTTGAGCGCCTGCCAGGCCAGGTACAGCAGGTACAGCGCGCCGCCGATGCGCAGCGCGTCATAGGCGAACGGCACGGTCATCAGCAGGGCGGTGATGCCCAATGCCGCGCACAGCATGTAGAACACGAAGCCCAGCGCCACCCCGCCCAGCGAGATCAGGCCCGCCATCGGCCCTTGGCAGATCGAGCGCGAGATGACGTAGATCATGTTCGGCCCGGGCGTGAGCACCATGGCCAGCGAAACCAGCGCAAAGGCCAGCAGGTCGGAAGTGGCGGGCATGGGCAGTCCTGGCAGCGGGCGTGGCGCAGTGTAACGCCTGCTGCAGGCGCGGCCTGCGCAGGCACCGCTGCCGGGTGACCGTTGCACGTGCATTCCGATGGCCATCACGCCGGTCGCTTAGAATCCGCAGCACCCCACACCGAAGCACCCCCATGACCCCGATCCCCGAGACCGTGCCGCCCATCGAAGTGCGCATGGCCGAAATCGTCTTTCCCAACCACACCAACCACCTGGGCACCCTGTTCGGCGGCCAGGCATTGGCGTGGATGGACAAGGCCGCCTTCCTGGCCGCCGCCCGCTACTCGCGCCGCACCGTGGTGACCGCGCGCAGCGACCAGGTCGACTTCAAACTGCCGATCCGCATCGGCCAGATGGTGGAAACCATCGGCCGCATTGTCGAAGTCGGCCGCAGCTCGATGAAGGTGGAGGTGGAACTGGTCGCCGAGGACCTGCACAGCGGCGAGCGCAAGCTGTGTACCCGCGGCCACTTCGTGATGATCGCGCTGGACGAGGAAGGCCACCCGATCGCGGTGCCGCCGCTGCCGGCCGCCTGAGCCGGCGCTTGCACGGGCGCTGCGGCGCCCCCATCTGGCAGCCATGACCTCGCCGCTGACCGACTTCATCGACCGCGCCCAGCGCCTGTTCGTGCTGACCGGCGCCGGTTGCAGCACCGCATCGGGCATCCCCGATTACCGGGATGCCGACGGCCAGTGGAAGCGCACCCCGCCGGTGACCTACCAGGCCTTCATGGGCGAGACCGCTACCCGCCAGCGCTACTGGGCGCGCAGCCTGCTGGGCTGGCCGCGCTTCGGCCTGGCCCGGCCCAACGGTACCCACCAGGCCCTGGCCGCACTGGAGAGCCGTGGCAAGCTGCAGGTGCTGCTGACCCAGAACGTGGACGGCCTGCACCAGCGCGCCGGCAGCCGTAACGTGATCGACCTGCATGGCCGCCTGGACCTGGTGCGCTGCATGTGCTGCGAGCGGCGCAGCGATCGCGGGGAGTTCCAGCAGCGCCTGCTGGACGCCAACCCCGGCTGGGACACGCTGGAGGCCGGCATCGCCCCGGACGGCGACGCCGACCTGGAGACCGATTTCTCCAGCTTCGTGGTACCCGGGTGCCCGCACTGCGGCGGGGTGTTGAAGCCGGACGTGGTGTTTTTCGGCGAGAACGTGCCGCGCGAGCGGGTGGAGGCGGTGCACGAGCACCTGCAGCAGGCCGACGCCGTGCTGGTGGTGGGCTCGTCGCTGATGGTCTATTCCGGCTTCCGCTTCGTGCAGGCGGCGGCCAAAGCAGGACTGCCGGTGGCGGCACTGAACCGTGGCCGCACCCGTGCCGACGACCTGCTGCAGTTCAAGGATGAACGCGATTGTGCTGAGGCGCTGGCGTCGGTTATCGAACCATCGGCTGGGTAGAGTCGACTGTCAGTCGACTCTACAGGCCACCCGCCGCCGCGAAACAGCGATCCATCCAGATGGTTGATCCGGGAGCCGCGCAGCGGTGCAATATGCCCCCCTACGTCGTCCCATCACTGTCTTGAGCCAGCTGTTTTCGCCGATCTCGTTCGGCCCCCTGACCCTGTCCAACCGCATCGTCATCGCGCCGATGTGCCAGTACTCCGCCGAAGATGGCCGCGCCAGCGACTGGCACGCCATGCACCTGGGCAACCTGGCGCAATCCGGCGCCGGCCTGCTGATCCTGGAAGCCACCGCAGTCGAGCCGCGTGGCCGCATCAGCTGGGCCGACCTGGGCCTTTGGGATGACGGCACCGAGGCCGCGTTGGCACAGGTATTGGCCAGCGTCCGCCGCTGGTCGCCGATGCCGCTGGGCATCCAGCTTGGCCATGCCGGTCGCAAGGCGTCGGTGAACCGCCCTTGGGACGGCGGTGGTCAACTGCCAGCCGACGACACGCGTGGCTGGATCACCGTGGCGCCGTCGCCGCTGCCGTTCCATGCTGCCGATCCGGCGCCGCAGGAACTGGACGAGGCCGGCATCGCCGAGCTCGTTGCTGCCTTCGCCGCCAGTGCGGTGCGCGCCGAGCGCCTGGGCTTCGAGCTGATCGAGCTGCATGCCGCGCACGGCTACCTGCTGCACCAGTTCCTGTCGCCGCTGAGCAACCGCCGCACCGATGGCTACGGTGGCTCATTGCCGAACCGCCTGCGCCTGCTCGTGGAAGTATTCGACGCCGTGCGTGCGGCGGTATCGGACAAGGTCGCCGTGGGCGTGCGCATCTCCGCCAGCGACTGGGTCGATGGCGGCTGGGATCTGGTGCAGAGCGAAGCGCTGGCCCAGGTGCTGGACGCGCGCGGCTGCAACTTCCTGCACGTTTCCAGCGGTGGCCTGGACGAGCGCCAGAAGATCACCGTCGGCCCGGGCTACCAGGTGCCGTTCGCAGCAGCGATCAAGGCCAAGGTGCGCATGCCGGTGATCGCGGTGGGCATGATCACCGAACCGGAGCAGGCCGAATCGATCCTGCGCCATCGCCACGCCGATGCGGTAGCGCTGGCACGCGGCATCCTCTACGACCCGCGCTGGCCGTGGCACGCTGCTGCCGCATTGCGCGACAGCGTGGAGCCGGCGCCGCAGTACCTGCGCTGCGAGCCGCGCGAGGCGCGTGGCGTGTTCAAGACGCGCTGAGGCTCACACCCGCCAAGCCGGCGCGATGCCGGCCTGAAGGTGATCGAACAGCGCGCGGATCTTGGCGGTGAAATCGCGGCGGTCGCTGACGCAGAAGTAGACCTCCATCGGTTCCGGGCGCCACGCGGTGTCGGCGCCGAACACCGCCTGCAGGCGGCCATCGCGCAGGTACGGCTCGGCCACGAAGGCGGCCAGCCGGGTGATGCCGGCACCGGCCGCCGCCAGCGTCGCCAGCGCATCGATGTCATCGCAGACCATGCTCGGTGGCAGCGCGGCGTCCACGCGCTGGCCGTCCTTCAGCAGGCCCCAGCGCAATGGCCGGCCATCGGTGGGGAAGCGGTGCAGCAGCCCGCGATGACCGCCCAGCTCGGATGGCTGTTGCGGGGTGCCGCGTGCCTTCAGGTAGGCCGGCGAGGCGCAGAACACGAACGGAACACGCGCCAGCTGCCGCGCCACCACCCCGTCCTCCAGCTGGGCCCCGATGCGGATGCTGGCATCCACCGCTTCCGGGCCATGCTGCACGGCGCGGTCGGTCAGGCGCAGCTCCAGCTGCAGTTGCGGGTAGCGCTGCTGCAGCGAAGGCAGCAACGGCGCCAGCACATGGCGGCCGAACGCACTGCTGCTGGCGATGCGCAGCGGCCCGGCCGGTTCGATGTCACCGGCGGTGACCATCGCCTGCGCGCGCGCCAGGTCGGCTTCGATGTGGCGCACCTGCGCCAGGTACAGCGCGCCGGCCTCGCTGAGGGCCAGCTGCCGCGTGCTGCGGTTCAGCAGCCGTACGCCCAGATGGGCCTCCAGCCGGTTGATGTTCTGGCCGACCGCGGTGGCGCTGATGCCAAGGATGCGGGCCGCGGCGGCAATGCTGCCGGTCTCTGCGGTGCGGGTGAAGCTGCGGATCAGTTGCAACAGGTTCATGACCGACCAGCTTGCCACGGGAAGATCAAAGTATCGCTTGGTACTGAACCAAGCAGGTCGGTTGCACCCGTGATCATCCGGCCGCTGGGCAGGGCGCTGCCCTACACTGTGGCGATGCGCCCCGATTCCATTCTTACCCTGTCCTGCCCCGACCGTACCGGCATCGTCTATCGCGTGTCCGGCCTGCTGTTCGACCACGGCTGCAACATCCTCGACGCCCAGCAGTTCGGCGACGAGGAAAGCGGCCGCTTCTTCCTGCGCGTGCATTTCGATCGCGATGCCGGCCTGCCGCTGGAGACCGTGCACGCCGCGATGGCCACGCTCGCCCAGGACTTCGGCATGGACTGGCAGCTGCACGATGGCCGCCGCCGCGCACGCCTGCTGGTGCTGGTCAGCAAACAGGGGCATTGCCTCAACGACCTGCTGTTCCGCGCCCACAGCGGCCAGCTGAAGGTCGACATTGCGGCGGTGGCGTCCAACCACGCCGACTTCGCGCCATTGGCCGCCTCCTACCAGGTGCCGTTCCACCACCTGCCGGTGACCGCCGATACGCGCGCGGTGCAGGAGCAGCAGATCATCGACCTGGTCGAGCGTGAGCGCATCGACCTGGTGGTGCTGGCGCGCTACATGCAGATCCTGTCACCCACGCTGTGCCGCGCGCTGGCCGGCCGTGCGATCAACATCCACCACAGCTTCCTGCCCAGCTTCAAGGGCGCGCAGCCGTACCACCAGGCGCACGCGCGCGGGGTCAAGATCATCGGTGCCACCGCGCACTACGTCACCGAGGACCTGGACGAAGGCCCGATCATCGAACAGGACGTGGCCCGCGTTGACCATGCGATGGCGCCGCGCGAACTGGTGCGGCTGGGCAGTGATACCGAATCGCTGGTGCTGGCGCGTGCGGTGCGCCGCCATGTGGAACACCGCATCCTGCTCAATGGGCATCGCACGGTGGTGTTCCGGTAATCGCCCATCCCGCGTCCGCCGGGCATGGCCCGGCGCTACCCATGGGCGCGATCCGGTAGCGCCGGGCCATGCCCGGCGGTCGCGCGTCAGGCGAGCGTAATCCCCGCCTTGCCCAGCGCCTCGCGTACCATCGTATCGTTGGCCTCGGTCACCGGCCGGGTCAGCTCCCACAGGAACTTCACCTTGAAGCCGGACTTCACCGCGTCCTGCGCGCTCCACAGCACGCAGTAATCGCGGGCCAGGCCGCACACGTGCACTTCGCGGATACGGCGCTCATGCAGCCAGCCGGCCAGGCCGGTGGCCGGGCGCTCGCCATCGGGACCGTGGTTCTCGCGGAAGGCGCTGTACGAATCCACCTGTTGGCGCGTGCCCTTGCGCAGGATCAGGTCGGCCATGGCCCAGTCCACGTCCGGGTGCAGAGCGGCGCCATCGCTGCCCTGCACGCAATGGTCGGGCCACAGGGTCTGCGGCTGCGCGTGCAGCAGGATGGTCTCGAACGGGCGTTGGCCGGGGTGCTGGCTGGCGAACGAGGCGTGATCGGCCGGGTGCCAGTCCTGGGTGGCCACCACCGTGCGGTAGCGGCGCTGCGCCAGCAGTCCGGCAATCGGTGCCACCAGCGCATCACCCTGGTCGCAGGCCAGCGCGCCGCCCGGCATGAAGTCCGGCTGCAGGTCGATCACCAGCAGGGCGACGTCGGCGGGCAGGGCGGTCATGGCAGATCCACTACAAGAGAAGGGGCGACCAGCGTGGCCGCCCCTCGCTCACACGTCAATCGCCCTGCGGCGTCCCAGCGTCCTGCCCGTAGTACAGCAGGCCGATTTTGATCCGCTCGCGGCCGTTCTCGCGACGGTGGCGGTTGGCATCGCGCAGCGAATACACGCAGCCGCAGTACTCCTGCTGGTAGAACTGCTCGCGCTTGCTGATCTCGATCATGCGGCTGGCACCGCCGCCCTTGCGCCAGTTGTAGTCCCAGTACTGCAGGCCTTCGTAGCGCGAGGCGGCGCGGATGCCGCAATCGTTGATCTGCGCCATGTTCTTCCAGCGCGAGATGCCCAGCGACGAACTGATGGTGTCGTAGCCGTGCTCGTGCGCGTACAGCGCAGTGCGTTCGAAACGCATGTCGAAGCACATCGTGCAGCGGATGCCGCGTTCGGGCTCGTTCTCCATGCCACGCGCACGGCTGAACCAGTTGTCGGTGTCGTAGTCGCAGTCGATGAAGGGAATGCCATGCTGCTCGGCGAAGCGGATGTTTTCCTGCTTGCGCAGTTCGTATTCCTTCACCGGATGGATGTTGGGGTTGTAGAAGAAGATCGCGTAGTCGATCCCGGAGGCGGTGATCGCCTCCATTACCTCGCCGGAGCAGGGCGCGCAGCATGAATGCAGCAGCAGGCGCTTGCCGTTGGCAGGCAGGGTCAGGGTGGGGCGTTGGAACTCGGTCATCGTCAGGTACCGCATGGACCGCCGGCAACGGCGGTGGCCCATGCATCTGTGCGTGGGTGGACAGGGCTGGCCGGATACCGTGAAAAGGACGCACGCGGCCGCACTGCCCGCACGCGCAGGTCAGCGACGGCCCCGGCACCCTCCCCGCGGAGAGTCCAGGTCGAGTCAGGGGACGGTCGTGTCCCCCGGCCGGGGCCGGTATTCGGGCTGATGGACACGGGCCGCAGCCCACCTACTACCTGCCGCTTCCCAGGCGCGAGCCCAGTGCTGTTGGCAGGATTCGTTTCCATTCACCGCTGCGGGGCAGCTCCGGAATGGGCGCGCCAGGCGCCTTCACCGGATTCCCGTTCAAATCCCTGTCGCCATCAACGCTGCGGCGGGGATACCTTCGGCGTGCCCACGGTGGACGCGTCGAGGGCAATGGTCAAGGGTCAATGAAAGCTCGGGGCTCTGGTCCGTTTCTCAGGCCGTGAGAGCGCCGCTTGCCATACTGGGCATCGACAGACGGGAGGTGGCTCGTGGCGGCGAAGTACTGCGATCTGGTCATGAAAGGCGGCATCACCAGCGGCATCGTGTACCCCAATGCGGTACTGGCGCTGGCGCGCGAGTATCGCTTCAAGAGCATCGGCGGTACCTCGGCCGGCGCCATTGCTGCGGCGGTGGCGGCTGCGGCGGCATGCGGCGATCGTCGCCAGCAGGCCGGCGAGCACCTGCCCAGTGATGCCGGTTATGGGGGGCTGTCGGCGGTGTCGGCGCAGCTGTCGCGGCGCGGGTTCATCTACAGCCTGTTCCAACCGGCGCGGGGCGCGCGTGCGGCCTATCGGCTGCTGGTGGTGCTGACCGGCAATGCGGGCCTGCCACACAAGCTGCTGTGCCTGGCGGTGGCGGTATTCGAGATCGCGCCGCTGGAAGTGCTGGTGTCGCTGGCGCTGCTGCTGGGCCTGGGCGGGTGGGGCGGCGGCTGGAGCGGTGTGGCCGCCACGCTGCTGCCGTCGCTGCTGTGCGCCTACGGTGCCGGTGTGGCCGGTGCCGTGCTGCGCGTGGCCCGCGTGGCACGGCGCAACCTGCTGGGCCTGTGCAGTGGCCTCGGCCGCGATGCACGCAAACCGGCGTTGACCGAGTGGCTGCATGAGTGCCTGCAGCAGTTGTCAGGCAAGCCACTTGATGCACCGCTGACCTTCGCCGACCTGCACGACGCACCGCGCTATGCCGGCGAGCCGGACAGCCCGCACGCGATCAGCCTGCAGATGATCACCACCTGCGTCTCGCACAACGAGCCGCGTACGCTGCCACTGGGCGGCGCGCAGTTCTGGTTCCTGCGCGAAGAGTTCGAGCAGTTGTTCCCGGCCAGCGTGGTGCAGTGGCTGGTGGATCAGGCTGGCCCGCCGCTGGACGTGGAGGGGCGGCAGTACTACCACCTGCCGCAGGGCCCGGAGCTGCCGGTGCTGGTGGCCACACGCATGAGCCTGAGCTTCCCGTTGCTGATCAGCGCGGTGCCGCTGCACGAACCCTCGCGCCGCGAGCGCCGCTGCGAACCCACCGCGCCGGCGGCCGACCCCGAGCACAACGTGGCCGACAGCATGGAAGGGCTGACCAGCGCCGGGCAGGCTTGCGGTCCGGTGATCACTGCCTTCCGCATCTGCTGGTTCTCCGATGGTGGCATCAGCAGCAACTTCCCGATCCATCTGTTCGACGCCGCATTGCCGCGCTGGCCGACCTTCGCCATCAACCTGGTCTACCCGCAGCACGCCGAAGACGTGAGCCAGGGCAGCGGTAGCCGGCAGGCACTGGAGCATGCCGTGTTCCTGCCCACCGAGAACCGCCACGGCTGGCAACGGCATTACCAGTCCATTGCCACGCCGCTGGCCGCAGCCGAGCTGGGGCGTTTCCTGTTCGCGGTGGTGGCGACCATGCAGAACTGGCGCGACCTGCTGCAGGCGCGCGCGCCGGGTTATCGCGACCGCATCGTGCATGTGAGCCTGCAGGGCGACGAAGGTGGCATGAACCTGGACATGCCGCAGGAGGTGCTGACCCGCATCGCCGACAAGGGCAGCCTGGCCGGTGCGCGGTTCTGTTCGTTCTCGTTCGAGAACCACTACTGGATCCGCTGGCGCAACCTGGCCTCGGCCTACCAACGGTACACGCTGGAAGTGGCCCGTACCGACGACCCGGCGCAGCAGGTACTGGCCTATCGCGCGGCGTACTCGATGGTCGCTCGCGGCGAACCGACACCGCCGTCGTACAAGCTGGGCTCGGAAGACAAGCGTCGCGGCTCGCAGCAGCTGTGGGCGCAGATGGTCGAGCAGGGCCGAACCTGGGAGGACCTGGGCCCTGACCTGACCGACGGCGCACCGCGTCCGCTGCCGCAGATGAAGGTGACGCCGATCTACTGAGCGCGATCGATACAATCGTGCTTCATGCTGCAAGGAGCTGTGGATGTCTGCCCGCCAGGAACTGTTGGATCTGCTTGAACGCCTTGATGCCCGCGACCCGGAGCACCTGCCGGTGGTGCCACTGGCCGCGTACTTCGAAGGCAATGATTTCGAAGAATGCATCGCGCCCAACCAATGGGGTTTCGGCCGTCCGCCGATTGCCGAGCTGTACGCGCGCCTGGCCGCGATTGCCGAAAAGCCCGAGGTGGAAGGCGTGTATGTAGGCCTGCACCAGGACTGGAGCAGCGCATTGGAAGACGACAGCGAATGGCCTGCCGCAGAGAACGTGCACGTGCTCACCCGCGCCGACGTCGAGACCGTGGAAGGCTGGCTGCAGGGTCTGGAATGCGACGGTGTGGGTGAAGGCTGGCCCTACGGCCAGCACATCGACGCCCCCGTACCCTCGCAAGGCCACCGCGTGCTGACCGTGTATTGGGATTAGTAGATCCACGCCACGCGTGGATGCATTTCGCGCACGGCCAGAGCGTGCCCACCAAGGTGGGCACCTACCCGTTGCTTCAGTCGAGCATGGCTCGACTCTACAGGGGTGCAGGGCGCAGCCCTGCCGAACCAACCCTACCGCCCCGGCAACTGCGCGAACGCGCGCTGCATGCAGTCCTCGCGCGGGCACACCCGGCACCCCGGGCCGATCGACACCGAATTGCCCGGGCTCTGCACATCCAGCCCCAGCGAATACACCAGCCGCTCGGCATGCTGCAGATCGCAGCCCAGCGCCACCGCGAAGGTCTTGCGGGGCTGGCCATGACCGACCGGACCACTGCTGACTTGCCGTGCCAGCCAGAAATGCCGTCGCCCATCGGGCATGCGCGCGGTCTGCGTAAGGATGCGCCCGGGCTGGTTGAACGCCTCGTAGACGATCCACAGCGGGCACGAACCACCCACCTGCGAGAAGTGGAAGTCGGTGGCCGAATGGCGCTTGGACACATTGCCCGCGCGGTCCACGCGGATGAAGAAGAACGGCAGCCCGGGCGCGCTGCGCCGTGCCAGCGTGCTCAGCCGATGGCAGACCGCTTCGAAGCCGACGCCGAACTGGTGTGCCAGCAGTTCGATGTCGTAGCTGCTGGCCTCGGCCGCACGCAGGAAGCGCATGTACGGCATCACCAGGGCGCCAGCGAAATAGTTCGACAGACCGATGCGGGCCTGAGCGATGCGTGCCTCATCGGTGAAGCCGGCACGTGCCACCACCGCATCGATCTGCGGCAGGTAGCCGTGCAGGGCCAGCTCGGCGGCCATCTGGAATGCCTGCTGGCCTGGCTCCAGGTAGTCCGGCAACCACAGCCGCCGTGCTTCGGCATCGTACTGGCGCTTCTCGCGCCCGGCCTGCAGCGCGGCCACTTCCACCAGCACGCCGTGGCGGTCGGCCAGCAGCTGGCGCAGGCGTGGTGCCACGTGCCCGGGCGACAGCCCCCACTCGGCGAACAGACGCTCGGCCAGCTCGTCCAGTTCGGGAATGTGGTTGTGCATGCGGTTGAAGAACTCACGCACCTGGTCGCCTGCGGGCAGGATGCTGCCGGCGCCGGGTTCGCCCAGCTGGAACTCCAGGGCGGCGGCATGCTCACGCAGCGCCAGGTGGCGGCGGTGCAGATCCAGCAGGGCGCGGCTGACCTGCGGCAGGTTGCCGGCCAAGGCGCGCAGCTCGGTCGCGCTGACCTCCGCCAGGCCCAGGTCGCGCAGGGTTTCGCCCAGCGCTTCCTGCAGCGCGGCAGGCTCATCTTCGTCGAATAGTGAGGAAACGTCGCCCAATACTTCGCCCAGCTTCTTCTGAACGGCCGGGGTGAGTGGGCGCTTGTTGCGCTCGATCTGGTTCAGGTAACTGGCCGACAGGCCCAAGGCGCGGGCCAGATCCACCTGGCTGTAGCCGCGCTGCTCGCGCAGCCGCAGCAAGCGAAGGCCAAGCTGCCGCTGGCTGGATGAATAATTCACAAAATTAACATGAATCGTCTGGCGTGTTGGCCAGATTAAGCGGATTCAGGCCGGAAATCGAGGTGGCTGCTGTGAATAATGCCAAGCATCTTTCGAGCCCGTGGGATTGTCGTCATGACTGTTGAAGCGCCCCGTATCCGCATGCTGATCGATGGCCAGTTCATCGAATCGGCCACCTCCCACTGGCAGGACGTGATCAATCCGGCCACCCAGGACGTGCTGGCCAAGGTGCCTTTCGCCACCACCGCAGAAGTGGACGCCGCCGTCGCCGCCGCCAAGGAAGCCTTCAAGACCTGGCGCAAGACCCCGATCGGCACCCGCGCGCGCATCTTCCTGAAGTACCAGCAGCTGATCCGCGAGAACATGAGCGAGCTGGCCCACATCCTCACCGCCGAACAGGGCAAGACCCTGCCCGACGCCGAAGGCGATGTGTTCCGCGGCCTGGAAGTGGTCGAGCATGCGGCCGCGATCGGCAACCTGCAGCTGGGTGAGTTGGCCAACAACGTGGCCAATGGCGTGGATACCTACACGATCATGCAGCCGCTGGGCGTGTGCGCTGGCATCACCCCGTTCAACTTCCCGGCGATGATTCCGCTGTGGATGTTCCCGATGGCGATCGCCACCGGCAACACCTTCATCCTCAAGCCGTCCGAGCAGGACCCGATGGTCACCATGCGCCTGGTCGAGCTTGCCCTGGAAGCCGGCATTCCGAAGGGCGTGCTGAACGTCGTCCACGGCGGCGAGGAAGTGGTCAACGCGATCTGCGACCACCCGGACATCAAGGCCGTGTCGTTCGTCGGTTCCACCCGCGTCGGCACCCACGTTTACAACCGTGCCTCGCTGGCCGGCAAGCGCGTGCAGTGCATGATGGGCGCCAAGAACCACGCCGTGGTGCTGCCGGACGCCAACAAGGAACAGACCCTCAACGCGATGGTCGGCGCCGCCTTCGGTGCGGCCGGCCAGCGCTGCATGGCCGCCTCCACCCTGCTGCTGGTCGGTGAAGCGCGCAACTGGGTGCAGGATCTGGTTGAAAAGGCCAAGACCCTGAAGGTCAGTGCCGGCACCGTGGCCGGCACCGACGTCGGCCCGGTCATCTCCTGCAGCGCCCGCAAGCGTGTGGAAGGCCTGATCGCCTCGGGCGTGGAGCAGGGTGCCAAGCTGGTGCTGGATGGCCGCAAGCCGCAGGTCGATGGCTTCGAGAAGGGCAACTTCGTCGGTCCGACCATCTTTGCCGGTGTCACCACCGACATGCGCATCTACCAGGAAGAAATCTTCGGGCCGGTGCTGGTCATCCTCGAAGCAGAGACGCTGGAAGACGCCATCGCGATGGTCAACAGCAACCCGAACGGCAACGGCACCGCACTGTTCACCCAGTCCGGCGCTGCCGCGCGCAAGTTCCAGGAAGACATCGACGTCGGCCAGGTCGGCATCAACGTGCCGATCCCGGTGCCGGTGCCGCTGTTCTCGTTCACCGGTTCGCGCGCCTCCAAGCTGGGCGACCTGGGCCCGTACGGCAAGCAGGTGGTGCTGTTCTACACCCAGACCAAGACGGTCACCGCGCGCTGGTTCGATGACGAGACGCTGAGCCACGGCGTCAACACCACGATCAGCCTGAAGTAACGGCAGGAGCAGCCATGAGCCACTCGATGACGACGGAACTGGACGAAGCACAGCAGGCGTACCGCGAGGCAGCGCGCGACTTCGCACAGGCCGAACTGGCGCCACACGCCGCGCGATGGGATGCGGAGGGCATCTTTCCGCGCGAGGCGATCACCAAGGCCGGTGAACTGGGCTTCTGCGGTCTGTACATGGACCCGGAAGTGGGCGGCAGCGGCCTGAGCCGACTGGACGCCGCCGTCGTCATCGAGGAGCTCGCCAGCGTCGATCCGTCGACTGCGGCCTACATCAGCATCCACAACATGGCCTCGTGGATGGTGTCCACGTGGGGCCAGCCAGCACTGCGCGATGCCTGGGGCACTGACCTGTCCTCGGGCAACAAGCTGGCCTCGTACTGCCTGACCGAACCGGGTGCCGGCTCCGATGCGGCCTCGCTGAAGACCACCGCCGTGCGCGACGGCGATCATTACGTGCTGAACGGCTCGAAGGCCTTCATCTCCGGCGCCGGTGCCACCGAACTGCTGGTGGTGATGGCACGTACCGGCGGTGCCGGTGCTGGCGGCGTCAGCGCCATTGCCGTGCCGTCGGACCTGCCGGGCATCAGCTTCGGCCGCAAGGAAGAGAAGATGGGCTGGAACAGCCAGCCCACCCGCGGCATCACCTTCGAAAACGTCCGCGTACCGGTCAGCCACCTTCTGGGAGAGGAAGGCGGCGGCTTCAAGCTGGCGATGAAGGGGCTTGATGGTGGCCGCATCAACATTGCCGCCTGCTCGCTGGGTGCCGCGCAGGGCGCGCTGGATGCCGCGCGCCGCTACATGGGCGAGCGCCGCCAGTTCGGCAAGGCGCTGGCCGAGTTCCAGGCGCTGCAGTTCAAGCTGGCCGACATGGTCACCCAACTGGTGGCCGCGCGGCAGATGGTGCACACCGCCGCACGCAAGCTCGATGCCGGGGCCAGCGATGCCAACGTGTGGTGCGCGATGGCCAAGCGCTTCGCCACCGATGCCGGTTTCAACGTCTGCAATGAAGCGCTGCAGATCCACGGTGGCTACGGCTACATCCGCGAGTACCCGATCGAGCGCCTGCTGCGTGACTGCCGCGTGCACCAGATCCTGGAAGGCACCAATGAGATCATGCGGGTGATCGTTGCCCGTCACCTGCTCAACACCGAAGAGGAACTGCGATGAAGGATTGGCGTACCCAGGAGCACGTGGGCCTGAAGGTCGAGGCCGACGGCCATACCGCCGTGGTCACCCTGAACAACCCGCCGGCGCACACCTGGACCGTGCACAGCCTGTCGGCGCTGCGCGACCTGGTGGGCGCGCTCAACGCAGACCGCGACATCTACGCGTTGGTGATTACCGGTAACGGCGAGAAGTTCTTCTCCGCCGGTGCCGACCTCAACCAGTTCGCCTCCGGCGACAAGGCCGCTGCGCGCGAGGCCGCGCGTCGCTTCGGTGAAGCCTTCGAAGCGCTGTCCGGGTTCCGTGGCGTGTCGATCGCCGCCATCAACGGCTACGCCATGGGCGGTGGCCTGGAATGCGCACTGGCCTGCGACCTGCGCATCATCGAAGACCACGCCCAGGTGGCGCTGCCGGAGGCCACCGTCGGCCTGCTGCCGTGTGCCGGTGGCACCCAGAACCTGCCGCGCCTGGTGGGCGAGGGCTGGGCCAAGCGTATGATCCTGCTGGGCGAGCGCATCAATGCCGAGACCGCACTGCGCATTGGCCTGGCCGAAGAAAAGGTCGGCAAGGGCGAAGCCAAGGCACTGGCACTGGAATGGGCGAAGAAGGCCGGCAAGCAGAGCCCGACCAGCATCGCCGCCTGCAAGACGCTGGTACAGGCCACCCGCGCCGGCACCCACGCCTCGGCGCTGGTGGCCGAGCGCGAAGCCTTCGTCGACCTGTTCGACACCGCCGACCAGGTCGAGGGCGTAACCGCCTTCCTGGAAAAGCGCACCGCGCAGTGGAAGAACGCATGAGCATCGACACCGCTGCCGACGACGCACCGGTGCTGTTCGAAGAGCGCGTGGCCGGTAACGGCGTGCGCATCGGCCTCGCCACGCTCAACGCGCCGCGCACGCTCAATGGCTTCTCGCTGCCGATGGCACACCTGCTGCTGGAGCAGTTGAACGCTTGGGCCGACGACGACGGCATCGCCATGGTGGTGCTGCAGGGTGCTGGCGAAAAGGCGTTCTGCGCTGGCGGCGACCTGCACAGCCTGTACAAGGCCATGGTCGCCTTCCGTGAGGACGGCCGCAGCGACATCCGCGAGAACGACTACGCCGCCGAGTTCTTCGACGTTGAATACCGCGTCGATTACCTCATCCACACCTACGCCAAGCCGATCCTGTGCTGGGGCCACGGTATCGTGATGGGCGGCGGCATCGGCCTGATGTCCGGCGCCAGCCACCGTGTGGTCAGCGAGCGCTCCAGGCTGGCCTTCCCGGAAATCACCGTCGGCCTGTTCCCTGATGTCGGTGGCAGCTGGCTGCTGCCGCGCGTGCCGGGCAAGGGCGGGCTGTTCCTGGCGCTGACCGGCGCGCTGCTCAACCCGGGCGATGCCATCTACGCTGGCCTGGCCGATGTACATGTGCCCGAAGAGCGCCGCAGTGCGGTGTTCGATGCGCTGCTGCAGGTGGCCTGGTCCAGTGACTCCGCACACAACCACGAACGCCTGACCCATCTGCTGCAGGCGCATGCCAGCGATGCCGCCACCGGTCCGCTGTTGGCCAATGCGGCGCAGGTCGATGCGTTGTGCGAAGGCGATGACCTGCAGGCCATCGTTGCGCGCATTGCCGGCCTGCAGACCGATGATGCGTGGTTGCAGGCGGCACAGAAGACCCTTGCTGCCGGTGCGCCGGGTTCGGCGCGGCTGGCCTTCGAGCTTCAGCGTCGCAGCGCCGGCCAGGATCTGGCCGCGATCTACCGCCTGGAGTACATCGTCGCCCTGCATTGCGCCGCCCACGGCGATTTCGCCGAAGGCATCCGCGCGCTGCTGATCGACAAGGATCGCAATCCGCAGTGGAACCCGGCCACCCTGGCCGGGGCCACCGGCGCGTGGGCCGACACCTTCTTTGCTTCCCCCTGGGCCGCTGCCGCGCATCCGCTGGCCGACCTGGGCACTCCCCTTGTTGAAAGGAGCCTTGCATGAGCCGCATTGCATTCATCGGGTTGGGCAACATGGGTGGCCCGATGGCCGCCAATCTGGTCAAGAACGGCCACAGCGTGCGCGTGTTCGATCTGGTTCCGGCCGCGGTCCAGGCCGCCGTCGATGCCGGTGCCAGCGCGGCGTCGTCGGCACGCGACACCCTGGCCGATGCGGAAGTCGTGATCTCGATGCTGCCGGCCAGCCGCCACGTCGAAGGCGTCTACCTGGGCGATGACGGCATCCTGGCCGCGATCCCGGATGGCGCACTGGTCATCGACTGCAGCACGATCGCACCGGCCAGCGCGCGCAAGGTGTCAGAGGCCGCCGCCGCACGTGGCCTGCAGATGATCGATGCACCGGTCTCCGGTGGTACCGCAGGCGCCCAGGCCGGCACGCTGACCTTCATCGTCGGTGGCGAAGAGGACGCGCTGGAGCGTGCCCGTCCGGTGCTGCAGGCGATGGGCAAAAACATCTTCCACGTGGGCGCCAGCGGCGCCGGCCAGGTCGCCAAGCTGTGCAACAACATGGCGCTGGGCGTGATCATGGCGGTGACCGGTGAAGCCATTGCGCTGGGCGTGGCACACGGGCTGGACCCGAAGGTGCTGTCGCAGATGATGGCGGTCAGCACCGGCCGCAGCTGGGCCACCGAAGTGTGCAACCCGTGGCCGGGCGTGCTGGAAAACGCGCCTGCGTCGCGCGGTTACAGCGGTGGCTTCGGCAGCGATCTGATGCTGAAGGACATGGGCCTGGCAGTGGAAGCAGCGATGAGTGTCGGCGCCTCGATCCCGCTGGGCGAAGTGGCCCGCAACCTGTACTCGATGAACCACCAGGCCGGCCGCGGCAAGCTGGATTTCTCCAGCGTCGTGCAGCTCATCACGAGCGAGAAGTAAGGCTTGGATATGTAGAGCCGAGCCCGTGCTCGGCTGCTTTTCCGCCGGATGTTCCCGCGCCGGACGGATCAGCCGAGCAGGGGCTCGGCTCTACAGAAGCGAATGCGTCCCCGGCTGCGCGCCGGGGCCCACCCGAGGTGGGATGGGCGGATGTTCGGTTTCGACCGGCATCCGCCCATTTTTTTGCTCTTCACGTTGGTAGTGCCGGCCGCTGGCCGGCAGCACCCCATCAGGCAACGATCAGCGTCACGTCGATGTTGCCGCGGGTGGCATTCGAGTACGGGCACACGATGTGCGCCTTCTGCACCAGCTCTTCCACCTGCTCGCGCGGCACGCCGGGCACGTTGATGGTCAGCTCGGCTTCGATGCCGAAGCCGGTCGGGATCTGGCCGATGCCGACCTTGCCGGTCACGGTGGTGTCGGCCGGCAGCGCGACCTTGGCCTGGCCGGCCACGAACTTCAGCGCACCCAGGAAGCAGGCAGAGTAACCGGCCGCGAACAGCTGCTCCGGGTTGGTACCCGGGCCACCGGCGCCGCCCAGCTCGCGCGGGGTCGACAGCTGGATGTCCAGCACGTTGTCGGAGGAGACGGAACGGCCTTCACGGCCGCCGGTGGAGGTGGCCTGGGCGGTGTACAGAACCTTTTCGATGGACATCGGGATGCTCCTGGTCAGTGGGTGGGTGGTGCGATGGAGACTACTTTGCCCGCTTTCCGCGTACGTTGGGTTGCAGAACGTACTAAAAAATTGATCGATCGTCCTGCGGGCCTAGATCGTCCACTCGCGGTCGGTGGTGAACATGATGGTCAACCAGCGGTCCGGCGAAGCCTCGCCCAGCGCATCGCCGATCTCATCACGCAGCTGGTCCCATTCCACCAGCGGCCGCGGTGGGTCGTTTTCCGGCACCACGAAGAACAGCTCGATCTGCTCGCCTCGCCCCACCTGGGCCACGTAGCTGCGGTGCTCGACGAAGCCGTGCTTGGCGACGATGTCGCGCGCCACCGCATCCACGTGCGCCTGCAGCTCCGGCGGGGTGACCAGCAGGATGCCGGCCAGCGCCCGGCGCACGGTGCCGAGCGGGGCGATCATCACCAGCACGCAGACGAAGGCAAGGATGGCCGGGTCGATGTACGGCCCGACCCAGGCCCAGGACGTGCCCTGCACCAGCACGCCGCCGAGGAAGGCCAGCAGGTAGCAGGCCGACATGCTGGCCGCGATCACCCAGTTCTTCGCATCCAGTGCGATGAACTCCGAGCCGATGCGGCGGTTGGCGCGCAGGATGAACCATGCCAGTGCGCCTTCGCCGACGATGGACAGCCCGGCGAAGGCGATGGCCGGGCCCAGCGCAATGTGGCGGCCCCCGGACATCATTGCATCTACCCCATTGACCAGGGCATACAGTGCCGCACCGATCATCAGCGTGCCGCTGACCCCCAGCACGATCGGCTCAAGGTGCCAGAAACCCATGGTGAAGCGCTGGTTGAGCCTCGACTGCAACGCATCGGTCTGGGTGGACAGCGCGATCAGGCGTGCCACCAGCAGCGACAGCCAGGTCATCACCACGTCGATCAGGCCGTAGATGCCATCGAAGATGATAAGCGAGGAATTGGCCAGCAGGCCGAATACCACTGCGGCGGCGGCCAGCAGCAGCGAGGCGGCGATCGACAGGCGCAGCACGCCCTGTTCGGTGGCGGGGTCGAAGAACTGCGGGCGGTGGGTGGCCATGGCCCGATTGTAGAGCGGCGGCATGCCTCGCTGCCTTCCGCTGTCTGGCATCGTCGCAGAACGTTGAGGACATCGACGAGAGGCCCAGCGAGCGTGACCGCGAATGCGTCGCCCAGGGCCTGGCCAACATGGTCATCGAATTCCTCGGCCGCATGCGGGATATGCAGCGTTACGATGCCGGTGACACGCAGGTCTACCGCGTGCGTTGGCAGGTGTTCCTTGCCTCGGCCGGCCATCTGGGTGCGGTGTTCGATTACCAGCACGTGACGCCGAAGGTACAGATTGATCTGCGCGACGCCCACCTGTGAGACCTGACCGCCGCGGCCGCGCTGGAACGCGCGCAGGAATAGCTGGCCGCACATGGGGCGAAGGTGACGGTGGTGGGGCTGAATGCTGCCAGCCAGACGTTGATCGAGCAGGTGGGCGGCGCGCGCGGCGGGTACTGAGGCGGCAGTGTTTCAATGCCTGCGTCGGTTCTGGGGCCGGCTAAGCTTCCAGAATTTTCCTGAATCGGCTTCTCAGTGAGGTAGCGCCATTACAGATGGAGAGTCCATATGTGGCCAACGCCTTGGCAGATTCGGTGTCAGCCTTTGCCTGCCACGGGCAGCGAGCAGGGCCCTGCCGACGCGCGTGATCGAACTGAAGTGTGCCGGCGTCGTGTCAGCCTGAATGGCCGCGACCGTCAGAGCTTCACAGATGAAATCGATGTCCTGGAACTTTGAGAAAATGGAAGGGCACTCTCTATCAATAGAGCATCCACCTCAGTCCTGAGCAGATCAGCGTCCTTTTCAACGGCTATCCAATGGTCGCTGTTGCCTGGGGGAGCGGCCTGCATCTCACGTCGCAGTCGGTTTCGCTGAGATTGGTGGTCCAATCCATGCAACGCCGCGGGATGAAGCGGGCGAGCACACACATCGATGAAACTCTCGTGGCATCTCGTAAAAGTTGCTCCACTTCGGACAAATCCTGCGTCCTTCAAGGATGCGTAGACGATGCTCAGGGCGCGCTTTGTGATAGCGGTCATGAGGCGAGCATCAGGAGGGAGGATGATTGCAGGCGAGGCCTCTCAGACTGGGTAAGCCGGTGCGAGGCAATGAGTGTGTCGACTTGGCTGGGAGCGGTAACTGGCATTGACGTCAGTAGCTGTCGCTATCAACAAAAGTTGTTGTTTGGCCGTCGTTCCCTGGTTCGCAAAACCCGAAAGACGTCGGATCGCATGATGCAGATTGCAGCTTTTCTCATTGCCAATCTTCTGAGTATGGAAGCAGGCTGGAGACACGCGATTCTGTGTTCAAGGAAGCAGCATCCATGAAATCGAATTTTTCGGTGTCATTCAAATGTCTGTTGGCTTTTGCGCTTGCGCTTGGTTCGACGACATGGCCGGGAGTGATGGCGTTGGACCGCCTTGCGGTTGCCGTCGATCGGACCACGCGCTACAGCGCCGGAACTGACGAAGCGAACGAAGTCGTTCGATGGCTGGACGCACGCAAGGATGTCCACCAGCGGACGCTTGCACTTGGGACACTGACCATTCGCCATCGCTGTAGGGGGGAGCGGGATTCACCTCGGACGCCAGCCATCCGCGCCCTTTTCCATCATGGTGCTTCCGGAGAGAAGATCACTATTACCAACGATCTTCCAGGATGCGCACGCGAGACGTGGACGTTCGCATGGACCGGAGATGGCCAGGACGCCTACTGGAAGCAGACCGCCTATGGATGGCGGGTACTGACCACTTAGGGAAAGCTCCGGACGGACTTATCTGTCGTCAAAGCGTCGACGCGATCAAACCGGATCGACTACACCTCGAGGCCCACTACCTCGAAGCGTGGGCACGCTCCGGGGCGCAAGACCTCGCATTTGCGACAATCCTCGACGCACCTCAACCAACGCCCTCGTCGGCCTCAAGCCGACGAGGGGTGAGCAAGGCAATGGCACTCACGGGCCAGTTGGCCCGCTCTCTTACGCCATCATGGCCCGCGGGCCGTGATGCTGGGTCTGCTGGTCGATCTTCTGCTGCTCGCGCTGCTGATCGCTCACCTGCAATGCCCGCTCGCTGTTCTCCTGCACGCTCTGGCGCATCGCGTCAGCGGTCGATACCGGCGCGGTATTGCGGTTCAACGCGCTTTCGTCGTGCAGCGCATTGGCCTGCACCGCGCGCGCCATCGAGCCATCCTGGTTCAGCTCAACGCGATCAACCCGGTACAGGCCGGCACGCGCAGCTTCCACGGTGAGGGCAGCGGCCAGCTTCTCGCTGTGCTCGCCGGAGGGCAGGCCACGCGCTTCCTCGGCGAACTTCACCTGCACCAGGGTCTCGGTGTACAGCCAGTTCTGCGGGCTGCGCGGGTCGGACATCGGGTACACCGTCTCGCGTGCAGGCTCGGCCGCTGCCTGCTGTTCCGGGGTGTTGCCCTGCGCCTGCGCACGCTGCTGCACTTCATTGGCCAGCGCCTGGCGGGTTTCCGCATCGGCAATGCCGGTCGCAGGCAGGCCATGCTGCTGCTGGAAAGCATTGATCGCATGGCGGCTGCCACCGCCCAGATAGCCGTCGCTGCCGATGGCCTGGCCCTTGGCGTCGGTCAGCCCCAGCGCGGCCAGGTTGCCCTGCAGTTCGCGCGCGTCGCGGTCGATCGCGGCCAGCGTGGCTGGCCCGGCCTTGCCGTCCACCGGGTCCAGGTTGTGTGCGCGCTGGAAGTCTTCCACCGCCTTGCGGGTGGTGGCATCGAAGCGCCGGTCCGGATTCAGTGTCTGCTGGCCGTCAGCACTGGCATAGCCCAGCGTGACCAGGTTGCTTTCCAGCTTCAGCACGTCACGGCCGCTGGACCCTTCCTTCAACGTCTGCGAACCGGCCTGCTGGCGCGGTGCGCCGATCTGGTCCAGCGCCACCTTGATGTCCGCATCGTTGTGCTCACCGGCGGGCGAGTAGTCGCGGCTGCTGACCTTGGCATGGGCGCGGTCCATTGCGTCCTTGTTGTTGGCGTAGGCATTTTCGTAGCGCACGGCGATGTCGCCGGCCTTGGGCGCGTCGAAGTACTGGTAGGTCTCGCGGATCTGCCCGGCCTTCGCGCGCAGCGCCTCGTAGTCACCGCCTTCTTCCAGCACCTTCTGCAGCTTGGGCAGCTGGCTGGGCAACTGGTTGGCGGTCTTGGCGATCAGGCTGATCGCTTCGAAGCGGTTTTCCTCGGCGATGCCGCTGCCGTGTGCGTCCACCATCGCCATGCCGATCCGGGTGGCGTTGCGCACCTGCGGGTAGTCGATGTTCGCGTGGATCCACTGCTTGCCCTCGGCCGAACCGGCCCAGGCGTTGATGCTGTCGCGCGTGTTGGTATCGATGAACTGGATCGAGCTGCGCCCGCTCAGGCCATTGCCGTGGCTGAGCAGGTCGCGGCGCAGGTCGGCGTGGTCCTGGGTGAAGGGCAGGTTGTGCGCCTTGGCATAGGTGCTGGCCTGATCGATCACGGCGTCGACATAGGTCGTCTCGCCCGCCTTCAGTGCGTGGCCGTCGATGGCGCCCAGCGCCCACTCGCCGCGCTGGCCGAAGTCGACCTGGATCGCGCCCAGGCTGTAACCGCTGTTCTGCGCGACTTTGTTCACCGTGCCCCAGTGCGGTTCGGTCACGCCCTGGGTGATGCCGGCGATGGCCAGATGGTAGGAGGCGGGGCCACCTTCGGTACCACGGCCGACGGCGAAATACACGGCGCCGGAGGTGGCATCGAGATCATGGGTATCGATGTTGGTTGGCATGTCTTACATCCTTGTGCAGTCAGAGGGTCTGCCCCTCAAGGGTCAGTCCAGCAGCTGCAGATACTTCTGCAGCTGGTCGGCACGCGCGCTCAGGCGCATCACATCGTTCAGCTCGCCCTGCAGGTTGCCGGGCTGCGAATCGTCGTACAGCGCGGTATCCAGTTCGCCATCGCGGCTGCGCGACTGCAGCCACGCGCGCTGGGCATTCACCAGCTTGGTCTTCTTTGCGCCAGTCAGCTTTGCCTGCAGCTGGCGGTAGGCCTGGTTCAGGCGCTGGTCTTGGCGTGCGCTTTCCGAGGTCAGGCAGGCGGCCTGCTCGATCGCACCCTGTGCCTTGTCACGGCAGGTGGTGAAGGTCGGGCTCAGCCCGGTGGCAGCCGGTGCTGCGGTTGCCGTGCCGATGGCCAGTACGGCGACCGCCAGCGCGGTGGCGAGGGTCCTGCTCAAACGCTTGTGCTGCATCATCTGCTCCACACGTCCAATCCATTGCGAGCGACGGACTATAACGGCGTCAATATTTCGTCGTCGTCAACGAATCGCGACAACTGTGACCGGTTGCCCGTCATTGTGGGGTGGCGCCGCCCGGCTTGCGGACGGCCCTCGGGCCCGGGCGCCCCAGCGCTGTCCGGGCGCCAGCCGCCGCCATTCAGCCGAGCGGTGTAAACTATTGATCTCACTGGCAATGCCAGTCTCCACGATCAACGCCCCGATGACGCCCGCCACCGCCCGTTACGCCGATTCCCTGCGCCTGTCCGTTGCCCCGATGATGGACTGGACGGATCGCCATTGCCGCGTGTTCCATCGCGTGCTGGCGCCGGGTGCGCGCCTGTACACGGAAATGGTGCACGCCAACGCGGTCATCCACGGCGACCGCGAGCGCCTGCTCGGCTTCGACCGCAGCGAACAGCCGCTGGCGCTGCAGCTGGGTGGCAGCGATCCGGCCCTGCTGGCGCAGGCTGCGCGCATTGCCGCCGAGTGGGGATACGACGAGGTCAACCTCAACTGCGGCTGCCCGTCCGACCGCGTGCAGGCCGGGCGTTTCGGCGCTTGCCTGATGCGCGAGCCGGTGCTGGTGGCCGAGTGCGTGGCGGCGATGGTCGATGCGGTCGACATCCCGGTGACGGTGAAATGCCGCCTGGGCGTGGACGAGGACAACGATTACGACGTGTTCGCCGCCTTCGTCGACCGCCAGGTCGCCGCCGGTGCCGCAATGGTGGTGGTGCATGCGCGCAACGCGTGGCTGAAGGGCCTGTCGCCGAAGGAGAACCGCGAGGTTCCGCCGCTGAAGTACGACTGGGCTTACCGCCTCAAGCAGGAGCGCCCGGCACTGCCGGTGGTGATCAACGGCGGCCTGGCCAGCATCGAGGCGGTGCAGGCGCAGGCCGCGCACGTCGATGGTGTGATGCTGGGCCGCGCGGCCTACCACGACCCCTACCTGCTGCATCAGCTGGAGGCGCTGCACACCGGCGCCCCGCTGCAGGCCCGTGGTGACCTGTTGCGCGCGCTGCGCCCCTACGTCGAGGCGCGTCTGGGCGAAGGCCTGGCGCTGAAGCACATCACCCGCCACCTGCTCGGCCTGTTCCACGGCCAGCCCGGCGGCCGCGCATTCCGTCAGGTGCTGAGCGAGGGCGCACACCGCCCGGGCGCCGACTGGAGCCTGGTCGAACAGGCCTTGGCGGTCACCGAACGCGAAGCTGATCGCGCCGCAGCGTGACGTCGGTCACGGTCCTGGCTTGACAAGGGGCGGCGATTCGTCCCGAATGTTCACCTAGATGAACAACTCGCGGCATCGCCCGGAAAAGTTCAGATCGGATTCACTGCCCCAAACCAAGAATTTGCAAAGGAATTGTAAAGGCCGGGTCCCGCACCCGGCTTCCGGATTTACGACTTTTGAACGAATCGCCGTGCTCGGCTAGGATCGCATCGATGTCTTCCGCTCCCTTCCATCGCCGCATTGCCCTGGCCACCTGCGTGGCGCTGTCGGCTGTGCCGCTGTCGTCGGCGCTTGCGCAGCAGCCGCCGCGCGGCGACCAGGGGCGCGCGGAGATGATGGAGCGGGGCGAGCGCGGTGGCCGTGGCGACGAGCGCTCGCTGTCCGATGCCGTGCGCCGCGTGCAGCGCACCACCGGCGGCCACATCCTCGGCGCCGAGCGCGTGCCGTTCGATGGTCGTGACATCAACCGGGTGAAGTACATGGACGACCGGGGCCGTGTCCGCTACATGGACGACCCCGCCCCGTCGCGTTCACAGCCGCGCACGCCGCGGTCGGATATGTCATCACTACGCGGCGATAACCCCTGAACAGGGATAGTTGTCGCTATCAACCCGTACCCCACAGGCCTCCGGGCCACACCCAGGACACTAGGGAGAGTTCATGCGTATCCTTCTGGTCGAAGACGAAGCCCCGCTGCGTGAGACCCTGGCAGCCCGGCTCAAGCGCGAAGGCTTTGCCGTCGATGCTGCGCAGGACGGCGAGGAAGGCCTCTACATGGGGCGTGAAGTTCCGTTCGATGTCGGCATCATCGACCTCGGCCTGCCCAAGATGTCGGGCATGGAGCTGATCAAGGCCCTGCGTGACGAAGGCAAGAAGTTCCCGGTGCTGATCCTGACCGCGCGTTCGAGCTGGCAGGACAAGGTCGAGGGCCTGAAGCAGGGTGCCGACGATTACCTGGTCAAGCCATTCCACGTCGAAGAGCTGCTTGCCCGCGTCAACGCGTTGCTGCGCCGCGCCGCCGGCTGGAGCAAGCCGACCCTGGAATGCGGCCCGGTCGCCCTGGACCTGGCTGCGCAGACCGTCAGCGTGGCCGGCAGCAATGTCGACCTGACCAGCTACGAATACAAGGTGCTGGAGTACCTGATGATGCACGCCGGTGAACTGGTCTCCAAGGCCGACCTCACCGAGCACATCTACCAGCAGGACTTCGACCGCGATTCGAACGTGCTGGAAGTGTTCATCGGCCGCCTGCGCAAGAAGCTGGACCCGGATGGCGAACTGAAGCCGATCGAGACCGTGCGCGGCCGCGGCTACCGTTTCGCGATTCCGCGCAACGAGGGCTGAGCCGGCTCAGCCTGGCGAAACCATGATGTCCGGCCGTCTGTGGTTCTTCCGACGCTGGCGGCCGCGCTCGCTGCAGGCGCGCCAGATGCTTGCCGCGTCCGTGGGCCTGGTCGCGTTTCTGGCCCTGGCCGGTTACGCACTCGACGCCGCCTTCGCCGATACGGCGAAGGCGAACCTGCGTGAGCGCCTGAAGAACTACGCCACCGCCTACGCGGCCGGCATCGATTTCACCCGCGACCGCTCGCTGTACATCCGCGAGCAGCCGCCGGATTCGCGCTTTGACGTGCCGGGCAGTGGCCTGTACCTGCAGGTGGTGATGCCGCACGGCAAGGGCAATTCGATGTCCGCCGAAGGCCCGATGCTGCCCACCGTCGGCGGCGGCCTGCTGGCACCGCGCCAGGAAGTGTTCGAAGGCCCGCTGCCGATGATCCAGATCGACGGCAGCCAGGGCTCGGTGTACCGCTATGGCCTGGGCCTGGTGTGGGACGCCGACGCCGACCCGGCCACCGAATTCCCCTACACCATCTACGTGATGGAAGACTCGCGCGCGCTGGGCGCGCAGCTGCGCGTGTTCCGTGGCCGGGTCTGGTTCTACCTGGGTGGCATCGGCCTGATCCTGCTGCTGCTGCAGACCGTCATCCTGCAGTGGAGCCTGCGGCCGCTGCGTCGCGTGATCACCGAGCTGACCAAGGTGCAGCGCGGCGAGACCGAGCGCATGAGCGAGCGCCATCCGCGTGAGCTGGAGCCGCTGACCGACAGCATCAACGCCTTCATTGAAAGCGAGCGCGAGAACCTCGAGCGCCAGCGCAATACCCTGGCCGACCTGGCGCACAGCCTGAAGACGCCCATCGCCGTGCTGCGCACGCAGATGGACAGCGGTGCCGGCGATGGCGCCCTGCGCGAGGAGCTGGACGTGCAGCTGCAGCGCATGAACAACCTGGTCTCCTACCAGCTGGCACGTGCTGCATCGTCGGGCCACAAGCTGTTCTCCGCGCCGCTGCCGATTGAATCCAACGCCGAGGAGATCGTGCGCGGCCTGGAAAAGGTCTATGCCTCCAAGGGCGTGCTGTGCGAATTCGACATCGACCCGGCCGCGCGCTTCCACGGCGAACCGGGCGACCTGCAGGAACTGCTCGGCAACCTGCTGGAAAATGCCTTCAAGTGGGCCAACCGCCGCGTGTTGCTGACCGCGCAGCCGCTGCCGGCACCGAACGCGCGCCGCGCCGGCCTGCTGCTGGCGGTGGACGACGATGGCCCGGGCATTGCCCCGGACGACATCGGCAAGGTGCTGCAGCGTGGCGTGCGTGGCGACGAGCGCGTGCAGGGCCACGGCATCGGCCTGTCGATCGTGCAGGACCTGATCAAGGACTACCGCGGCGAACTGGCCGTCGGCCGTTCAAGCGAACTGGGCGGCGCCCGTTTCGAAGTGCGCTTGCCGCCGGGGCCGTAAGCCCCCGCAAACGGTAGTGCCGGCCGCTGGCCGGCACCCTCATGATCTTCGGTGGCATTGCCAAGGTGCCGGCCAGCGGCCGGCACTACCGTGTTTCGATCGTCGGCGGCTCGCCATAGAACCGCCGCAGCTGCGCGGCCACCTCCGGCAACGCCTGCTGCAGAAGATCCGGTGCCGAGAAGTGATACTCGCTGGTCACCGCGAAGAATTCTTCCGGCGCTTCGGCCGCATACGGATCGATCAGCGTTTCTTCGCCCGCATCCACCTGCGCGCAGAACGCATCGTAGGCGCGCTGGAAGATGGCCGCCCACTCACGCTGCCATTCGCGCGGCAGCGGCGGCGTGCCGTCCATCGCGCCATCCAGTGCATCCAGCTTGTGCACCATCTCGTGCACCGCCACGCAGTAGCCCTCGTGCGGCGCGGCCAGGTCGGCCTGCACATCGGCCCACGACAGGATCAGCGGACCGCTGTCCCACGATTCGCCAATCAGTTCGTCATCCCACTCATGCAGTACGCCGGCCGCATCCATGTGGCTGCGATGTACGCGGAATGCATCGGGGTAGACGATCAGCTGCGACCAGCCTTCCAGACCCACCTCGCCGAACTCCAGCAGCGGCAGGCAGCACAGCGCCGCCAGCAGCACGCCATCGCCGGCCTCCAGCTGCAGCTCGCCGATCGGCGTGATGGTCTTCTCGTGCAGGAAGCGCGTGGCCAGCACGCGCAGGCGTGCGCGGCGTTCGTCGTCCAGGCCGCGCAGCCAGGCCGCACGGCGGCAGGCCTCATTCCACAGTACATCGTCGATAGGCCGCGGCGCAGGTCGCAGCCACTGCAGCAACGACTTGATCAGCGGAACATTCCCGGCAGGTAGCTGTGCCACTTCGGTGCGCGGATGCGCTGCAGCACGTCGTCGTCGCTGCCACCGCCGCCCGTGCTGGTGTTGGCTGCCGGGCGGACCGGTGCCGGCTTGGTGGTGGCGGCCGAAGCGGTCGCGGTCGGTGCACGCTGCGAGGCGGCATCGCCGTTGGAGGACACGCAGGCGCCGCGGCTGTCGTCCAGCGCTGCCGTCGCAGACGCCGCGAAGGGCATCGTCAGCAGGATCAGGCAATGGGCATAGCGGCGCATTGACGACATCCACGTTAAGGGAAGGTGAGTTCCCGATTCTAGCCCGAACCCGGCGCCCCGTTGGAAGCCCCCGCAGAACCCAGCGTGGCGGGCGCCGCTGGCGGCTTTCCCGCATAATTCCTTCCTGACTTCGTGGAAGCTGCCGTGGACGACCGCCAATTGCTGGCCAAACTCGCTGCCGGTCGCCTCTCCGGCGACGCCCTGGCCCGTGAGCTGGGCCAGACCCGGGCGGCCATTTGGAAGCGTATTCAAGGACTTAGAGCCGCCGGTGTGGACATCGAAGGCCGTGCAGGTGAGGGCTATGGCCTGACCCGCCCGGTCGACCTGCTGGACCCGGATGCGATCCGTGCCGGCCTGCCCGCCGAGGTGCTGCCGCTGCTGTACGACCTGCAGGTGGCCTGGACGGTGGACTCGACCAATGCCGAATTGCTGCGTTGCAGCGCGCCCCAGCGCGGGGTGAGCGTCCTGCTGGCCGAACGCCAGACCGGCGGCCGCGGCCGTCGCGGCCGTACGTGGGCGTCGCCGCTGGCCGCGCATGTGTACCTGTCGGTGCTGCGGCTGTTCTCCGGTGGCCTCGGCCGCCTGGCCGGGCTGAGCCTGGTGGCCGGCATCGCCGTGGCCGAAGCGCTGCACGACCTGGGCTATACCCAGGCGCAGCTGAAGTGGCCGAATGACCTGATCGTCGATGGCAAGCGCAAGCTGGTCGGCCTGCTGGCCGAGGGCGGTGGCGAATATGCCGGCCCGGCGCGCGCGGTGATCGGCATCGGCATCAACACGCACATGCCGCCATCCTTCGCCGAGCAGATCACCCAGCCGTGGGTGGACCTGGACACGCTGGCCGGCAAGCCGGTGGACCGCAACGTGGTGGTTGCTGCCGTGCTGGCGCGCCTGCTGCCGGCACTGGAAGAATTCGATCGCGAAGGCCTCGCTCCCTTTCTGCCGCGCTACGCCGCGTTCGACATGCTGGCCGGTCGCGAAGTACGGGTGGAACTGGAAGGGCAGTGGCAGCATGGCACCGCGCTCGGCCTGGCCGATGACGGCGCCTTGCGCGTGCGCATCGATGGCCGTGAGCGCCTGCTGCACGCCGGCGAAGTCAGCGTGAGGGCGGCATGAGCGATTGGTTGTTCGACCTCGGCAACTCGCGCTTCAAGTTCGCGCCGTTGCAGGGCGACCGTGCCGGTGACGTGCAGGCCTGGGCGCATGGCGCCGAAGGCATGGCCGGACAGCCGCCGCACAGCCTGCCCAGCGGCACCACCGCGTTCGTGGCCAGCGTGGCCGCACCGTCGCTGACCAGCGCGATGCTGGACCAGCTGCAGCGTCGCTTCGAGCACGTGCACGTGGTGCGTACCAGCGCCGAATGCGCCGGTGTGCGCATTGCCTATGCCAAGCCCGAAAAATTCGGTGTGGACCGCTTCCTGGCCCTGCTGGCCGCGGCCAAGGCGCAGCGCCCGGTGCTGGTGGTCGGGGTGGGCACCGCACTGACGATTGATCTGCTCGACGCGGACGGCCAGCACCACGGTGGCCGCATTTCCGCATCGCCCACCACCATGCGCGAAGCACTGCATGCCCGTGCGGTGCAGCTGCCGGCTACCGGCGGTGACTACAGCGAATTCGCCAACGACACCGCCGACGCGCTCGCCTCCGGCTGCGATGGTGCGGCCGTGGCGCTGATCGAACGCAGCGCCCAGCAGGGGCACGCGCTGCTGGGCGTTGCACCGTCGCTGCTGGTGCACGGGGGCGGCGCACCGGCGCTGATGCCGTTGCTGCCCGGCGCCGACTACCACCCCTCGCTGGTGCTGGATGGTCTCGCCCGCTGGGCGGTGCACCAGCCCGCAGGCTAGTATCCGCGCATGCTGACCCGTGCCCTGATCGTCGTACTGGCCATCCTCAACCTTGGCGTCGCCTGCTGGTGGCTGCTGCGCGATGCACCACAGAAGCCTGCGCCGCCACCGCAACCCACGGGCGTGGCCGAGCTGCGCTGGGTGCCCGGTGGCGTGGATGCCGCTGCGGCCGCCGAAGCCACGGCTGCCGCGCCGACCGCGCCGTTGATGGAGCGCGAACCGGCGGAGAAGACGGCCGTGGCTGTAACGCCGGCGCCCGCCGCCCCGGCCAAGCCGGAGAGTGCCAAGCCGCAGGCGGCCGAAGCTGCGCCTGCCGCCACATCGGTTGCTGGCGCCGACAAGCCGGTCGCAGCGCCCGTGCCAGCACCGGGAAAACCCGCAACCCCGCCCGAGGCTGCCGAACCGCCGCGCTGCGTCGCGCTGGGCCCGTTCGCCGACCGCGCCGCCGCGAGCAGCGCGCAGGGCAAGGCCGGCACGCTGCTCAGCCAGGTGCGCCTGCGCGAACAGCCCGCTGCCAGCGGCAGTGCCCGTTACCGGGTGATGCTGCCGGCCGCCGCCAACCGCGACGAAGCGCAGGCCACCGTGAAGCGCATCGTCGCCGCCGGCCTGAGCGACTACTACATCATCAGCCAGGGCGAGGACGCCAACGCCGTGGCGCTGGGCCAGTACCGTAATCGCGAGGGCGCCGAGCGCCGCATGGCAGCGGTGCAGGCCGCCGGCTTCCAGCCGCGCCTGGTCGCCAGCGGCGACGCCGGCCAGTGGTGGCTGGAAGCGCAACTGGCGGCGGGCACGCAGCCGGCCCAGGCCCAGCAGCGCAGCGGGGCGGCACAGAGCCGGTCGCTGGAATGCACGCGGTTGCGCTAGAATCCCCGGACCGCGGCGCTGCCGCCGGTGCACCACCCATGCCGCTTTAGCTCAGTTGGTAGAGCAACTGTCTTGTAAACAGTAGGTCATCCGTTCGATTCGGATAAGCGGCACCACCACACTCCAGTTGTGCAGCTCGACATGGCGGCGCAGTAATCGGTCGAGCACTGCTCCCTGCTGCGTCTCTCCCGTTCTTTTCCTTCCTTGCTGTTATCTCATCTTGCACCTGACGAGGCGCGTCCCACCTGCCTATGCGCGTGCTTCGTGGTTGATGCGCGTTTCTCGTAGTTGAAAATGTGTAGCCAGTAGGCTACATTTTTCCATGAAGATCCAGCGTACCCGTCAGTTCGCGACATGGATTGACGCTCTCAAGGACGTAACTGCACGCGCTCGCATCCTGGCCCGTATCGGTCGGCTCGCCGAAGGCCATCCGGGTGATCACCGCCGTCTGGGGGACGGTATTTCCGAACTGCGTATCGATGCAGGGCCGGGCTACCGCCTGTACTACACCCAGCGCGGCAGGCAGTTGCTGATTCTTTTGGTCGGAGGTGACAAAAGCTCACAGCATCGCGATATCGAAAAGGCCAGGGAGATTGCACGTGCCCTGTGAGCGTCGAACCGGCTGTAGTCGAAACGAATCAATACCGAAGTACTGGAGCTGTTCCATCATGGCCACCAAGAAAAAAGTCGAACTCAAAGCATTTGATGTGGCCGAACACCTTCGGACACCCGAAGAAATGGCCGCCTATCTCGACGCCTGCATCGAGGAAAGCGACGGCGATTCCGCGTTCATTGCCAAGGCGCTCGGCGACATCGCGCGCGCTCAGGGTATGAGCAAGGTTGCGCGCGCGGCGGGCCTGTCGCGCGAGAGTCTTTACCGCGCACTGTCCGGCGAACGCAGCCCCGATTTCGCCACCATCCTGAAGGTGACCCGTGCCTTGGGTGTGCGTCTGCATGCCAGTGCCGCGTGAGGCATCAAGGCACTGCGCTCCACTTCCGCCGCCTCAAGAAGTCAGGTGCGATCAGTCTCAATCAAACCGGATGATGCGGATCAACCCCCTTGTCGACGATCCATCTCCGAAGGCGGCCGACGTGCCACAAGTGAACACCTCCTTCGCACCTTCGTAATTGATGAATGAGATCGTGCAATTCGTCCGCGTTCCAGGACGGATCCGGGTGATGGCTCTGTCATTCAGCACGAAGCTGTACCACATGACTTCAGGGCTTATCGAGAGCGCCATGGGCGTGCGGTGGAGGCGATCAACTCGGCAACAGCGCCGGCGCGCGAATCCACTTCGTCCAGCCGCAGCTCAACGAGAACAGGCTTCAGGTTTGGATAGGGTGCGCTCATTCCAGCAGCGGGTCTGCCTGATTCGCTAGCCGGGGCAGTGACGTTGTGAACCTGTGCATTGGGCATCTCAATGTTCTGAATTACTGAGCCCCACCCACCTGCAACGCCACATACTCCGCCAGCCCCCGGCAGGCCAGCATCAGACCCTCGCGCGTGCCATCGCCGATGTCGTCCTTCTCTTCCCCATCCACGCGCACGCGCTCTGCGGCGTGGTACAGCTCCAGCAGCGATACCAGGCCCACTGCGGCGCGGTCCCTGCGTGCGGCAGCCACGGCGTCGCCAGGTGTGCCTGCCGGTCCCTGCCACGGCTGTCCATCGGCGGCGTCACCGGCCTGGATGCGCTGCAGGCAGCCGGGCAGGTTGATGGGCGCGGGCGCCTCGTTCGCGGCAGCGAAAGCAGCTTCCAACGGCTGCGCCAGTTCGGGGGGCAGGCGCAAGGCAGCCTCGCCCAGGGTGGCGGTCAGGTACGGGTGATGGGGCTTGGGCATGCGGGCATCCTCGTCGGCAACAGAGGTGCCACCCGAAGAGGGTGGCGGGCGATGCGTGGCTTCCAAGACCGGAAATCGATGAGCCGGCGGGCACAGGGCCCCCACGCACCGCCCGCCGTCGATCGGCGAACGGATTGCCAGCCGGCGCCGCTTTTGGGAAGACGGCGCCGGCTGGCAAGCGTATACAGCTTCGATTACACGGGCTTGGAAGTCCCGACCACCTTTGCAGGTGGCGATTCATCATGCGCACGTGAAATCACCGCCTGCCAGTCGTTTGTTTCGATGGCATCGGGTGATCTGAAAGGAAAAATGAATTATCGCGTTTGGCCCGTTTCGAGCATCGCAATGCCAGAAGCGACATATCGCGCAGCGCCGTCATCATCGGTCATCCGGGCTGCGCCACTGTTGCCGCACGGCTTACAGTAGCGTGCGACGTAAAGCTGGCTTAACAGCCTCGGCAAGGCACCAAGGCAACGATACCAGACCCAAAAGTGCCAACGCGCGCCCAGGATCTTGATATTCCTCACGGACAGCCCGCAGCGCCCCACCGCATACTTCCGCTACACGCCCGCCCTGGGCCCCTTCGGGATAAGCACATGCGTCGCCATGCCCTGTCGCTCACCGTCGCACTGTTGTCCGCTGCTTTCGTGGCCCCGGCCATGGCTGCCGTGCCTTTCTTCAACGCCAGCTGCCCGGGCGGCATCGACGTGCACGCCGACGAAGGCGGCCCGGTCTACGTGCAGGGCCGCGAGGCCACGCTGAAGCGCTTCAACGACCGCTATTTCGAAGCACGCGATGCCAACAGCGGCATCACCCTGTCGATCAGCCGCAACGACGACGGCGCGCCGCAGATCAGCTACACCGGTCGTGGCGGCGCCAATGGCATCTGCCAGGTCAGTAGCAGTGGTGCGCCTGCGCCCGCCGCAAACAGCGCCCGCCCTCGCGACGCTGCCGCCGGAGATGCCGCGCTACCGCGCGAAGTCACCTGCGAATCCACCGGCCAGCAGCAGGTCTCTTGCGATCTGAACACCCGTGGCAACGTGGAAATCGTGCGCCAGCTCAGCCGTACCCGCTGCGAGGAGGGCAAGAACTGGGGCCTGTCGCGGCACTCGGTGTGGGTCAATGGCGGCTGCCGCGCGGTGTTCCGCAATGTGTCCTCGGTGACTACCCCCGCGCCGACAGGCGATACCGCGTTGGGCGCCTGCAACATGCGCAAGGGCGCGCAGGGCGCCCTGGTCACCCAGATGCCTGTGGGCAGCGATTACCAGGAACTGATCATCGATTACCCCGATGGCCGCTTCCTGTGCATGATGCGCAACAACGGCCAGGTGCAGAGCGTGACGCCGGTGCGCCGCCGCGGACGCTGAGCGCGCAGCGGGTTGGGACAGGCTTCAGCCGCAGGACCTATACAGCAACACCCACGCCAGCATCAGGGTGAACATACCAACGAAGGTCAGGCCGAACCACAGCGCGGCCACCTTCACGTTGCCGATCAACGCCGCCAGCATACGGTGCAGTTCGCTTTTCAGAATCGGGTATTCAGCGTGTGCCTTGCGCAGACGCTGCCAGCCCAACCCGAGGAATATCAGGGTCGAGAACGGCACCAGCAGCAGTGTCGCCTGCATCAGCCAGCCATTCGGCGACGCATCGATCGAGTTGCTCAAAAAAACCGCAAAAACGGCGACCGGCAGCGCCACGGTGAAAAAGCGTGGCCAGGCGGTATTGATGAAGGGCGACATCGCAATCTTCCATGAAGGGCGGTTGGGTCCGCGCGGCATCATGCCATGCCAATGCCCTGCTGCACCGCCGCGAGTGGTGTCACACAGCTCTAGCTAGACTGTGCTTCTTTTTCCCCCGCAAGGAGGCACCCATGGCCCATCCCATTTCCGTATCCCTGATCGGCGTTCCCACCGATGTCGGTGCGGGCCATCGCGGTGCACGGCTGGGGCCGGAAGCGCTGCGCGTGGCGGGCCTGCCGGAGGCGCTGGAAGCGCGCGGCGTGGACGTGCGCGACCTGGGCAACCTGGATGGCCCGCGCAACCCGTGGACCGCGCCGGTGCAGGGCTACCGCCATCTGGAGGAAGTGGTGGCGTGGAACCATGCACTGATGGAAGCCAGCTATGCCGAACTGCAGGCCGGCCGCATGCCGATCATGCTCGGCGGCGACCACTGCCTGGGCATCGGTTCGATTACTGCCGTGGCACGCTGGTGCCGCGAGCAGGGCAAGACCCTGCGCGTGCTGTGGCTGGATGCACATTCCGATTTCAATACCAGCGATGTCACCCCCTCGGGCAACATCCACGGCATGCCGGTGGCCTGCCTGTGCGGCCTCGGCCCGGAGGCGCTGACCCACCTCGGCGGCAGCGCACCGGCGATCACTCCCACCCAGGTGCACCAGATCGGCATCCGTTCGGTGGACCCGGAAGAGAAGCGCCTGATCAAGACCCACAAGGTGGATGTCTACGACATGCGCTACATCGACGAGAACGGCATGAAGCGCACGGTCGAAGCAGCACTGGCGGGCATCGACGAGAACACCCACCTGCATGTCAGCTTCGACGTCGACTTCCTCGACCCGAGCATCGCGCCGGGCGTGGGCACCACGGTGCCGGGTGGGGTGAACTACCGCGAGGCGCAGCTGGTGATGGAGATGATCGCTGACACCGGGTGCATGGGGTCGCTGGACATCGTCGAGCTCAACCCCTTGCTGGACAAGCAGAATGCCACCGCCGAACTGGCCGTGGACCTGGTCGAGAGCCTGTTCGGCAAGTCCACCCTGATGCGCGACTAAGGCAACCGCCTGAACGGATCGCCGATCCGTTCACACCCGCTCCACGCCCCTGCCGCCAGATTGCACTTCACGCGGCGGCGGCGGGCATTGGCCTTCTCCCGCTGAGCGAAAGAATCCCATCCGCGAATGAAGCGGTGTAGCGGCAAACCCAAGGAGAAGCCCATGAAGCGCGTAGTTGCCCTGATGCTGTTGTCGATGTTCTCGGTGGCCCTGCTGGCCGGTTGCAATACCGTTGCCGGTGCCGGCAAGGACGTGCAGAAGGCCGGTGAGAAGGTTGAGGATGCCGCCAAGGGCAACTGAGCCCGGCGCGGAACGGAAGAAAAAAGGCCGGGGATCATCCCCGGCCTTTTTCTTGCACGCTGCCACGCACGGCTGTGCAAGCGGAGTGAACCATTCAAGCAGGTGAGCACGCATTTCATTGCTGGTTGACCGGTACTCAACAGCGACTGCGCGAAGCTGGAACCACGGTAAGAACGCCGTTGCAACCAAGGACTCCCAGCAATGAACAAAGACATCATTTCCGGCAAGTGGTCGCAGCTGAAGGGCAAGGCCCAGGCCAAGTGGGGCGATCTGACCAACGACGATTTCGATGTGGCCGAAGGCAATGCCGAATACCTGGCCGGTCGCCTGCAGGAGCGTTATGGCTGGGCCAAGGACCGCGCCGAGAAGGAAGTCCGGGATTTCGAAGACAGCGTGCGCAAGGATTACCCGGATTACAAGTAAGCCCCCGGGTTTTCCCCACGACACAACGCCCGCGCCGAAAGGTTGCGGGCGTTGTGTTGTCTGCGCGGAGGATCAGCGTGCCGGCGGGTCCGGCACGTAGCGGTTGGGGAACGCCTGCGGTTCGCGCGGCAGGCGTGACGGCGAATCGACCAGGATGCCGCGCGCGCGCAGGTTGCGGGCGCTGTCGTAGCGCAGCTGCAACATCTGCGCCGGGCTGCGGCTGGCGCGCTCGAACTCGGTATCGCGCACCGAGGACTGCTCGCGCGCGCCGTGGCCGGTGCCCAGCGCCGGCGCCTGCGGCTTGCTGGCGTAGCCCTCGATGCGGCTGGCGCTGGCATCGGCGGCCGCTTCGGCCTGTGCAGCCGGGGCCGGCGGTGGCAGGCCGCGGCGCAGGATCGGCTCAGGGCGCCAGCGGCGCGCTTCCTCGAACACGGCCACGCCCACCACGCCGATGTTGTCGGGGCGGCCGGTGCGGCTGGCATAGCTGCCGCTGGGGCTGCTGAAGACGAACTGCGCCACTTCGTCCTGGCTCTTGCGCCAGCCGGTGATGTCGGCGCGCTGTCCGGGGTTGAGCACGTAACCGGTCTGCGAGGGATCGGCATCTTCGCCGGAGATGGCGTTGACGCCGTCCACCGACAGCACCACCAGCACCCGGCGGGGGCTGTCGTTGTACAGGCGCACGGCGTAGCGGTGCCCGCGCTCACCGGCCACCCAGCGCTGGCCCTCGGCGGGGTAGCTGCGCAGTTCGGTGCCGCGGTCGCGGTCGACCAGGGCCATGCGCACGGGGCCGCCCTCGTAGACCGGCGGCGGCATCGGGGCCGGGCGGAAGCCGGCCAGAGGCAGGATAAGCAGCAGGGGCAGCAGGCGTTTCATCGGGCGTCTCCAGCGGGGTTGCGTGAATGAACGCGCCGCGGGCCCTGACGGGGTTGGTGGCGTGCAAGGTAAACTGGCCCCGTTCATCGAAGGTTACCCCACGCAGTCATGACCACCCGAGTCCTTACCGGCATCACCCCCTCCGGCACGCCCCACCTGGGCAACTACGTTGGCGCCATCCGTCCGGCCATCGCGGCCAGCCGCGCGCCGGGGATCGAGAGCTTCTTCTTCCTGGCCGACCTGCACAGCCTGATCAAGTCGCAGGACCCGCAGCGCACCCAGCGCGCGACCCTGGAGATCGCAGCCAGCTGGCTGGCCTGCGGCCTGGACCCGGAACACGTGTGGTTCTACCGCCAGAGCGACATCCGCGAGACGACGGAGCTGATGTGGTTCCTGACCGCCATCGCCAGCAAGGGCATCCTCAATCGCGCGCATGCCTACAAGGCGGCGGTGGACAAGAACCGCGAGGAAGGTCTGGACGAGGACGCAGGTGTCAGCGCCGGCTTGTTCATGTACCCGGTGCTGATGGCTGCCGACATCCTGATCTTCAAGGCCAACCAGGTACCGGTGGGCCGTGACCAGATCCAGCACATCGAAATGGCGCGCGATTTTGCCCAGCGCTTCAACCACGTGTACGGCAAGGAGTATTTCCCGCTGCCGGACGTGGTGATCGACGAGCAGGTGGCGACGCTGGCGGGCCTGGATGGCCGCAAGATGAGCAAGAGCTACCACAACACCATTCCGCTGTTCGTGCCGCGCGAAGAGCTGAAGAAGCTGGTGTTCTCGATCCTGACCGATTCGCGCGCACCGGGTGAGCCGAAGGACACCGAGGGCTCGGCACTGTTCCAGATGTACCAGGCGTTCGCCACCCCGGAACAGACCGCGGAATTCGCGAAGGCGTTCGCTGCGGGCATCAGCTGGGGCGATGCCAAGCAGCAGCTGTTCGAGCGCATCGACAGCGAACTGTCGCCGCTGCGCGAGCGCTACAACGCGCTGATGGCCAAGCCGGAGAAAATCGAAGCGCTGCTCAAGCGCCGTGGCCAGCAGCTGCGCGAGCAGTTGGCGGCACCGCTGCTGGAAGAACTGCGCCACGCCGTGGGCCTGCGCGACCTGTCCACGGCGGGCGACATCGCCAGCGAAGATGCCGGCGTGGCCCGCGTGGCGCCGCCGCAGTTCAAGCAGTACCGTGAGAAGGACGGCCGGTTCTACTTCAAGCTGACCGCCGGTGACGGCACGCTGCTGATCCAGAGCGAAGGCTTCGATTCGCCGCGTGATGCCGGGCAGTTGATTGCCGTGATCAAGCAGGCCGAGCAGGGCGACCAGCTGCAGAGCGAGCTGTTCAAGCTGGACGCCGAGGTGGACGCGGTACTGGCCGCGCTGGCCGTGCTGCGCGAAGGGACCTGATCGCCGGGCCTGCCTGCCCTCTGTAGAGCCGAGCCCATGCTCGGCTGGGCTGCAAAGCAGCCGAGCATGGGCTCGGCTCTACAAGCACTCCGCCGGCACGACCGTGGCACAGCGCCCGTGGCATGATGTCCGCGCGCCTCCGGCGCGATGACATGGAGTCTGCGATGGCCTGGTTGTCGCTGCTGCTGTTCCTGCCCTGGTTCCTGCTGCTGGGCAGCCTGTACTGGCTGTTCCCGCGCCAGCCGCGCACCCCGCGGCGGCGCCTGTTCGATGGCACCACCCTGTTGCTGGCTTTCGCGCTGAGCATCGCGTCGATGCTGTGGGGCTACCGTATCGGCGTGATGCAACCCGGTGCCGGCCCGATCTGGCCGCAGGTGCTGGCGGTGCTTTACGCCTACGGCGCGTTCCTGGCGGTGCTGGTGCTGGCGCTGCTGCTGCGGCCGCGATGGCTGGACCGGTAGTCCCGCCTTTGTAGAGTCGAGCCATGCTCGACTTCGCGTGCCGCTGTAGAGCCGAGCCTATGCTCGGCTGGTGCCTGACAGAATGGCAGCCGAGCGTGGGCTCGGCTCTACAGAAGCGCCCTCCGACCAAAGCCGCATCGAACCCGGGTCGCCTGCGCGCCTACCATGGTGTCTGTTCCCGATCCTGCCAGGTGCGTGCCGATGACCGCCGACCCCAGCATCCATCCCATCGATACCGGTTTCCAGCGCCCGGACTTCGACGCGGCTTACCTGATCGTTGAAAGCGGCCGCGCGGCCTTTGTCGATTGCGGTACCGGCCTGTCGGTGCCGGCGATGCTGCAGGCGCTGGCGGATGCCGGCCTGGGCGTGGACGCGGTGGACTGGTTGCTGCTCACGCACGTGCATCTGGACCACGCCGGCGGCGCCGGCCTGCTCATGCAGCAGCTGCCGAACGCAAAGGCGGTGCTGCACCCGCGCGGTGCACCGCACATGATCGACCCGACCCGGCTGATCGCCGGTGCTACGGCGGTGTATGGCGCCGAGGAAATCGCTCGCAGCTATGGTCGTATCGAGGCCATTCCCGAACATCGTGTGGTGGTGGCCGAGGACGGCCACCGTATCGACCTGGCCGGCCGCGAGCTGGTATTGCTGCACACGCCGGGCCACGCACTGCACCACTACTGCGTATGGGATGCACGAAGCCGCAGCTGGTTCACCGGCGATACCTTCGGCATTTCCTACCGCGAGCTGGACAGCGCGCAGGGGGCCTTCATCTTCCCGACGTCGTCGCCGGTACAGTTCGACCCGGAAGCGATGAAGGCCTCGATCCGGCGCATGCTGGGCTACGGCCCGCAGGCGATGTACCTGACCCACTACGGTCGTGTGGAACAGGTGGAGAAACTGGCCAACGACCTGTTCGAGCAGATCGATGCGATGGCCGCCATCGGCCGCCAGTGCGACGGCCGGCCGGACCGTCACCGCTGCCTGCTGGCTGCACTGCAGGCGCTGTACCTGGAACGTGCGCAGCTGCATGGCTGTGCGCTGGACGATGCGGCGGTGACTGCGGTGCTGGCGATGGACATCGAACTCAACGCGCAGGGCCTGGCCTGCTGGCTGGATCGCATCCGTCGGTAGCTCCACGCCATGCGTGGATGACGCAAGCTCACGCTGCACCGCGATGTCACGACCACGTTACACTCTGGTGACTTCCAAGCTAGCCGTGGTACTGCCGTGAATCCGATGCGCGTGTTGCTGCTGTCGTCCTGCCTGTTCGTCGGTGGCCTGGCCCATGCGGCCAATGACCTTCCCGGTGGCGGCATCGATCCGCAGGCACTGTCGCGGCACGTGCGCGTGCTGGCGTCGGATGAGTTCGAGGGCCGCGCACCGGCCACCGAGGGCGAAGAGCGCACGGTGCAGTACCTGATCGAGCAGTTCCGCAGCTATGGCCTGCAGCCGGGCGGCGTGGACGGCAGCTGGGTGCAGCCGGTGCCGCTGGTGCGCGCGCAGCTGGAGGGCGCGGCCAAGGCCAGCCTGTCGCTGAAGCAGGGCAAGCGTGCGCTGGCCAATGGCGTGGACGTAACCCTGCAGAGCCTGCAGCCGCGCAAGCGCGTGCAGATCAAGGATGCACCGTTGGTGTTCGTCGGTTACGGCATTGATGCGCCGGAACGCCACTGGAACGACTACAAGGACGTGGACCTGCACGGCAAGATCGCCGTGGTGCTGATCAACGACGCCGATTTCGAAGCCGATGCGCCGGGCGCGTTCGACGGCAAGGCGGTGACCTACTACGGCCGCTGGACCTACAAGTTCGAGGAAGCCGCACGCCGTGGCGCCGAGGGCGTGCTGATCGTGCACGAGACCGCGCCGGCCGCCTATGGCTGGGCCACGGTGAAGAGCTCGGGTACCTCGCCGCTGTTCGACATCGAGCGCAGCCAGGCCGAGGCGATGGCGCAGCACACGCCGCTGCGCGGCTGGATGCAGCGCGAGCTGGCCGAGGCGATCTTCGCCGACGCCGGCCTCGACTTCGATGCGGAGAAGCGCAAGGCGATGCGTGCCGACTTTCGCCCGGTGGCGCTGGACAATGCCAAGCTGAGCGTGGATTTCGCGCTCAAGCGCGAGCAGGTGGTGACCCGCAACGTGGTGGCCAAGCTGCCCGGTGGCGAGCATGGCGACGAGGCGGTGATCTTCTCCGCGCACTGGGATGCGTTCGGTGTCGGCCAGCCCGACGCCAAGGGTGACCGCATCCGCCGTGGTGCGATCGACAATGCCACCGGCGTGGCCACGGTGCTGGAACTGGGCCGCGTGTTCGCCGCTGGCCCGCAGCCGCAGCGCACGCTGTACTTCGTAGCACTGACCGCTGAAGAGAAGGGCCTGCTGGGCGCCAGCTACTACGCCGCGCATCCGCTGGCGCCGCTGGACAAGACCGCTGCGGTGCTGAACATCGAAATGTTCAGCCCGGATGGCCCGACCCGCGACATCGCCTCGTGGGGCAAGGGCCGGGTGTCGCTGGAAGGCGACCTGGAACGCGTGGCCAAGGCCCGCGGCCGCAGCTACAGCCCGGATCCGAACCTGGAAGCCGGCTTCTTCTACCGCGCCGACCACTTCGCCTTTGCCCGCCTGGGCGTGCCAGCGATCACCATCGGCCCGGGCCTGGACAAGCTGGAAGGTGGGGTTGAAGCTGGGCGCGCGCTGCGCGAGAAGTACTTCGCCGACTGCTACCACCAGGCCTGCGATGCCTGGACGCCGAGCTGGGACCCGAGCGGCCACGCTGCCGACACGCTGCTGGTCTACGACCTGGGCGCCGAGCTGGCCAACAGCCGCCGCTGGCCGACGTGGGAAAAGGAATCGGAGTTCCGCGGCGCGCGCGACAAGAGCGAAGCGGCCCGCCGCTGAGGATCGGAATCGGCGGGGTGTCATGTCATTCCGCCGCGGGTAGAGTCGACTGATAGTCGACTATCGCGCGCAGCGCGGGTTTTTCGGTGCCGACCGAGAGAGCAGTCGACTAACAGTCGACTCTACCGATTGCCGATTGCCGATCAGCGGCCGGCACTACCTGCGCCGGCGCAACAGCTTCCATGCGCCCCAGCCGCCGGTGGCGAGCGCTGCCAGATAGCACGCCACCATCGTGCGCAGGCCGACCAGCGATCCGCCGTTGACGCCGCGATGCAGGCGCAGCTGCAGCGAGCTGTGGCCGCTGCCCAGGTCCACTGCCAGCTGCAGCGCCAGTGCGGCGCAGAACAGCAGCAGGGCGACCCCGAAACCGATGCGTGGCCATGCGGCCTGTGCGCTGGGGCGGCGCAGCAGCCAGGCCAGTGCCGTGGCTGCGGCCAGCGTCACCGCGATCCACATCAGTGGAGGAGCGGGAGACGCAGCGGCCACCGGCAGTGCACCGGTGGCCGCGATCAGGGCAACGCGCTTACTTGCGGGTGCCGTCGAGCCAGTTCGGGCCCTTGTTTGTGAGGAAGAACACATAGACCACCAACGATACCGCGATCGTTGCGGTCACGTAGATGGCGAACCAGTCGACGTGGCCGGTCTTCAGCGCGCCCTGGTACAGCAACGGGGCGGTGCCGCCGAACAGCGAGTTGGCCAGCGCGTAACCCAGGCCTACGCCCAGCGCACGCACGTGGGTGGGGAACAGCTCGGCCTTCACCACCGCGTTGATGGACGTGTAGCCGGTGAGGATGACGAAGGCCAGTGCCAGGGTCAGGAAGGCCAGGGTGGCGTCATGCTGGTGCGGTAGCTGGGTGATCAGGTACCAGCTGTACAGCACGCCGCCGGCGCCGAAGAACACCAGCAGGGTCTTGCGGCCGATGATGTCAGACAGCCAGCCGCCGACCGGCTGCAGCACCATCAGGAACGCCAGCACGCCCAGGTTGATCAGGGTGCCGGTCATCGGATCGTTGCCGGCGAAGGCGCTCTGGATCATCTTCGGGCCGTTCACCGAGTAGGTGTAGAAGGCCACGGTGCCACCGGCGGTGATCAGGAAGCACAGCAGCAGCGGCCGCCACTGGTGCACGAACAGTTCGTACATCGAACCGGATTTCTGTGCCTTGCCCTCGCGCGCGGCCTCGATGGACGACTCCGACAGCGACTCGTCCATGCCACGGCGCAGCCAGAACACCACCACTGCGGCGACGCCACCGATGCCGAATGCGATGCGCCAGCCCCACTCGGAGATCTCCGGCTTGCCCCAGAAGGTCAGCATCAGCAGCAGGGTCAGCTGGGCCAGCACATGGCCGCCGACCAGGGTGACGTAGTGGAAGGAGGACAGGAAGCCGCGGCGGCCGGGAATGGCCGCCTCGGACATGTAGGTGGCGCTGGCGCCGTACTCGCCACCGGTGGCGAAGCCCTGCAGCAGGCGCGCGAACAGCAGGATCACGGCGGCCCAGATGCCGATGCTGGCGGCGGTGGGGGTGATGGCGATGAGGAACGAACACAGTGCCATCAGCGTGACCGAGACCGTCAGCGCCAGGCGACGGCCATGGCGGTCGGCGAAGCGGCCGAAGAACCAGGCACCAATCGGGCGCATCAGGAAGGTCGCGGCGAAGATCGCCCACACGTACAGGGTGGAGTTCTTGTCGTCCGGCGAGAAGAACTGCGATTCGAAGTACACGGCGAACACCGAGTACACGTAGACGTCGTACCACTCCACCAGGTTGCCGGCGGAGCCTTTGAGGGTGTTGGAGATCGAACGCCGCAGGGCGGCACGGTCGTTCGCGGGTACGGCAGGATGGGACGTGGTGCTCATCTGGGTGGGAATCCTCGATGCGGCGCGTCCGTGCGCAGGGAAAACGGCGCCCGGCCTTGGGGCGGCGCGGCCGGACAGCCCTCTTGGTACTGCATGGGCCGTCAACACGGGGTAGCAGACCAGAGCAGGGTGCATGGATGGATGACAGCGTGCCACCGTATGGGGTCCCGGACCATACTCAAAACGTCCTAGAATCCGCCTTCCCCCGGCTCCTTGGTGTGTCATGTCGGCTCCCCCCTCTTCGTCTGCGGCTGCCCCCCGGGGTGGCCTTGTTGCGCTGGCATTGCTGCTGGTCTACGTGGTCTGGGGCTCGACCTACCTGGGCATCGCCAAGGCCCTGCACGGGGGCGCGCTGCCGCTGACGATGGTGTCCGGCAGCCGGTTCATCATTGCCGGTGGCCTGATGTTCCTGGCCTTGCGCCTGTTCTGGAAGATGCCGAACCCGACCCTGCGGCAGTGGCGCAACCTGGGCATCATGGGCGTGACCATGCTGGTGCTGGGCAACGGCATGGTGGTGCTGGCCGAGCGCGAGGTGTCCTCGGGACTGGCAGCCACTGCGGTGGCCTCGGTGCCGCTGTGGATGGCGCTGTTCTCGGCGCTGCGCGGCCAGCACGCCAGCCGCGGTGAGTGGCTGGGCATCGCCATCGGCTTCCTCGGCGTGGTCTGGCTCAACGCAGGCAGCAGCCTGACCGCCTCGCCGACCGGGCTGGTGCTGCTGCTGATCGCGCCGGTCGGCTGGGCATTCGGCTCGGTGTGGGCACGCGGACTGGACCTGCCGGGCCCGTTCATGACCGCCGCCGGGCAGATGATCTGTGGCGGTGTGCTGCTGGTGCTGATCGGCCTGGCGGTCGGCGAGCGCCCGACCACGCTGCCCGATACCGGTGGCCTGCTGGCGATGGCCTACCTGTGCGTGTTCGGCTCCATCGTCGCGTTCACCGCCTACGTGTGGCTGCTGCAGAACGTGCGCCCGGCGCTGGCTGGCAGCTATGCATACGTCAATCCGGTCATTGCGGTGCTGCTGGGCGCGCTGCTCAACGGTGAGCGCTTCGGCTGGCGCGACCTGCTGGCGATGGCGGTGATTCTCCTGGGTGTGGTGGTACTGACGATGGCAAGGACGCGCAAGAAATGAGCATGGACGAGAAAGAACAGCGCCGTGGCCTGCTGGTCACGGCTTCCACCTTCGTCATCTGGGGTCTGGTGCCGGTGTACTGGCACCTGCTCAATGAGGTGCCATCGTTCCAGATCATCGCCCACCGCATCATCTGGAGCACCGTGCTGGTGCTGGGCTGGCTGCTGCTCAGCGCACGCCTGGGCTGGTGGCGGAAGATCGCTGCGCAGCCGCGCGCGCTGCCGATTCTGCTGGTCTCGAGCCTGACCATCGCCTTCAACTGGGGCCTGTACATCTGGGCGGTCAACGCCGGCCATGTGATCGAGACCAGCCTGGGCTATTTCATCAACCCGCTGGTGAACGTGCTGCTGGGCGTGCTGGTGCTGAAGGAGCGGCTGCGCCGCCTGCAATGGGTGGCGGTGGCGATGGCGGCAGTGGGCGTGGCCTGGCTGACCATCGATGCCGGCACACCACCATGGATCGCGCTGGGCCTGGCCTGTTCGTTCGGCCTGTACGGCCTGCTGCGCAAGCTGGTTTCGGTCGACCCGGTGGCGGGCCTTGGCGTGGAGAGCATGTACCTGTTCCTGCCGGCGCTGGGCTTCGCGATCTGGGCCGAAAATGGTCATGGGGGCGCGTTCTTCCACGGCTGGGGCTGGCGCAACGACCTGCTGCTGATCTTCGGCGGTGTGGTGACGGCGGTACCGTTGATTGGCTTTGCCTACGGCGTGAAGCGCATTCCGTTGTCACTGGTCGGCATCCTGCAGTACATCGCGCCGAGCCTGCAGCTGCTGCTGGGCGTGTTCTTCTTCCACGAAGCCTTCGACGCCGGCAAGGCGATTGGCTTTGCCGCGATCTGGGCCGGCCTGATCCTGTTCGTCGGCGACAACATCCGCACGATGCGCGCCAAGCGGTAGCACCGGGCCGGATCGACTGGCACGCATGAAAAAAAGAGCGGCGCCCCGGGGGGCGCCGCCCTGCTTCCATCCACCGCCAGGAGAGAGATGGCGGTGGCGGGAACGCGGGTGCAGGCTCAGAAGCGCTGCTGGTACTTCATGTACATGAAACGACCGATGTCGAAGCCGCCGTAGTAGACGAAGCTGCTGTTGGGCTGGCTGTACATGATCGGACCCTGGTGGTCGAACACGTTGTTCAGGCCCAGCGAGACGGTGCCGTCCCACGGCAGGGCGTAACGCACCTGCAGGTCGTGGAAGGTGTTCGAACCCACCTTGTTGGTCGGCGAGGCATCGGTGTAGGCCGAGCTGAAGCCCGGCATGTTGCACTCGTCCATGTAGGAGCACTTCTCCTTCATGCTGGAGTAGTAGCGTGCAGTCCAGCCGATGCCCAGGTTGCCGTACTGCCAGTCCAGGTTGAGGGTAGAGCGCACACGGAAGTTGCCACCCCAGCTGGTCAGCTGTTCCACCGGCGTGGTCGCGGCGTTGTCGTTGCGCTGCTCCAGATAGTCGGTATAGGTGGTGTTCCAGGTAACGGCGAACTTGCCGAACGCGGTTTCCGGCAGGCGGTAGCGCGCGCTGATGTCATAGCCGGCGGTTTCGCGGTAGCCGGCGTTGACCAGCGAACGGTCCAGCGTGTTGACCTGGCCGTTGCTGCCACGGGTGAAGCGGCCGCAGGCGGCGTCCGAGCCCTGCACGTAGCACTGTTCCAGGATGTTGGTGGCCGACTCGCCAACGATGGCGTTGTCGATGCGGATCTTCCACCAGTCCAGGCTGACGTCCAGGCCCTGCACGAAGTCGGGGCTGTAGACCAGGCCCACGGTCCAGGTCTTGGCGGTTTCCGGCTTCAGGTTCGGGTTGGAACCGGAGTTGAAATCGGTGGTGGCCTGCTGGCCCGGCTTGCTGGCCACGCTGCCGTCGCTGTTGAGCTGGCGGAAGTTGGCCGGCACCTTCAGGGCCTTGCAGCGTGCGGCAACGGCGGCGCTGGTGGCGGCAGTGCCGAACGAGGTATCGCACGGGTCGGTGAACGAGTCACGGCTGCTGACAGTGCCGCCGTACAGGTCGTCCACGGTCGGCGCACGGAAGCCGGTGCCGTAGGTGGCGCGCACCAACAGGCTGTCGATCGGCTTCCACTTCACGCCGAACTTGCTGTTGGTGGTGGAACCGAAATTGTTGTAGTCCGAGTAGCGACCGGCAACGTCCAGCGAAAGCTCGCGGGCGAAGGCCATGTCGGCCAGCAGCGGCACCTGCATTTCCAGGTAGACCTCGTTGAGCGAGTAGTCACCCTGGGTCGGCTTGCCGCTGGTGCCGGCAATCTGGCCGTTCTGCACCATCAGGTCCGGGGTGTAGCGCGCTTCTTCACTGCGGTGCTCGAAGCCCATCGCGGCCATGACGTCGCCGGCCGGCAGCGAGAACAGCGAGCCGGAGATGTTGGCGCTGGCCACCTTGGTGGTGGTCTGGCTCTTGTCCACGTAGCGGGCGAACAGGTAGTCCTGCACCTCCTGGTTGCTCAGCGAACCCGGACCGGTGTAGCCCATCGGTGCGGCCGGGTTCCACGGCACGCAGCCGGCGATCACCGCAGTGCGGGTACCGCAGTAGGCCACGCCGTTCTCGATGAAGGACGGACCGACGGCCAGGTTGACGTTCGGCTGGTACATGCTGCCGGTGCCAACGCGCTCACCTTCATTGCGGTTGTAGGTGTAGCTGACGTTCCAGTCCCAGTAGCGCGAGCCGGTTTCGAAGCTGCCTTCCAGGCCCAGGCTGCCGCGCTTGGTTTCCAGGGTGTTCTCGGTGCCGCGCAGCATCTCTTCGGTGCGATGCGAGAACAGCACGTCCTGGCCCCACAGGTTGAATGCGCTGTCCTTGGACAGGGCGGCGCGGCTGCCGTTGCGCGCCTGCGTGGCGGTGACCGAGTACGGGTAGCCAGCCAGGTGCTTGGTCGATTCGCGCTTGCTGTACATGGCATCGGCAACGATGCGCAGGTCATCGGTGATCGAGAAGCCGCCGTTGGCGAACACCGAGGTGCGCTCCAGGCCGGTCAGCAGGCTCATGTTGGTCTTGGTGTTGGCACCATCGGCCGGGTTCGGCGCGTGGAAGTTGCCGGCGCTGGTCGGGTCGCCGCCCGGACCGACGGTCAGCGGCTTGCCGCCGACGGTGACGCTGCCCCACGGCGTGGTGCCGTTGAGGCCATCGTTCGGATGGCGCGGACCGTTGACGTAGCGGCTGAACTCGCGCGCGCCGCCCATCACTTCGTCTTCCTTGGTGCGCTCGGCGCCAACGCTGAACCAACCGCGGTCGAAGGTCTTGCCGAAAGTGGCACTGTAGGAGCGTTTCTGCCCATCGCCTTCACCGTACTGGCCGACGTAGACGCTGGCTTCGCCACCATCGAAGTTCTTGCGGGTGATGATGTTGACCACACCGGCGATGGCATCGGAGCCGTACAACGCCGATGCGCCATCGGTCAGCACTTCAACGCGCTCCACGATGGCCGAGGGGATGGAGGCCAGGTCGGAGTAGCCGCCGGCGCTGACGCCCATGCGGCGGCCGTCGATCAGCACCAGGCTGCGCTCGGGGCCCAGGTTGCGCAGGCTGACATACATTCCGCCGAAATCGCGCGATGAGGTCAGCGACGACGCGCGGCTCATGCTTGGCGAGCCGGCAGCGGTCACATCCTGCAGGATGTCGGCGACGTTGACGTAGCCCTTCTTCTCGATCTCCGCGCGGTTGAGCGCGACCACCGGCTGAGCGGTTTCGACACTGGCCTGGCGGATGCGCGAGCCGGTGATTTCGATGCGGTCGAGGTTGGTGGTGTTGTCGCCCGCATCCTGTGCGAAGGCGGGGGTAGTGCAGCTGGCGGCCAGCGCGATGATGATCGCGTTGCGCAGCGGGGTGGTCTTCAGGGACATCCGTGAAATCTCGTGTTTCAGAAAAAACAAGCGTCCATTCTGTGGACGCGTGGGGTGCTGCAAACCAACGTGGGGGGCCGGATTCTAGAGTGTTTTCATTCGCAACTGTTTGTCGCGATGCTGCGGAATGTGCGTGAACATGAATCGCAACCAACAATCCACAGATGCGCTGTGCGCGGCGTCACGCGCGCTGCGTTTGCGATGGGCAGAGGCATCGATAGCGGCACGAAGCTGGCACGCTTGAGTAGTTGCGACAACGCGTCGCAGTACGCGCTTGTATGCAGGCGCGCAGTCGTTGTGATGCATCTGCCCGCATGAAATGCTCTTCGCCTCGTCATCGAAGGCAGGAGATGAAGGAATGATCCAGCTTGAAGAAGCACGCCGTCGCGTGGAGGCTGCACTTGCCAGCGACGATGAGCCGGTTGCCATCACGCATGAGCACGAAGTGGTCGAAGGCTGGCTGTTCTGCTTCCAGTCGCTGCGCTACCTGCAATCCGGCGAAATCTCGGATGCATTGGCCGGCAATGGGCCGATCTTCGTCGACCGGCACACAGGCGAGCAGCACGCGCTGGGCACGGCGTATCCGCCCGAGGAAGTCCTTCGCCAGCATCTGGCCGCGCGCGGCCCCGCCGTTTGATGCTGCGGCGGCGGATGTCTGAGTTCGGCAACCTGAAAGGGACGGAGCCTTCGCTCCGTCCCTGCAGGATGTGCGAAATGCCGCTGCGTGATGCTCAGGTTTCGCGCAGCGCCGTGGTGATCGGCAAACGTGCCGCGCGCAGCGCCGGGAACAGGCCGCCGACCAGGCCGATGCCCAGCGCCCATTTCAGTCCGGTCCACAGCAGTTCCGGCGATACATGGAACTTGAACACCACTGCGCTGAAGTTGCTGCCGATGGTGGACACGCTGTAGCCATTGAACAGCAGCCACGCCACCGCACAGCCGAGCAGGCCACCGAGCAGCGCCAGCAGCATCGTCTCCAGCATCACTGCCGTCACCACCGGCAGGCCGCGGAAACCGATCGCGCGCATGGTGGCGATCTCGCGCGCACGGGTGGCCACTGCCGCATACATGGTGTTGAGTGCGCCGAACACTGCACCCACCGCCATGATCGTGCCGATCACCTTGCCGAGGATGTCGATCAGCTTGGTCAGCCCGCCGCCCTGCTTGCTGTAGTAGACACGGGTGGTTTCCACGTCAAGCTTCAGGCGTGGGTCGGCGGCGACTGCTGCCTTGAACTGCTCGAATCCGGCCTTGCCCTCGGTACGCACGCTGATCGACTGCCAGGCGCTGCGCTGGTAGGTGGTGGCCAGTGTATCGGCGTCGGTCCACAGCTCCGAATCGTGCGCGTCGCCGGTGGCGAATACACCCACCACGGTCCAGGTCTGGTTGCCCAGGGTCAGCGTCCTGCCCACGTCCATGTCGCGGAACTGACCCTTGGCACCCTGGCCGACCACGATCTCGCGCAGGCCGGTGGCGAACCTGCGGCCTTCGATGATCTTGACCTTGTCATGCACGGCCCAGGCCTGCGGACCGACGCCGCGGAACTGCGCGTTGACGTCGGTGCCATCGGACTTGGACACCAGGTTGACCACCTGCGACAGTTCCGGTGACAGCAACGGCCGGCCCTGCGCATCGCGGCTGATGCCGGGCAGGGTGGACAGCATCGGTACCTGCTCGCGGGTGATCACCGAGTTGGTCTCGGCCTGCGAGCCACCGCGCAGCACGATGGCGGTGGTGTCATCGCCGGTGTTGTTGAGCGTGGCCTGGAAGCCTTCGCCCATCGCCAGCATCGCCACCAGCACGCCGACCACGCCGGCAATGCCGACCACGATCACCGACGATGCGCCCCAGCGCTGAGGCAGGCTGGCCACGCCGATGCGGGTGGCGGCCAACGCCAGCCGTCCGCCGCGGGTCAGCAGCAGCCACAGCGCCACCAGCACGGCCACGGCCAGCACGCCGATCCACGGCAGGCTGATCCACAGCACCAGGCCGATCGCAAGCAGCAGCACGGTTATGCCGTTGCCCAGCCACTTCTTGAGCTTGTTCATCTGCAATCCTCCTCAGCGGCCGGCCAGTGCATCGACGATTTTCAGGCGCTTGGCACGCAGCGCGGGCAGCAGCCCCACGATGATGCCGATCACCACGATCAGGCCCAGCCCCATCAGCCAGGTTGGTGTCGGTACGTGCGGCGGCAGCATGCCCATGCTCTTCGGGCCGATCGCCGGCAGGATCAGGGCGGCCAGGCCCATGCCGAGCAGGCCGCCCAGGCCGATCAGCAGCACCGACTCCACCATCACCAGGGTCAGCACGGTGCTGTCCTTGAAGCCCAGCGTCTTCAGCGTGGCCAGTTCCGGAATGCGTTCGCGCACGGCCTGCGCCATGGTGTTGCCGGTCAGCAGCAGCAGGGTGAAGAACACCGCGCCCATGATCGAGGTGACGATCATGCCGATGTCCGCGAACTGCTTGACGAACGCCTGCTGGAATGCCGATTCGGTCTGGGTCTTGGTCTCGTGGTCGGAGTTGGCCGAGATCGCGTCGATCGCCTGTGCCACCCGCGAAGACTGGTCCGGATTGTCCAGCGTCACCGTGTACCAGCTCACCTGGTTCTTGATGTAGTCGTTGGATTCATCGAAGTACTTCCAGTTCATCATCAACTGGCGTTCTTCATTGGCGGCCAGCGCACGATCCTTGGAGCGGTAGATGCCCTTCAGCACCAGCGGCCAGTCGTTGCTGCCGCCACGCGGAAAGATCGTTGCCTGCAGCGGAATGGTATCGCCGATCTTCCAGCCGAACTGCTTGGCCAGTGTCTCGCCGACAATGGCGCCGGTGCGGGTCTGCTTCCAGTCCTCCAGCTGCGCCGGGTCGATCTGCAGCTCGCGGTACACATCGAAGTAGTTGGGCGAGACCGAGAAATTCGGGAAGAAGTTCTTCGGGTCCTGGTAGATGCCGCCGAACCACATGCCGTAGGCGACGTCGCGCACGCCGGCCACCTGCCGGACCTGGGTTTCCAGGCGGATCGGCAGCGACTGCGTGATCGACAGCCGCGAGGCTACGATCAGGCGGTTGGCGCCTTCCACGCTGCCACCGGAAGAGAACGCCACCCGCACCGAGTCGAGCATGCCGAACAGCAGGAACGCAGCCACCACCGAGAGCAGGGTGAGCAAGGTGCGGGTGCGGCTGCGGAACAGCTGTGCCCACACCAACGAGAAGTATTTCATCGCCGTGGCCTCCGTCAGTGGGCCAGCGGCGCGTCGGCCAGCTCGCCCTTGTCCAGGTGCACCGTGTGCGTGGCGTACTCGGCGGCCTTCGGGTCATGGGTGACCATGATGATGGTCTTGCCGTGCTCGCGGTTGAGCTGCTGCAGCAGGCCCAGGATCTCCTCGGCGGACTGGCGGTCGAGATCGCCGGTGGGCTCGTCGCAGATCAGGAAGGTGGGATCGGAGACGATCGCCCGGGCGATCGCCACGCGCTGCTGCTGGCCGCCGGAGAGTTCATTCGGGCGATGGCTGCGGCGGTCGGCCAGTCCGACCAGGGTCAGCGCGATCTCCGCATTGCGGCGGCGCTGCGCGGCATTGAGGTGGGTCAGCAGCAGCGGCAGCTCCACGTTCTTCTGCGCGGTCAGCATCGGCATCAGGTTATAGAACTGGAACACGAAGCCGACGTGGTGGCTGCGCCAGGTCGACAGCTGCCCGCCGCTCATCTGGTCGATGCGCTCGCCTTCGATGCTGATCTCGCCGCTGCTGGGGTTGTCCAGGCCACCGATCAGGTTGAGCAGGGTGGTCTTGCCCGAGCCGGACGGGCCCATCAGTGCGACGAAGTCGCCGCTGGCGATGTCCAGGTCGATGCCGTGCAACACCTGTACTTTCTCGGGGCCACGCTGATAGGTCTTGGTGATGTTGCGCAGTGAAACCAGGGTCGACATGGGTGGTTCTCCACGGGAGGCGGGAAACGGGGAAGCGCACCGGCGGAGGCCGCGGGCGTGCGTCGAGCGGTGCTGCCGGCGGCGCCCGCAGGCGCCAGGCCGTTACTGCGCTTGTTTCAGTTGCACCTTGGCGCCATCGCGCATGGTGTCCGGCGGGTTCACCACCACCGATTCACCTGCGCTCACGCCCTTGAGGATCTGGCGGTCCTTGCCCATCGCCTGGCCGGCCTCGACCGCGCGCTGCTGCACGCGGTTCTCGTCACCCAGCACGAAGGCCACCGATGCGCCCTCGCGCTGGACCACGGCGCCGCCGGGCACGCGCACGCCCTGCGGCGTGGCGGCCGCCTGCGGCTGCGCCTGTTCCAGGAAGCTGACCCGCACGCCCATTTCCGGCACGATGCGCGGGTCCTTCACCTTCAGTGCCACGCGCACCTTCACCGTGGCCTTGCCGCGGTCGGCGGTGGGGATGATGGCAATGACCTCGCCCGGGATCTTCCACTCCGGATAAGCATTGAGCGTGGCTTCCACCGGCATCTTCGGCTGCACGCGGCCGATGAAGGCCTCGCCGACCTCGACTTCGATCTCCAGCGAGTCCATGTCGACGATGGTGCCGATGCCGGTGCGGGTGAAGCCGCCGCCGGCCGACAGCGGCGACACGATCTCGCCGGGCTGTGCCGCCTTGGCGGTGACTACGCCAGAAAACGGCGCACGCACGATGTTGTTGTCCACGCCCAGGTCGGCGATGGCCAACTGATCGTTGGCCACCCTGACATTGCGCCGGGCGGTGTCCAGTTGCGCGCGCAGGCTGTCGCGCTGGGCCACGGCCTGGTCGTACTGCGAGCGCGAGACCAGTTGCTGGCCGACCAGCGCCTGCAGGCGGCTGGCTTCGGCGGCGGCCTGCTTCTGCTGCGCCTCCAGCCCGGCCACCTGGCTGCGTGCGGCCTGCAGCTGCGAGGCATACAGGCTGCGCTGCGCATCGGCATCGATCGGGTCCAGCGTGGCCATCACCTGGCCGGCCTCGACCCGCATGCCTTCTTCGATCATCACCTCGCGCACCTTGCCGGTGATCTTGGCCGAGACCGTGGCCATGCGCCGGGCGACCACGTAGCCACTGGCGTCGAGCACCGAACTGCTGGCGCTACCCTGCTGGATGGCCACGGCCGGCGCGGTTTCCACCTCCACGGCCGGCGCACGGCCGAACAGGAACGCCACGGCAGCGGCGATCAGCAGCACGACCACGATGGTCGCGATCCACAACCAACGGCGACCACCGCCGTTGCTGCCACCACCGGAGGCGGGCGGCGGCGACTTGCGGTCGATACGGAGTTCCTTCAACAGCTCGGCAGAAGCGTTCATTCGTTCCATCACAGGCGTTCGGGCGGGTGTGGCCGGAAGCGCGGACGGCGGCGGTTCCGGCGGTGGAGCGTGCGGCACAGCATGAAGGCAGGCACAGCGATGACGGCAGTGACAGCTGTCACCCGATGACACTGACGGCGGCAACTGCGAAATGTGACCGCGGCGGCACAGGATGGCAACGTCCCCGCTGCCGGTACCGCTCATGGATCCGACCACCCCATCGCTGGCCCGCTGCAGCGGTACCGCCAAGCGTACCGTGATCTGCGGCGGGTTGCGCCGGTGCCACCTTGCCGGCGGTGGCGCCTGCGCGCAGCCAGCCGAACTGGCATGATCGGCGGCGATCATCCCCGCCTGGAACCGCCTGTGCCGTCCACCTGGCTTGCCTCCCTGCTGCGCCCCGCGCCGGACTCGGCGGTGGCCGAGACGCTGCGCCGGGGAAAATCACCCTGGAGCGAGGCGATCCACCTGCTGTGGTCGGTGTGGATCTTCCTGACGCCCTTGCTCGGCCATGGCTTCACCCTGCGCTGGCTGCTGCTTACAGTGGCCAGCTATCCGGTGTTCCTGCTGCTGTACGCCAAGGTGATGGTGGCGCCACGCCATCACGCGCCGCGCTATGCCCTGGGCCTGATCGGGATGTCGCTGGTGCTGCTGCCGTGGTACCCGTCCGGGTTGACCTACTTCGTGTTCGGCTGCGTGCTGCTGCGGGTGAGCGGACGCGGTGGCTGGTGGCAGTACCTGCTGCAGCTCACTGGCCTGAACCTCCTGTTCTGCGGCCTCGCACTGCTGTTCCAGTACCCGTGGCAGAGCCTGGTCTGGATCCCCGCCGTGTCCTATATCGTCGGGTTGGTCGTGAACGTGGAGGCACTCAACCAGCAGAAGGATGCGGCACTGCAGCTGTCGCAGGACGAGGTGCGGCGGCTCGCAGCCACCGCCGAGCGCGAACGCATCGGCCGCGACCTGCACGACCTGCTCGGCCACACTCTGTCGTTGATCACGTTGAAGCTGGAACTGGCCCGCAAGCTGCACGATCGTGGCGACGCGCGGGCGCGGCAGGAAATCGGCGAAGCCGAGGACATTGCCCGCGAAGCGCTGGCGCAGGTGCGCAGCGCGGTCACCGGTATCCGCGCCAGTGACCTGGCCGGTGAGCTGGCGTCGGCGCGGCTGCTGCTGGAGTGCCAGCAGGTCCACCTTCAATACGCACCACCACCGGCGATGCCGGTGGATGTCGAACGCGGGCTGGCGCTGGTGCTGCGCGAGGCCGCGACCAACATCGTGCGCCATGCACAGGCGACACAGGCACGGGTGGAATTCATGCTGGAAGGACGCATGCTGGCGATGCAGATCCGCGATGATGGTCGTGGCGGTGTGCAGGCCGAGGGCAACGGGTTGTGCGGCATGCGCGAACGCGTGGCCGCCCTGGGGGGCAACCTTCAGGTTCAGTCCGCAAAGGGCGAGGGCACGCTGCTGACCGTGCGCGTGCCACTGGCTGCTGCGACCACACCGTTGCCGCCAGGCACGCCGTCGTCGCTGGTGCAGGACGGTGCCGCATGATCCGCATCCTGCTGGCCGAGGACCAGGCGATGGTGCGCGGCGCACTGTCGGCGCTGCTGGGGTTGGAGCCTGATATCGAGGTGCTGGGCAGCGCCGCCGACGGCGAAACCGCGTGGCGCATGCTGCAGCAGCTGAAGCCGGACATCCTGGTCACCGACATCGAGATGCCGGGCCTGTCCGGGCTGGAGCTGGCGCAGCGCATCGCCCGCCATGAGCTGCCGATCAAGGTGGTGATCGTAACCACCTTCGCACGCGCCGGTTTCCTGCGCCGCGCGCTGGAGGCGGGCGTGCTGGGCTACCTGCTGAAGGACGCACCGGCCGAGAACCTGGCCGATGCACTGCGCAAGGTGAAACAGGGCATCCGTGCGATCGACCCGCAGCTGGCACTGGATGCGTGGTCGCAGGCCGATCCGCTGACCGACCGCGAGCGCCGTGTGCTGCGTCTGGCAGGGGAGGGCCGAACCGCCAGCGAGATTGCCGAGCAGCTGGGGTTGTCGCACGGTACGGTGCGCAATTACCTGTCCGAGTGCATCGGCAAGCTGGGTGTGGCCAACCGGATTGAGGCCTATCGGCTGGCGCGACAGAAGGGGTGGTTGTAGCGGCGGCCTGCTTTTCCCGGTGATGTCATTTCCGCGACCGCGGGTGGGTGTCACTTTCTTTGCTCGTGCAAAGAAAGTAACCAAAGAAACACGCCGCCAGAGCGCGAGCCGGCGCTGCGCACCGGTCCCCTGTGCTTCTCGGTGAATCAGGGGACGGCGCCGAACTCGCTACGCTCAGACATCGGCGCCTCTGCGCCCCTGATTCCCCTGCGATGCTCGGCTCGCTAGAAGGCGGACCCAACGTCAAAGGCACAGCTGCACCCAGTAGATCCACGCCATGCGTGGATGCTCTAGCTGTTGATCTTGCCCTTCCAGTCCGCCTTGAGCGAGCCGAGCACCGCAGGTCCGGCGAGGGCGAAGAGGCGCCGGTGTTTGAGCGTAGCGAGTTCGGCGCCGTCCCCTGATTCACCGAGAAGCACAGGGCACCGGTGCGCAGCACCGGCTCGCGCTCTGGCGGCGCGTTTCTTTTGGTTACTTTTCTTTTCGCGCGAAAAGAAAAGTGACACCCCACCGCAGGCGCGGAAACGATCCGCCGGGCATGGCCCGGCGCTACTCATGCGTGGGCGCAGAGGAGCTCGCTCTCAATCCTTCCCGCGCGCCATCGCCTGGAACACCCCATCGCGCCGCACCCACAGGTGGAACAGCGCCGCACCCACGTGCATCAGCACCGTTGCGAACAGCACGTAGGCCAGCAGACTGTGCGCATTACGCAACGCGGCGTACAGCGCCGGTGTGTGTGGCACGATCGGCGGCAGGTGCAGGCCGCCCCACAGCACGATCGGGTAACCGCCTGCCGACAGCATCGCCCAGCCGATCAACGGCATCGCCAGCATCAGCGCATACAACATCCAGTGCGAGGCCTTGGCCGCCAGCACCTGCCAGGCGGGCAGGTCGGAAGGCAGCGGCGGCGGGCGATGGCGCAGCCGGTTGTACAGGCGCAGCAGCACCAGCACCAGGATGGCGATGCCCAGCGGGCGGTGCAGGTCGATCAGCATTGGCCGCAGGTGCAGTGAGGCGACCATGGTCACGCCGATGAACAGCATGGCGATGATCATCAGTGCCATGGACCAGTGCAGCACCCGCGCCAGCAGGTTGAAGTGGCCGTTGCCGATGCTCATCGTGCGGCCTCCTTCGGTTGTTCGACGTTGCCGGTGGCGCGCTCGCGTTCGCGGCGGTTGAAGGACTGCGAATACACCGCCGAGCGGGCGGCCAGGATCGGATCGTCACTGCCGCGCACGCCGCTGGGCAGGATCAGCGGATCGAAGTTGATCTGACCGCAGGCACCCTGTTCCTGCGACTGCATGCGGTCCACGCTGAGTACGCCGGCCACTACCTGGTCACGCGACTCGGGCCATGGCACCGACGGATCATCGATGGCATCGCCGGGCTCGGCGGTGGTCACGACCAGGTTCCAGCGCACCGGGCCGTTGGCCAGGCGCTGCTGCAGTTCCTGGCTGAGGAAATCGACGCTGGCCTGCTTGCGCGTTTCCGCATCCATCTCCACCACCGGCGCCTGCGGCTGCCAGCGCCAGCGCACCGCGCGCTTCTGGCCCTGCGCATTGGTGAACCAGAAGCTGTTGACGCTGTTGAAGGTGGTGTCGGCCCAGCTGCTGGTCCACGGCGCCGTCCTGGCCCACTGCTGGAAGGCCTGCGCACTGGGGTACTTCGCCAGCACCGCAGCCATCTTCTGCGGGTCGGGCTTGCCGGTGGCCGGGTCGGGAATGGAAGCGCGGGTCTGCTCGTAGAACGCCTCGGCGCTGGGCACCGCGAAGAACGGGAAGCTGTTCATCGCCATGCGCCATTCCTGCCCATCATCGCTGACCATCTGCACCGCGAGGCTGCGCACGCGTGCAGTGTTGTCGGCGCCGTACGGGTCGCCGCCGCCGATCGACAGGCGGCCCATCACCGGCACGCGGCGCTGCGAGAACACCCGTGCACTGGACAGGGTGCGGGCCTGCGCACTGGGTTCGAACCAGCCGCTCACGCAGATGCCCTTGCTGTGCGCGCGGCGGAAGCCCGGGTGGGCCGGGCCGGTGGCCTCGATGGTATCGGTGAAGCGCTGCGCGGTGAGGCGGTTTCCAATCCAGCCGGCCAGCCAGGCGAAGGCCAGCGCGACGGCACCCAGAATGAGCGCGATCAGTGCGATCCAGAGCAGCGGCGAATGCCTGCGCGGTGCGCCCGCCGTCTGGCCGGCACGGGTGTAGCGGAAGAGCGACATGGTCGGAGTCCTGCCTTCACGGAGCGTGTGGGTGGTCGACCCACACATCCTCGCAGAACCCTTCCAGGCCCGGTATTCAAATTTTCGTCAAGTTTGCCGGGGACGGCGTGCCGACCAAGGTCGGCACCCACCCGATCAGCTGTAGCGCGCCTTCAGCATCGCCCACGCCGAGCGCAACGCCAGCGCTTCGCCACCGGCCGGACGGCCCGGGCGTTCGCCGTCGTTCCAGGCGTACACGTCCAGGTGCGCCCAGCGCTGGCCGTCTTCCAGGAAGCGTTCCAGGTACAGCGCGGCGGTCACCGAGCCGGCCATGCGCGAACCGGCGTTGGCCAGGTCGGCGATGCCGCTGCTCAGGTAGCGCAGGTAGGGGCGCCACAGCGGCATCCGCCAGACCGGGTCGCGGGTCGCGTCACCGGCCTGCAGCCACTGCTGGGCCACCGTGTCATCGTTGCTGAAGAGCGCTGGCAGATCCGGGCCCAGTGCGATGCGCGCGGCACCGGTGAGGGTGGCGAAGTCCAGCACCAGGTCCGGCTTCTGCTCACCGGCGAAGGTCAATGCGTCGCACAGGATCACGCGGCCTTCGGCGTCGGTGTTGTCGATCTCCACGCTCAGGCCCTTGCGGGTGGCGATCACTTCACCCGGGCGGAACGCCTCCGGACCGATCGCGTTTTCCACCGCCGGCACCAGCAGGGTCAAACGTACCGGCAGCCCGCGTGCCATCACCAGGCCGGCCAGGGCCAGCGCATGCGCGGCGCCGCCCATGTCCTTCTTCATGTTGCGCATGCCGTCGGCCGGCTTGATGTCCAGGCCGCCGGTGTCGAAGCAGACGCCCTTGCCGACCAGCACCAGCGACGGATCGGTGTCCTTGCCCCAGCGCAGCACCACCAGACGCGGCGCGCGGTGCGATGCGCGGCCCACGGCGTGGATGGCCGGGAAGTTGTGCTTCAGCAGTTCGTCACCGGTGATCGCCTCGACCTGCGCGCCGTGCGCAGCGGCCAGGGCGCGGGCAGCGTCTTCCAGCTGCTGCGGGCCCATATCTTCGGTGGGAGTGTTGACCCAGTCACGCACGCGCAGGCTGGCGGTGATCAGGTCGGCCACCTCGCCGGTCGGCGCGGCTACCAGTTGCGCCGGTGCGCGGTGGCGCTTGCGGTAGCGGTCGAAGCGGTAGCTGCCCAAGCCCCAGCCCAGCTGCAGCAGCGCCTGTTCGGCGGCCGGCAGTTCGTTGGCCAGCTGCCACACGCTGCCTTCCGGCAGGGCGTGCGGGGCATGCGAATAGCTGTAGGCATCGGCGCGATCACCCACACCGATCACCGCTCCGGACAGGCCATCGGCGCCGGGCAGCAACGCCGTGGTGAAGGCACCGGCGGTGAAGCCCTGCGATGCCAGCCAGGCCTGGGTGGCGGCCGGTTGGCCGTCCTTCCAGGCGGCGAACTGCTCGCGGTCCAGCACGTACAGCGGCAGCGCTGCGGCGGTGTCGGCAGTGAAACCAGTGATCTCGCTCATGCGTCAGGTACTCCGGAGTGCGGCGGCGTCGAGGTTGGCATCCAACCAGTCGGCCAGGCCGGTGAGGGTGTCGAACTGCAGGTCCGGCTGCAGCTGCGGATGGGTCCAGGTGGCTGCCTCGCGGTTGATCCAGCACCCGCGCAGGCCGGCGGCAATCGCCCCGGCCACGTCCATGTCGGCATGATCGCCGACGTGCAGTACCTGTGCCGGCGCGACACCCAGTCGGGTGCAGGCAGCGTGGAAGATGCTGGCTTCGGGCTTGGCCGCGCCATGCTCGCGCGCACCCAGCTGGAAGGCGAAATGATGGGCCAGGCCGACCCGTTCCAGGTCGGCATTGCCATTGCTCAGCGCCGCCACCGGAACCCGCGCGGCAATCCGTGCCAGTGCATCGATCGCATCGGGATAGCACTCCACCTGGTTGCGTGCGGCGTAGAACACTTCATACGCAGGCTCCAGCAGATCGAGGCTGGCACCGCTGGTGTGCAGTGCTTCGTGCAGGGTCAGCCGGCGCAGCGCACTCAGGTCGTGGTGGAGGTGCGGATGGGCGTGGTACAGCCGCTCGCGCAGTTCGCGCATCGCCTCCACCGGATACATCGCGGCGGTAGCGGGGCTGTGTTCGCACATCCAGGTGTGCAGGACCTGTTCGATGCGGGCGCCGATCGGAGCGAACGGCCACAGCGTGTCGTCAAGGTCGAGGGTGATGGCTTGGACGGGGAAATTCACCCCGCCATTCTACCCCTGCCCGCGCGGGCTTTCATTCCAGCAGGCGTGCCCAGCCCTGCATGCCGTCCAGGCGTGCCAGCACCAGCTTGATGCACACCAGCAGCGGCACCGCCAGCAGCAGCCCGATCATGCCCCAGGCCCAGCCGAACACCATCAGCGCCAGGATCAGCACCAGCGGCGACAGCTTCATCCGACGGCCCAGCACGATCGGGGTCACCATCTGCCCTTCCAGTGTGTGCAGGCCCAGGTAGGCGGCTGCGGGCAGCAGGGCCTGCAGCGGGTCGCGGAACTCGACGAAGCCCATCAACAGCATCAGCGCCACGCCGATCAGCGGACCCACATACGGCGCAAAATTCAGCAGCGCGGCCACCGTGCCCCACAGCAGCGCTTCCTGCAGGCCGATACCGAGCAGCATCAGCACGCCGGCGAACACCAGCCCGACCAAGGTGTTGATGACGGTGATGGTCAGCACGTAACGCGAGACCTCGCGTTCGATCGAACGCAGGATGTCGGTAGTGAAGCGCTGCTGCTGGCGGTTGGGGAACAGGGCGATCGCCGCGCGCTGCAGGCTCTGCCCGTAGATCATGAAGAACAGCGTCAGCAGCACCACGGCCAACACCGAGGCAGCCAGCCGCGGTGCACGGGTCAGCATGCGGTAGGGGTCGTCGAGCTGGGTGCGGATCACCTGCACCTTGTGGTTGCTGTCACCGCCGGCCACACGGGCGAAGTTTTCCGCCGCCTGGTTGGCCTGCTGCACCGGCTTGGTCAGGTTCTGCACCTGGCGGGCGACCTTGCGCAGCTGCTGCGGTGCTTCCTGCGCCCATTCCATCGCCGGTCCGATCAGCTGCACGGCCAGCGAACCGGTCACGCCCAGGCCCGCACCGAGGATCAACAGCGCGCCCAGCGCGCGCGGAATCCACAGCTTCTGCAGCAGGCGCAGGATGGGATTGCCGACCAGCGCGAAGAACATCGCAAGCAGCACCGGCAGGATGATGTCCTGCGCCGCCCATAGCGTATAGCCCACGGCCAGGGTCGCCAGCACAACCAGCGACATCGGTCCGCGTGGGCGCGACGGGGGCGGCAGCGGTGCCTCGGATGCGTCGTGGCCGGCCGGTGACGGGGACAGGGAGGACTCGCTCATCGACGCATCAGCCGGAAAGGGGAGCGCATTATCCGCCGGCCGCGACCGGCGCGGCGGATTCCAGGGATCAACGTTCGGACAGCTCGGTGGCCGCCTCGGCCGGGCGCGGTTCGCGCAGGTCCGGTTCCGGCTCCGGCTCCGGCACAGCTCGCGCTGCCGCTGCGGGCCGTGCTTCAGCGGCGGAGGCCGCTGCGTGTGCCTGTTCGCTGGCATCGCCGGCTTCTTCGGCCGCATCGTCGGCGGTGGCCGCCGCCTGCGCCGCCATCGCCGTGGCGAACGCCGCCTGCGCACTGGCGAACAGGTTCGAGACCGAACCCACCATCTGCAGCCAGCGCGCACCGTTGACCTTGCCCGGCATTTCCAGCTTGCCGGCAATGAAGCCACCGGCCAGGCCCACTACCACGATGCGTAGTGGCGACCAGCCCTGGCGCCAGACCTGGCCGAGCGTGGACCAGTGGTCCTGGGTCTCGACCAGACGCACGGTTACCACCTGTTCGCAGCGCTTCACCCGACGCTGCAGCGCACCGAACTTCATGGCTTGCCCTCTGGCAGCTCCACATCGGCATCGGGGTCGTCTTCGCTGGGCTCGTCGAACAGGCCCAGGCGGGACAGCTGGCGCCGGGTGGCGTGCATGCCGGTGTGGTGGAAGAAGTAGGACACCCGCCAGATCGCATAACCGGTGACGGCCAGGCTCAGCAGCGAGGTGATCAGCAGTGCCTGCAGCCAGCTCAGGCCCCAGCTTTGCAGCAGCGCGATAAGGGTGGCGGCCATCAGCAGCCAGGCCGACGCACCAAATACGATCGCTACGCCGGCCCAAGCCAGCGCGCGGCCGAAGGCACTGCGTGCCAGCGCGAAGTCGGCCGAGGCCAACCGGCGCAGCGAACGCAGCGAGTGCTTGGCCGAGTTGGCAGCGGCACGACCGGCCGCGCCGACCTGGCGGATGCTCTCATCCAGCGGCGGGGTAGCCGCCGGATCAGGGGCTTGCGCGTTGTCTTCGCTCACGCCGCGGCTTACTTGTCGCTGCTGCCGCGGGCCAGCTTGGCGATGATCCAGCCGGCCGCGAAGGCAACACCGAACGAGGCCAGCGGACGCTCACGGATCAATTCGGCGGCGCTGTCGATCAGGTCCTTGCCCTTGTCCATCAGCGCATCGACCTGCTCCTTGGCGGCGGCACCACCAAACTCGGCAGCGGCCAGGCCGGACAGTGCACTGTCGGACAGTTCAGCCTTGACGTTGGCCTTGCCGATGCGCAGTTCGTCGGTCGCGGCACCGGTGGCGCCCTTGATCGCACCGCCGGCGGCGCTGGCGGCCTGCTTCAGGTGGGAACCGGCTTCACCCAGGTGTTCCTTCAGGTTCTCGGTATTGGTGGGGCTCATCGAATCACTCCTGTTGCGATGGGGGAACGGCGTCGGCGGTGCCGACCTGGACTGACAGCAATAGCATTGCCGGGGTATAGGGGGTGTTACGGCAGGGCGATCAGCGCATCACGAGCTGGCCCTGCTGCTGGCCGTTGTTGCGCAGCACGCGCACCACCAGGGTCGGCGGGCGTTGCTGGAAGTTGGCGCGCCAACTGGCCAGGTCGGCGAATTCGCCCACGGTGGCGTCGGTGATGATGTCGCCCTGCTGCAGGCCGTTGCTGGCAGCGCGGCTGCCGCGCTTGACCTCGCTGACCAGCACGCCGCCGACACCGGATTGGCGCAGTGACTCGGGCAGGTCGACGAAGGTCGCGCCGGTCAGGCGCGGGTCCAGGCTCTCACCGGTGACCGCGCGCGCCTGTTCCTTCAGTGTCGCCTTGATCTGCAGTAGCTTGCCTTCGCGGCGTACGTCCAGCGTCATCGCGCTGCCGACGGCCGCCAGGCCTTCCACGTTGTGCAGGGCTTCGGCGCTGTCCACGCGCTGGCCGTTGGCCGACACCACCACGTCGCCCGGCTTCAGCCCGGCTGCGGCGGCGGCCGAGCCGGCCAGCACGCGGGTGATCAGCGCACCGCGGGTTTCGCCCAGGCCCAGGCCCTGCGCGATCTGCGCGGTCAGGTTCTGGCTTTCCACGCCCAGCGTGCCGCGCACCACCACGCCGTGCTTGACCAGCTGGTCGACCACGCTGCGCGCCAGGTTGGAAGGAATCGCCAGGCCCAGGCCGATGTTGCCGGCCATGCTGCCCTGCGGGTTGAAGCTGGCGGTATTGATGCCGACCAGCTGGCCCTGCAGGTCGACCAGCGCGCCACCGGAGTTGCCCGGATTGATCGACGCATCGGTCTGGATGAAGTTCTGGTAGCCCAGCCCGCGGATGCCGCTGCGGCCCACCGCCGAAACGATACCCGAGGTAACGGTCTGGCTGAAGCCGAACGGGTTGCCGATGGCCACCACGAAGTCGCCTACGCGCAGCTGGTCGCTGTTGCCGAGCTTGATGTCGGTCAGGTTCTGCGCCGGGATGCGGATCAGCGCGATGTCGGTATCGCGGTCCGAGCCGAGGAACTCGGCCTTGACCGTGCGCCCGTCCGCCAGTGTCACCTGTACGTCATCGGCGTTGTCGATGACATGGTGGTTGGTCAGCACCAGCCCCTCCTTGGCGTCGATGATCACGCCCGAGCCCAGCGATTCGTTGATGCGTTCCTGTGGGATATCCGGGAACAGGCGGCGGAAGAACGGGTCGTTGAAGAAGGGGTTGCGCACGCGCACCACCTGCTTGGTGTTGACACTGACCACCGCCGGCATTGCCTTTTCCAGCATCGGTGCCAGCGACGGCACCGCCTGACCGGCCACCGAAGCCGGCAAGGCCGCCGTGGTCGGCAACACCGCCGGCAGCGGCGCGGCGTCGGCACGGTTGTCCAGGTGGGCATTGATGCCGGTGGCAACGAAGCCACCGAAGGCGGCGGCGATTGCGAGCGTGAGCAGGGTAGGAAGCGGTCGCATGGGAGTCGGTTCGCTGGCGTGGGTGGGGGCGGTACGGCCCTACGGTAAAACAAGCTGAATGAGTGTGTCGCGATCTGGATAAATGCGCCATGAAAACCGGCGCCCGGAACGTGGGTCGGCATCGCCATCTGTGGGGCGGTACCGACAGCATAGGGCGTGCTTCTCAACGTGCCGACGTCTGCCGAAGCGCATGTGGATACAGGCCGATACTTGCGCAGTTCTGCGCATCCTGGTGCCGCGATGCGCCATATCGCACGCCTTTCGCTGTATTCGGACTTGTGCACGCAGGCAGCACCTGCCGCTACCCGGATCGTGCGGCGCAGCACTGAAAAAAAGGGGTTTCCTGTCAACCCACTGTGCTCGCGAGGGCGCCCGGCTACACCATTGCCGTCGCATCAGATGCGATTGCTCGCGCGCGCCCCGTTCCACGATCGTCAATGTCGGTATAGCATCGCCCCGTTTTGATACTTAAGGCCCCCAGGAGGGCAACATGAGCAACGGTAATGGTGTGTCGGTCGTGACCGACGCCGTCGAGAACGTCAAAGAAACCGCCACCAACGTTGGCGAGACCATCGCCCACGCTGCCGAAGACGCAGTGAAGTCGGTCAAGAAGACCGTCAAGCGCGCCACCAAGGCTGCCGGTACCCGCGTTGCCAAGGCCAAGAAGGCCGTGGCCAAGGTCGAGAAGACCGTTGCCAAGAAGGCCGAGAAGGCTGCCAAGTCGGTGGGCAAGACTGTTGCCAACGCCAAGAAGAAGCTGGAAGCCGCCAAGAAGAACGCCAAGGCCGAAGCCGCTGCCCTGAAGAAGGAAGTGGCCAAGAAGAAGGCAGCTGCAGGCAAGGCTGTGACCAAGAAGGCCGCTGCTGCCAAGAAGACCACCAAGGCCGCCACCAAGGCTGCCGGCAAGAAGGTCGCCACCGTGAAGAAGGCCGCCACCAAGAAGGCTGCCGTCGCGAAGAAGACCGTTGCCAAGAAGACCGCGGCCGCCAAGAAGGTTGTCGGCAAGAAGGTCGCTACCGCCAAGAAGGCCGTGGCCAAGAAGACCGTCGCCGCCAAGAAGGTCGCTGGCAAGAAGGCCGTGGCTGCGAAGAAGGTTGTCGGCAAGAAGGTTGCCGCCACCAAGAAGGTCGCCACCAGGAAGACCGCTGCCGCCAAGAAGGTTGTGGGCAAGAAGGCTGCTGTCGCCAAGAAGGCCGTCGGCAAGAAGACCGCCGCTGCCAAGAAGGTTGTCGGCAAGAAGACCGCCGTTGCCAAGAAGGCCGTGCGCAAGGTCGCCAAGCGCAAGTAATCGCGCCGTGACCGAAGGCCCTGCCACCCCCCGGGTGGTGGGGCCTTTCGCGTTTCTGGGACGCGGTCTGGGGCAAGATGCAGGTTGTTCCCGCCGGAGCCCCGGGCATGCGCGGTATCGACTTCAGTTCCTGGCAGGGCGTGCTGTCCACCTTGGCCGGCCTGGTCCTGATCACCCTGCTGGGCGTGGGCATCCGCCTGCTGGTGATGCAGACCCTGCAACAGCGCCGCGAGCGCGAGAACCGGCAGATCAATGAACGGCTGCGCACACTGATGGCGGCCTACAAGACCTTGGGCGGTTCGTTCACCGGCGAACTGGGTGTGGATCCCAGCCATCGCCGTGACCTGCGCCAGCGCGAGGATGCCGAGGGCATCGCCGAGCCCCGTTCGGATCGCGCGCGCCGCATTCGTGATGCCGTTGAAGCGGCGTTGTCGGACATCCTGCTGCTGGGCACCGACGAACAGGTGCGGCTGGCCGCGCGTGCCGCCAATGAACTGGCACAGGGGCGGCCGGTACATACCCACGAACTGGTGGTCTCGCTGCGCGACTTCGTGCGCGAAGCGCTGGATCTGGCGCCGATTCCGGCCGACCTGCAGATACCGCCGCAGGGGCCGACCCGGCCGGGTGGCGCCAGTGGCGGCGGCAAGGGCCGCAACGAGGGCGATGCCAAGGGCGGTCGTGCGGGTGGAGGAGGTGGCGGTGGCGGAATGGGCGCTGGCATGGGGGGTGTCGGCCTCGGCGCCGGCGCCGCTCTGGGCGCCGGCCATGCGTCTGCCAGCGATGAAACGGACGCGCGCTGAGCACGTCCGCCCGGTTCAGCGCGTCAGCTCGTAGAGCGGCACGAAGCCGCCGTAGATCATCCGCGCGCCGTCGAACGGCATCGGATTCTTCGCAGGATCAAACCGCGGGTCTTCCATCATCTTCTTCATGCCGGCGTCGCGGGTCGGCTTGTCCGGCCATTCGATCCAGGAAAACACCACCGTCTCGTCCGGCGTGGCTTTCACTGCGCCGAAGAAGTCGGTGGTCTTGCCGTGCGGCACGTCATCGCCCCAGCACTCGACCACGCGCAGCGCGCCGTATTCGATGAAAACGGGATCTCCTGTGCGTGCGTGGGCGAGGAACTTCTCCTTGTTGGCGGTGGGCACCGCCAAGACGAAACCATCGATGTAGCTCATTGCCTGCCTCCGGATGGACCGTGCCGCATGCACGGCCTTCAAGTACCCGACGAACCAGGGCGTCGTGGATCGACATCCTGTGTGCGCCTGTTCAGCCCGGGCCACCGGGCAGCGGCGCCAGCACCGTATCCGGTGGCTGCTGGCCGGCCAGGTGGCGCACGAAGTAGTCCCACATGCGGTGCGTGTAGGTGGCGTCGTTGCGGAACAGTTCGTGGTCCTGCCGGGCCAGGTACAGCAGGTCGTAGCTGCGCTGGGCCTTGTTCAGGGCGGCGGCCAGCTGCAGGGTCAGCGCCGGTGGCGCGTTCTCGTCCAGTTCGCCATAGACCAGCAGCAGATGCCCGCGCAGGTTGCCGGCCAGTGCCGCATTGTCGAGCCCGGCAAAGGGCGCCGGCACGCCTTCGGCAGTGGGCGTGGCCGGCAGCACCCCACCGAACAGCCGGTCCATGCCGTGCAGGGCGCCGCCGTACATACCCTGGAAATTGTGGCTGCCAGCCGAGGCCACGCCCACCTTGTAGAACGTGGGATAGCGCAGCAGGGCGCGCGCTGCACTATAGCCGCCGAACGAATGCCCGTAGATGCCGACCCGCTCCAGGTCGATGCCCGGGTAGCGTTCGCCCAGCTGGCGCAGCGCAGCCACATGGTCATCCAGCTGTACATCGGCGGCGCGCAGGAAGCTGCTGTCATGGAACGCCTTGTCGCGGCCACCGGTGCCGCGCGCATCGATGCTGACCACCATGAAGCCGAGTTCGGCCAGGCTGGCGCGGGATACCGGATTCAGGGCAGACACCGCCTCGGCGTAGGTCACCGGCGCATTGCTGATGAAGGAACCACCGTACATCGCGTCGATCACCGGGAAGCTGCCATCATCGCGATAGTCGCGGGGCAGGTAGACGGTGGCGAAGATCGGCGTGCGTCCATCGGCGGCCAGCAGCCGTTCGCGCCGTGGTGCGCGCCAGCCGGCAGCAACGATCGCGCTGTCATCGGCTGTTTCCAGCACCATCACTTCACGTCCGTCATCGCTGGCCCGCAGCACGGTGCGTGGTGGCTGGTCGAGACGGGAAACGGTATCCACCAGATACCCACCGCCAGGCGACAGCGCCTGGGGAGCGCGCGCCCCGAACAGCGCGCCGGTACCGGCATCGGCCATGTGGTCGTTGCCATCGGCGGCCAGGCGCTGGATCGGACCGCCCTGCAGCGATACCCGGTACAGGCCGCGCACGTAGGGGTCGCCACCGTCGACGCCACCGGCGCTGAAGTACGCCCAGCCACCCGCAGCGTCCACACCCAGCAGGTCACGCACCACCCATTTGCCGCGGGTGAGCTGGCGCAGCACCTTGCCATCGGACAGGCGCACCCGGTACAGATGGCCCCAGCCATCGCGCTGCGAGAACCACACGGCGGTGTCCTGCCCAGGCAGGATGGCCACCGCTGGCCGGTTGTAGGAATACACGTTGAGCTGGAGGCGAGTGTCGCTGGCTTCTTCCACAACCGTGCGCAATGCACCGCTGTTGGCATCGATCTCCACCAGGCGCAGCCTGCGCGGCGTGCCGAAGTGCGCGATCACGGCATACAACCGATCGCCGTCCCAACCCAGGATGCCGGCCTCACTGAGCGTGTTCCAGCCCTCGGGCAGCGCGATGTCATGCTGCCTGCCGCTGGGGATATCGATCACATACAGGCTGTCGCATACCTGCTGTGCATCGCCCAGTACCCCCAGCTTCACGGTATGCACGCGCGGCCGCGCGCTGTGGGTCGGGCTGCTTTCCAGATAGGGATAGTCCTGCAGCGCGCGTTCGTCGTAGCGGATGCCGGCTGCGTAACGGCCATCGGGTGACCAGCTCACCGCAAACGGTCGTGCCGGCATCCGGCCCTGACGGCGTGGAATGCCGCGCAGGGTGAAGTCCGGCAGTACGCCATAGCCATGCCCAGCTTCACCGCCCTGGGTCAGTAGCTGCGGCGCCGCTCCAGAGCGCTGCAGCCACAGGTTGTGGTCGCGTACCTGCAGCCAGGCATCACCGCCGGGCGACGGCAGTGCATCAGCCGGCGGCAACGCCTGTTGTGCGGCCGTGCACTGCAGGCGTGGCCATTGGCAGTTGATCTCCGCCTCGCCGTTGAACTGCAGGCGCAGGCCATCATCCAGTACCTGCACGTTGTTCAAGCGCAGGCGTGGCCCGCTGGCACCCAGAGGTGCAACTGCGGCGTCCAGCGCATCGGGTTCGAACAGGATCTCGCGCGTAGCCTGGATTGGATCGACCAGTATCGCCTGGCGCCGGCCCTGTGTGTCTTCGCGTTCGTACCAGAAGCGCCCATCGGCCAGCCACTGGGGCAGGACCGATGCATTGCGCAGCGCACCGCGCAGATGACTGTCATGCACGCGTTCGGCGCGCTGGTAGTCAGCCGCCTGCAGCGCGTGCGCAGCATGGATCGGAAACAGGGAAGCGCAGGCCAGGAGGGCGGCGCGAACAGGCATCAGCAGCGGATCGGAAACGTGCAAGGCAACCTCCTGTTGCAGTAGGTGACGAACCACAAATGCACGCGCGCCGCGCGCGTATGCCAGAGACAGCCTGAATCAAGCCAAAAAATTCAGCAATGCGAAGAACGCTGTTTTCAGGGAGCGTTGTGGCGAATAACGGAGAATTTACATTCCCGATGCGATGGCGCCTTGGCGCTGCTGCACACCATAAGAAAGTAAAGGTGTACCCCCATGAAGAATTCGCTGATTGCTCTGGCCCTGGCCGCTGCCCTGCCGTTCACCGCCTCGGCTGCTGAGAACCTGTCGTACAACTATGCCGAAGCCGACTACGCCAAGACCGACATCGATGCGTTCAAGGCCGACGGCTGGGGCGTGAAGGGCTCGTACGGCTTCCTGCCGAACTTCCACGCTTTCGGTGATTACAGCCGCCAGGAAATCGACCACACCAACATCAAGCTGGACCAGTGGAAGATCGGCGCCGGCTACAACGTTGAAATCGCCCCGACCACCGACTTCGTTGCTCGCGTTGCCTACCAGAAGCGCGACCAGAAGCACGGCCTGGACTTCAACGGCTACAGCGCTGAAGCCGGTATCCGCACCGCCTTCGGTGCCCACGCCGAAGTCTACGGCATGGTCGGCTACGAAGATTTCTCGAAGAAGCACGGCATCAATCCGGAAGGCCAGTGGTACGGCCGCCTGGGTGGTCAGGTCAAGCTGAACCAGAACTGGGGCCTGAACGGCGAGCTGAAGATGAACCGCGACGGCGACAAGGAATACACCGTCGGCCCGCGCTTCAGCTGGTAATTGCTTCCTCGGCGCGCCTGCGCGCTGAAGATGCCTCGACAGGCCCGGCTTATGCCGGGCCTGTTGCGTTGTGACGACCCGAAACCGCAGCTGAGCATGTTCCGAGGCCGCTGCTGCGTTGCAATAAATTGGATTCCGCTGCTCCCGGCGCGGCCCTACGGTGGGCACTTCGTATCGTCGGATCCATGTGATGCCGCCTGCCGTTCCCGCTCTGCCCCTCGATCGGCCCCGCCGCCTGGCAATGCTGGCGCCGCATCCCGTGCTGCGTCTGGGGGTGGAGGTGGTGCTTTGCCAGCACGGTGGCGTGCAGGTCTGTGGCAGCTTCACCCGCGAAGCTGATCTGCTCGATCTGCTGCAGCGCCAGCCGGATGGCATCGACCTGCTGCTGATCGACCTGCTGGCGCCCTATGGTCCCGAACAGGGCCTGTCCCTGTTGCGGCTGTTGTCGCGGCGCTGGCCGCTGCTGCCGGTGCTGGTGCTGTCTGCGCACTGCAATGCCAGCATGGTGACCATGGCGATGCAGGCCGGCGCGCGCGGCTTCCTGTCAAAGGGAACCACGCCGGCGATGCTGCGGCGCGCGGTGGAGGTACTGGCCCGTGGCGGCCGCTTCGTGCCCCCGGAGCTGCGCACGCAGTTGAACCGATCACGCATGCGGCGCACACCGGCGCCGGTGCTGACGCCCTTGAGCCGACGTGAGCGCGAGGTGCTCCGGCTGGTCCTGCAGGGCTGCACCACCGGGGAGGTGGCGCGGCGCTTCGGGCGCACGGCCAGTACGGTCAGCACGCAGAAGCGGACGGCGTACGAGAAGCTGGGCATCCACAGCGATGGTGAGCTGTTCCGCATCCGGCACCTGCTCGAATGCGGATGAGCGGGCTTACTCGCCCTGGTACTGCTTCTCTTCCACCAGAGCCGAACCGGCCACGCGGTTGATCTCGTTCTTCACCTGCACGCGCTCGCCATTGGTGCCGTAGACACCGCGTGCCAGCTGGATGAAGCCATCGTCGAACACCTGGGCCGCTTCCTTGTCGCGCAGCTGGTCCTGGATGTCCCACATGCGCTCGTTGATTGCCTTCAACTGCTGCTTCAGCACGGCCAGCGCCGGCTGAGCCTGCAGCTGCTGCTGCAGCAACGGCAGCAGGCCGTCCAGCTCGGTGCGCACGTTGCTCAGCTTGGCCGCATCGTCGATGCGTTCGGCCTTGATCTCGAGAATGGTGATCTTGTCGATCAGCTCGCCGATCGATACCGGGGTCAGGATGGCGTCCACGCGGTTGGTTCTCTGGAAACAGGGCACCATGATACCGCGCTGCCGGCATGTGGCCCCGATCACGGGATTTACGCCGAATTTGCGCCACGGCCCCGGCAGCACCCTCGATCCGTTACGGCCACCGCCTCGACACTGCGTTCCCGGCGGCATAACCGCCTTCGACGAGGAACACAGTGCAGTGAACAGCAAGGGGATGATGGCGGCGGTGGTGGCCGCCCTGGCAGGGCTGCTCGGGATCGGCAGCGCGCAGGCACAGGTACAGGTCAGTGGCAGTGCGGCGTTGACCAGTGACTACGTGTGGCGTGGCAGCTCGCAGAGCGACGGCGACCCGGCGGTGCAGGCGGGTGCGAAGGTTTCGATCCCATCGGGTTGGTACGCCAGCGTGTGGGGCTCCAACGTTTCGTTCAAGCCGGACAATGGCGCGCGCAGCGAGTTCGACCTGGTGGCCGGCTGGTCCGGTGCGCTGGCCCCGGACTGGACACTGGATGCCAACCTGACCCGCTACATGTACCCGGGCACCGGCCGCGCGCTGGACTGGACCGAACTCAACACCACAGTGAGCTGGAAGCAGCGCGCCTGGTTGCAGGTCGCCCATTCCAACGATGCGTTGGCCGGTGGCCATCGCGGTACCTATGCCCAGCTGGGCGTGCGCGTGCCGCTGCACGAGCGCGTCCGCCTGGAAGCAGCGGTGGGCCAGTACTGGCTGGCCACCGCGCAGGGCCCGGACTACCTGCATGGGCAGCTCAGTGCCATTGCCACGCTGGCCCCGGCATGGGAGCTGCGTGCCACCGTGCATGACACCGACAGTGCGGCCAAGCGCCTGTTCCCGGGCAATGCCGGTGGACGATGGGAGCTGGCGCTGCAGGGCAGTTTCTAGTCGGCCACCGAGGCCTGGCGCGCATGCAGCGCGCCGGGCAGCCACAGCAGCAGGGCCAGCACCGCCACCGCAGCACCGGCTACGCAGACGCCGGTCCAGCCGAAGCGCTGGTAGACCTGCGCCGACAGCAGCGAACCCAGCGAACCGCCGATGAAGTAGCCGGTCATGTAGCCGGCATTGAGGCGGTTGCGCGCTGCCGGTTGCAGTGCATAGATCAGGTTCTGGTTACTGACGTGCAGCAGCTGCGCGGCCAGGTCCAGCACCACCACGCCGACCAGCAGCGCCAGCAACGAGTGGGCCGACAGCCCCAGTGGCAGCCACGAGAGCAGCAGCAGCGCCAGCGCGATGGCGGTGGCACGCCCGGTCTGGCCACGGTCGGACATGCGGCCGGCCAGGCCGGCCGCCAGCGTGCCGGCCGCGCCGACCAGCCCGAACAGGCCGATGGTGGCGTCGCTGTAGGCATACGGCGGCTGTGCCAGCAGGAACGCCAGTGGCGTCCAGAAGATCGCGAACATGGCGAAGCTGCAGGCGCCCAGCAGCGTGCGCTGGCGCAGCACCGGTTCCTGCACGAACAGCACGCCGATCGAGCGCAGCAATGCGAAGTAGCCAAGGCCGGCGCTGTGGTGGAAGCGCGGCAGGCCGCGCTGCAATGCCAGTGCGGTCAGCACCAGGGTGGCAGCGGCGATCGCGTACACCAGGCGCCAGTCGCCCAGGCTGGAAAGCAGGCCGGCCACGGTACGTGCCAGCAGGATGCCCAGCAGCAGGCCGCTCATCAACGTGCCGACCACGCGACCGCGATGTTCCGGCGCGGCCAGCGTGGCCGCGAACGGCACCAGCACCTGGGCGACCACGGAGAACAGGCCGGTGATCGCGGTGCCCGCCAGCAGCCAGGCCAGCGACGGCGCACAGGCACTGATCACCAGCCCGCCGGCGGACAACAGGCTCATCACCACGATCAGGCGCCGGCGTTCGAACAGGTCTCCCAGCGGCACCAGCAGGATCAGTCCGGCGGCATAGCTCAGCTGCGCGGCGGTGACCACCATGCCGACCTGGCCGAACGGCACACCGAAGGCATCGGCAATGGTATGCAGCAGTGGCTGCGCATAGTAGTTGCTGGCCACGGCCACGCCGGTGGCGACCGACATCAGCAGCACCTGCCAGCGGTGCAGGGGGGGGAGGGACGGACTCACGCGGTATTCCACAAAGCGGGGTGCACAGTGTCCGCCTGCTGCGACCATGATGGAAATGAATCATCATCATCCATGCCATCTGGAAACGAGATAGCTGGATGAATCTCAAGCAGCTCGAATTTGCCGTCGCCCTGGCCGAAGAGGGCAATTTCACCCGTGCCGCCGAACGCTGCCACGTGGTGCAGTCCGCGTTGAGCCACCAGATTGCCTACCTGGAGCAGGAACTGGGCACGCCGCTGTTTGAACGCCTGCCGCGCCAGGTACGGGCGACGGCGGCCGGTGAGGCGCTGCTGGTGCACGCACGCCAGGTGCTGGCCAGCCTGCGCCACCTGCGCGCTGACGTGGCCGCGGTGAGTGGCGAGGTGCGTGGCCTGCTGGCGATCGGGCAGATTTCCTCGCTGACCGGCATCGACATGGTGGCGATGCTGGCAGCCTTCCAGCAGGCGCACCCGCAGGTGGAGTTCCAGCTGCGGGTGGACAAGAGCGAGGATCTGATCGCGCAGGTGCAGTCGCGTGAATTGGACGTGGCACTGGTGGGGTTGGCGCCCTCGGCCGGCCTGGACGGGGTCTGCCACCAGATGCTGCAGGAAGAAGACCTGGTGGCGGTGCTGGCGCCGTCGCACCGCTTGGCCCGGCGCAAGCGGATGCCCTTGACCGAACTGCAGGATGAAGCGCTGGTCGACTTCCCGCGAGGCACCGGTGCGCGGCGGCAGACCGACGATGCCTTCGCCGCCGCCGGCCTGCCGCACACGGTCCGCTTCGAGGTCAACCTGATGGAACTGGTCGAGCGCTTCGTCCGCCATGGGCTGGCGGTCGGCATCGTGCCGGCGTTGATCGCCGAAGGCTTTGAAGGCGTGGTGCGGATTCCGCTGCAGCCGACCCCGACCCGCCGCGTGCACCTGGTCTGGCAGCGGCTGCCGACACCGGCGGCGCGGGCGTTCGTCGAGGCCGTGCTCAGCCGCGCAGGCGCAGGCTCAGGCCCTTGAGGAAGTTGCGCAGCATCTGGTCTAGGCAACGCCGGTAGTTGGCGTGCCCGGGTTGGCGGAACAGTGCGCCCACTTCCGACTTGGAGACATTGAAACCGGCGCTGGCGAAGATCTCCATCAGATCGACGTCGCGCAGCTGGAACGCCACGCGCAGCTTCTTCAGCACTAGGTTGTTGTCGATGCGGGTCTCCACCGCGCGCTGCGGCTGGTTCTCGTCGCGACCGCGCAGGTGCACGATCAGGCCATCGAGGAAGTGCGCCAGCGCGCTGTCGCTCATCGCCTCGAAACCGGCTTCGTCCTCGCGGCGCAACCAAGCCTTCACCTGCTCGGTCTCCACGGCGAAGGCCGGGTCGGCCATCTGGCACAGGGCCACCACGTGGTGGTCGCCCAGGTCCAGGGAGTAGCGCACGCTGCGCAGGACATCATTGTTGATCATGGTCCAATTGTAGCGGCCCCTGGCGTGTCACCGGAGTGTCATCGAACTGCAGCATCGTGGGCACTCGTTCGCTGAGACCCTTGCATGCGCCGGTATCTGTTTTCCGCACTGCTGCTCGCCAGCAGCTTCGCTGCCTTCGCCCAGGACCGCTTCGTACCCGTCGAGCGGCGCCTCAGTGCATCCCAACTGGCCGAGGTCGGGCTCAATCCAGCGCAGTTGCAGGCACTGAACCGGGTACTGCGCGAGGCAGAGCGCGCGGCCACCGGGCCGACGGCAGCGGTGGCCCCCGCCGCTGCGCCGCTGCCTGCCAATGTGCCGGCACCGGCAGCAATGCATCTGGGCCTGGAAGAAGGACCGGTCAATGCACGCGTGGTCGGAGAGGTCGCAGGCTGGCAGCCGGGCACGCTGTTCACCCTTGATAACGGCCAGCAATGGCAGGTGATGAAGGGGCAGATGAAGCTGCGCAAGGTGCTGCAGTCGCCGCAGATCGCCGTTGTTCCAGGAATTGCCGGGCGCTGGTTCCTGCAGGTCGACGAAGACCTGCCCAAGGCCCGGGTATTCCGCGTGCGCTGAGCCGCGCACGCCCCGGGCGTGGTCAGCCGGCATCGGCAACGCAGGGGCGGGCCGACGGTGCCAGAATGGGCGTCCGGTTTTTCCCCCTGGAGTTGCCTGATGACCCGCACTGTCCTGATTACCGGCGCCACGTCCGGCTTCGGCGCCGCCGCCGTCCACCGCTTCGCCCAAGCCGGGTGGAAGGTGATCGCCACCGGCCGCCGCGGCGAACGCCTGCAGTCGCTGGTCGAGCGCTACGGCAAGGACGTGGTTCACGCCGCCGCCTTCGACATCCGCGATCCGGTGGCAATGGAGGCGGCCCTGCTGGCACTGCCGCCTGCGTTCGGCCAGATCGATCTGCTGGTCAACAACGCGGGCCTGGCACAGGGCACCGCGCCGGCACAGAGCGCCAAGCTGTCGGACTGGACCACGATGATCGACACCAACATCACCGCGCTGGTGACCTTGACCCATCGCCTGCTGCCGCAGCTGGTGGAGCGCAAGGGCGCGATCATCAACATCTCGTCGGTGGCCGGCGTCTACCCGTACCCGGGTGGCAACGCCTACGGTGGCACCAAGGCCTTCGTCAGCCAGTTCTCGCTGGGCCTGCGTTCGGACCTGCACGGCACCGGCGTGCGCGTCACCACGATCGAGCCGGGTATGGCTGAAACCGAGTTCACCGTGGTGCGTACCCATGGCGACCAGGCGGCATCGGACAAGCTCTATACCGGCGCCAACCCGATGACCGCTGAAGACATCGCCGAACAGATCTTCTGGGTGGCCAGCCTGCCGCCGCACCTGAACATCAATCGCCTGGAGCTGATGCCGGTCAGCCAGTCCTTCGCCGGTTTCCAGGTCGCCCGCGAAGGCTGACCTGCGTCGCGGGTCCCGTAGAGCCGAGCCTATGCTCGGCTTCGTCTGGATTCAGCCGAGCATGGCTCGGCTCTACAGAAACGAAAAAAGCCGGGCAATGCCCGGCTTCCTCGTTCACAGCGGCAGGCTTACTGCGCCTTGATCGCCATCGCCTGCAGGCCGGTGCCATCCAGCTTCTGCTTGGCCTCGGACAGTTCGCCGGCGCTCCCATACGGTCCCATACGCACGCGGTACACGGTCTTGCCGTTGATCTGCGCCGATTCCACGCGTGCCGCCAGGCCCATCATCGCCAGCTTGGCCTTGGTCGCCTCGGCATCGCCGGAGGCACCGAACGCACCGGCCTGCAGGATGTAGCGGGCGTTGTCGGCGGCAGCCGGTGCAGCAGCTGCCGGAGTACCGGTCGCTGCCGGTGCGGCTTCCGCACGTGCTGCAGGCGTGGCCGCGGCGTTGCTGGTCGACGCCGTTGGGGTGCCGGCTGCAGGCGTTGCCGCCGCCGGGCGTTCGCTCAGCGGTGCCGGCAGCGGACGGCTGGTCGCGGTCACCGGGGCGGTGCTGGCCACGCTGGCCGTGGCTGTGGGTGCTGGCGCCGCGGGCGGCGGAACCGGCTTGCCTTCCAGTGCAGCCTGCGCGCGCTGCGCTTCGGCCCTGGCCCGGCGCTGGTCTTCGGCACGCGCGCTGGCGGCCAGTTCGGCGTCGGACATTTCAACTTCCTTGCCCGGCAGCAGGGTGTAGAAGTCGTACTGGGTCGCGGCCGGCTTTTCCGGCTCGGCCGGCTTCGGCGTAGCCGGCTGTGCGGCCGGCTGGGTGCCGACATCGCTGTCGGCGTCAGCGACCGGGGCCGGTTGCGCGTTCGGGTTCGGCTGCGGTCCGGCACGAAGGAAGCCATCGCCTTCGCCCTTGAACAGGTTCGGCGCCGCCAGGAACACCACGGCCGCAATCGCCACGCCAGCGACCAGCCACACCCATCCGGGTGTGCCCTGGCTGCTGCTGTTGCGTCGTGCCTGGTTTTTGCCGCGTCGTGCTGCCATGGGTACTGCGTCTCCTGATGCTTACATTTTTTCCGGGGCGCTGACGCCCAGGAGGTCGAGGCCGTTGGCCAGCACCTGGCGGGCAGCGCAGGCCAGGGTCAGCTTGGCGTTGCGATCGGCGGCATCTTCCACCAGTACCGGCGTTCCGTGATACCACGTGTGGAACGCGTGCGCCAATTCACGCAGGTACTGCGCCACCAGATGCGGCTCCAGCGCCACGCCGGCCGCCTCCACCACTTCCGGGTACCGCGAGATCTCGTTCATCAGCAGCAGCGAAGCGTCGTCGGCCAGGCGGCCGAGGTTGGCCAGGCCATCAGCCTGTTCATACACCAGCCCCTTCTCCTGCGCCTGGCGCAGCAGGCTGCAGACGCGGGCATGCGCGTACTGCACGTAGAACACCGGGTTGTCGTTGCTCTGCTGGCGGGCCAGGTCGATGTCGAAGGTCAGCTGCGAATCGGGCTTGCGCGCGATCAGGAACCAGCGGGTGGCATCGCGGCCGGCTTCCTCGATCAGGTCACGCAGGGTGAAGTAGCTGCCGGCACGCTTGGACAGCTTCACTTCCTCGCCGCCACGCATGACGGTGACCATCTGGTGCAGCACGTACTCCGGCCAGCCCTGCGGAATGCCCACTTCCATCGCCTGCAGGCCGGCGCGCACACGCGCCAGCGAGCCGTGGTGGTCGGCACCGAGTTCGGTGATCGCGCGCTCGTAGCCGCGCTGCCACTTGGACAGGTGGTAGGCCACGTCCGGCACGAAGTAGGTGAAGGTGCCGTCGGACTTGCGCATCACGCGGTCCTTGTCGTCACCGAAGTCGGTGCTCCGCAGCCACAGCGCGCCGCCCTCCTCGTAGGTATGCCCCGACGCCTGCAGCTTGGCCACCGCTTCTGCCACCTTGCCGTCGGCGTACAGCGAGCTTTCCAGGAAATAGATGTCGAAGTCGACGCCGAACGCGGCCAGGTCCAGGTTCTGCTCGTTGCGCAGGTAAGCCACGGCGAAGCGACGGATCGCCTGCATGTCGTCCGGGTCCTTGGCGCCCACCACGGTGCTGCCTTCCAGGTCGACGCTGGCACCGGCCATGTAGGCGCGGGCGACGTCGACGATGTACTCACCGCGGTAGCCACCTTCCGGCCAGCCGTCCTGGTCCGGCGCGATGCCCTTGATCCGTGCCTGGGTGGACAGCGCCAGGTTCTCGATCTGCACGCCGGCGTCGTTGTAGTAGAACTCACGCTTGGCGTTCCAGCCGTTGGCATCGAGCACGCGCGCCACGCAGTCGCCAATGGCCGCCGCGCGGCCATGGCCGACATGCAGCGGGCCGGTCGGGTTGGCCGACACGTACTCCACGCCCACCGTGCGGCCATTGCCGGACAGGTTGCGGCCGTAGTCGTGGGCTTCCTTGATGACCGACGCGGCTTCACGCTGGTACGCGGCCGGGGCCAGGTGGAAGTTGATGAAGCCGGGGCCGGCGATCTCGACCTTGCTGACGTCCTCGCTGCGCGGCAGCGCCTCGACCAGCGCCTGCGCCAGTGCGCGCGGATTGCTGCGCGCGGCCTTGGCCAGCAGCATCGCGGCGTTGGTGGCGAAGTCGCCGTGGTCGCGGGTCTTCGGGCGCTCGACCACGAAGTCCGGCGGCAGGGAGTCGGCGGGCAGGGTGCCATTGGCGCGCAAGGCTTCGATGCCTTGGCTGATCAGGGCGCGGAGGAGATTTTTCACGAGGCCTGCTGTGAGAATGAGCGGCGGAATCGCCCATTTTAGCGCATGTACCCGCGCCCACGCTGACCAGAACATGCCTGCGGGGGCGGCCGGTGGCGCCTGAAGGGGGCGCGCTCAGCCGAACAGCCGAGGCTGGGGCGGGGACAGCAGGCCCCGTTCAGCAAATGAAACGGGACGGCCCTCGCCGACCACGAAGTGGTCCAGCAGGCGCACGTCCACCATCGCCAGCGCCTGCTGCAGTTCATCGGTGATGCGGGTATCGGCGCTGGACGGTTCAGGGTCGCCCGAAGGATGGTTGTGGCTGAGGATCACCGCCGCCGCGTTGTGCAGCAGGGCACGCCGGACCACCTCGCGGGGGTAGACCGGCGCGGCGTTGATGGTGCCGTGGAACAGCTCTTCGCAGGCGATCAGGCGGTGGCGGTTGTCCAGGAACAGGGCCATGAAGATTTCCCGCGCCTGCCCTCGCAGGCGGTGCTGCAGATAGCGGCCGACCGCGGCAGGGTTGTTACCCACCGCTTCGCCGTGCTCCAGCTCAGCCGCCAGGTAGCGATGGGCCAGTTCCAGCCCGGCAGCCAGCGTACAGCTGCGCGCCGGGCCCAGCCCGGGCAAGCGGGCCAGTTCGCCCGCGGGACGGTCGAGCAGCACCCGCAAGGGGCCATGCGCCTGCAGCAGGTCGCGCGCGGTCTGCACGGCATCACGGCCGCCGAAGCCGGAGCCGAGGAACAGGGCCAGCAGCTCGGCGTCGGAAAGTGCCGTGGGCCCGCGCGCGATCAGCTTCTCGCGGGGACGTTCCTGTTCGGGCCAGTCGTGGATGGGCATGCCTGCATCATCGCCAGCTTCGGCGGCGTCTCCCATCGGGGCTTGCCGCGGTCCCGGGTCGGTCGATACCTCAGTCGCGCCGGGTCTGCAGGTAGTCGAACAGTTCCTGGTTGTTCTGCAGCCCCAGCTTGCGCTTGGCTTCGGCCTTCTGCCGGCTGATGGTCTTCGGGCTGCGCCCACAACGCTTGGCGACTTCGTTCACGTTGAGCCCGGTCGCCAGCAGATCCAGCACTTCCTTCTCGCGTGCCGACAGCGGTGCCGGTTCGCGCGGGAACAGCAGGTCGCGGGCCTGCAGGTGATGGCGCAGCTGCTGGGAGACGAATACGTGCCCGGCCAGTGCGGCGTTCAGCGCCTGGGGCAGCTCGGCGAAATCGGCGCACTTGTCGACCAGGCCACTGATGCCCTCCCGCAGCAGGCCGTCCAGCAGGCCGGGATGGCGGGCGCCGGTGAGCACCACCACCGGCAGGCCAGGGCGACGCATGCGCAGCGCGTCGATCAGCTCCGGACCGTCCGGGCCGGCACCCGGCATCGACAGGTCGGTCAGGACTGCATCGCAGTCGTGGCGGTCCACCAGGTCCAGCAGCTGGGCGCCGTCACGCGCACTGCCGACGATGTCCATCAGGTAGGTCTGCAGCACGATGGCGATGCCATGCAGGACCACGGGATGGTCGTCGGCAATGATGATGCGTGGACGCACGCGGTTCCTCGAAGATCGAACAGGCCACGGCGGGCGGCAGCCAATGCCTGATTCTGCAAAAGCGCAGGCCCCTGGAGGTATAGGAAAGGTCCGAAACCGATACCGGGTGAATGCCGGGTCAATGCAGGCGGGCTCCATCTGCTGATAGCCGCCCGCTATGTGCACCGGGCACCGGGACATTACCGACCTTCGGGTAAGCTAGCGCCCTCGTTTGCACAGGAATTCCAGGTGGCTGACTCCCCCAACGCTTCTCCCGCGCCGGCCCGCGCGCTGGAAGGTCAGAAACTGCTGTTGTGCGTCGGAGGCGGGATCGCGGCCTACAAGGCCCTGGAACTGGTGCGGCGCCTGCGCGACGCCGGTGCCCAGGTGCAGGTGGCGATGACTGCCGGTGCCCAGCAGTTCGTCACTCCGCTCAGCTTCCAGGCGCTGTCCGGGCAGCCGACCCGCACCACGCTGTGGGACAGCGCCGCCGAACAGGCCATGGGCCATATCGAACTGGCGCGCTGGGCCGATCGCATCGTGGTCGCCCCAGGTACCGCCGATCTGCTCGCGCGGCTGGCCCAGGGCCACGCCGATGACCTGGTCAGCACGCTGTGCCTGGCCAGCACCGCGCCGCTGACGATCTGCCCGGCGATGAACCACCGCATGTGGCTGCATCCGGCCACCCAGGCCAACATCGCCCTGCTGCGCCAGCGCGGCGCGCAGGTGATCGGCCCGGTCGACGGTCCGCTGGCCGAAGGCGAATCCGGTCCGGGTCGTCTGGCCGAGCCCGGCGACATCGTCGCCGCGCTGGCGGCCAATGGCAGTGCTGCAGCGGCGGTTGCCGCACCGGAAACCCACGCGCTGCAGGGCCTGCGCCTGCTGATCAGCGCTGGCCCGACCTATGAAGACATCGATCCGGTGCGCTACGTCGGCAACCGCAGCAGCGGCAAGATGGGCTTTGCCTTGGCTGCGGCCGCCGCGACGATGGGCGCCCAGGTGGTGCTGGTCAGCGGCCCGGTGCAGCTGCCGACGCCTCCCGGCGTGCAGCGTGTGGACGTGCGCTCGGCCGCGCAGATGCGTGATGCCGTGCTGAAGTCGTTGCCGGCCGACATCTATATCGGTGCCGCTGCGGTGTCCGACTACACACCGCGCCAGGTTGCACCGCAGAAGCTGAAGAAGACCGCCGAGAGCCAGTCGCTGGTGATCGAGCTGGTGCGCACGCCGGACATCCTGGCCGAAGTTGCCGCGCAGACGCAGTCGCTGAAGCTGGTGGTCGGCTTTGCCGCCGAAACCCACGACGTGGAGAAGTATGCGCGTGGCAAGCTGGTCGACAAGCGCCTTGACCTGGTGATCGCCAACCAGGTCGGCATCAGCGGCGGTGGTTTCGAGAGCGACAACAATGCCGCCACTGCCTTCTGGCAGGACGGTGAACAGGTATTCCCGGCCACCTCCAAGCGCGAGCTGGCCGAACAACTGCTGGCGCTGATCGCGCGGAGACTCCAGGCATGACCCAGGCTTTCACTTCCCAACCCCTGCAGGTCAAGCTGCTCGATCCGCGCTTTGGCGACAGCTGGCCGCTGCCGGCCTACGCCACCGAAGCCAGCGCCGGCATGGACCTGCGCGCGGCGCTGGATACCGCGCTGACCCTGCAGCCGGGCGACACCGCGCTGGTGCCCAGTGGCCTGGCCATCCACATCGCCGACCCGCACCTGTGCGCGGTGATCCTGCCGCGTTCGGGGCTCGGCCACCGCCACGGCATCGTGCTCGGCAATGGCACCGGCCTGATCGACGCCGACTACCAGGGACCGCTGCTGATCAGCGTCTGGAACCGCGGCCGCGAGGCATTCACCATCGAGCCGGGTGATCGCATCGCGCAGCTGGTGGTGGTGCCGATTGCCCGCGTCAGCCTGCAGGTGGTGGATACTTTCACCGACAGCGTGCGCGGAACGGGTGGATTCGGCCATACCGGGGTGCGTTGACAGGGGACATCGATGAGCGGCATCGGGGAAGGACAGCGGGGACGGTCGTTGGGACGCAGTGCACCACTACTGGGGGTGCTGCTGGTCCTGCTGGCCGGCTGGTTCGGATGGAGCGCGGTGCAGCAATGGCGCCAGGAGGCCAACGGCCAGGCGCTGGAAGCTGCGCGCGACCAGGCTGTGCAGGGCCTGCAGGAGGCCGCCGCCGGCCAGCTGAAGCAGCTGCAGCAGCAGCTGAAGAACGAGCGCGTGCAGCAGGCGCTGCAGGCCGGCGATGCCGCTGCGGCGGCACTCGCGGTCCGCGAGAGCTGGACCGGCGTCGAGCATGCTGAAGTGCTGACCGCCGATCTGGCCAATGCCTACGCCGACCCGGCCACGTTCGGCTATGCCCGCCTGGCGTTGCTGGAAGGAGCGCTTGCCGAGGCCGGCCCCAGCCTGCGCGTGGTCCGCGATGGGGGTGGCAATCGTCTTGGCCTGGCGGCACCGGTGCCGCTGGGCAGCCTGGGCCCGGCAGTGCTCTACGTGCGCCAGCCATTGCTGCGCCTGACCTCGCCGCTGGACCAGGTGAGTGCGCCATCGGCCGGTTTCCTTGGCCTGCGCCAGGGCGCGCATGACCTCGTCGCCCTGGGCGATGCCAGCCTGGCCGAAAGTGCCGAAGTCCTGGCGCGGCCGATCCCGGGTACCCCGTTGCGGCTGGTGGCCGCGGTACCCAATATCGAACCCGGTCCGCTGGGCCTGGGTTCGCTGGTCAGCGCCATCGTTGCGCTGCTGCTGGCGTTCATCGCCGTACTGCTGGTGGTGGGTCGCGGCCGCCTGCCGAAGACGCTGCCGCTGCCGCGGCGTGCGGCCGTGGCGGAAGCGGATCATGGCCCGACCCTGAGCGAGAGCCTGCAGATGGCGCCGCCGCCGGTGGCCGGGGCCAGCACCACTGAAAGTGCACCGCCGCCCCCGCCGCCGGTTCCGGCCGAGGAACTGGCGGCCGGTATCTTCCGCGCCTACGACATCCGCGGCGTGGTGGGCAGCCAACTGACGCCGAAGACCGCCGCGCTGATCGGCCAGGCCATCGGTACCGTGGCACTGGAGCAGGGCCTGCGCGAGGTGGTGATCGGTCGCGATGGCCGCCTGTCCGGCCCGGAACTGGCCGCAGGATTGGCCGAGGGCCTGCGCCGCGCCGGTTGTGCGGTGATCGACATCGGCCTGGCGCCGACTCCGGTGGTGTACTACGCCGCCTTCCACCTGCGTACCGGCACCTGCGTGGCGGTGACCGGCAGTCATAACCCGCCCGAGTACAACGGTTTCAAGGTGGTCATCGGCGGCGAGACGCTGTCCGGCGATGCCATCACCGATCTCTACGCGCGCATCGTCGAGGGCCGCCTGGTACAGGCTGCGGAGCCGGGCGATTACCAGCAGCGCGATGTCAGTGCCGACTACATCCAGCGCATCGCCGACGACGTGCAGCTGGACCGTCCGCTGAAGGTCGTGGTCGATGCCGGCAACGGCGTGGCCGGCGCACTGGCACCGCAACTGCTGGAAGCCATCGGTGCTGAAGTCATTCCGCTGTACTGCGATGTCGACGGTACCTTCCCCAACCATCATCCCGACCCGAGCGAACCGGCCAACCTGGAAGACCTGGTGCAGACGGTCAAGCGCTTCGGGGCCGACCTCGGCGTCGCCTTCGATGGCGATGGCGACCGGTTGGGCGTGGTCAGTGCTGACGGCAAAATCATCTATGCCGACCGCCTGCTGATGCTGTTCGCCGCCGACGTGCTGATGCGCAACCCCGGCGCGATGGTGATCTACGACGTGAAGTGCACCGGCAAGCTGTCCGACCACGTGCTGCGCAATGGTGGCAGCCCGCTGATGTGGAAGACCGGGCATTCGCTGATGAAGGCGAAGATGCGCGAGACCGATGCCGAACTGGCTGGCGAGATGAGCGGCCACTTCTTCTTCAAGGAGCGCTGGTTCGGTTTCGACGATGGCCTGTATGCGGCGGCGCGCCTGCTGGAGATCCTGGCCCAGCGCGAGGAGACCCCGGACGAGGTACTGGGCGAGCTGCCGGAGATGGTGGCCACGCCGGAGCTGAAGGTGCCGGTGGCCGACGGCACGCCGCATGCGCTGGTGGCAATGCTGGTGGCGGCGGCGCAGTCGCCGGACAACCCGTATGTCGGCGGCCGACTGTCGACCATCGACGGCCTGCGCGTGGACTTCCCCGATGGCTGGGGCCTGGTGCGGGCCTCCAACACCACGCCGGTGCTGGTGCTGCGCTTCGAGGGCAACGACGAGGCCGCACTGGAACGCATCCAGGCGCTGTTCCGCAGCCAGCTGCAGCCGGTGCTGGGCGACACCCCGCTGGGGTTCTGAGGTGGGGCCGGGCGGCGCCCGGCACCCGCCGAATCAACGTCAACGTCAAAGGCCGGCTATCCGTAGGATGCGGGGTGGGTCCGGTTACGGGGGACTCTGCAAGTACGTCCATGTAAGCTCGGTCGCCGCATCCATGCGGCTCACGCCCCCGCAACCGGACCCACCCCGCCTTCGACAGATTCCCGCGATCTGTCCGAACCGCATGAACTGCTCTTGGTAGGTGTCGACCTTGGTCGACACAGCAGAGATCCACGCCATGCGTGGATGCTCTTCCGCATTTGCTTTGGTAGGTGCCGACCGTTGGTCGGCACACCCTCACCCCTTGAACCGCAATCCCACGCCCGGCTCGGTGAACAGGTAGCGCGAATCCAGCGCTGAATCACCCAGCTTGTGCCGCAATTTGCCGACCAGGATGCGCAGGTAATGGGTGTCGTGCTGGTGGGTCGGCCCCCAGATCTCCTGCAGGATCTGCGGCTGGGTCACCACGCGCCCGGCATTGCGCAGCAGCAGCGACAGCAGCGCGTATTCCTTGCGGGTCAGCGCCACCGGTTCACCATCGAGTGCCACTTCACGGCGCACCAGGTCCACATGCAGATGGCCGTCGTCGAACACCGGCGGGGTGCCGTCGCTGGGCACGCTGCGCGTGCGCAGCAGCGCCCGTACCCGCGCCATCAGCTCTTGGGTACCGAAGGGTTTGGTCACGTAGTCGTTGGCGCCGTTGTCCAGCGCCCGCACCTTCTCGGTTTCGCCGGCGCGAACGGTCAGCATGATCACCGGCACCTGGCTCCATTGCCGCAGCTGCTCCAGCACCTCGTGGCCTTCCATGTCCGGCAGGCCGATGTCCAGGATCACCAGGTCCATGTCTTCGCTGGCGGCCATCTCCAGGCCTTCCTGGCCGGTCGCGGCCTGCCGTACCTGGTAGCCCTGCGCGCGCAGGCTGATATCCAGGAACCGGCGGATCTGGGTTTCATCATCGATCACCAGCACGCGCGCGGCCGGCGCGCTGGCTTCAATCGGGGTCGGGCTCATCGTGGGAGGCTGGCTTGAGCAGGGGCAGGGTGATGCGGATCAGGGTACCGCGACCGTCGCGTCCGGGCAGCGCCTGCACGCTGCCGCCATGCGCACCGATCATGCCCTGGCAGATGGTCAGGCCCAGGCCGGTGCCGTGGCGGCCGCGGTCGCCGCGCTCGACGCTGTAGAACATGTCGAAGATGCGCGCGCGTTCGTCGTCGGGAATGCCGGGGCCGGCATCGATCACGTCGATGCGCAGCTGGCCGTCCAGTTCGCGCGCCTGCACCTGCACGGCGGCATCGGGCGGCGAGAACTTGGCCGCGTTCTCCATCACGTTGAACACCGCCTGCTCGACCAGCGCCGGGTGCACCCAGATCGGCGCCAGCGTGGCCGGGATGTCCAGTTCCAGCCGCACCTTCGGCTGGTAGCGCTGCAGGCGCCGCGCCGCCGAGCCGATCAGTTCGTCCACGCCGATCCAGTCGCGGTTGATTTTCAGCCCTTCGTGGCCGAGGCGGGTCATGTCCAGCAGGTTCTGGATGTAGCGATCCAGCCGTTCGCCTTCTATCAGTATGGTGTCCAGCAGAGCACGGCGATCGGCCGTATCCATCGCCGCGCCATAGCTGGCCAGGCTGTCGGCCGAACCGATCATCGCCGCCAGCGGCGAGCGCAGGTCGTGCGACACCGAAGAGAGCAGGGCCGAGCGCAGCCGCTCGGTTTCGTTGCTGACATGCGCCTGCTCCAGTTCGGCCACCAGCCGCGTGCGCAATGCGGCCTGCGCGATGTCATCCACCATCGCCTCGGCCAGCTGCCGTTGTTCGGGCAGCAGGCGCGCCTGCGCGCCGGGCAGGTACAGGCCAGCCACGCCGATGGCGCGGTCTTCGCCATCCAGCAGCGGCAGGAACCACCACTGCGCACCGGCCAGGGTGTCGGTGAAGCGGCCGCTGGGCTGGCCGTGGCGCAGGGCCCAGTCGGCGGCGGCCAGATCGGTATCGCCCGGCTGCGAACGGCCACCGGTTGCGGTATCGGCGCCGATCCGCAGCCACGCAGGTACGTCCATGGCCTGTTCCAGTGCGTGCCGACCCGCCTGTGCCACCTCGCCATTGCCGGCCGCACTGGCCAGCTGCCGCCCCAGCTGCTGGCGCGCACGCGCATGCCGGTTGGCCGCACGCAGCGCGATGACCTGCATGCGCAGGCGCGAGGCCAGGCGCCCGGCCACCAGTGCCGCGGCCAGGAACAGGAACACGGTGATCACACCCTGGCGTGCACCGATGGCGAAGGTGAAGCGGGGCGCGATGAACAGGAAGTTGTAGGCGAGGAAGCACAGGATCGCCGCCATCACCGCCACGCTGGCGCGCGTGCGTGCGGCCACCAGCACCACCGCCACGATGAACACCATCGACAGGTCGGCCATGCCCACCCAGTGTTCGGCCAGCCACGCCACCGCACAGGCCAATGCGGTCGCGATCAGGGCTTGTGCAGGCTCGTAGCTGATGCCGCGCATCGGCGGCAGCAGGCTCTCGCGGCGCGAGCGTGCGCGTGCCTGCGGCGTGCTGATGATGGTGATCTCGTAGTGCGCGCCGCGCTGGATCAGCTGCTGGGTCAGGGTGCGGTTGAACATCCGCGCCAGCGGCCGTTCGCGGGTCCGGCCCAGCACCAGGGTCGATACGCCATTGTGCGCGGCATGGTCGAGCAGGGCATCGGCGATGCTCGATCCGTGCAGCAGTTCGGCGTCGCCGCCCAGGCGCCGTGCCAGCGCGAAGGCCGCATCGATCTCGCGCCGGGTCGCCTCGTCCTGGCGTCGCCCTTGCACGGTCACCACCGTCCACGGTGCGTCGCGCCGCTCGGCGATGCGCCTCGCCACGCGCACCAGGTATTCACTCTGGCCGCCGCCATCAATGGCCACCAGCACGCCGCGACGCAGCGGCAGGTTGCTCTCGCCGCGTGCGGCGCGTGCTTCGCGCAGGCTGCTGTCGACGCGGTCGGCAGCTTCCTGCATGGCCAGTTCGCGCAGCGCGGTCAGGTTGGCCGGCGAGAAGAATGCCTGCAGTGCCTGCGCGGCCTGTTCGGGCACATAGACCTTGCCCTGCTGCAGGCGCGCGATCAGTTCGCGCGGCGGCAGATCGACCAGCACGATGTCGTGCAGCCGATCGAGCACGCCATCCGGCACGGTCTCGCTGACGCGCACGCCGGTGATCCGCATCACCACGTCGTTGAGACTTTCCAGATGCTGGATGTTGACCGTGGTCCAGACGTCGATGCCGGCGTCCAGCAGCTCCATCACATCCTGCCAGCGGCGCTCATGGCGGCTGCCCGGTGCATTGCGGTGGGCCAGTTCATCCACCAGCACCAGCGCCGGATGCCGTGCCAGCACGGCATCCAGGTCCATCTCCTGCAGGGTGTGGCCGTGGTAGGCCACTTCCTTCAGCGGCAGCTGCGGCAGGCCCTCCAGCAGGGCCTGGGTGTCGGCGCGGCCATGGGTTTCCACCAGCCCCACCACCAGGTCCACGCCGCGGCGCAGCTGTTCCTGCGCGCGGGTCAGCATGGCGTAGGTCTTGCCCACGCCCGGCGCCGCGCCGAGGAACACGGTCAGCTTGCCGCCGGCTTCGCGTTGCAGGCCTTCGACCAGGGCATCGGCCTGGCGGGTACGCGCATCAGTCATGGGTGCCATTGTGCGCGCAGCCGGTGCAGGCCGGCATCACGGTGCCTTGGCCGCATGGTCCAGCGCGAAGTTCAACGTCACCACGTTCACCCGTGGCTGCCCGAACAGGCCCCACTGGCGCCCTTCGGTATGCGCCTGCACCAGTGCCTGCACGCGCTCCACCGGCAGGCCACGGGCACGCGCCACGCGCGCCACCTGCAGCTGCGCGGCGGCCGGCGACAGCTGCGGATCCAGTCCGCCGGCGGACTGGGTGACCAGGTCCGCTGGCACCTGCGCCGGGGCGACACCTTCGCGCGCGGCAACCGCAGCCGTGCTGGCGGCAACACGTTCGGCCAACGCCGGGTTGCTGCGCGCCAGGTTGGAACCGGCCGCGGCCATCGGATCGTAGTTGGCCGCTGACGGACGCGCCTGGAAGTAGCCGTCACCGGTGAACGGCTGCGACAGCCATGCCGAGCCGCGCACCTGGCCGCTGCCATCGCGCAGCAGGCTGCCTTCGGCCTGGGTCGGGTAGGCCAGCCCGGCAAAGCCGGTGGCGATGCCGGCGTAGACCGCGCCGGCCAGCAGCAGGGTGGCCAGACCCAGGCCGATCGCCGGGCGCCAGCAGGCGCCATCCTGCAGGCTGGCCACGCGGGCCTCGGCTTTCGCTTCGCGGGGCAGGGAGGTGGAGGTGGAAACAGAACGGTTCATGCGCCGAATACCAGGACAAGAAGGAGGTCGATCAGCTTGATTGCGGCGAACGGCAGCAGCACGCCGCCGAGGCCGTACACCAGCATGTTCCGGCGCAGCAGCGCCGTTGCGGTGGCCGGGCGGAAGCGCACGCCACGCAGGGCGAGCGGGATCAGCGCGGGAATCACCAGGGCGTTGAAGATCAGCGCCGCCAGCACCGCGTTGCGCGGGCTCGACAGCTGCATCACGTTCAGTGCGGCCATGGTCGGAACGGCCGCGGCGAACAGCGCCGGCAGGATCGCGAAGTACTTGGACACGTCGTTGGCCAGCGAGAAGGTGGTCAGCGCGCCGCGGGTGATCAGCTGCTGCTTGCCCACTTCCACGACCGCCAGCAGCTTGGCCGGGTCTGAATCGAGGTCGACCATGTTGCCGGCCTCCTTCGCCGCCTGCGTGCCGGAGTTCATCGCCAGGCCGATGTCGGCCTGGGCCAGCGCGGGAGCATCGTTGGTGCCATCGCCCACCATCGCCACCAGGCGGCCACCGGCCTGTTCCTGGCGGATGCGTGCCAGCTTGTCTTCCGGACGGGCCTCGGCGATGTAGTCGTCGACGCCGGCCTCGGCAGCGATCGCGGCGGCGGTCATCGGGTTGTCGCCGGTGATCATCACCGTGCGGATGCCCATCGCTCGCAGCTGCGCGAACTTCTCGCGCATGCCGTGCTTGACCACGTCCGACAGCTCGATCACGCCCAGCACGTGGCGACCCTCGGCCACCACCAGCGGGGTGGCGCCATTGCGCGCGACCTGCTCGACGCGCCCGGCCAGTTCAGCCGGCACGTTGCCGCCCAGCGCCTGCACGTGGGCACGGATCGCATCGGCGGCGCCCTTGCGGATCTGCCGCCCATGTTCCAGATCCACGCCGGACATGCGGGTCTGGGCACTGAAGGCCAGGTAGTCGGCATGGTCCGGCTCGGCGGTGGCGCAGCCCTGTTCGCGCGCCAGGCGCACGATCGACTTGCCTTCCGGGGTCGGGTCGGCCAGCGAGGACAGCAGTGCCGCCTCGCGCAGCTGGCTGGCATCGATGCCGGCCAGCGGATGGAAGTGGCTGGCCTGGCGGTCGCCGTAGGTGATGGTGCCGGTCTTGTCCAGCAGCAGCACGTCGACGTCGCCGGCCACTTCCACCGCCTTGCCCGACTTGGCCAGTACGTTCGCGGCCAGCGCACGGTTCATGCCGGCGATGCCGATGGCCGGCAGCAGGCCGCCAATGGTGGTCGGGATCAGGCACACCAGCAGCGCGATCAGCAGCAGCGGATCGACCTTGACGCCGACGGCTGCACCAATGGCCGGCAACGTGGCCACCACCACCAGGAAGGTCAGCGTCATCGCCGCCAGCAGCAGGGTCAGCGCGATCTCGTTCGGCGTCTTCTGCCGGTTGGCACCCTCCACCAGGGCAATCATCCGGTCCAGGAAGCTGTGGCCCGGCTCGGCGGTCACCCGCACGATGATCTGGTCGGACAGCACCTTGGTGCCGCCGATCACGCCGGAACGGTCGGTACCGGCCTCGCGCAGCACCGGCGCGGACTCGCCGGTCACCGCCGCCTCGTTGATGGTGGCCAGGCCCTGCACGATCTCGCCATCGGCCGGCACCAGCTCACCGGCACTGACGATCACATGGTCGCCCGGGCGCAGCTCGGCGGCAGGTACCTGGGTTTCCGCAGCCCCCGGCTGCGGTGCGGCCAGGCGGCGCGCCACCAGGTCCTGGCGCGCGCGGCGCAGCGATGCGGCCTGGCCACGGCCACGTGCTTCGGCCACCGCTTCGGCGAAGTTGCCGAACAGCACGGTCACCAGCAGGATCGCGGTCACTGCCAGGCCAAAGCCCAGCGGCGCATTGCCGGTCAGGGTGACGATCGCGGCAACGATCGTACCGGCCATCACCACCGCCATTACCGGGCTGCGCACCAGGTGCATCGGCGACAGCTTGCGCACCGCCTCGATCAACGCACGGCGCAGGCCGGCGCCATCAAGCAGCGCAGGGCGCGGGGCAAGGGAACTACGGGTGGAACTTGCGTGGGTACTCATCGGGGTGTCCTCAGTGCAGTCCCAGGCTGAGGTGGTCGGCGATCGGGCCGAGTACCAGCGCCGGCATGAACTGCAGCACGGTCAGGATGACGATCACCGAGACCAGGGTCAGGGCGAAGGTCGGGGTTTCGATCTGCAGGCTGCCGGCAGACTCCGGCGCCTGGCGCTTGGCGGCCAGCTGTGCGGCCACCACCAGCGGGATGATCAGCAGCGGGAAGCGGCCCAGCAGCAGCACCAGCGAGCAGCTCAGGTTCCACCACAGCGTGGCGTCGCCCAGCCCCTCGAAGCCCGAGCCGTTGTTGGCGTAGGCCGAGACGTACTCGTAGAACACCTGGCTGATGCCATGGAAGCCAGGGTTGGAGGTACCGGCCAGCCCGGGCACGGCCAGGGTGATCGCGGTGAACACCAGCAGGGTGATCGGCTGCAGCAACACCAGCAGGGCCAGCAGGCGTACCTGTGGCGTTTCCAGCTTGCGGCCGAACAGTTCCGGCGTACGCCCGGTCATCAACCCGGCCAGGAACACGCCCAGCAGCAGGTACACGATGAACTGCTGCAGGCCACAGCCGATGCCACCCCAGATCGCGCTGACCAGCATGTTGACCATCGCGATGCCGCCACTCAGCGGCGCCAGCGAGTCATGCATGCCGTTGACCGAGCCGTTGGAAACCTGGGTGGTCACCGCGGCCCACAGCGCCGTGCCGTCGGCGCCGAAGCGCACCTCTTTGCCTTCCATCAGCAGCGGCGTGGCGGCGCTGGCACTGTGCCCTTCACTCCACATCATCGCGCCGGTGGACAGCAGCGACATGCCCAGCATGCAGCTGAACACCAGGGCGCCGAACCGGCGCCGGCCAGTGAACGCACCGATCATGAAGATCACCGCCATCGGCACCAGCAGGATGCCGACGATCTCCAGCGCGTTCGACAGCGGGGTGGGGTTCTCCAGCGGGAAGCTGCTGTTCGGGCCGTACCAGCCGCCACCGTTGGCGCCAAGCTGCTTTGCCGCGACCATCGCTGCCACCGGGCCCAGCGGCAGTTTCTGCTGGGCCATGCCGGCGCTGGCATCGATCGGCGTGGCCTGCGGGCCACCGGCCATCGTCGATGGCACGCCCTGGCTGGTCAGCAGCAGGGTCCACACCAGGCACAGCGGCAACAGGAAGCGCACGCACAGGCGCACCACGTCCACGTAGTAGTTGCCCACCGCCACCTGGCGGTCATCGCCGCTACCGGTGGCGGCCGCAGCCTGCGGCGCACGCGAGAACAGCGCGCGCAGTGTCGCTACCGCCAGCGCCAGGCCCATCATCGGCGTCACCACCTGCAGGCCGGTGATGCCGGTCATCTGCGAGAGGTAGGACAGCTGCGCCTGGCCCGAATAGTGCTGCTGGTTGGTGTTGGTGAGGAACGAGATCATCGTGTGCAGCGCGGTGTCCCAGCGCATGTTCGGGATCTGGTCCGGATTCAGCGGCAGCCAGGCCTGGGTCATGAACACCGCCTGGGTCAGTACCGCGACCACCACGTTGCTCAGCACGAAGGCCAGCACGTAGCCGCGCCAGGACATCGAGCGCGATGGATCGACGCCGAACACCCTGTACAGCGGCTTCTCGATCCAGTGGAACAGCACGTCCACCTTCATCGGCGTGCCACGCATCACGCGGGCCAGGTACAGGCCCAGCGGCCACGCCAGCAGCAGGCTGGCGGCAATAATCACAAGCATCTCAGTCATGGCCGGCTCCGCTCAGAACGACTCGGGCCGCAGCACGACATAAAGAAGATAGGCGGCGGCGACCAGCACCAGCACGCCACACAACAACGACAGCCAGGGGGACATTGCAGTAGCGTCCTGGTGGAACCCCTCCACCTCAGGCCGCCATCGTCGTCCTGCCGCCCATAAACGCACTACGCGCCGGACCGGGCCGACGCGTAAAGAGTGCATAAATTTCGTGGGCCAGGCCGTAACCAGGCGCCGACTACTGTAGAGCCGAGCCCATGCTCGGCTGCTCTTTCCCAAGGTCACGCGGAGCCGAGCATGGGCTCGGCTCTACAAGCGAATCACGGGGCCTGGCTCGCCGGCGCCACGCCCTTCAGCTCGCGATAGCGCTGCAGGGTGCTTTCAATTTCGGCCTTCAACGCCTGCTGCTGCTGCAGGAACCCGGCCTGCAGGCGTTGCTGCGCCTGCAGCTGCACATGCCGCTGGCGGATCGCCTCGGCCTGCTTGTCGGCCACCTTGCCACCGGCCAGTTCGCGGTCACCGGCGGCCGACAGCAGCGCCACCAGCGATTCGCGCAGGCTGGTGACGTTGTACTCGGCTGTCTTCAGGTTGTTGTCCAGCACTTCCTGGCGTTCGGCGAACACCCGGCGCAGGTCGTCCTCGCTGCCATAGGTGGTCAGCATCGCCTGCTCGGTGCGCTGGCGGGTCTGCGCAGCCATCAGGTCCAGCTGCTGCTGCGCGGCCACCGTGCTGGCGGCGGCACGCTCTTCGTCGGTCAACGCGCGCTGGACCTGCGCATTGCGCAGGCCGCTCTTCGCGTTGAACTCTTCGCGGGCGTGATTGACCGCATCGGCCGGCAGCGAATCACTGCAGATCCGCTCCTTGCCCTCGTTCCAGCAGTACAGCTTCTTCTCCACCTTGTCGCCACCCCGCGACTGCGCCGGCAGCGTGAACGGCATGGCCAGCAGCAGGCCGGCAAGGAGAACAGCAGGAACTCGGGACATGACCTTTCCCCTGGTCGGTCAGCGGATCGAACGAACGCCGTACTGGGCCCGGTAGGCTTCCAGCGGCTGACGGTAACCCACAAGTTCCGGGTTGCCGGAGGCGAAATCAAGCAGATCGGCCAGCGATGCCACGGCAATCACCGGAATGCCGGCCTCTTCGGCCACCGACTGCGCCGCCGAACGGCGATCGGTTTCCGAAGCGATCTCCTGGCGGTCAAGCGCCACCACGATGCCGGCCGGGGTGCCACCGGCGGCGCGGATGATGCCCAGCGCTTCGCGGATCGCGGTACCGGCGGTGATCACGTCATCGACGATCAGCACGCGCTTGCCATTCATGTCCGCGCCGATCAGCTGGCCGCCTTCGCCATGGTCCTTGGCTTCCTTGCGGTTGAACGACAGCGGCAGGTCACGGCCACGCTGGGCCAGCTCGCAGGCCATCGCGGTGGCCAGCGGAATGCCCTTGTAGGCCGGGCCGAACACCACGTCGTACTTGATCCCGCTGGCATCGATGGCATCGGCGTAGCAGGCGCCGAGCTGCGACAGCAGCGAGCCGGAGTCGAAACGACCGGCATTGAAGAAATAGGGGCTCAGCCGGCCGGACTTGAGGGTGAACTGGCCGAAGCGCAGGGCATCGGCGGTCAGGGCCAGCTGCAGGAAACGGTGGCGGTGGTCGCTCATCAAAACTCGATTCATCTTCATTTGGAGCACAAATCCTAATCCAGCTGGGCGTTTCGCGCTCGTCCGGACCCGTGTGAAGGGCGTCGCGGCCCGGCCGGGCAGACTGCGCAGCCCCGTGGGCAACCGGTATGCTTGCCCGGTTTCCTGTCGTAGGTCCCTTGCATGCGCATCATCAGTTTCAACGCCAATGGCATCCGTTCCGCCGCGACCAAGGGCTTCCTCGACTGGTTCCGTGCCCAGGACGCCGACGTCCTGTGCATCCAGGAGACCAAGGCCCAGGAAGACCAGCTGACCGACCCGATGTTCCGTCCGGACGGGCACCACTGCTTCTATCGCGATGCCATCACCAAGAAGGGCTACAGCGGCGTGGCGATCTACAGCAAGCGCGAACCGGACCAGGTCATCACCTCGCTGGGCTGGGCCCCGTTCGACGACGAAGGCCGCTATATCGAGGCACGCTACGGCAACCTCAGCGTGGTCTCCTTCTACATCCCGTCCGGCAGCTCGGGCGACCTGCGCCAGGGCTTCAAGTTCGAAGTGATGGAATGGCTGCGGCCGATCCTGGAGGAGTGGGCGCGCAGCGGCCGCGACTACGTGCTGTGCGGCGACTGGAACATCGTGCGTTCGGCGCTGGACATCAAGAACTGGAAGTCCAACCAGAAGAATTCCGGCTGCCTGCCGGAGGAGCGCGACTGGCTCAACGCCCTGTGCGCCGACCATGGCCAGGCCACCGATGTCGCCGCCGGCCGTGGCTGGGCCGATGCCTACCGCCTGCTCAACCCCACCGGCGAGGATTACACCTGGTGGAGCAACCGCGGCGCCGCCCGTGCCAACAACGTCGGTTGGCGTATCGACTACCAGTTCATCACCCCGGGCCTGCGCGACAAACTGCGTAGCTGTTCGATCTACCGCGACGAGCGCTTCTCCGACCACGCCCCGTTCACCGTGGACTACGACCTGTGACCGAGGCCGCCAAGCCGCGCCGACCGTGGCAGCAGGTGTTGTCCAACCTGAGCCAGCGCAAGGTGCTGGCGATGCTGCTGCTCGGTTTCAGTTCGGGCCTGCCCATCTATCTGGTGGGCAACACGCTCGGCTTCTGGATGCGCAAGGAAGGCATCGAGCTGAGCACGATCGGTTTCCTGTCATGGGTCGGGTTGGCCTACACCATGAAGTTCCTGTGGGCGCCGATCGTCGACAAGACCGACGTGCCTCTGTTCGGTCGTTTCGGCCGCCGCCGCGGCTGGATGCTGCTGTCGCAGCTGGTCGTGGTGGTGGGGCTGGTCGGCATGGCACTGGTCCAGCCCAAGGGCGGCCAGATCCAGTTCCTGGGTGTCGACTGGCAGCACATCGTCGTATTCGGCGTGATGGCCGTGATCGTGGCGTTTGCTTCGGCCACCCAGGACATCGTCATCGATGCCTGGCGCATCGAAAGCGCTGACAACAGCGAGCAGCTCGGCCTGCTGACCTCATCCTCGGCGCTGGGCTACCGCACTGCCTTGCTGGTCACCGATGCGCTGATCCTGATCATCGCGGCCCGTGTCGGCTGGCAGGTCTCCTACGAGATCATGGCCGTGCTGATGGCGCTTGGCGTGGTGGCCGTGCTCATGGCCCGCGAGCCCGCGCGGGAAGTGGCTGCCGTGCAGGCACAGGCGACCTCGCTGTGGACGCCACGCGGTCTGTTCGACGCCGTGGCCGGGCCGTTCATCGCCTTCGTCCGCGAACACCGCAGCGGCGCGATCCTGATCCTGGTGGCCATCAGCATCTATCGCATGGCCGACTTCGTCATGGGGCCGATGGCCAACCCCTTCTATGTCGATCTCGGCCTGGACGAGGACACCGTGGGCGCCGTGCGTGGCTCGGTGGGCCTGGTCGCGACCTTCGTCGGCATTGCTGCGGCGGGCCTGGTTTCGGTGCGCTGGGGCGTGCTGGCGGCGCTGATGGTGGGCGCCGTGCTGGGGCCGGCCTCCAACCTGGCGTTTGCCTGGCTGGCCTATTCCGGCCCGGACACAACCCATTTCGCCGTGGCCATGGCCATCGACAACTTCGCCAGCGGTTTCGCCGGTACGGCGCTGATCGCCTATATGTCCAGCCTGACCAGCATCGGATACACGGCAACCCAGTACGCGCTGCTGAGCTCGTTCTACGCGATGCCCGGCAAGGCGCTCAAGGGGCTCTCGGGGTGGTCGGTACAGGCGCTCGCACAAGGCCGGACGCTGCTGGAAGGCTACGCGCTGTTCTTCGTCGGTACCGCGCTGGTGGCGATCCCGGTGGTGATCCTGTGCGCCCTGCTGATCCTGCAGCAGCGTCGTCGCCAGGCCGCCAGCTCGACCTGATTGCCTGCCCGTCCGGTCTGCGGGATCATCGCCCCGACGCGCCGAGGGGGCGGTGCCTTGCGAACGGGGAAGCGAGCATGGCCGACGTTGTGCTGCGGGACCTGGACCCGCTGCTGCTGGAACGCATCAAACGCGTCGCGGTCGCCCGCGGCTGGACTCACGAACAGACCTGCGCCGCCTTGCTGGAGCAGGGCCTGTTCAGCAGTGAACTGGAGGTCCGCTCCGGCTTCGGCGATCCCGAAGTGGACGCACTCTCCGACGCCATCGCCGCCCTGCAGGCCCTGCCGGCAGGGCAGGGCTTCGATTAGCGGCCGCGCCGCAATGCTGTAGAGCCGAGCCCACGCGCGGCTGCCCGGTAGATCCACGCCATGCGTGGATGGCGCCAGCTCACGCCAGGTGGATCGCCCCCAGGATCCGCGGCCCCTTGGCCCCGGTCACGCTCGGCAGGTTGCCGGCCAGTCCCTCCATGGTCCGCTGCGCCAGCCACGCAAAACCCATCGCCTCCACGTATTCCGGGTCCAGCCCGTGTACCGCGCTGGACTCCACCTGCACTCCCGGCAGCCGCGCCGCCAGGCGCGTCATCAGCTGCCGGTTGCGTACCCCGCCGCCACAGACCAGCAGGCGCCGGGTCTGCGGCTGCTGCGTCAGCAGCGCATCGGCCACGGTTGCCACGGTCAGCTCCAGCAGGGTGGCCTGCACATCGGCGGCGGCGTACTGGCCTTCCCCCATGTGCGCCTCGGCCCAGGCCAGGTGGAACTGCTCGCGCCCGGTGCTCTTCGGCGGCGGCAGCGCGAACCACGGGTCCGAACGCCAGCCGGCAAGCAGGCCCTCGTCCACCGCGCCGCTGGCGGCGTAGGCGCCGTCGGCATCAAAGGTGCGGCCGGTATGGCGCTGGCACCAGGCATCCATCAACGCGTTGGCCGGGCCGGTATCGAAGCCACGCACCGCACCTTCGCGCGGGATCAGGGTCAGGTTGGCGATGCCGCCCAGGTTGAGCACCGCGCGGTCCTCATCGGCGGTGCCCAGCATGCCCAGGTGAAAGGCCGGCATCAGCGGTGCGCCATGGCCACCGGCTGCCAGGTCGCGGCGGCGGAAGTCGGACACCGTGGTGATTCCGGTCAGCTCGGCGATGCGGTTGCCGTCGCCCAGCTGCACGGTGAACGCCGGATCGGCCAGCGGGCGGTGGCGCACGGTCTGGCCGTGCGAGCCGATCGCGCGCACCTGGCTGCGGTCCACGCCGGCTTCGGCCAGCAGCTGGTTGGCCGACTCGGCGAAGTTGATCGCGATGCGCGCATCCAGCTCGCCGAGCTCCTCCAGCGAGTCCAGCGGGCCGCCTTCACCCAGCGCCACCAGCCGCGCACGCAGCACCGGCTCCCAGCGGGCGGTCAACCCGTGCACGAAGCGGCAGCCACCGTCGGCGGGAAACTGCACCAGCGCGGCATCGATGCCGTCGGCGCTGGTGCCCGACATCAGGCCAAGGTACAGGGGAGCGTCAGCGTCGGCAGGTGTGTTCATGGCAGGCATAAAAAAAGGACGCGGCAAGCTTGTGCTGCCGCGTCCTTCTTCGTCAACGAAGGGGCTCAGCCGCGCTTGCGGCCGGTTGCCTGCTTGTCCTTGGCGCTGGCAACCTCGGTGGCGGCCTCGTCGCGGCTGGTCGGTGCCGGGCTGGCATCGGCGTAGATCAGCTTCTCCATGCCCTGGATGCGGGCCATCGCCGGCGCGGTCTGCGCGCGGAAGGCGACCAGCTCGGCGCCCTTCAGCGGCTCCGGCGGCGGCATGGTCACGGTCAGCGGGTTGCGGTGCTCGCCGTTGACGCGGAATTCGTAGTGCAGGTGCGGGCCGGTGGCCAGGCCGGTCGAGCCGACGTAGCCGATCACCGTGCCCTGGGCCACGCGCTGGCCGGTCTTGATGTTCGCAAAGCGCGACATGTGCCCGTACAGGGTGGTATGGCCGCGGCCGTGATCGAGGATCACCACGTTGCCATAGCCGCGCTGCACGCCGGCGAACTGCACGCGGGCGTCGCCGGCGGCCATGATCGGGGTGCCGGTGCGCGCGGCGTAGTCCACCCCCTTGTGCATGCGCATCTTGCCCAGCACCGGGTGCTTGCGCGCGCCGAAGGTCGAGCTCAGCCGCGCGAACGGAATCGGCATGCGGATGAAGCTCTTCTTCAACGAACGGCCGTTGATGTCGTAGTACTCGGCCTTGCCGTTGCGGTCGAAACGGAAGCCGGAATAGGTCTTGCCGCCGGTGGTGAAGGTCGCCGCCAGGATCTTGCTGGTGTCCACCTTCTCGCCTTCGCGCCAGGTTTCATCCATCACCACGCTGAAGCGGTCGCCCGGCTGCAGGTCCTTGGAGAAGTCGATGTCGTACTTGAAGATCTCGTCGGTCATCGTCGCGATCGCCGAGGGCGACAGCCCGGCCCGCCGGGCCGCGGCATACAGCGAACTGGTGATCTCGCCGCTGGTGACCACGGTGCGCGTGGAGGTCTCGCGTCGGGTCACCTTCTCCTTGATGTCATCGCCAACCAGGCTCAGTTCCACCCGGTTGTCGGCATCGCGGTCGAAACGGATGCTGCGCAGGTCGCCGGACAGCGGCATGTCGAAGGCTATCTCGGCACCGGGGCGCAGCTTGGTCAGCGCCTCGCGCGCCCCCGGGTGGTCCAGTACCCGGTGCAGGGTGGTGGCCGGAATGCCGGCCTTGTCGAACAGGTCGCTCAGGGTCTGGCCACGCTGCACGCGCAGCACCTGCCAGCTGTCGCCCGGCACCTGCTGCTGGCGGGCCATGGTCAGCGGCGGCAACGGCAGTGCCAGGCTGGTATGGCTGTCGGCAAAGGGGGCGTCGATGGTGTGCGAGAAGCCCGGCACGATCGTCGCCACCAGGGCGCCGATGGTGGCAAACAGGCTGGCATGCACCCAGTGGCGGCGGGTCCAGCGCTCATTGAAGGCCGCGGGAAGGTGTTGCCTGAGCTTCCGATGCAGGGCGTTGTCGTGCAGGACGTGGAGGCGTTCCTGGAAGCGCTGCTTGCGTGCGCGCCCTTGTTCGGAGTTGTGCATCGGCGGTTCTTTCCTTGCAGCCCGGGAGCGCGGGCCTGATCGCCGGTTACCATAGACACCTGATAAAAGCGCGTCAAACCCTTGTGCCCATTGGCTTTTGTGAAGCCAATCGGGTTAACTTTGCTTTAACACCCCACAGAAGAATCGGCGTTGCCGGGAGTAGTCACGTGTCCTCGATTGAAGAAGCCCTTGCCCTGATCGGCCGCGGTGCCGACGAGATCCTCAAGCTCGAGGATCTGCGTGCGCGCCTGCAGGAAGGCCGCCCGCTACGGATCAAGGCCGGCTTCGACCCCACCGCCCCCGACCTGCACCTGGGCCATACGGTGCTGCTGAACAAGATGCGCCAGTTCCAGGACCTCGGCCACCAGGTCATTTTCCTGATCGGCGACTTCACCGGCATGATCGGCGACCCTTCCGGCAAGAGCCTGACCCGCAAGCCGCTCAGCCGCGACGATGTGCTGGCCAACGCCCGCACCTACGAGGAGCAGGTCTTCAAGGTGCTGGACCGCAGCCGTACCGAAGTCCGCTTCAACTCGGAGTGGTTCGGCAAGATGGGCGCGGCCGACATGATCCGTCTGGCCGGCCAGCACACCGTGGCGCGCATGCTCGAGCGCGACGATTTCGCCAAGCGCTATGCCGCCCAGCAGTCCATCGCCATCCATGAGTTCCTGTACCCGCTGGTGCAGGGCTACGACTCGGTGGCCCTGGAGGCCGACGTCGAACTCGGCGGCACCGACCAGAAGTTCAACCTGCTGATGGGCCGTGGCCTGCAGGAACACCACGGCCAGAAGCCGCAGGTGGTGCTGACCATGCCGCTGCTGGAAGGCCTGGACGGCGTCAACAAGATGTCCAAGTCGCTGGGCAACTACATTGGCATCAGCGAGCCGGCCATCGACATCGTCACCAAGACAATGAAGGTGGACGACACCCTGATGTGGCGCTGGATCGAGCTGCTGTCCTTCGACATCGGCCAGGCCGAGGCCGTGCAGCTGCGCGAGCAGGTGGCCAATGGCGGCCTGAACCCGCGCGTGGTCAAGCTGCGCCTGGCGCGTGAACTGGCCACCCGCTTCCATGACGCCGCGGCGGCCGAACAGGCGATCGCCGGTTGGGAAGCGGCGGTGACCGGGCAGGGCGACATCACCCAGCTGCCGCTGCAGGAGGTGGCGATTCCGGCCGAGGGCCTGCGCATCGCCGCGTTGCTGACCGCGGCCGGCCTGACTCCGAGCAACTCCGAAGCGAACCGCAAGCTCAAGGAGCGTGCGGTGAAGGTGGATGGCGAAGTGGTCGAAGACGGCCAGCAGGTGCTGCAGCCGGGCTTCGAAGGCCTGCTGCAGGTAGGCAAGCGCACCTTCGCCCGCGTACGCCTGATCGCTGCCTGACATCAAGGAAGGGCCGGCGCCAGCCGGCCCTTCCTTATGCTCTTGTAGAGCCAAGCCCACGCTCGGCTGCTCTTCACGGGGTCCTACCGCAGCGCGGCGCATGAACAGATGCAACATCCGGTGAAAAAAATCGCCACACCCCCTTCACAAATGATGGGAATGGGGACATACTTCTCCTCCACCGTCGCAGGGGTCGCCACCAAGGGGCTTCAGCGACGCCAGGGCGCCCACCACCGCCGAACGAGATGATCGAACGAAGGTGTTGACGGACTGAAAAAGTCTGGCATAATGGGCGGCTCGCTACGAAGGAAACTTCGCGGCACACGGGAACGGCGCTGAGGCCACTTCCCCGGATCTTTGAAAGTATGCGCAGGTATCTTGTGAAGGCGCCTGCAGGAAGGATGATTGTCCATCTTGCAGACGTTTGATCAAGCAACTATTAATTGTTTTAAAGCAAGCGATACG